>NZ_CANLUG010000004.1:0-355139 GCF_947494225.1 uncultured Psychroserpens sp.
CTATTCTTTTGTTCGAAAATTATCGTTTCCAATAACTTCCTTACGCTGTCAATTCAATATGTTAATGAACTTTTTTATTATCTTTTCTTAAGCACTTTATTACCTAAGCGGGTGCAAATATAAAACCCTTTTTTTATTCCCACAATAACTATTTGATTTTTTTTTGAATTATTTTTTCTAACTCCCTATTTAACCAAAATATTACCCCAGAACTTTACTAACTTATCTCGTTAGCGGGTGCAAATATACAACCCCTTTTTTCTTTCCACCAAAACTTTTTCAAGCTTTTTTTAAACTATTTTTTTTCAAACCCCACAACCCCTTATAATGAACGCTTTACAAACCTTTTTTTTTTTATAAAAAGAAATCCCAAACCAGTCCAAATCGAACATTAAAATCACGATAAGGATTGTTTGGTGCAGAAAAATAGTCGTAACCTGTAAAGGAAGCATTGAAATGTTCTAACTTAAAAAAGAACCTAGTTTGCCTTATTTTAGCATTAAGAAAGAAATCTAGTCTTGGAAATCCACCGATCTTACTTTGGGTTTGAGTATAAAATTCTGACAATAGAGGGTCATAACCATCCATGTAGTAATCCGTAAAATAATTAAAGGTTATTCCTGTCTGAAGAAATAATGCATTTTTCTTAAAAAAGTGATTTGAATAATATAAACTATTTCTAACAACAAGTTCTGGCAAGTTAAGCGACTTACTGTCATCTTTCACATTTTGATATAATATAGAGTTGTCTAATGCAAATTTGCCATATCTAAATTCTTTATCAAGTCTAATTTTATATAAATTAATGGATTGGTCTAATTGTTTAGGTTTAATTACATTAGATTCTCCTTCTGTTGAAAAGAAAGATAAATTATCAATTGTAGTAAACTGTGCAGAAACATTGAAAAACTTATCAGAAACAACTTTAACTGAAATATTGTTATTTATTTGATTACTAAAGGTGTTAATATTATTCCAATTATAATTGATATAATCGCTTTGATTAAGTAAAAGATTATAATTTGGAGCATTAGAATTTCTTCCAACCACTCCTTCGAGCTTTATGTCTTTATTCAAATTATATTGTAATTGACCTAAAAAATAACTGCCCTCAAAGTCGCCAATCACATTAAAACCAAAGTCAAAGTTCAATAGGACGTTACCAAACTGATTAGAATAGCTTCCGTTTAGATTAACAATTTGATCTTTTATTCTATTGGGAATTTGTTCATTATTCAGAATAGTCACCTTATCGTAGCCATAATTAATATCGTTATAGCCAATACCAAAATCAATATTACCAAGAACAGGTTGAATATAATTTACTGCCAACTCAGTGTGAAAGTTCTCTAATGTTGCTCTATCTTTGATATTACTCTGATTAAAGGAGTCGCCAAAAAAGTTGACGCTACTAGTTGTTTGGTCATATTGAAAATATTTATCTTCAAAATTTATTATATTCTTTATCGCTAATGTGCTACCTAAAGAATCTTTAGCTCTTATCAGATTATACTGATGATTCAAATAGAATCTCTTTCCAACTAAAATATTTTCGGCATTTTCAAAATTAGGGTCGAAAACTGCCCTATCGATGAAATCCGGATTACCAGATTCGAAATTAGGTAAATCCTCAGTTCTTAATCCTCCGTTTTCTTCATTCATCAAATCTTGAGTCGTGATGTGAGCCTTTGCAGCATATTTACCATTTTTAGTTTTAAAATTCGTGGTAAATCTTAAATTACCAGTGCTAGTAAGGGTGTGTTGGTAGTTTCCAAGAGATCTAAGACCTTTATATGCAATTGAAAAGTTAAACTCTCTTGATGTATTCACCGTAAAAAAAGCATCAAGGAGTTGCCCCTGTTTAAACGCAGTTTTAAAAAATAATTCGGTTAGAGGTGTCGGTACTTCATAATATCTAATGTCTTCAACTTCCATATAATTAAAGTGCCTTGCCCGAGCCCCAAACTCTGGAAGTAATCTATGCCCTTTAAAATCCCTTGTAAGCTGATTATACGTTTGTCCTAGATTAGCAAATGCTATCAATCCAAAATTGTCTTTTCGTAAGTAATTAAATTTATATTCCTTTTGTATGGTTAATGATGTATCAACTAATTCAATATTACCATCAAGGTCATACATTTTATACTGCTCAATTTTAGCAACACTACTATTTACCTTATTGGTTTTACCTCTGGTTCTTACACTATCATTTAAAGTATTTGGTTGCAAGATTTTTTTGTTAGCTTTTACATTCTTATTAGGCTCCAAAGTTTGGGCATAAAATGTGCTTATAGAAAAGAAGATAAAGACATAAACAATATATGATCTAAGCATATTATTAAAATTCAATTAAGGCGCAAATTAATAATTCTAGAATAAGGAAATCATAAAAAAAATAAAAAAGCGACCAATTTGGTCGCTTTTTATATCTATATGTAATATATGATTAGTTTCCTACTGAGAAAGATCTAACAATATTAGCTCCGAAAGCATCAATTTGATCAAATAGCGCAGTGTTTCCATCACAAGCTATAAGGTTACCATTGATAGACCCGTTACCATATGCACAGCAGATACCATCTTGGAACTGATCGAAAACTACGAAATCATAGTTTCCATCAGGAATACATAATGTTACAGAGAATGTCTCTAAATCATCATAGTTTCCAAATCCAGTATCTCCATCGATAAAGTCACCAGAATCAGCATCAAATAATTGCCAAGCAGTTTCTTCAGGATAGTTATCGAAGATAAAGTCAAATTTAACTTCGTTTAATGTACATGCACTCGAGAATGACAATTGAGTTGTTCCTCTAGTATTAATAACACTTCCATCTGCAGCAACTACATCTAAGGCTAACACTCTAGACGATCCTTCTGGGATAGCCGCAAAGTTAACATCTACAACAGTCGTCCCAACAAACTCACCTGCCGGAATTGTTACAGAGTTTGCAACAGTATATTCTGCCGCCATAGCTGTTGTTAACTCAGAATTTACATTGATTGAAATCGTTCTATCTGAGCTAGACCTAGTCGTAGACTCAACAGTTACAGTACCACTTCCAGCACAGAACTCAACAGTTTGAGAAGCTCTTGCAAAAGACAGTCCTGTTTGACCTCCATCTGCATCATAGATTATAAGGTCTTCCTCACAACTAGTGTACGAAAACGCAACTAATAAAGCAAGGGTTAATTTTAATATATTATTTTTCATAATTATAAGAATTTTTGATTAGTAACCAGGATTTTGTTGCGATCCAATTCCAGCATTAGCGTTAATCTCGATAATTGGAATAGGTAAAGTAAATCTAAAATCAGAAGCAGCTAATGTACAAGCACCACTTTGTGTCGTACAATCAGTCTGATCTCTATCAATTCCTCTGTTAGCAGCAACTCCAATACGCTTTAAATCTTTGTAACGGAATCCTTCAAAACAAAGCTCTACTCTTCTTTCATCTAAGATAGCCGCGTAAGCTTCTTGAGCAGAAGCATAAGATGGTAATGGTTGCGCAGAACCTAATCTTGCATCTCTAATTTGCTTAATCAATGTAGCCGCACCAGTTAAATCGTTACTAATTGCAACTCTAGATTCAGCAAGGATTAATAACATTTCAGAAGATCTAAATACTTTTAAATCATTCATTAATGGTCTACCTTCAGAACCTGGGTACTTTTGAATCACTAAGATATCAGTATTTACTGGATCTGGATCTGTAGCATAATCTGGATTGATTACAGATGTAGGAGCGATATTCACATCAAATCTCACATCGTCAGTATCAATTAAATTAAATAAACCTCTGTCCATTTCAAAATAAGGAGAACCTGCTAAAGTTGCATCAACGAATGCAAAACGAGCACCAGCCCATCCTCCAGCTGTAACAGAACCAGTAGTTCCTTGTCCATCATAAGGACCGTTTACAACTCTTTCTAATTTGAAAATAATCTCAGTATTATCATTATCTAAGAACATTGCTTGGTATTGCGCTTGATTAGCCAATGGGTAAGCAGATAATAATTGACTAGATAATGTTTGAGCAGTACCATAATCTTTTCTAGTTAATGCTGCTCTCGCTCTCATTGCGTTAATAGCATCAGTAGAAATAAATGTTGCATTAGACTGTACATTACTTAAACTTAATGCCGTATTTAAATCAGCATTAACATAATCCCACATCTCACCAGTTGTATTTCTTAATGGCTGGTAATCTAAAGGTGCTACAAAATCAACCACAGGAGCAGCTAAAGTTGTGTCATCTGTAGGGTCTGGACTAAAGTAAGTTAATAACTCTAAGTTAGCATATGCTCTAATTGCATATACTTGAGCTAAAATGTTATTGTACTGATCTTGTTCATCAGCTTCAGGAGTAATATTAGCAGCAGCTTCAATAAGAAGCGTTGCTCTGTTATTTACTCTATAGTTACGTACCCAAAAATTTGAAGCCGCAACACTTCCTGCGTTTAATACAAAGTCATATAATGCAAAACCTTGTCCACCACTATCAAATCCGACAGATAACTCATCAGTAAAGTTAGAAGCGAAAGCGATCTCAGGAGTTAAATCCCACTGGTTATATACAGAAAGTAAACCTTGCTGTAAATCATCAACCGAACGGAATGCATTTTGTGCATCAAGTCTACCTGGTTGTCTGATATCAATTGCGTCGTTACAACCCATAACTATAGTTAAGAGTCCGACAAATAATATTTTACTAAATTTTTTCATGTGTGTTTTTTTTTAAAATCCTAATTCAAATCCTACAGAGATTGTTCTTGGAGTTGGATATGATCTTTGTCCACCGTTAGATTCAGCATCAAAACCTCTCCATTCAGACCATGTGATTAAGTTTTCTCCGTTTACATATACTCTTGCATTAGAGATACCTGTGTTCTCTAAAAATTTAGCAGGAACATTGTATCCAAAACTTGCAAAACGTAATCTTAAGTAGTCAGCGCTTCTTAAGAAACGGTCAGATCCAAAAGAGTTTCTGTTTGTTGCAGTTGGAGAAGGAATATCAGTGATATCACCTGGCTGAGTCCACTCTCTTAAGATATCTCTAGAGAAGTTAAACTGTCCAACGTTATCTGCGTTAATAAATCCAGCGTAATCATTGTCAAAACGATCTACACCAAGAACATAGTTAAACTGAGTTTGTAAGAAGAAGTTTTTGTAATCAAAATTAACTTTGAAACTACCATTCCACTCAGGAGTTAAGTTTTTATCTAACCATACACGGTCAGTATCGGCATCAGGACTTTCAGTAACATCACCATTAGCAGTTAAGTAAAGTAAGTTACCATTTGCTGGGTTAACACCTGCATATCGTAAAGAAAAGATTTCAAATAAGATACCTCCATTACGACCTAAACCGATTATTTCACCTTCAGTATTTGGAATATCTTGTAATTCTGTTTGATTGTAGTTACCTACGATTCCAACAGACATTCCGAAACCACCTTCAGTTTTTGGTTTAAATACATCATAGTCAACAGTAAAGTCAATACCTCTGTTATATAATAAACCTGTATTTGCATTTTGTTGAGTTACACCAGTTGTAGCTGATAAAGGTGTACTTTGGAAAAGATCCGAAGTTTCTTTTTCATATACATCTACAGCACCACGTAATCTACTGTTCCATACACCGAAATCAATACCGATGTTTGTTTGTGTAACAGTTTCCCATTCTAATGAACGGTTACCTAACTGAGCTAAACCAATTGAGTTAGCATTTCCGTATCCAGGACCTGTTCCGAAGAAATCTTCAGTTAAATCTGGACCTCCAAAGTATCCTAATCCAACGATATCTTGGTTACCCGCTGTACCGTAAGATGCTCTTAACTTTAAGTTGTCAATTGCTGAATCATCCATAAATGATTCGTTAGAAATATTCCAACGACCAGAAACAGAATAGAAAGTTGCCCATCTATTAGAACCAGCAAAACGGTAAGATGCATCACGACGAACAGTCGCAGAGAAACCATACTTTGTATCGTAATCATAATCTAAAGAAGCGAAGTAAGAGAATAAACCTGCGTTTAAGATGTTTGCATTAGCAAAATCTCCGAATAAACCATTTGCAGGAGTAATAAATCCACTACCATCTCCAGGGAAGAACGTTTTAGGATCTAAACCATTTTGTCTATATCCGAAAGTTCTGAAGTGAGCCTTAAAGTACTCAGTATATAATCCAACGTCAACCGTATGCTTATCAGCAAAGGTTTTGTTAAAGTTTAAAGATGTTACTTGGTTGTAAGCAAACTGTCTTGTTGATTGTTGATCTTGGAAACCAGAAGTTGGGTTTTCAGCTCCACCGAATAAAATCGCGTTAAACGATTCTGGTCCTTCAGCACGAGTTAAGAACTCACTTTGATAATCACCAGATAATACAACCCCAGCAGTTAACCAGTCTGTAATATCATAACTAAAATTAACACTACCAATAGCCTTAACCTCTTCCTCGAAACGAGTATAAGTTAATAATCTATCATATAAGAATAAAGGTGTGTTTGTAAATGATAATGGTGATAATAAATCTGCACCATTAGAGTAATCTGCAGTAGAGATGTAAGGAACAGATTGGTATGCACCTAGTACATAGTTTCTGTTAATCGCTCCACTACCAATACTATTTGGCTCATTTGACTTAGAGTAGTTAATACTCAAGTTAGCGCCATATCTAAATTTGTCATTACTAGATTTTCCAGTAACGTTTGTTCTTAAGTTGAAACGTTTTAAATCTGAATCCTGTAATACCCCTTCAGTATCTTGAAAACCAAAAGAAGTAAATTGAGATGCATTATCACTACCACTTGTTAATGATAAAGTATGACTCTGTGTTACACCTGTACGGAAAAAGAAATCTGTCCAGTCGAAATTAGGAGCCGCTTCAATTTGAGCATCTGTTAAAGGTGAACCAGCACCAGGGTTAAATACACCTGTACTGTTACCAGCACCAGCACCATTTCCTCTCAATCTTTCATAACGAAGTAAATCTTGAGCATCCATGATATTGTAATCATTATCCTGAAGTGTACTGTAAGCTACATATCCATTGTAGTTTACTTTAAGTCCTTCTCCAAAATTACCTTGACGTGTTTTAATGATGATAACACCATTTGCACCTCTGTTACCATAAATTGCAGTTGCACCAGCATCCTTTAAGATGTCGATAGACGCAATATCCTGTGGGTTAAGAGATCTAAAGTTGTCTTCATCAACAGGAGCACCATCTATAATAAATAATGGTTCAGTGTTACCATTAATAGATGCAACACCACGAAGTTGAACTAATGAATTACCACCTGGCTGACCAGAACTAGTTGTAATATTCAAACCTGGAGCTTGACCAGATAATGTTTGAACAAAACTCGCATTCGGTCTGTTTTCAATAGTTTCAGCTGTCACTCTTACTTGAGAAACACTTGACGTCGCTTTACTTTGGGTTCTATACCCTGTAACTACTACTTCGTCCAAAACAGCTGCATCTTCCTGCATTGAAACATTGATAGAAGATCTACTTCCAACAACTTCTTCAACAGTTTTAGTTCCTACATACGTAAAAACTAAAGTTTCATTTGCACTCGCTTTGATAGAATAATTACCATCAAAATCTGTTTGAACTCCACGTGCAGTTCCTTTTACTATTACACTTACACCAGGCAACGGAAATCCGTCTACAGCCGATGTAACTGTTCCTGTGACCGTTTTCTCTTGCGCGAAAGAGAGTTGCATCACAAACGCCATAAATAGCGTCATTAACCATGTTAACTTTAATTTCATAAAACAATTATTTGAGTTAGTCTAGCGCAAACATCTTAATAATATATTAAATAAACAAGTATTTATACTAAAAAAATGTTAACAAGTAATTAAATAGCTTTAATCCATTTTTAGCTTCTAAAACCTTGTTATTACTAGTAATTAGATACATAAACATGAATTAGGTTGCGTTAAAATTTTAACTTTGTCCAAACTTTAACATTTTGAGACTTAAATCATCTTTTTCCAATTTGAATTTAGAATGTGGCACCGACGAAGCTGGAAGGGGTTGTTTGGCTGGGCCAGTCACTGCTGCTGCAGTAATCTTGCCACCAACCTACAACAACGATATATTGAATGACTCCAAACAACTTTCAGAAAAGAATAGAAATATTCTCAAACCAATTATTGAAAGTGACGCCGTTACACATGCCTATGCTCATATTTTCCCAAATACTATTGACGACATCAATATATTGAATGCCTCCATACTTGCCATGCATAAATCTATTGAGCAACTAAACACAACTCCTGAGTTTATTATTGTAGATGGTAATAGATTTAAACCATATGGCTCTATTAAACATGAGACCATCGTTAAAGGCGATAGTAAGTTCTTATCAATTGCAGCCGCTTCGGTATTAGCTAAAACATATAGAGATGAATATATGGAATGCATACATAAAGAATTCCCAATGTATAATTGGAAACAAAACAAAGGCTATCCAACAAAAGAACATCGCGCTGCAATAAAAAAATATGGTATAACGAAGTACCATAGAAAATCTTTTAGATTATTACCAGAACAACTTAAATTAGACCTGTAACTTTTTATATTTGTAAAAATCTATTACATGAAAAAAGTCTGGTTCATCTTTTTTTGCTGTACCATATTATATAACTGCAAAAATTCTAAGTCAAAATCTACAAGTTTATTATCCCTTGTTCCCGAAAATTCGCAAATCATTATAAAGATTAATTCTTCGGAAGGTTTAGAAAATGGATTAAAAAACAACACCTTAATACAAGCAGTGAAGAGCTATACCAGCATCAAAAATTTTGACGCTCAACTTATACCTATATATAATGTAGATAACACCAATAGCTTAATTGCCTTATCCAAGGACAAAAATGACAGTTTGGAAATTAGCTTTATAGCGCCTTTATCAAAAAACGGCATTACTCTCGATTCTATCCCAAATCTCCAAATCGACTCAACATTTTATGACACAAGCTCAAAGGTTAGACAATTAAATTTTAATGGTAAACGTTTTTATAGCACCATTATAGATAGTGTGCTTTTTGTTTCAAATGTTCTGGAAACAACTAAAAATGCTAAACCTAAGAAGCAGGTCAATGCCGAATTAGAAACAATTTTTAAAACCTCCGATTCCAAAAAAATGGTTTCCATTTTTTTTAATCACCAGACAGACCAGTTGCAACCTACCATATTTAATAACGCTGTAACAAACGATTTACAGTTTTCGAATTATACACTCATAGATAGTGACATTTCTCAAAATGAAATTCTATTGAACGGCATTACAAAAGCGTCAGATTCTACTGAGAGCCTAATAAACATTTTCAGGAATACGATTCCTCAAGAAAATCAAATCGCACGTATTTTACCAGTAAACATTTCTGGATTCTCAAGTATCACTTTTGATAACTATGATGTTTTCAAAGAAAATTTAATAGCACACAAATTTCAAGATTCTATACAAGACTATGCAGACGTATATCAGAACATTGTTGAAATTGGATCTGTACATCATGATAATGAGACCAGTGCCATCATTTTAAGATCGATTGATGCAATCTCTACTCTAGACAATTTGAATTCTACAGTCACGACTGAAACCTATAGAGGAATCAATTTATTTCAACTGAACAGTTCTGACATGTTCTTAAATTATGTTTCTCCACTAATAAAAACACCTCAATCAATCACGCACTATATCAATATTGACGACTTCTTTATTTTTTCGGATCAAGTTGATGTTCTAAAATCAATTATCTCGGCCTATCAAAATAATTTAGTTTTATCTGAAAGTTCGTCTTACAAAAACCTAAAACTAAACCTTAGTGACGAAGCATCTTTATTAATTTTTGGAGACTCTTCAGAGCTAAACAACATTTTAAACGCAAATTTTACTGACGATAAAAACTTAGACATATCTCGTTTTAAAACGTCTGCAATACAATATGTTTACGACATAAATTTCGCGCATGTTAATGCCGTTTTTAAAACTCAAAAAAGAAAAGCTAGTTATAACAGCGTAAGTGAAGAATTTAATATTTCCATTGATTCGGACTTAATATCAAAGCCGCAGTTATTAAAAAACCACACCAATAATCAAATGGACATTGTGGTTCAAGATGTACAGAACAACCTCTATCTAATTTCTAATACAGGAAAAGTGTTCTGGAAAAAACAACTTGAAGGCCCAATTCTTGGAGACGTTAATCAAATAGACACTTATAAAAATGGGCGATTACAACTGGTATTCAATACTGCAAAACGACTCTATGTTTTAGATAGAAACGGCAAAGATGTAGGCGCTTTTCCTTTAAAATTTAACGACAACATAACGCAACCTGTATCTGTATTTGATTACGATAAAAGAAAAAATTACAGACTAATGATTACTCAAGGTAAGTCTGTTTTGATGTATGACAAAAAAGGAAAAATTGTTGAAGGATTTAAGTATAAGTCTTCAGAAAACACAATCACCTCTCAACCTAAACATTTCAGAATTGGAAGTAAAGACTATATCGTTTTTGCTCACGGCAACAAAATTGAGATCCTTGATCGTGTTGGCAAAAAGAGAATTACAGCCAAAGAAAACATCAGTTTTTCAGATAATGAAATCTACCTTTACAATAATAAATTTACCACTTCAAACACTAATGGAGAACTTATAGAGATCAATCAATCTGGACATGTAAGCCACAAAAATCTCAATGCTAATACAGACCACAAAATCTCGACAACGAGCAAAACCCTTGTTGTTCTTAACGATAATAAACTGACGATAAAATCCAAAACCATTGAATTAGATTTTGGAGATTATACAGCTCCAAAAATTTTCTATATCAACAATAAAATATATGTTACGCTTACAGATCTTCAATCAAAGAGAGGTTACCTTTTCGATAGTCAAGCCAAACCAATTGGAAATTTCCCTGTGTATGCGAACTCTCAATTAGAATTAAACAATATAGATAGAGATAATGCTTTGGAAGTTATTACAAAAGGTGATAATGACGCTATAATTGTTTACGAATTTTAATAAGAAGCCTAAAACATCCCTTAACCAACTATACATAAAAAGTAACTATTTATACATCGTTCTTTGCTAATTGAATATGATTAATTACCTTTAAACTCGCTATTAATCAATTCGTTATAAACCTCATGGAATATAAATCAATATATTCAAAACCCCTTCTTACCTGTTTCTTATTTCTATTTATTCTTCCCCTATCGCATGCGCAAACCAAAAAAATTAAAAGACCAAAAAGTAGTGTTGGAATCTCTAGCGTTGATAATTTTGTTAGGGAGTCTTTCGATATTTATGATAAAGTATACAAATGTGATGGTTATGCAGCCGCAGGTACACCGTTAGATGATGAAGATATTGATGTTCTAGAAGAGGCATTGGAAGATCTTTCTATTTTAAGTGACAGTGCCCCAGATATTCTATCAGATTTAGATGGTCAAAATGTGCTTAAACAAGGGAAAGCTACATTACAAATTAACAGAGCTAAAAAAGCCTTGAAATATAGCATAAAAACAGCTAAAGAACTCCTGTTAGGAGAGCGAAAACGGAAAGAGGAAAAAGACAACAAAACTGACACTTCTGAAGATTCAGATAACAACTCATCGTCAACTGAAGATTCGGGCAACACCAAAGACACGAACAATAGTGAAGAAGAGGCTAACAGCAATATTTCAGACAATCTAGAAATATTGAGTAAATACGATTTCGTTCCAGGCGACAAACTCTTGTTTTTTGACGACTTTTCTCAAGATTTCATAGGTGATTTCCCATCTAAATGGAATACAAATGGTTCTGGTGAAGTGGTTAAAACGAATAAGGCTGAAGGAAATTGGTTTCAGCTAAAATCTGGTTACGGCATTAAATATCTTCCATTAATTGATGATAAACTACCAGAAGAATATACTATTGAGTTTGATATACTAACTAAAGGCGTTGGCAGCCCAACATCTTCAACCGCACGACTATATATAGTTTTAGACGACAACAATGGGTTTTCCGATGGTCGTACAAACGCTCTTGTAACTATCCCTTTTGGACAATATGGAGCTTTCGGAATTCAAGTGCGAAACACCGATCCCTCAGACAAAAAAATTAATGCAACATTAACGGCAGATATAAGAAAAGCGGTAATCAATAAGCCCCATATTTCTATTGCTGTCAACAAAAAACGATTTAGACTTTGGGTAAACGAGAAAAAGTATGTTGATATTCCCCAATTAATTTATGATCCCGCATCTATTGGTTATCTCAAATTTAATCTTTACGGTTTTAAAGATGGCGAAGAATTTATATTTATTCAAAATTTAAAAATTGCGGAAGGTGGTGTCGACTTAAGGCGCAAATTACTTTCTGAAGGCAAAATCTCTACAAATGGTATATTGTTCGATTCAGGATCATCAAATATTCAAACCCAATCATACGGCATTATTCGTCAAATATCTCAAGTATTAATGCAAGACGAAAGCATAAAATTAAAAATAGTAGGACATACAGATTCTGACGGTGGTGACAACACCAATATGGCGCTTTCAAAAGCGCGTGCAGAGGCTGTTAAACAGGCCCTTGTTAAAGTTTATAAAATTGACAAAAGCAGACTCATATCGGATGGAAAAGGAGAAAGCGAACCTGTAGGAGATAATAGTACAACCGAAGGAAAAGCCCAAAACCGTCGTGTAGAATTTATTAAGCAATAACCGCATTTAAAGCAACCAAATCGATGCCTCAGTCTTTATGAAGGCGCCAAAGAGTTTTCTTTGGCGTTTTTGTATTTATTAACCACAAAATTTAGTAGTATTGTGGCTCAAAATTTTTGTCATGATCAAACGTAATAAAGCATCAATTTCTAAGTGTATTTTACACAAAGTAGGGAACAAATTTAATAGCACTCAAAATGCATTTTCTGAGCAACCTATAGACTTTGAAGAAATAAGTTATGATTTAATCTTACCTTATTTATTGCGTCCTTTCACAAGCCTTGCTGAGTCGTATAGATTTAATCATCATGCTAATATAGATCTCAATGAAATTAACAGCTATGCCTCTCAAATTTTGCAAGACGACACCGACTTTGTAGACATTTCAAAGCATATTGTAATGCATTTGTTTGAGCAATCAAATTCTGCTCAAATAAAGACTGGAGACGTTATAGTTTGTCTTTTTCATGATATCCAATACGAAGATTATCAAACAGATGCTGTTGGTATTTTTAAAATTGAAAACAAATCCCATTTCTTTCAAACCTATTTAGAACAGGGTAGTTATGACATTATTACCCAAAAAGGAATCGCCACTAAAAAAGTAGATAAAGGGGTTTTAATTTTAAATGCAGCAGACACCGAAGGCAAAATAGTTTTAAGTGTAGATAATAATAACTATGATGCGCAGTATTGGATTAAGAGCTTTTTAAACATTAAATATCCCGATGACTCAAACCAACATACAAAGAACTATATCGAAATGTGTCGGGAATTCTCAAAAGATGTGATGCAGCCACAGTTTGGCGGTCAAGAACAAAGTAATTTCTTGGCTAAAACGGTCGATTTCTTTAAGGAACATGAAGTTGTGAATATCGAATCTTTTAAAGAAGACGTTTTTGAAAAAGAAGACGCTATTCAGCTTTTTGAAGATTATAAAAAAACATACGAAAGTGACCACAACGTGCTTATTAGAAACCAATTTGACGTTTCTGAAAAAGTTCTAAAAAAACAAAAGCAGAAGATTAAAACGGAAATCAAGCTCGACACCAACATTCAAATAAAACTGGATGTGGATGCTCCCGATGCTTCAGCAGAGTATTTAGAACGGGGTTACGATGAAGACAAAAAAATGCACTATTACAAGGTCTTTTTCAATGAAGAAGGTTAAGTAACTTTTACTACCTTTAAGCTAAAAATGAACTTAAGTACAGTACTAGCCAAACATTTTAGAGCCATTCATTTTGGTGGAAATTGGACGACATCTAACCTTAGAGATCAGTTAGCCAATGTTAGCTATAAAGATGCTACAACTGAAATATCTGACTGCAATACTATACTAGCTCTTACCTTCCATGTAAGTTATTATGTTACAGGTGTATTAGACGTTTTTAATAATAAACCTCTCGAAATTAGAGACAAGTTTAGTTACGACCATCCAAAAATTACATCGGAAAGTGAATGGCAAAACATGCTAGAACGTGTTTGGACAAACGCTGAAGCCTTAGCAAAACACATCGAAATTTTAACCGAAGATCAATTATGGGAAAATTTTACAGATCCCAAGTATGGTAACTACTATAGCAATATTACAGGTATTATTGAACACACCCATTACCATTTAGGACAAATAGCTTTGCTTAAAAAATTGATTAAAAAAGACATTTAGATAGGGACTAATCTATATATCCCATCTCACGCATCCACTCGTTGTTAAACATTTTACCTACATAACGACTGCCATGATCATGAAATAATACCACAACAACATCGTCTTTAGTAAACTCGTCTTTTAACTGCAATAAACCTTTAATCGCTGCTCCTGCGCTATTTCCCAAGAACATACCTTCTTCTTTAGCTAATAGCTGAGTGTATACAGCGGCATCTTTATCGGTTACTTTTGTAAACCCGTTGATAATCGAAAAATCTACATTTTCGGGTAAAATATCTTCACCGATACCTTCGGTCACATAAGGATAGATTTCTTTCTCATCAAAGACACCTGTCTCATGGTATTTTTTAAACACGCTTCCATAGGTATCAACACCCCAAACTTTCACATCTGGATTTTGTTCTTTTAGATATTTTCCTACGCCAGAAATAGTTCCTCCTGTTCCAACACCTACAACAAAATGGGTCACTTTTCCATCGGTTTGCTTCCAAATCTCTGGACCAGTACTTTCGTAATGTGCTTTGGCGTTGCTTGGATTATCATATTGGTTCACATACCAAGAGTTAGGTGTTTCTTCCCCTAAGCGTTTTGATACCGAATAATAACTTCTTGGATCATCTGGCTCTACATCTGTTGGACATACAACAACCTCTGCTCCTACAGCTCTAAGAATATCCATCTTCTCTTTAGATTGCTTATCGCTAATAACGAAAATACATTTATAACCTTTTACTATGGCTGCCAAGGCTAAACCCATTCCTGTGTTTCCTGAAGTCCCTTCAATAATTGTTCCTCCTGGTTTTAAACGACCATCGGCTTCGGCATCCTCAATCATTTTTAATGCCATACGATCTTTAACCGAGTTCCCTGGGTTAAATGTTTCATATTTTGACAATACCAAACAAGGCAAGTCTGATGTTAATTTATTTAATTTTACTAATGGCGTATTACCAATTGTACCTAATATATTTTCTGCGTAGTCCATTGTCTTTATTTTGCGATGCAAAAATAGACAAAACTCAAGATTTAAATAGGTTTTCTTCGGAAATCTTAGTTCTCATAACATGAGATTAAAAATGAAACGAAAGCCCATATGGTTTTAAGCTAGTCGCGTTAAGGATGGCAGTGGCATCCTTTTTATAGGAATTGAGCGCAGTGAAAATTCAAACAATAAAAAGATATAACGAACAGCCTGACACTTTAGCTCTAAAAAGTGATAAAGTGGAACGCCCAAATAAAAAGAAATAGTTAGTTAGCTATTCAAATCGAATCGCTTTGACAGGCGAAATCTTTGTGATAATTATTGACGGTATCAATAGCATTAAGAAACAGGCAATAAAGGTGCCTATATTTAATAAAATAATATAATCTAATCCTATATGCACTGGGATAATAGATACATAATATTGTTCTGGATCTGGAAATTTAAGCACGCCAAATTTCTGTTGAGCAAAGAGGAGACCAAGACCTATAAGGTTGCCCCAAAACAATCCTAAACATACGAGGTAAGTAGCATTATATAAAAACATTTTCCTTATACTCCAGTTACTACTACCTAAGGCCTTTAAAATCCCAATCATTTGCGTACGTTCCAAAATAAGCACAAGCAAAGCCGTAATCATATTAATTCCTGCCACTATAATCATAATAGCTATAATGCCGTAGGTATTATTGTCAAAGATTTTAATCCATTCAAAAGTGGTGTCAAACTTTTCTTCTATGGTCTGTGTATCTAAAAATGAAGGCGTTTGGTTTCTAATTTGTTGTTCAATTTCGGAAAGCTCAGTAAAATCGTTAAGGTAGACTTCAAAATTTCCAATCTCATTAGATTCCCACTTATTCATACGTTGAATATGACTTATGTCTCCAATCATAAAATTCTTATCGATGTCTTGAAATCCTGAGTTAAAAATTCCAACTATCTTAAAACGTCGTTGAAAAGGAATGTCTTCGATACTCTCCTTTTTAAAAACAACCTGGAAAGTATCATTTAATTTAAATCCTAAACGGTTTGCCAAATAGCTCGAAATGACTACATCATTACTGAGTTTACCTTCATAAACTGGCAACTCACCCTCTACAAGAAAATCTTGGATATAAGTCCAGTCATAATCTGCACCAACACCCTTTAATACTATGCCTTCAAAATCGGTTTCAGTTCTAACAATACCAAATTTTGTTGCCACAGCCTGTATATGTTTGACACCATCTACGTTATTAAATTTAGGATAAAAATTCTGCGTAACAGAAATAGGAACAATAGACTCATTAGACTCATTACTATTAAACTCATTTATAGTGATATGTCCATTAAAGGCTACAACTTTTTCTCTCACCTTTTTCTGCAGCCCCAAACCAGTTGCAATCGCAATAAGCATTACAACAATACCAATAGTAATAGCAGCAATACCAATTTTTATTATTGGCGCCGAAACACTACTTTTATACGATTTACTACCAATAATTCGTTTAGCTATAAAAAACTCGTAATTCAAAATTAAAAAATGCGTTTATCGATGTTCAAAAATAGGGTTTTCCCAATAATTACAATGCTAGTTTTAGTCTTGATTTCCTGTGGGAATAAAACTAATACTGATTCTGCTATAAATAATGAGATGAATCACCAAAGTGAAACCTTCACTAAATTGAGCGATAGTATTATTGTTGGGGCAAATCGAATAGGTGTATATGTACCGTTACTTAAAGGAAAACGCGTTGGAATTGTTGCCAATCAAACGTCTATAATGAGCGTTTTAGAACGCCGAGCTATTGATGCCTCAACGATGGGAAGCGCTACTAAAACTTACCATTTGGTTGATTATTTACACAATTACGATGGGATTACCGTCTCTAAAGTTTTTGCTCCCGAACATGGGTTTAGAGGCAAAGCAGATGCGGGAGAACTATTAAAAGATGGTGTTGACACAAAAACGGGAATTCCAATTGTATCGATTTACGCTAAAAACAAAAAACCTTCTCCAGAGCAATTGGCAAATTTAGATATTGTAATCTTCGATATTCAGGATGTAGGCGCACGTTTTTACACCTATATTTCTAGTTTACATTATGTAATGGAGGCTTGTGCAGAAGCAAATATTCCAATGCTCATTTTTGATAGACCCAACCCTAATGGACGTTATATAGATGGTCCTATTTTAGAGCGAGAGCATGAAAGCTTTGTTGGTATGCATCCTATACCTGTTGTTCATGGTATGACCATAGGTGAATATGCAAAGATGATTAATGGCGAAGGTTGGTTAAAAGATAAGATAACATGCGATATTACAGTGATAGATATGCAAAATTACACGCATGATAAAAATTACAATTTGCCTGTTAAACCATCTCCAAACTTACCAAACGACCAAAGTATTAACCTCTACCCTAGCCTTTGTTTCTTTGAAGGCACAAATGTTAATGCTGGCCGAGGAACTTCTAAGCAATTTCAAATTTATGGAAGCCCATATTTAGATAAAACCATTTATACTTTTAAATATATTCCTTCACCAAATGAAGGTTCTAAATACCCAAAAAATGATGGTGTATTGTGTTATGGTGAGGATTTAAGTAAACATCAAAAAATGAACAAATTAGACTTAGGATACCTCATTAGAGCCTATCAAAATTCGATTGACAAAAAGGTCTTTTTTAATGATTACTTTACAACACTTGCTGGAACAAAATCTTTACAATCACAAATAGAAGCTGGTATTTCTGAAAAAGACATACGTGAAACTTGGATTAAAGGTCTTGAAGCATTTAAAAAGACCAGATCAAAGTATTTGATATACGATTGATGCGTAAGGTCTTTACTTATCATTCTTAGAAGCTAAGCGCTCCTCTTCCATTGCTAACAACCACTCGTTATCTCTAAAAATTTTAACGACAAATACAATACGAATAGGTGATTGTACGGCAACAAACACATGCTTCCCTTTACTTAGTCTATTAAGTGGAATCTTGACATCCTTAGCGTTAACAGCCATGTCAATTTCTCGTTTATAATCTGTACTAACAGAATACACTTTACGAATAAGTGAATCACTTTTAAGAATTAAAGTGTCTTTGGTATGATTTAACTTTTGAATTAAACCTTTGGCCCTTATATTGACATTCTTTTCAAGTTTTGCGAAGTCATTTTGAGCTTGAATTGTATAGCTCGTTAAGGTCATTATACTAAAAAAGATTATAACAAATACTGTTCTCATTTATAAACGTTGGTTAACGTCAACAACATCTAAACTAATAGCATTTTTTATAATCCCGAACCTTAAAACTAATTTCTTTTTTGAATAGAGAACAAAAAACTCCATGAACGGTAAATAAAACCGAAGTAAGGTGTTTTATATGATTTAATATTTATAGCAAGTCCTTTAATCGAAATACTCACTCTAAAGTTTCTGTAATAGTTGGTTTTCGATATTTATGAAACGGCTGTTTTAAAAGTTCTCCTATTTTACCGTTAGCTTCTTCATCTGGAAATGTATCTACGCCATAGACAATAGCATCTCTATCAAGGCTCATAAAAGTTCCAAAAATTCGGTCCCAAATAGAAAAGATATTTCCATAGTTTGAATCTGTATAAGGCAACATATAATGATGATGAACTTTATGCATATCTGGTGACACCAAAACGTAACTAAGGATTTTATCTACTTTTTTAGGAAGTTTAATATTGGCATGACTAAACTGTGTTGCAACCAACGACATTGACTGATATAGCATAACAATAGCTATTGGAGCGCCAATAATAAACACACCAAATAAGGTAAACACAAAACGTATAATGCTCTCTAAGGGATGATGTCTATTTGCCGTAGTCGTATCTACTTTATGATCTGTATGATGCACCAGATGCACCATCCAAAGTGGCTTTACCTTGTGCTCTACATAATGCGCCAAATAAGCTCCAATAAAATCTAATAACAAAACACCTAAAAGTATATAGGCCCAAAGCGGTAAGTTAGGCATCCAGTTTATAATACCAAAATCATGTTTTCCAACCCAGTTTGCCGTACCTACTAATAAAAAAGCCAAACCAAAATTAATGATGATTGTTGTTAACGTAAAAAACAAGTTAGGAATAGCGTGTTTCCATTTTTTGTACTTAAAATTATATAAAGGTAATGTCCCTTCTAATAACCAGAATACTGTTAATCCACCAACTAGAATTAAACTTCTATGATGCGAAGGTATGGTTTCAAAATAATTAAAGAGCGCTTCCAATGGTTCTAAAAATTCTTATTGATGATTTGATTTGCTTTTTTCAAATTTACTAAAGAAAGTTTACTTTTTAAGATACTCGCATTTTTTTCATCCTTAAGTAACTTATAAGACGTATAGTATAGAAAATCTATTAATGAGGTATTGGTTTCTATAATTTCAGATGGGTCTATTCGTTTAAGCTGTCTTAGTACGCGTCTCGGTTTATTTAAAATTAGGCTTTGCTTTATCTTAAGTAATTCTATATGCTGCAAAAGACCTTCTTTATTATCTATTGCGTCGGTAACAAGTGCTGAAGCCTCATTTAAATATATAGAAGACACTTTTATGATTTCTTCCCGTACATCTTTATTGACGTAAATTCCAAAATCTATATATTTTGATGCCAGACGTAAGGTTGTATAAAAATCCTTTTGCCTCGAATAATTAGTCAACTCTCCTTTTAAGATTGATGTATTCAAGGCATATTTCTTGACGAAATTCGTCATGTTCAAATAGAATCCGTCGTAAATAACAATCTTATTTATTATAGTTCCATTTACATCTAATATCTTAATAGAATCATCGTTGAACTTATCAATATATTTCTGAGTACGCTTTCCTTTAATTTCATTATATAGATCGGCATGTTCAGATTCGTTCACAACCACTGGAATAAAATTATCCCAAATTAAATTGCTTATAAATTCGTTTTCAAACATATTTTCAATCACTACACTTTGACCATTATCGTTACTAATTATAACAGGTTCTGGATATACAGTTGTTTCTGCCCATACCATCAAAATGAGTTTGTTTTGAATGAGTGCTAATCGCTTTGCGGCGTCAAGAGACGTATACCATTCTTTTTGCTGAGACATCGCAAACAAGGGACAAATAAGTAATAACATTAGGGCAATTTTTTTCATATCATATCACATTTTAATTCGACGCTTCATGTCTTCTACAATATTGAATGCAGCAGGGCAAATTGCTACATTTTTTAAGGTAAGATTAGATATTTGCTGGAACTTCTTTCGATCTGTATGCGGAAATTCACGGCAAGCCTTTGGTCTTACACCATAAATAGAACAATAGTTATCTGCACCCAAAAATGTACATGGTACAGATTGCAAAACATAATCGTTCTCTTCATCCAATCGTAAGTAAACATCTATAAACTGTTGTTGTTTCATTTTAAAGTGTTTTGCAATGCGATCAATATCCTTTGGCGTAAATAACGGCCCAGTTGTTTTACAACAATTCGCGCATTCTAGACAATCTGTACGCTCAAACTCAGTATCGTGCAATTCTTGCATTAAATAGTCGAGCCGTTTTGGAGGGCGTTTTTTTAGCTTCGTAAAGAAGGTTTTATTTTCCTTATGCTTATCTTTGGCGAGCTTTGGAAGATGATTAATAAAGTCTTGCATAATACAAAAATACTACTTTTATGAAAGACCTTTTTGGGAAAGCCTTACAAGATTATTACACCAATAATTATACCGAAGACCTCATCACATCAACTAATATTTCTGGTGAAGATGAACTTCCTCTTCCTTATTTGTTTAGACGTTTTTCTGAAATGCCAAAGCTAGAACAAAAGGCTTTACAATTAGCTAAAGGATCGGTTCTAGATGTTGGATGCGGAGCAGGAAGCCATAGTTTATATATTCAAAATAAAGGCCTTAAAGTAAAAGCCATTGACATTTCAAAAGGTGCTGTTAAGGTCTGTAAGGAGCGAGGTGTTGTTCATGTAGAATTAAAAGATGTACTCTCTGAAACTGAAACGTTTGATACCATTTTACTATTAATGAATGGTACTGGTATTTTTCAGGAACTATCTCAGGTTCCAAAATACCTTAAACACTTAAAATCACTTTTAAATCCGAAAGGTCAAATTTTAATCGATTCCTCCGACATTAAATACATGTATGAGGATGACGATGGCGGGCTCTGGATAGACACTAATGCTAACTACTACGGCGAGTTAGACTATTTTTTAAGCTATAAAGGCGAAAATGAAACTCCTATGAAATGGCTATATTTAGATTTCGAACGTTTGCAATTAGCTTGCAAAACTGTAGGTTTACAATGTGAAAAAATCATGAATGGAGATCATCATGATTTTTTAGTAAAACTATTTTAACCTATAGGTATACTAATAGATTCTCCAGTTCTTACGACCTCACTAAAATGACTTCCAGGCTTCCACTTAGGCATTTCCTGTAATTTTTTAAGAATGGATTCTGCATCATCGCCCTTGTATGGTTTACTTTGCCAAAAACTGGTTAACTTAATATTACTTATCGACCCATCTTTTTCTACAACAAACGATGCTCGAATATATGTATCGTAGTTTGTTGGGTCTCCCTTACCAAAGTTTTTTAAAATAAAGTCGTCAAGACCTTCCTTTCCCTTCTCAAACTTCGGTGGTTGGTGTACAATAAAAAACACCTTGTTTGCATCCATTCTCTCCTTTATTTTTTCATACTTTAGTGTTTGTTTAAAGGCCAAACCTGCTTCCTTTCTAGCAATTTCAAACATATTCTTACCATACTTTTGGTATAACAATTCTTCCATTTTGATAGTGTAACACTCTTCGTCTTTCACTATAACACATCCTTGATGAATAAATAGAACACCATATTTTTTAAATACATAGTCTTTATAATATTCGCCAAAACCGTAATCTTCAATTTTACCTAGAAGTCCAAATGAGTATACTTTATATATACCTTTATCGAAATCCTTAGTGGCCATATCTTCACCACTTTCACACGTAATTTCGCTTTCAATAATTCTCACCTGCTGAGCGTTCACAACTAGCGATAAAAAAATAAATGATAATGCTAATAATTGTTTCATATCTATAATGTTATATATCTAAACGTTTACAAGAAGCGTTCCAAAGCACTTACATTGATTACTGCTTCTCTCCATTAACAAATGTTTGCTCTACTCTAATATTAGGAATTTCATTTTGATTTACAGTCATAATATCCTTATCCAATATAATAAAATCGGCAAGTTTGCCTGCCTCTATACTTCCTTTTTCATGCTCTTCAAAATTAGAATAAGCTGCCCAAATGGTCATTCCTTTTAACGTTTCCTCTCTAGTTAAACCATTTTCTTTTTGAAATCCTCCATCAGGAAATTGCTCCAAATCTTGTCGCGCAACAGCCGCATAAAAGGTTAAAAACGGACTTACCTGCTCTACAGGGAAATCGGTTCCTAATGCTACTTTTCCGTAGGCGTTTAACAGTTGCTTATAAGCATAAGCTCCTTTTACACGCTCACTACCTAAACGGTCCTCTGCCCAATACATATCGCTAGTGGCGTGTGTTGGTTGAATTGAAGGCAATACATTTTTATAGAGATCAAAATCTTCTTGAGATACAACCTGAGCATGTTCTACACGCCAACGTCTATTTGGTTTACCTTGTAATACTTTATTGTACGTTTCTAAAACGGCATGATTTGCTGAATCTCCAATGGCATGTGTATTCATTTGATACTCTGAATTGGCAATTTTTTGAGCCGAAGCATTAAATGTTTCCAAGTCGGTTACCAATAATCCAAAATGATTAGGTTTATCGCTATAAGGAGCCCTTAACATCGCACCACGCGACCCTAAAGCACCATCGGCATAAAACTTAAACGAACGTACATTTAACCTATCGGTTTTAATGATTCCTTTTTTAGTATAGTAATCCACGTTATCTTTTGAAAACGACACCATTGCATACACACGCATTTTTAAGTCGCCTGTTTGTTGCAAGCTATCTATGATTTCAATAGAAGACTTACTTAATCCGGCGTCATCAACCGTCGTTAAACCCAAATCAAAGCAAATATCCTGTGCTGCCATTAAGGCCTTTACAATATCATCTCTCGTTGGTTTAGGCCAGTAACCCATAACTAAGTTTTCGGCATTATCAACCAAAACACCTGTGAGTTCTCCGTTTTCTATTACGACTTCTCCTCCATCAACCTTGCTCTCTTTTGTAACGTTTCCTAAATTTAAAGCCGCCTGATTACACAATATTGCATGGCCATCTACACGGGTTAAAGCAACTGGTGTCTCTGGAAACAACTTATTTAAAAGTGTATTATTAGGAAACGTCTTGTCCTCCCAATCATTTTGGTCCCATCCTCTTCCCGTTATAAACGACACGTTATTTTTATTCTGAAAATCCAATACGCGTTTTACAACGTCTTCAAAACTCTTGGTTCCAACTAAATTAACTGCTTGCTGATTAAATCCTAAACCTAAAAAGTGACAATGTGCATCAATCAATCCTGGTACAATTGTTTTTCCTTGAGCATCAATAAGTCGTTCTGAAATGTACTTTTCTTGAATGTCCTTAGAGCTGCCTATTTCTACAAACTTCCCGTCCTTAACAGCAAAGGCTTCGGCTTTAGAAAAATCATCGTTAACTGTATAAACATTAGCATTAATAACAATTGTATCTACATTTTGGAGTTCATTTGAACAAGAATAAGCCCCTATTAAAAGTATAAGAATGATTAGTTTTTTCATTGTTGGTATTTTTAGACGTATAAAAATACAAAAAGCATTCAATCTCTAGGTTTAGGTATTGAATGCTTTTTAATATGTTTTATCTTATAAGGTTGCTAAGCAACCCTTAAAAACCCGTCAATGTTTTAAAAATCAAATTGATACGTTGCTCCTGCCAAAAATTGGATGCCTTGTACTGGATAATTAAGCCAACGGTTATAATCTTGATTGGCAATATTATTAGCCTTAGCAAATGCAGACAACTGATCGTTAATTCTATAACCTAAGTGGGCATTAACATCAAAATAGCTATCCAATGTGATCGTTTCTGCTATTGGCAATGTTAATGTGCCAACACCTGTAATAAATTCGTCCTTACGCTCTCCAATAAAGAATAAATTAGCACCTGCAAACCAATGCCTATTAATTTGATAATCTAAAAAGGCAGATGCCTTAATATCTGGTAAATTCCATGGTTCTGCTTCGTTGTCTGTATCGTAAGCGAAATACTCGGCTTTTAAACCTAATTTAAAGTTTCTATTGACATCAATATTAAGTGCTCCAGCCACAGAAAATGTAGTCACATCGTCATAGGCTATTCCAAAAGAATTCCCATACTGATAGGCTTGTCGGTCTAATCCTGCATCTGGATTAGATTTAAACAATGCGCGATTATTATCGGCTAAGTAATGGCCGCTAATATCATAACTCACGCTATTGGACAATTTACCTTTAAGTCCTAAAGACACATTATAAGCCTGATCTGTAGGTACAATAAACAAAGTAGGTGACACAAACGGGTTTTCCTGAGCAAAATCGAAATATGAATTTTGAATTAAGCCACCTTCTATTCCTCCATAAGCAATCAAAAGTTCATCTACCAGACGATAACTTGCTGTAACGTTTGGATAAATAAAGAACTTCCCATCACTAGCTTCGGTATCATTAAGATATACGAGATTTACACCAAGACTTACTGTTAAATCATCTTGTTTCATTTGATAACTTGGAGCTAATCCAAAGTTAATATTACTGTAGTTTAACTCGTCTGTATTGAAATAAGCCCTATCAAAAGAACCGCCGAGATAATCAATTGTAACTTCGGTATTGATAAGCTCATCATTGATTGGAACATCAAATTCTGATTTTAAAACAAATCTGTTTTCCCCAGAATCTTGATTATCACCAAAACGTCTATACAGCACACTTCCTTTATTAATTATAGCATCTTCAAAATTGATTTGTCCTCCAAAATTAGCTGCATAAAACGAATGATCTACGTCAAAAGTTGGAATACTTTGATCGGGAACGCCATACCAATTGAACGTTTGTAACTGGAAACCACCTTCAACTTTCCATGAATAGTCATTAAGTTTCTGACTATAATGTGCATTGAGTCCTGTTTCAGAAAAATTATTATCAAAATTTACGCCATCAATTTCACCTGCCGACGAATGATGACTGAAATATCCTCCTACTCTTTCAGTACTATTAAGAGCATGATTAAGATAAACTTCACCTAAAATCGTAGTATACGTACCAACGCCTAGCGAAGCATAATTGTCAAATAACTTCACAGGCTTTTCTTTATCAACATTAGCCGCTTTACCTTTAGCAGGCGTAAATGTAGACGCCACTGGAATTGAAAAGATATTGTACTTGATTTCTTTTTTCTTCGCCGTAACAGAATCATTTAGAGATGGTGTTTCTTTAATTTTAAAGGCATCAGAAATTGTTGGTGAATATGGTTTTACCACATTTACCACGTCGGTATCAATAGTGTCTTTTTCTCGCTCCTGAGCAATGGTTATTGTAACGTTAAACGTTAAAATGACTAAGACGATATATTTAAGTTTATTTTGCATAATTCTAATTTTGTTCAGATTCGACAGAGGCGTTTGTCTTGGCTTCTTCGGCTTTTATTCGATTCAATTCTTCTTGAGCTTCACTAACAACATCATCAAATTCTGCAAAATTCGTGATGACACTTTCTAAAATATAAGTAGCCTGAAAAGCATCGCCTAAGGCGTCATAGTTTTTGGCCATAACAACCAAACCTTTAGCACTATAATATTTATAGCTACTATAATCTCTTGCTAATTTCTGAACGGTTGTATTTGATGATTGGAATTTCCCTTCTTTGTGTTTGAAATAGGCATTATAGTATAATGCTTCGGCGGCTAATGCACCTGTAGCTATCTTTTCGACTCTAGCATAAGCCTCTTTGGCCTTGGCTTCATTTCCTGTTTTAATAGCCGAACGTGCAATAATCACTTGAGCATCGCTCTTTACATTATTATCAATTTTCGAATTTTGAAGCACCTTTTCAGCATAATTAACGGCTTCTGAATAATTCTCTTTTTGATAGTATGCATTCATCAAATTAGATTGCGCATAGGTTACATTTTGAGGATAATCGGCATCTGTCTCTAAACGTTTTAGCAAAGGAATTGCTTTATCCCAATCTGATGCATTTAAATAAATCTCAGATAACCTAACCATGGCTTGTTCTGTAAATTCGCCTCTTTGCTTACTCACGACATACTCATAATGAGGACGCGCATTATCTGGTAATTCTTTTTTAGAATACAGTTGAGCCACATAGAAATGTGATTTAAGTGCATGAATGCCATTAGGAAATTCGTTCAAGTATTTATTAAACTGGCGAATTGCTCCATCTGTATTATTATCTAAATACTGTTTCTCGGCCGCTAAATATGCCGTATTATCGAGCTCTGCATCGGTAACATCAACATAATCCAAAGTTTTTACCCACGCCGCATATTCATCAACTCGACCTAAATCGATATAAATTAAACGCGCTGTAGAAACCGCTTGGTTCGCTTCTTCTGTAGATGGATAATTATTAGCCACTAATTTGAGCTTTCGCAAGGCGCGTTCGTTATCATTACTATTGTAATAAGACAAGCCTTGTCGCAATAAAACTTTTGATATAAAAACGCTTGTTCTATATTCTGAAATAAGCCTTTCATACGTGGCCATAGCTTTTTCAGTTTCGTTAGATTTCACATAAGAATTTGCCAATTCGTACATGGCATCATCGCGTAGAGACGATCTAGGAAAATCATCAATAAATGATATTAGTCCTTGTATTTTTTTTGCCCCTTGACCTATATACCCATAACTCATGGTCTTTTGAAAAGATGCATAATCGCCTTCAATTTCATTTATTGCAATGGCCTCATCATAAGCTGCGATTGCTTTATTGTAATTAGTAGACACAAAATAGCCATCACCTAGCCTCAAATACGCGTCATTCAAGCGTAGTTTATCATCCTTATGACTCGTAATGAATTTTTGGAAATTTGCAGTAGCTTGGTTGTAGTCTTTAAGTTTAAAATAGGTATAGGCAATATTATAATCGATGTTATTGATTTCATTCACATTAGCCGACTCACTCTGTTGCATAAATTGTTTAAACCCAATGAGTGCTTCATCAAAATTATTTAAGTGATAATCGGTTTCAGCTTTCCAGAATGTGGCTCTTGTGGTGAACAGAGCATCTTTTGCTTCATCAATAGACTTATTAAACAACGCTTTAGCTTGGTTATAATCTCCTTCATTATACACTTCAATTCCTCTATAAAAAGCAACTTTCTGATAGGCAACACGGTTTTCAAAACTCTTCTTGTTTTCGAGTAACTTTATGGCTTCTTTATAGTTTCTAGATGTGATATAAGAATCTATTAATAAGGTTTCTATTTCCTCTTTATAACTCGTTTCTGGGTATTTATTAAGATAACTTGTTAAGACTTGCGGAACCGATTGATAAGGGTTACCAATATCGTAGCTTATCTTAGCATAATTTAACCATGCATCTTCTTGAATTTTTAAATCATAATCCATTTGAGACGCATTTCTAAAAGCATTCAAAGCCTCTTGCTTTTTGTCAAGATTAATATAGCTTTCCCCTAAATGGTAGTAAGCATTTTGGGCAACACTGTTATCTCCATCAACAATTTTATTGAATTCTGAAATAGCACTTTCAAAGTCGTTTTGTTTATAATAAGCATAGCCTAGTTGATAATAATCAACATTATTCCACTTACCTCGCCTTCCTTTATAGTTTTTCAAGTAAGGAATGGCATCAGCATATTGTTCTAAATTGAAATAACTCTCACCAATAATTTTTGAAAGTTCCGACTTTTCTTGAGGATTGCTATTATCTATTTGTTCTTTAGCCAGTGTTATCGCTTTTTCGAACTTACCTAACTTAAAGTTAAGATCGGCTTGATAATACGATAGCTTCTCTTTGTATTTTTCTTGGTCACTTACCTGATCAAAATACTCATTGGCCTTATCATAATCATCGCCTTCATAGGCCATAAAACCAATATAATACTTAGCCTGAGATCCATATTTTTTTGAGGTGATTACCCTATTTAAGTATTTGTTAGCTCCTGTTTCATCGCCTGTAGAGTATAACGTATAACCATAGTTAAAATTGAATTTATCACGTTCTGAACGAGAAATGCTATTTTCATCAACTTTATCATACCATTTTCTAGCATAGGCATATTTTCCGTTGGTAAAATAATAATCGGCTACATCAAGAAACGCAGTATTTCTCTTCGTACTTGTTGGATAATTATCTACAAAATCTTGAATAAGATCATCGGCATTTCTCTGATTTAAACGCACAGCGCAATTGGCAATATAATAGGCACAATCAGATTCTAAGGTCTCATTGGGCGCATCATTTTTTATAGCTTCAAATAAAGACTGAGCAGCTTGATATTGCTTGTTATTATATAATGTGAGTGCTTTTTGGTAGTCTACTAGGTCACTAGTATAGGCAGCAGTTTGTTGGGCTTGTAAATAAGAAGCCAGTAACAAAAAGCTAAGTACAAAACTTATTTTTCTGAAAGTCATTAAGTTCGATTTTTAATTGATGTCAAAGATAATTTATCTCTTTCCTATAACGCAAGAATCGTGCTATAATTATACACGAACTTATTAAACAGACTCTTTACACAAGATTATGTTACAGTTTACGTTTCATCTAAAGCAATCTAGAATTTAGTTTTTGGCTATTGGTAGTTGCTAGTTTTTATAATACATTTACATTTCATTTAAATGCGTATTTAAATTATGTCTGAAACTATTTTACAACTTAAAAATGCGTCTATCTATCAAGGGGATAGCATGGTCTTATCCGATGTGAATTTTGAAATGAACAAAGGCGACTTTGTCTACCTCATCGGTAAAACTGGAAGTGGTAAAAGTAGTTTTATGAAAACACTTTATGGTGATCTAGAATTAACAGAAGGCGAAGGTCATGTTGTGGATTACGATTTAAGAACCATGAAGGAGAAGGATATCCCTTTTTTAAGACGAAAATTGGGTATTGTCTTCCAAGATTTTAAATTACTCCCAGATAGAACCATAAACGGTAATCTTGAATTTGTTTTAAAAGCTACTGGATGGAAAGACAAGACTAAAATTAGCGAACGTATTGAAACCGTTTTAGATAAAGTGGCTATGAAAACTAAAGGTTTCAAATTCCCACATGAGTTATCTGGAGGTGAACAACAGCGTATTGCTATTGCCAGAGCTTTATTGAACGACCCTGAGCTTATTCTAGCCGATGAGCCTACAGGAAATTTAGATCCGCAAACGAGTATCGAAGTCATGGAGGTATTGCTTGATATTAATAAAAATGGCAACACTATTTTAATGGCTACACATGATTATGCGCTTTTACTGAAATATCCTAGTAAGACCTTAAAATGTGATGAAAACAAGGTGTTTGAAGTGGTACAACGTAAGGGTTAAAAACCTAACCATTTAAAAAATCGTTTAAATGCGTTATCCTTTTTTTTGACTGGAACTTCTGTCGTTGCCTCTGTATTAAACTCTATAATAAACACACCAAAATTAGATAATGTTTTACGTGCTTTTGTATTATGAAGCGGCTTAATAAATTCCTTTTGTTGCATAGGAAATGTAATGACAAAATCGTCAGAAAGTGTACCCGACTTTAAAACTGTATCTAAATTTTCAACATCATAAATAGAATAGGTCATTCCTGGTTTCAAACCAAGGCCTGAGAACTTTGTAAGCACAGGATCTCCATTTTCATCGAGTGCCGTTACTTTATAGGTGCGATCTCTAGACTTATATTTAGTAAGCCTTGCAACAGGTTCAAAATCATAAGTATTGGTCTGTTTCCATGTACTATTTTGATCTAGTCCAAAATCAGATCGCCATCGTTCAAGGCTATAGTCTTTGTCCTTTAAAACTCTAAAGCTCGATTGCTTCTTGGTGTAGTAGGTGTTATCTTTAAAATTCCAATTTTTGATATGTTCCAAAACCGAAGATTCTAAATGCAGATAACCACAGTACGCCATATTATTCTCAAATATCAATGATTTGGCATGTAAAATCCGAAGGGCATTATTTCTACCAATAACAATGTTGTATCGTGCAATAACATCTTCAATTGGCGCATTTTTATGAAACCCTAGAGTTAATGAAGCGCCATCTCCACTCACTTGTCCGTCAGACACCTTAGTATTATGATATAACACATTATTAAAGATTCTAATATGTTTAGGGTTATTGACACCATTTCTGTCTCCAGATCCAACAATCACATTATCTTTAAAAGTGCCTGCCGGAGATCCATTATTAAAAATGGCATTATTTTTTAATTCAACGTTTTTCACAAAGGACTCCTTTGCCTTTTTATTTGCGGACCATATTTGTACGCCTTTATAGAAATTATTGAAGATGATATTATTTTCAATAATTCTCATTTCATCTGAGGCATTTTGAACATAAATACCAACACCACCACCTTTTCCTTTTTTAGTAATGTATCCGTTGTTATATATTATACAATCTAAGATTTCTGATCCTCCAGCACGTTTCCATGAGCCTATTCCAGAACCTGGATTATTATGAATTTTAAGATTTACAAACTTGCAATCGACACCACTATTATGGGAAATTCCGGATACACTTTTAAAGCCTTCGACTGTCGCATTTCTCCAAAAGTTACCCAAAAACGTAATCTCAAAATCTTTAAAAATAATTTGCTGGCCTCTCACCTCTAAAACAGATGTTTTTGACGACGGCACATTTCCGTTTAAAACTACTTTATCGTCTTTAAAAGCTGCAACCGTTATAAATGATTTAGGGGTAAGACTTTGGAGTGTACTTATAAATCGGCCATTATAGATACCTTCGTGCAGCCAAATAGTATCGCCAGAGGCAATCTTTGTTTTTTGCTGTAATGCCGTTTGAAGATCCCAAGGACTATCTATAAACCCTGTACCATTTTGAGTTCCAGGTGAGCTTTTGTGATCTATTGGAAACACATGAAATTCTTGTTGGGCACTAGCATATAGTCCAACAAAGCAACATAAAATATAGAGTAAACGTTGTATCATAAATTTGTAATTCCAATTACTATACCAAAAATAAGTATTCGAAATAGTTAATACCATAAAAAGTGTATTTTTGAATAATAACGTATGTCTATGCTTTCTGTACTCATTCCTGTTTACAATTACGATATAAGACTGCTAGTGAACAGCCTTCATGAGCAGTTGATTTCTGCGGATATCGTCTTTGAAATCATCTGTATGGACGATGGTTCTCAAGACGATATTGGTAGGACCAACTCTAACGTAGCAAGCCTAAGTCATACTACATATCACGTAGCATCAAATAATGTGGGAAGAGTGGCAGTGAGGCAACGTTTAGCAGAACAGGCCTCATTTGATTGGCTTTTATTTTTAGATGCAGATGTCGTCCCAAAATCGGAGACATTCATTAAAGATTATTTGGTGTTTATAAATGCTGAATACGATGCCGTTTATGGTGGTTTTGCTTATAAAAAGGAACGACCTGATGACGATCTTGTGTTGCGTTGGACCTACGGAAAATCTAAGGAGCAAGTTGATGCGGCAATTCGAAATAAAAAACCATATAAAATTACGATTTCGGCAAATTTCCTAATTAAGAAGACATTGTTTAAACAGATAAATTCTGAAATCACTTATAAAGGCTATGGTTACGATAATTACTTTGGATCGCTTTTAAAAACCAAAAAAGTACTTATCGTTCATATTAATAATGAAGTTTTTCATTTAGGATTAGAACCTAATGCTTCTTATCTCAAAAAAGTAGAGCAATCTGTAGACACTTTATTAGCACTAGATAACAAAGGGTTGATTAACTCCACTGAGAACAGCTTAATTGTAGTGTATAGAACGCTAAAGCAGTGGAAACTGAATCTTCTTTTGTCTTGGATCTTTAAACGATTTAAAAACCGGTTTCACACGAATTTATTGGGTAAAACACCAAGCATGTTTGGTTTGCAGTTATATAAACTGAGTTACTTGAGTTATCATGAAATAAAAGAAAAAGGCCGTAATTAATTACGACCTTTTAGTATTCTTATAAAATAAAATTTACTTTTTTATTATTTTTTGAGTGTGTAATACATTTCCATTAGTTGCCGATATTTTTACCACATAAAAGCCCTTTGATAAATGACTCAAATCTAAGTTAGCTTTTCTTTCTTTTATACCATTTAGCTTAAATACCTCCGTTCCTATAAGGTTGTAAACCTTGATAGATGACATCTCAACACCTTCAATACTTTTATTCTCGACATTGACAATATCTTCAATTGCTGTTGGAGAAATTAGTATAGCAATCCCACTGACATCATTATTAGAAATAGGATCTACTCCAATTCTACTAGCTCCGTTATTACATGCTTCTATTCTAGCTTCAAATTCTGAGTTCTCTTCTACCTCAAACCCTGGAATAAGCTCAATAGCCGCTTCAGCAGTATATAAGGCTTCAGAATTGTTTAGTATTAGATTATCTGCAACTATATTTGTTGCTTTATAAAAAGCTGAGTAATCAACACTCCCTAAATCTTCAATTCTATGAAAAATATAAAGATCGTCTTGTTCACATGAATTACTTTCATTAAAACAAGTCATATTATTTAATATATTGTTTCTAATTGTGTTACCACGAGCTACACCAAATCCTCTTCTAAAATCTTTGTCAACATCGAAACAACTTCCTCCTCCGGATAACATGATGTTGTAATAAGGTGTAGAAGAACAAAAAGTATGAACAGCACCTAACAAATGGCCTATTTCATGCGGAAAAATATTTAATCGATGAAAATAATCAGGAAGTGGGTGGTCATCTAACAAGGCATTAGGAGCTAATCCTACTCCCATTCTTGATGTTTTAGGTGCATTACAAAATGCGCCAATAGTAGCAGCCCTGCCTGAAGCGCGGCAGCTGCTTCCCACATACATATAGGCATAATCACCAACATATGAATTGCCCAAGATATCCTGAAATTGCTGAAGATAATGCGTAGTTCCACTTGGAGGGCAATTTCCTCCACTAAAAGTCATACCTGGTCCGTAAAAATCTGTAGATGCATTTACACCAAATAAACAAACTTCTTGACCTGTACCATTTGGAACTGAATCTTCTAGTACAATTTCAGAAATTTTTATGGACACCTCTTCATTAGCAAATATTAATGAATAGAGATTAAAATGACTTAATATGTAGTCTATGGAATGTGTTATCGACCCATTTCCCATAAAAGGGTTATTAATAACACAGTTATTGGCATTCATGGAAATTTCCAATGGATAATCTAATGCACTTTGAGAGACATTACTATTTTCTAATTGAAAAGCGTTACTGTCTTTCTTAGGAAAACCATTTGTATCCGTGGCACATTCAAAATCGTTAACTTCTTCTTTGTATTTATAAAAAGCATAATTATCAGATTTTTCATTGAGTTTATGTAAACTGTAATTTCCATATTGTGAAGACAAAAAGCCATATACTTGATCCTTATAAAATGAGAACGCTATAATGGCTCCACTATATTTATCATCTTCTACATGACCCCAAAAATGGGCTCCTCTTCCCATTAACTTTGTTTCAAATTTACTGTGCATGGTTTTTCCTTTGGCGCCATCAACAATAAAATTAGATCTTTTCAAATTCAATTCAATTATTCGATCTTGAACTGGTACTTTTAAAACGATTGAATTCAAATCACTATTTATTAATTCTAATAATTTTTGTTGATTTAAGCTCAATATTTCACCATCAATATCATCAGTAATGTATTTATCTCTTAAGCTAGAATTTTTATCTACTTCAAACAGATCTATCACTGTTTTCTTATTAATTCTATCTTGTGCCCACATTGAAAAACTAAATATCAATGAAATAACTAAGACACCTATAGTTTTTATTTTACGATTTAATTTCATTTTACTTTTTAGCTTTTAATTCGTCTATCTCCTTTTTAAGCTCAATAGTGTAAAGTGTTAATTCTTCGATTTTTTGAAGTAGAAGTTTGTTCATTTCACCTAATTCTACCCCATTGTTTTCAACCTCTTTAGCGCTAGGAATATCTTTTAAATGACCATGTGTTTTTATATGGTTTTCCACCTCTTCTAAAGTCGGTAAATTGTAATCTTCTTCAAAGACATAATCTGCCCAATCAGTATAGACTTTCACCGAATGCGCCCTTACCTTACCATTAACTGTTAGGTTATACAATTCACCATTATCGTTAAAAGAATTAGTTCCTATAGTAACATAAGAGTTCTCTTTTGGCATTTGTACATAAACATTATCACTGTTTTCATATAAGGAATATACAGACTCCTGACTTTTATTGTAAATTTTATAATTAGTTGCACCATTAGCTTGGGCTATAAATCGTAATCTCGCAGCATCATTTCTATCTTCTAAATGAAACCAAATTGTAGCTTTAGCATCAATATTAGATTGAGGGAAATCGAAAAAAGCCATTAAAGGTTGACCATTAGAGTCAGTCCCTGCCCCAAGCAATTGTGTTTGTGCACCTCTGTCTGCAGCATCTATAAAAATTGTCCCATCGGGGAGAGAATTATTAAAAAAAGCAAATTTAGCTTTAACAGTCCCTACAACTTCCAAAGCTTCGGATGGCGTTAATGTGCCTATACCTACATTTCCAGTAGGCACAGGAAAGGTATTTTGAGCGTTTGTTGTTAAAAATCCGGCAAATACTGCCATACATAATAATTTTTTCATAATATAATAGATTTAAGGTTAAAGACATGAAGGTAAAAACTTACAATTAAAATATCATAAATTTAGTGTTAAATTATTGACAATCAATTACTAGTTACGATTTTTCTGCAATTATTTGTAAGAGATTTCTTTCTTTGTAAATTATTGAAATAGGTTGGCATAATATTTACTATTTTTGGATGATTATGTCGTGAAGATTTTCAACTATGACTCCCTTTTTTTCAGTTATCATTTCGGTTTACAATAAGGAAAAGTATATTGGCGCTACCATAAATTCGGTACTTGACCAGACTTTTGACGATTTTGAAATTATTGTCGTAAATGATGGTTCTACAGATCGGAGTTTACAGGTATTAAACGAATTTGAAGATTCAAGGCTAAACATCATTATTCAGGACAACCTCGGCGCTTCACATGCACGTAATAAAGGTATTGATATTGCAAAAGGTAAGTTTATTGCGCTTTTAGATGGTGACGATATTTGGGACAAGCAATTTTTAGAACATATTGAACATGCTATAAAAACGCATCCTAATCACGCAGTATTTTCGTGTGCCATAGCTCATCAATATGATAGCAAACACATTCCTGTTTCTTATAGTTTCAGTTTAACCGAAGATCTCTTGGTTTTAGATTTTTTTGAAGCTAGCAAAAAGCATGCGATACTCTCTGGTTCTAGTGTTGTTTTTAAAACCTCTATTATTGCTACTACTGGACCTTTTAATACGAACTACACCTCTGGAGAAGACACTGATTTTTGGATTAGAGTAGGCCTACATTATCCTATTGTGTTTAGTCCTAAAACTTTGGTTTATTATGTTTACAATCGTGATAGTTTATCCAATAATATTAAGGGTGTAGCTGGCAAACCCAAATATGATAGTTATCATGAAGAAGAGAAAAAAAACCTACATCTAAAAACGTATTTAGACCGTAACCGTTATACTTTGGCTATATTTAGTAAGTTATATGATGACAAAACATCCTTTAAATTTTATAAAAATGCTATTAATCCCAAGAATCTTACTTGGAAGCAAAATTTATTATTGATGGTTCCAAAATGGGTCATCAATTCGCTTTTAAAAATCAAAAGTTTAAACGGTAAGAAAGTATACTATAAACCTTTATAAGTCTTAAAGTCTTTATAATTCCTGATATAATCAGATTCATCAAAACTATCAGAGGCTAAAACCAGACAAATAGCTCCTGATGAAAAGTTTTCAAGTTCTCTCCAAACTCCTGTAGGAATCAACAAGCCTTTATCGGGTTTATTTAGCATCACTTTTTTCTTAACTGTCCCATCATCTAAGACGACTTCAAAACTTCCACTTAAAGCAATTAAAAGTTCAATTTGATCTTTATGTGCATGCCCTCCTCTGTAGGCATCGCTAGGTACGTCATATAAATAGTAAACTCTCTTTATTGCATAAGGAATATTATCTTTTTCAATGACGGCTAGGTTACCTCTTGGATCAGTGATTTTTGGTATGTTTATGATTTCAATATTCATGGAGTTCATCTATTTTACCTTGAGATTTCAACATCTTATACATTTTAATGCCTTTAATTCCTACGGAAAATTTATAAATAATCTCTTTAAAAGCAATAAAACGGTGTCTTACAAGAAAAAAGATATACTTGACGAGCCAAAGATAACTCAAATTACCATAAAACCTTTGATGCATTGCTGCTCTGGCATATATGGCATTATCACCACCCATTCTCCTCCCCGAACTTTCATTGGGATGCATCACTATGGTCTCTGCCGCATGATGCATTAGCAAGCCCTTATCATAAGCATTTCTTAAAAAAACGTACTCTGTAACACCTTTAAAAACAGATCCAACTCCAAAATAGTGATTAAAGTAAATCTGTTCTTCTTTAAAAACTGATCTTCTAAATGTAATGACCCAAGTGTAAATTCTCTTTAGCGTTTCTTTAGTATGCTCTCCTTCGGGGTAATAGTTTGTATATAATTGTCCATCTTCATCAATAGCTTCAAAAGAAATCATAGAGGCTTCTGGGCAATTCGCATATGCCATCTCTATTGTTTTCAATAAATTGGATTGATACACAATATCATCATCAGACATCAAGCAAATATCCTTTGTAGCATTTTGTATCGCCAAATTTCGACTCGCTGGTGAACCACGTTCCAAAGAATTAATAACTTTAATTTTGGAGTTCTCAGAGGTCAAAAATTTGTCTTCGGTAGTTTGATTAACAATAATAATATCAAAGTCGTTAATATCATTATGTTGAAACATTGGCTCTAAGAAACTTAGATCCTCTTTAAACATTGTAGATATTAAAATTTCGATGTGTAATGACATTAGCTAAACAATTGCTATGTTAAGGGAATTCTTATTTTTGCTTAAAAGTAATATTTTTTATGCGAATATTGTTGGTTGGAGAATATAGTAGGCTACATAATTCTTTAAAAGAAGGTCTTACTAAATTAGGTCATGATGTGGTTATCGTTGGAAATGGTGATGGGTTTAAAAACTATCCTGTTGATATTTTCGTAGACCATTCGTTTCATAAACCTCTACTCAAAAAATTAAAAGTCGCTTTTTATAAACTTACATCGATTGATTTAGGTTCTATTGAAGTTTATTTAAAAGCACTTTATCATTTCAAAAAGATGAAGGGATTTGATGTGGTTCAGCTAATTAATGAGTCACCATTAGTAATTCAAGCCAAGTATGAGAAACGGTTTATCAAACGTTTACTTAAGCATAATAAGAAGTTGTTTTTGCTATCGTGCGGTATTGACCACCAATGTATGACATTTATGATGGATGGGAAATTTAGATACAGTATCATGAGTCCTTATTTAGCAGATGAATCTCTTCATAAACTTTATAAATTTCAGCTTCAATATTTAAACCCAGAATTTACCAATTTACATCATTTCATTTACAAACATGCTAATGGAATCATTGCTACAGACATGGATTATCATTTGCCTTTATTAGGACATTCTAAATATTTGGGCTTAATCCCTAATGCCATAAACACTGAAAAAATAAAATGTATTCCATTTTCTATTGATGGGAAAATTAAAATTTTCCATGGTGTGAATAAAAGTGCTGTTGTCAAAAAAGGAAACAAATACTTCGAAGAGGCATTAAAAATTATTGAACAAAAATATCCCGACAAAGTAGAGATCAAAACAACATATAGTATACCCTATGAGCAATACATTAAACTTTACGATGAATGTCATATCTTACTTGATCAAGCCTACGGATACGATCAAGGTTATAATGCTTTAGAAGCCATGGCCAAGGGCAAAGTTGTATTTACTGGTGCAGAAAAAGAATGGCTTGACTATTATGGATTGGAAAAAAACAAAGTAGCCATAAATGCAAAACCTGAGGTAGACAGCTTAGTTAAAAATTTAGAATGGCTCATCACTAACCCAGAGCAAATTATTAGTATTTCTAATAATGCCAGAGCGTTTATAGAAAAAGAACATAACTATATAAATATAGCAGGCAAATATGTTGATATCTGGAACAAAAATTAGTCTAGAGCATTAATGACAGATGCTGGGCAGCCCCCAATGATGACATTAGAAGGGAATGATTTTGTAACAATAGAACCAGCAGCAATTACAGTATTCTCTCCGATTGTAACTCCTTTTAAGATGGTAACATTATTACCAATAAATACATTATTTTCGATAGTGACTCTCTCAGGTTTCGGATCAGTTTCCAAACGTTTTTCTGGATGTAAATCATGAAAATTGCTATCACTAATTTGGCAATTGTAACCAATTAACACGTCATCTTTTATAATAATTGATTTCTCTGCAGTAATACTTATCGAGTTATTGCAGTTAACATTTTTTCCAATTTTTATTACAGCATTTTCATGTCGCGCCTCCAAATAAGCATACGTGTTATAGAAAAATGGAGAATTGGTTACTCCAAATTTAACATTTTCATCAAGGCAAATTTTACCTTTACCTCTAATGACAACAGGCTGCAAAGCAATATAAGTTCCTTCTACATCAGTATTGTTAGAAAAACTAGAATAGATTAGTTTTCTTAGTCTCATATATAAATTAGCAGCTATGCGTTTAATCATGGTTTTCTTTTAGTGTATTGAATTTACCAAAGAGTGACTTTCTAAATATAAACAACAATATAGCAAAATGAATAAGATAAGACACAAAATGTGCTTTAACTACTCCTATCAAACCGTAATAGTCAATACATATTATACTTGTTACTAATATTGTAGCAATAGCCAAAGTTTCAACAATAATATAGTGCCAAACCATTTTTTTAGCAATAAACTGGTAGGATATCACTAAAGAAAGTACTTTTATAAAATCACCTAAAAGCTGCCATAAAAACAAGTCTGTAACTGGCTGAAAGTCTTTATCAAAAACGAGGTTAATAATAAAACTTCTCAAAAAGTATATAATAACGAGACCTACAAAAAACAGAGGCACTATCGTTTTATAAAAAGAAAACACTTCTTTTCTAAACCCCATACTCGTATTAATTTGCGAAAAGCGTGGTAGGATATATAAGGTAATTAGCGACGTCACAAACATTAGATAATAATTAGAAATCCTTTGCATCGCAACCCAGAATCCTGCTTGGCTTTCACCATAATCATCTATAATATAATTTCTAATAAATACACTCACAAGAGGTAAAACAGTAGCTGAAAACAAAGCCATTATTGTAAATGCACCTAAATTTTTAATATGTACTACAGCTATTTTCTTTAATGAAATTAATCTAAAATATTTCCAGAGATCAGACGCACTAACTAAAGTTATCAAGAACAATACGATCTCAACAATTAAGATAGACAACAACGCACCTTTAAGCTGAAACTTCCATATAAGTAGGACATTGAGGAGTAATCCTATAATTTGAGCTACGATTGTTATGTGTAATATTTGCTTGAACCTCGATAAGCCATTTAAAATTGAAAACATGACTGTTTTAAATGCATAGAGAGGTAAAACAACACCCAGAAATCTAATAATGTAGGCATAATCATTATCTGATGTAAAAATAATGTCATTAAGAGTTTGAGCATTAAAATAAACAAAAAAAGATATGATTATTAAAGCCCCTAGAATACAGTAAAACACTGTAGACACTATTTTACCTAACTCTATGATGTTATCTCTAAACTCGGCAACATACTTTACAATACCGTTACCAAGTCCTAAGGTTGAAAATGCTTTTCCTGAGTTTATAACATCGTGTAAGTTTCCAATGTAAGCTAATCCATTTGGTCCAATAAAAATAGCCAAAAGTTTAGAAGTTATAAGTCCTGAAAAAATCCTTAACGCAACAGAAACAGAGTTTATCGATGCTATTTTAAGAAGTAAATTATTATTTATAAGATGCTTTAGTCTCTGTTTCATTATAAAGTAACTCTCTATAAAAATACACTATTTATGTATATCATTTATCTTCTTGCGGAATAATTCCAAATAAGGACGATCCAAAAATAAGCAAGACAATACCAAAGTGCATTAAGTAACTTAAGAAATGTGCTATGACCGCACCTTCAACTCCAAAAACATCAATGAGGTAAATACTAGAAATATATAGCATTATCACCAAGAACACTTCAATTATAATAAAGTGCGTAAACATTTTCTTTGCCAAAAATTGATAGGCAATAACAATTGATAATACTTTGACAAAATCTCCTAGGAGTTGCCATAAAAACAAATCTTCTACAGGTTTAAATTCGTCGGAAAAGATAAGCGGTACAATGAGTGGTTTTAAAAAGTAGAGCAGTATAAGACCAGCTCCAAAAATAGGCATCACCGATTTATAAAAGCCAAAAACCTCTTTTCTAAATTCTTTTTTACTATCAATTTCGCTAAACCTTGGAACAATATATAAGGTAATAACAGAGGTAATAAACATCAAATAATAGTTTGATATTCTATTCATAGCCTCCCAATAACCAGCCTCCTTTATACCTACTTCAGAAATAATATAATTACGTATAAATATGGAAATCACAGGCAATGCAATTGCAGTAACCAGTGCCATTGCCGCATAAGGCCCAAACGATTTCAGAATATCAAAACTGATATGATCTGTTTTAATATAAGTCATTAAATTTCGCCTATTAATAATACCTACTAAGGTGATTAAAAATATAAGAGAAGGTGCAATTACAGCTGCTATTAATGCGCCGTCAATATGGTTTTGATAAATTAAAAGTAATGTAATGAGTAAGCCTAAAATTTGACCAATGATGTTAATAATGAGTAGCATCTTGTAATTTGAAAACCCATTCATTATTGAAAAACTCATCATATTCAATGCATAAAACGGCAGAGCTAAAGCCATTATTTTTATGATATAGGCAAAATTATAGTTTGAAGAAAACAAAAAATCGTTTACAAACTGCGCATTATAATAACATAGAAACGATACGATTAGAGTAGAAAAAAAACACAGATAATAAGCCGTAGATAAGGTTTGGCTTAGTTTTATACTATCGTCTTTAAATTTTGCGATGGTTTTAACAACGCCATTGTAGGACCCTAAAATAGACACCGATTGTGACGCACTTAAAAAATTCCTCAGATTTCCAATAAGCGCCATACCTTCCACACCAATAAATATAGCAATAGCCTTTGATGTTAAAATGCCAGCTATGATTTTGGTGACAATCGTTGCCGAATTAAGGTGTGCAACTTTAAACAATACATTAGTGTTAATGTATTTTATTAAGTTTTTCAATTAATAAAGGTTTAGGGCATTAATAATTGTTTCAATCTCATCATTAGTCATTACAGGACTCATTGGAATACTTACAACGGTCTCATGTATCGCTTCTGTGATTGGCAAATATAAAGATTTATATTGCAATAGTGCCTTTTGTTTATGTGGAGCAATAGGATAGTGAATAAGATAACCTATCTGAGCTTTTTCTAAATAATTGGTAAAATCTTCTCTGTTTTGCACACGTACTACGAACACATGAAACACGTGGTTAGACGATAAATCATAATACGGCAGCTCTATTTTAGGGTTATTAATTCCTTCTAAATAGCATTTCGCTATGTCCTGGCGCCTTTTATTATCGTCATCTAGGTCATCAAGTTTAACATTTAAGAATAGAGCTTGTAACTCATCTAATCTACTATTAACACCTATAATCTCATTGATATACTTTTTAGAACTTCCATAGTTATGTAATAATGAGATACAGTTGGCAAGTTGTTCGTCATTAGTTGTCACAGCCCCAGCATCACCCAAAGCCCCAAGGTTTTTTGTAGGATAGAAGCTAAACCCAGCTGCATCAGATAGATTTCCTGCTTTTTGTTCTTCGGAAATAGACACAGCCCCATGAGCTTGGGCAGCGTCTTCGATAACTAATAACTTATTAACCTTAGCGATTTTATTTATAGCTGTCATATCTGCCAATTGACCATATAAATGAACGGCAAGGATTGCTTTGGTTTTAGTCGAAATATGCTTTTCAATCTCTGTTGGAGATATATTGTAGGTCTTTTCATCAGGTTCAACAAAAACTGGCTCCAATCCAGAATTTATAACCGCTAATAACGACGCGATGTACGTATTAGCAGGAACAATAACTTGATCTCCCTGAGTTAATTTACCAAGTTCTATATAGGCTTTAAATATTAAAGTAAGTGCATCCAAACCATTGCCAACACCAATACAATATTTGGTATTACAGTACTCGGCAAAGTTCTTTTCAAAAGATTTTACACTAGAGCCTTTTATATAGTATCCAGAATTTAAGAACGTTTTGAACTTTGAAGTAAACGCCTCTTCATATCTCGAATTAATCTTGTTTAAGTCTAAAAATTTAATCATTTATCGTCACTTTCATTATCTCCTGAAAACAGGTATCACAACCAAATTCTTGTTTTTGCTTTAACATGCCAGAGCTATAACCTAACTGAGAATCATTACTAACAGTACCCATAGAAAAGTATTGCTTCCCTTCATCTCTATATTTATAAATTAAATATACAAAAAGCATATCCAAAGCATTGAGTCGCTCTCCTTCGGCAGTAGCAATGCCATATTGAGACTTCACAACGTTTCCTTTATTGAAAATGGTTATTCCAGCAAGAACTTCATCATCTCTATAAACATTATATTGCAAAATTTCCTTCTTAAATTGCTCCCGCAAGTATTTTATTTCAGATAAGCTATGTACAGGTTTCGAGTTGTGCTTTTCTTTTAATCGAGGCACCAAAATAGTATTCCAAAATACATCAAACTCTGCTTCACCTTCTCTTATGGTCAAGCCATTACTATTTAGCTTTTTATATCTCTTAATCTTTGTTTTATGAATTTTAAAATCTGAATTATAATCTATTGCCAAAACCATATGACTGGCAATAAGCTCTACATTTTCAAAACCTTCAACTTGATTTAGAACCTCAGACTGATATATTTTGGGCATTGTTTTTATGGTCATAAGTGTTATGCCTTCTTTAGACAAATAATCGACTAGCGCTTTATTTATTTTTTTTACACTATTAATATCCAAATCACTTAAATATACAAGCCCTCCATAGGTTAAACCTTGATGAGAATATAACAGATGATCTTTATGATTAGCTGGAAAAACCGCTACGAGATCATCCGTGTCATATATCATCAAGGAAAAATCATCAAAGCGATCTTGATGGTAATCCATGAAATTTCTTTTAAATAAAAACGTGGCGTTCTCCGACAGGTTTAAGAACTCATCCCAATCAGATTTGTATGTGCTATCATAGCGCTTTATGGTAATATCAGTTATCGTCATAACTCATTTCAAATATAGCAACAGGCTTTATATATTTTAAAATTGTAAACCACATTCAATGTTAAACATGTAAGTTAAGTTCTATATTTTGGCTCAAATTACGATATTTTTAAATCTTAAAATCACTTTTTGGTTCGATTATTTTATATTTGATCAATTGTAAAACTGAATTTTGAGTTATAAGCGGGTACTTGATAAAAACCTATATCTGTGGGTTATTTATTTGATTGTTTTTTTATTTGTTGTCACCAATGACGCCATTTATTCTCCTGATACAAGAAGCTACATCAATGCTTTACCTTATAGACATTTAGGTTACGTTATCTTTTTAAAGGTTTTTAAATTTATCTTTAGTGGCTTTTTTGATCTAAGTGTCCTTATCTTTCAAGCGGCATTTACCTTAACTGCTGTACATCTGTTTTTAAAAAAAATATCTCAGATACTTAAAATTAATAGTATTGCACGAATTGCCCTGCTCATTATTTTGTTGTTTCCATTCTTCAAACCTTTATCGGTTGCCAATAATATATGTCCTGAAGGTATTAGTTATGGGTTATACTTGTTGTTCGTAGTTTATGGGTTAGAGATATTGTTTAATGAAAACCGTAAAAAATGGATTGCCTTTATCATAATATACTTGGCACTTACTCTTACTAGAGGGCAATTTATTTTAATGCCCTTCATCATTGCATTTGTATATATTTTTAATAATAAAAGCAAACGTCCAAGGCGATCAATCATTTTAAAATCTGCACTAATCATTAGTCTTCCTTTTTTTCTATCCTTAATAGATTCTACTTACCACAAGCTGAAAGATGGTATTTTTATGACGACCCCCTTTGGTTTTGTAGCGGCATCTGGCTCAGCATTTTATGTGTCTGAAAGTTCCGATATAGATAGTATAGAAAGCGTAAATGATAAAACAGTTTTCAAATTGTGCTACGCCAAACTATCGCAAGAAAAATTGCTACTTTCCCAGCAAGACAATGCTCAGTCTGACGCTTTAAATTACAATTATTTTCATAACAAGGTTCCAGAAATATGTAACCAAACCGTTCATTATTTAGGCAAAGATTTTTATTACCAAAAGGAAATACTAAATGAAAACAACACAAAATTAGCGCATGCTAAGGCGTATTATAATATTGAAAAAACATGCAGAAATATTACGTTAACTCTCATTAATAGTAATTTTAAAAAATGGATGCGTATTTATTATGCTAATATTTCACATGGTTTTTATTCTAGCGTCTTTTTTTTGTTAGTTCTTGGTGTTTTTCTTTTTAGTCTTATTAAATTTTTGTTTCATCCAGACAACAAACTCATACTCTTGTTATTTGTTTTATCTGCTTTTACTTTATCCAACGCTATGTTGATTGCTTTTGCTAGTCATTCAATTATAAGGTATCTCTTTTACAATTACGTTTTAATATTTATCTCAGTCATAATTTTAATTAAACTTTTAAAGCATGGAATCAAAAATTGAACTATCTATTGTAATGCCATGTTTAAATGAAGAGGAAACATTGGCTATCTGTATTTCTAAGGCCAAGAACTTTTTGCAAACTAATAACGTGGTTGGTGAAATTATAATTGCAGATAATGGCAGTACCGACAATTCTATAGCTATTGCAACGCGTCATAATGTTAGAATCATTAACGTAGAAGAAAAAGGCTATGGAAATGCTCTTAAAGGAGGGATAAAGGCCGCCGATGGTGCTTACATCATAATGGCTGATGCAGATGACAGTTATGATTTTGAAAAGTTAATGCCTTTTGTAGAAAAGCTAAGAGAAGGCTATGATTTGGTTATGGGTAATCGTTTTAAAGGAGGCATAAAAAAGGGAGCAATGCCTTTTTTACATAAATACTTAGGAAACCCAGTTTTATCCTTCATTGGTAGGCTTTTTTTTAAAATAAAAATAGGTGATTTCCATTGCGGATTAAGAGGGTTTTCGAAAACAGCATTTTCGAAAATGAACTTAAAAACAACAGGGATGGAGTTTGCGTCAGAAATGATTGTTAAATCAAAACTAAATAATCTTTCTATTACTGAGGTTCCAACAATTCTGCATAAAGACGGAAGAACTAGAGCCCCACATCTTAATACCTGGAGTGATGGCTGGAGACACTTGCGATTTTTATTGCTTTATAGTCCTAAATGGTTATTTCTTTACCCTAGTTTAATTTTATTCACCTTTGGTTTAATATCTTCTATTGCTCTTATTATAAAACCTATCGCTTACGAAAACATCATGTTTGATGTGCATACTTTGCTCTATACAGCGAGTATGACTCTTATAGGATTTCAATTTTTCGTTTTTTATGCATTGACCAAAATTTTTGCAGTTGAAAATGGTCTCTTACCTAAGAGTAAACGATACAATAATCTGTTTAAATATTTGAACTTAGAAAAAGGGCTTATAACAGGCGTGCTTTTATTCCTTTTTGGTATTATCTTAAGTATTAAAGGCCTCTTTTTTTGGGAATCTGTAAACTTTGGAAGCCTGGACCCTTCATATACTTTTCGAATAATTATACCTGCCGTGTTTACAATCCTATTTGGGATTCAAATTATTTTATTTAGTTTATTTTTTAGTATTCTTAGTTTAAAAAGTAAACCTGAATAATATAACAACGTCATGTTAGTTAATCTTTTCAAAAACAAATAAATTATTTAGACCCAACTGAAATTTTTTGTGAGTTAATAATTTAAATTGTCTAGAGTCTAACATGGTGTAAACTTCACTCGTCTTAAAACCATAATGTTCATCTAATGACATGCCATCAATCAACCTCATTTTTTTCAAAACCCATAAAATCTGATCTACAAAAGGTGAAGGAACTGTTATAATAATACGACCTGAAGTGTTCAAAAACCGAAAAAACTCAGCATTAAACAATTGCTGTTGCTCTCTTGGAATATGCTCTAATACGGCTAGCATAATTATACAATCAAAAGTTTCATTCTTTGGAATGTCATTTGGAAAAAAACCAGAAAACAAAAGGTGTTCATCTTTCTTTGTAGTCTCTTGTAATAAAGGATCTACGCCAATACTTGGCTGGATTTTCTTGTCTTTTAAAGCACTGAATAAATAACCATCAAAACACCCAATATCAAGTATTCTATCATTAGTTCTAACAAACTGACTTGCAACTTTTATTCTCCAATTTCGTAAAACTCTATCGACGTATTTCATTACTGATTTTGATGTTTGCTTTTGCTAAGATCTCTTAGGTTAAAATAATACAATTATAAGAGCTCATTATTTATGTTTTTCAAACGAAATATTACCTTCATTATCAATCACTTCATAAACACCAAAAGGTGTTTTCTCTTCTATGATCAAATAACTTTTATCATCCTGCAAATGATCTAAATAGGCTTCATTATCACTTAAATACGAAAATAATACTCTAAATAAATTTACTGAAGTCTTTATCTTATTATCATATTTCGGGATGTCTCCATTTGGCCATTTCACGGCTAAGGCAGAACCAAAAACAGAATATAATAAATCTCGGTCCAGAGTCTTTGCCCTAGATTGCGTTTGATAATCAAAGCCTACATAACCGCCATGATCTGCAACTATAATAACCAAACTATTAGCATCACCTTCATGAATTGAAGATACAACTTCTGTTAACCATGTATTGACTTCCTTTAAACGTTCTAAATACAAATATCGTTCTTCCTTTTTTCCTTTTGAGTATGATTTACTACTCGCTACATGCCAAGGCTTAATTTTCTCAATAAAATAGAAATTATTACTTGCATCATTTGCGTTAATAAGTGTCATTAGGTCAGATTTAATATCCTTATTCATATCAAATCCATTAGAAAAATATGATACGTCTTCATTCATAATATTACTGTAATCAAAGCCTAAATTTGACTTACCTAAAACAAAGTAAGGTTCTTGAATAAGTAAATGAGTTTTGTAATTATTATTCTTTAAAATAGTTAATACAGGGTTACTTTCTATAATTACTTTCCCGAAATCGTAAGTTTCGTTTTCTGCATTAGAACTAACCTTATAATAATGGTGTTTCATGGCTAATAAAGAACTATTCGAATATAGCGTTGATTCGTAATTACTCCTATAATCTCCATACAACTTAAATTCCTGGCTTCTCAAAAAAGAATTAAACGTACTATTATCGAAATTATAATAACCTTTATTAATCTCATTAAAACTTGGATAACCATCGACCTGAATTAAGTAAATATTTGGGGTTTTCTTAAATATTACAGACTCTATTTTATCAGGCTGTTCGACCCATTTATAAGAGGAAGTATTCCTTTCAATACACTTTGACACTAAAATAGAAAAAGAAATGATAGCCAATATATATTGAATAACAACAACTTTTTTTAAACTCTTATACATGAGAATTGCTAGTAACGCTGCAATAACAAAAACTAATAAGAGTAATTTTTTTTTAATCCCAACAGTAATTAGTACAATAAGAATTGTGAATAAACCAAAACTAATTAAAGGCAATACAAATTTATGGTAAGCACTAAATACAGATGTTTTTCTTATGATTTGATTAATGGCATAAAAAACCATTGTAGGAAGAATTAAAAATATTCCAGTAAAAAAAAGCAAGTGTTTAAAAGAACTAACTATATAAAAATGAGTATTGAAATAATGTAATAAGGGAAACAAACATGCGGCAATAAAAGTTAGAATGGGGTATTCCTTTTTATTATCTATAAACTCTAAAATATATTTTCTAGGATTTTTCAATAGTGTTCGCTTTAAAAAAATACATAACTCTTTGTGAATCCTTAATAATCTTTTTTTCTATTAAAGTGAAGTATTTAAGATAACAATCTTCAAAATGCTCAATAGTATAAAAATCAAAATGATCTTTAAATGCTCCTTTCGTAGCTAACAAGCGCTGCACCCAAGAATCTTTACGCTTCGGAAATTCTATAATAAGATATTTAGAAAAGCTAGCGAAAAACTCTGCCGACATCTCAAAAGGGATATTACCGCTTAAACTCATATGATGAATCACGGCTAAAGCCATGGTCACATCTGGAGCTAGGCTTTTAATACGTTTTAAGAATGAATCTCTTTCTTTATTATTAAAACCAATATTCGCTGAGGGGTTCAAAACATCAAACATAAATGGCAACATTGAGGCATCATTGTTCTTTTTCGTATATCGAAAATTGGCATCAACAGCATTATTATCAACGTCACAAACTAAAGTGAGTTCTAGATTTTGATTTATCTTTCTAACAAATGTCCCATCATTGCCTCCTATATCAATTAAAGTCTTGACATTAAGTTGTTGTACCCAATAATCTATAATCTCAGACTTTTGATCAAATGCCTTGGAAGCATAGTTGGTCTTATCATAGTAATTTCCCCATTCACTAGATTCTTTTAAAGACAGCTTTTTAATGTAGTCATAAAGGCTTCTTATAATATTTAACTGTGCTTTTTTTGATAGTTGCCCAACCTTATGCTTACCTTTATAGTCTTCATTATGCTTATCCTCATATTTCGCTAATAAGTGAATATTAGTGTACAAAAAAGGGTTCAATTTTGTTTTATATGGCAACATTGAAGATAGCATTTTCACAGGTATACCTTCCATAAAGGTATTCATAAATTTTAGTGATTCGGCTCCACAATATTTAGCCAATACCAATGGTCCAAAAAAATGAGATACAAACTGTTTATATGCTCTCCAAGGTGTGTTTTCTTGATAAAAATCGAATGACAACGTATCTATAAAAACCATCCGTCCTTGGTGAAATGTCACATTAAAAGACGAGGCATCTTTTAAAGAAAACCCATGTTCTAAAGCGAACTTTTGAATTTTCAAAGTGAGTAATGCCGCTTCTTTGTACATATCGAAACTCCATTCAAACGGATATGTAAAAAATGGTATTTGCTCAGGTTCAATAATTATTTCAGTATTGGAGCTAGACAGTTCTTTGTGATGAATTAATAGGCCCGCATCCTGTAATTTTTTAAAAAAATGAGAATCTTTAAGTGCTCTATACTGATCAAAATAGAGCGGTGAAATAGAGCGTTTTATTACGCCATGGTCATCAAAAATAAAACCAGAAGGATCTCTAAATGAAGATGAATGTCTATTGTTTATTGTCACTATGAGGTTTGCTTTCTATATCAGAATCTTTAATATCAATGTCGTCAAACACATCATTTTCTGGCTTAGCAATTCCTAAAAACGACTTTATTTTAAACATTAAATTTTTAGAAAACAACACAACTCCAGCAATTGCAGCAACAATGGCCTGAATAATCATCGCCCCCAACCCTGGATCAAAATATAAAACATGTATCATTTCTAACATAACGTAAATATAGAAAACTCAAAAACAAAAAAGGAATCTAAAATTAGATTCCTTGTAATAGTAAGAATTATTAAATACTCTTGTTACGCTTACGCTCTACTTCTTTTAAGAATATTTTACGCAGTCTTATGTGATTTGGTGTCACCTCAACATACTCATCTTTTTGAATATACTCTAAGGCTTCTTCTAAAGAGAATTTAATTGCCGGAACAATCTTCGCTTTATCATCTGCACCTGCACTACGTACGTTACTTAATTTTTTAGTTTTTGTAACATTAACAGTCATATCATCACCTCGAGAATTTTCTCCAATAACCTGACCTTCATAGATATCTTCACCTGGATCGATAAAAAACTTCCCTCTATCTTGTAACTTATCAATTGAATAAGGAATCGCTTGTCCATTTTCCATTGAGACTAAACTTCCGTTTTGACGTTCTGGAATCCCTCCTTTTAAGGGTTGATATTCTTTAAAACGGTGTGCCATAATAGCCTCACCTGCTGTTGCCGTTAGTAACTGATTACGTAAACCAATAATCCCACGAGAAGGCACTATAAATTCGCAAATCATACGTTCTCCTTTAGCTTCCATGCTTAGCATTTCACCTTTTCTCATCGTAACCATTTCAATAGCTTTACCAGAAACTGTTTCTGGCAAATCAATGGTCATTTCCTCCACAGGCTCGCATTTAACACCATCAACCTCTTTAATAATTACTTGTGGCTGTCCAATTTGTAATTCATAACCTTCACGACGCATTGTTTCTATTAAAACTGATAAGTGTAAAACACCACGACCAAACACCATAAATTTATCTGCACTATCTGTGTCTTCAACACGTAATGCTAAGTTCTTTTCAAGCTCTTTGGTTAAACGCTCTTTAATGTGTCTTGAGGTTACATATTTACCATCTTTACCAAAGAAAGGCGAATCATTAATTGTAAATAACATACTCATGGTAGGCTCATCAATTGCGATGGTTTTAAGACCTTCTGGTGTTTCCCAATCAGCAACAGTATCACCAATTTCAAAACCTTCCAAGCCTACAATAGCACAAATATCACCAGCCTGAACTTGATCTACTTTTTTACGTCCTAAACCTTCAAAAGTATGTAACTCTTTTATTCTTGATTTCACAATGCTTCCGTCACGTTTTACCAACGAAATATTTTGGCCAACCTTAAGTTCACCACGAGTTAATCTCCCAATCGCAATACGACCAGTAAATGAAGAGAAATCTAAAGATGTAATTAACATTTGTGTTGTTCCTTCTTCAATTTTAGGTTCTGGAATGTGTTCAATAACCATATCCAAAAGTGGCTCGATATTTTCAGTTTCATTCTGCCAGTCATCACTCATCCAGTTGTTCTTTGCAGAACCATATACCGTTGGAAAATCTAACTGCCATTCTTCTGCACCTAATTCAAACATTAAATCAAATACCTTTTCATGAACTTCGTCTGGCGTACAATTTTCTTTATCAACCTTATTAATAACCACGCATGGTTTTAATCCTAAATCGATAGCTTTTTGCAATACAAAACGTGTTTGTGGCATTGGACCTTCAAAAGCATCAACCAATAACAAAACACCATCAGCCATATTTAATACACGCTCTACCTCTCCTCCAAAATCGGCGTGACCAGGCGTATCAATAATATTGATTTTTGTGTCCTTATATATTACAGATACATTTTTAGATGTAATAGTAATCCCTCGCTCTCGCTCTAAATCGTTATTATCTAAAATTAAATCTCCAGTATTTTCGTTCTCACGAAATAACTGGCAATGATACATGATTTTATCAACCAATGTTGTTTTTCCGTGATCGACGTGTGCAATAATTGCAATATTTTTAATTGTAGCCATAATGATGCCTTATTTTAAGCGTGCAAAGGTACGTTAAATTCCGCTTAAATACTCAATCTTAAGGAATAATTCGAAATCCACTATTTTTATTATTGACAGAAGTCGATAGAAGCACCTTAAATTTAGCTAAAACACTGATAATTAATACTATTGAATTTAGGCGTTTGTGTTGTTAAAATTTTCGAAACTTTAGTTAATTAAATGTTATTCTGATAAAAGAATATAATTTCAGTACGTATCTTACGTTATCAAATTGATTAATAGTAAATAGCCTCCCAAACCAACCAAAATATTGGGCGATTTACATCTGAAAAACTCTAACAGATGCAAACGATTAGCAAATATTCAAAATTTGTGCCTTACCTCTATTTTTTAGCGGTAATTGCCTATTGGTTCACCAACGTTAACAAAAGCGAAGGTCTTACAGCGTATCCTATTCTTTTATTTGGAATTCCATTTCTTTGGCAGTTAATTAAACCTAACAAAAGATTAAATTTCACCCTAGGAATTACATTTGTGTGCTTATCATCGTATTTAATTTTGGCTTACTTATCTGATATGTTCAATATTGTAAATGTGTCGAATCTTGCTAAACAATTTATGGTATATGGTGGGATATTTGTGATTGCTAACTTCATTATGGCCTTATGGATGATAAGAAATAGTCTTAATAGAAGCTTTTAAACCATTCGTGATTTGTATCTTTGCGCTGAAATTTGAAATTTTAAGCAGATGCAATTATCAGACGTTCCAAAACTGAAACACACTAATTCTAACAACTTTTTTTTACTTTGTGGTCCTTGTGCCATTGAAGGTGAAGACATGGCCTTACGCATTGCCGAAAAAGTGGTTACAATAACCGATAAATTAGAAATTCCTTATGTGTTTAAAGGAAGTTTCAAAAAGGCTAATAGAAGTAGGATAGATAGTTTTACAGGTATTGGAGACGACAAAGCACTTAAAATTCTTCAAAAAGTTTCTCAAACATTTGACATTCCAACAGTAACCGATATTCATGAAGCTTCAGATGCAGCTAAAGCAGCAGAATTTGTTGATGTGCTTCAAATTCCTGCGTTTTTAGTACGTCAAACAGATTTAGTAGTTGCAGCCGCTAAAACGGGCAAAGTAGTAAATCTTAAAAAAGGACAGTTTATGAGTCCTGAAGCTATGAAACATGCCGTTCAAAAAGTAAAAGATTCAGGGAGTAACAAAGCATGGATAACAGATCGCGGAACCATGTTTGGCTACCAGGATATGATTGTAGATTTTAGAGGTATTCCAACCATGAAAGCTATTGCTCCAACTGTTTTAGATGTTACACATTCATTACAACAGCCTAACCAAAGTGTTGGTGTAACAGGAGGTCGTCCAGATATGATAGAAACTATTGCCAGAGCTGGTGTTGTAAATGGCGTAGATGGTTTATTTATTGAAACCCATTTTGATCCAGCTAACGCTAAGAGTGATGGGGCTAACATGTTACATTTGGATAATTTAGAGCAACTATTAGCTAATCTTGTTGCCATTAGAAAAACGGTTAATCAATTATAGACCATGATAGACGATATTGAAATTAGAGAAGCAACTCTAGATGATATCCCAGAAATTACTGCAATTTTCAGAGACACTGTAAGAGCTGTTAACAGCAGAGATTACAATGAGAAACAAATTGAAGTTTGGTCGTCTGGCGCAGATGATATTGAAAAATGGGAAGAGCGTATTAAAAAATTCTACTTTCTCGTTGCCGAAGTTGGAACAACCATTGTTGGTTTCTCATATTTAACTAAAGGCTATTATTTAGATGGTCTATTTGTTCATAAAGACTTCCAAAGGCGTACCATTGCATCAAAACTACTGCGCATAATGGAATCTCGTGTGTCGTTAAATGGTTACGATACCATCAAATCTGATGTCAGTATAACGGCTCTTGAGTTTTTTGACTCTCACTTTTATGAAGTTGAAAAAAAGCAAAAGAAATCTCATAAAGGGCAAGTATTTGAAAATTATATCATCTACAAAGACCTATAGGACAATTCCAGTTACTAATTTAAGATTGTTTAAATAAAACCCTATAAAATCACTTCAAAAACGACTTGTTTTTATGGGTCTCAACCTCTTTTAAAATTCCAATAAAAATTATATCGTCAATGTCATCTAAAGTTTTATAACGCATAGATTTTACAACTTTACGATTTTCAGACACCATATATTCGGTGTATTTGGTTAAGTGCGCCGAATGCCAAAACCCAACATCCACATAGTCTTTACTTTGATTGAGATAGCAAATAGGACGTGTTCCAAGGTAATAACACGGAATACGCCATTTATATTTCATTTCAGCATTTGGAAACGTATGCTCAATGAGTATCTGCACATGCAAAAGAATCGATTTGTATGGCTCGGGTTGTTTAAGGATATACGCTTCGGCAGGATTCACATCAATTTAAAAAATTCGAAGAATTCCAACCACTAAAAGTCCAATACCAATAATGGCTTTAAATGGCATTAATTTATCAGACAATTTCTTCAAACTATCACCAAAGGCTGGTGCCTTACCAATAACATGTGTTAAGAGTAAAAACCCACCAACGATGCCAACAGTATTATAGATAGGAGCACTCCAAAACTTTAAAATAGCCAATACTATTAATCCACCTCCAATAACCGTTTGAAAAGGTGCTAAAACACCAGCAATTTTGTTAAAGAAGTTACTCTCCCCATCCCATTTATCTAAAGTTGCAAGCCCTAATAATAGTCCTCCAGAAATAAAGGCAATAGTCAATAAAAATCCAGTCATCATTTAAAAATATTAATTGTTATCCCATAAATATAATTATTATCTTTAGTTTATGAGATACATTTTTTTAACATTATCGTTGTTGATGACCACTTTTGTCTATTCGCAAAACTATGAATGGATAGATAACAAAGTAAAACAATACCCTAATTATGGTACTCTTGAAGTATTGGTTGACAGGGTTTCCAAAGACTTCAACACTGAAGAAGAAAAGGTAAGAGCCTATTATACTTGGATAGCACATAATATTACTTATGATCTTAATCGATACTATAGTTTTAATCCACCTGAAATGCGAATCACTTTTGACTCTGAGCGGCTCAATAGAAGTATTCAAAAGCAGCGCAACGCGAAATTGGTAAAAAGAATATTAACGTATAAAAAAGCAATGTGTATAGAATTTAGTACGTTGTTTAACGAACTCTGTTTACGCTCTGGAATTCAATCCCAAATTATAAAAGGCATTACTAAATTGTCTACGAACGAAATTAACACAACTCGAAACATAAAGAATCATGCTTGGAATGCTGTAAAAATCAACAATAAATGGCAACTTATAGACGTCACATGGTCTACAGGTTATGAAAATATGAAAACAAAATCTTGGATTCAACGCTTTAATGATTTTTACTTTTTCACAGATCCGTATGAATTTTTAAGTTCTCACCTTCCCCAATATCAACATTTACAATTTGTATCGCATCCCATAAGTATAAAGTCATTCTTTGAAACACCAGTATTTTACTCTAAATATTTTGAAAGTGGCGTTAGAATCGCTAATAATCAAAAAGGCCTTATCGAATTGAAAGAGAAAAACAATACCATTACAATTGTGTTTAAAGAAAAAGCCAAGGCTTCAAAAATTTATTACAAATTTGAAAACAAAAAACACTCTAAAGAGCTGCACTTCAAAAAAAACAAACACAATCTTTATGTGGCTTCGCTAAATTACAAATCAAACACCTCCTCTTCAGATGTGCTGAGTCTTTATTTTGAAAACGAGAAGATTCTAGATTTTAAAATAGAAAAATAGTTGCGTATTTCGCTTTATTTTTTTTACTTTGTATTTCAAAGTACTTTATTATGGAATCAAAAGATTATCTTAAAGATATAAGTGATATTAAAACTATGATGAGCAAATCATCTCGTTTTTTATCCATTAGTGGTCTCTCTGGAATACTCGCAGGCATCTATGCATTGATAGGGGCTTACATAGGCTATGGCATCATTTACGCAGACAACATGGTAACTGTTGACGGATACAGAACCTTACTCATAACTGAGGAAAGCACGATGTACATTTTTCTGGTCGCTATCACTGTGGTTGTCATGTCTATACTTACAGGTATTGTTCTAAGCTATGCAAAAGCCAAGAAGCAAAACGAAAGTATGTGGGATTCAACATCAAAACGGCTGATTATTAATTTTTTAATCCCGTTGATTACTGGAGGCATCTTTATCATGTTGCTATTAGAAAAAAATGTATACGCCCTTGTTGCTCCTCTAACGATGATTTTTTACGGCTTAGCTTGCGTTAATGCCAGCAAGTATACTTTAGGATATATTAGATATTTAGGAATCACAATGATTATTATTGGATTAATCTCTACTTACTTTTTAGGCTATGGCTTGTTTTTTTGGGCCTTAGGATTTGGAGTTTGTCATATTTTCTATGGAACTATTATGCATTTTAAGTACGATAGAATGAAATAAGTTTTGCTTTGCATAACTTTGAATTATGAATCTGAAACCAGAAGCGTGAGTATAATTAACAACATAAACAAAGCATTTGACCATCGCATTAGATTAGGCATTATGTCTATTTTAATGGTTAATGAATATGCAGATTTCAATATGCTAAAAAACCTACTAGGCGCAACAGATGGAAACCTTGCAAGTCACACAAAAGCTTTAGAAAAAGCAGATTATATAAAAGTGGAAAAACAATTTATTGGTAGAAAACCAAATACGCGCTACTCTGCCACTAAATTAGGTAAGGCCGAATTTAAAAAACACATAGAAGCGCTCGAAAAATTAATTAATAAACAATAAAAAAATTTATAAATCTACTTTGAATTTCAAAGTAAAAAAAACACAAACGAAATGGCATACTTTGTAGATAAAAACTCAATAGTTAGAGAAATTTGGGGCAAAAGCGACACCATACTCTTGGTTTTTGCAGGTGCTTCTGCCGAGTTTGCCCTCAATAAAGCCGTAGATTGGCTCTATTTTACTGGACAACTTCCCAAAGATCCCTTAGGACGTCTATTTTCTACGGTTTCTTACGCTCGAAAAATTGTTTTTTCTGAAAAAGAAAAGGCGCACAAAGCTATTGATACCATAACTAACATACATCATGCTATAGAACAACAACGCGGGCAAGCCATTCCAAATTGGGCTTATAAAGATGTATTGTTCATGCTCATAGACTATTCGATTCGATCTTTCGAAATTTTAGAACGACCACTTGATATTCTAGAAAAGGAAGAGGTTTATAAGGTCTTTTATAAGGTAGGAAAGCGCATGAACATACAAGAACTACCCAAAGATTATGTGCATTTTAAACACATGCGCTCATTACATATTGCGGAGAATTTGCATAATAGCAGCTATACGAAAGATCTCTATAAACAGTATAGGAAACATTTGGGGTTTATGAGATATAAACTGTTACTAGAGTCTCAGCGACTCATTTGCCCAAAAATGGTTAATGCTTATTTAAATAAGAGAAAAGCATCACTATTAAGACCTCTTATTTATCTATATAAATTATGTAGATCCATAAGGCTAGACGCCCTACTTAAAAACATGCTATTGCCATCAAATTATAAAAAAGAAATCAAATCATTAAACCATATAAACGCCTAGATAACGTCATTTTTTTTAATCTTAAACTTTGAAATTCAAAGTACTTTAAAACAAGCATTATGAAACATATAATAACCATTATTGCCTCCTTAGCATTCAGTACACTTTTTTATGAAAAGCATATAGGACTAAATCTTTCCATTTTTTCTATAATAACGATTGGTGTATTGGCATTTTACAATCTAAGCGCCTTTAAAAACAAACAAACGATACTGCATACGTTTATTTATTTGGTAACGGCTGTAATTGTATTCATGCAACACTCTTACCTTTCAATTATTGCCAATTGCGCCGCATTTTTCACCTTAATAGGTGTAGTTTCACAACGTGATACTTCGGTGTATATCTATTGGCTAAATGGTCTTTACACTTCTATTGCTGGATTTTTTCACAGAAATTTTGAAGCTAGCCAGACGAAAGAACAAGTTAAACCTAAAAAAGAAATAGATTGGATTCACCTCACTAAACTTGTTGGTATTCCGTTGGTGTTTATTATCGTTTTTGTAATGCTCTATAAAAATGGAAATCCAATGTTCAATAATTTAGTCTCTCAAATTAATTTCAACTTTATCAATATACAATGGGTACTATTTTCTGTTTTAGGTTATTATTTATTCAGCAACATTTCTAAACCTATTCAGGTAGAACAGGCAACCTTGGCCGATTTAAAAACAACTAACCATTTAAACAAATCAGAGCACATTTCCGAAGAAAAATTAAAAAAGGAAAAACAACTTGGAACCTTATTGCTTGGATTGCTAAATCTTTTAATTGTAATATATATCATTACCGATATTCTGTACTTAAAAACGCATGATATCACTAAAGCATCTACCCTTTCTTATCAAGTACACAATAGCATTAATACGCTTATCGCTTCTATTATTATTGCCATAATTATCATTCTATATTTCTTTAGAGGCGATCTCAATTTTTACGTCAATAATAAAAACCTTAAAGCCGTTACTTACCTCTGGATTATCTTAAACATTGTCCTTATTGCACTTATTGCTATCAAAAATCAAAATTATATTAGTTCATTTGGACTTACCTATAAACGTATTGGTGTACATGTTTATATTTTCCTTACCCTTATTGGCCTGGTTACGACATTTATTAAAGTCTTGAATATAAAAAACCTCATTTTCTTGTTTCGAAAAAATGCACAAATAGCCTTTGCTCTGTTGGTTATTTTAAGTGCCATAAATTGGGATTATACCATCACCAATTATAATCTTACAAAGGCAAAAGCATATGACATTGATTATCTCATAAAACTCACAAATAGGAATGCTGTTCTACTCCACAACAAAAAAGATGATATCATCATTTCAAATGCCAATAGACTTAGAATCGAAAATAAATACCGGAATTATCTAAGTACGGTGAGACAGCGGGATTGGCAAGAGTGGAGTTATGACAACATTGCATTAGACCATAATACTAGAACTAAATAATATGAATATTCGAAATAACCTTGCAAAATCTTGTGTTTTGGCAGCGCTTGTCTTTTGGATAATCACTGGATTAGGCTTTGAAGAAAGCAATATGGTTCTTCTTGTATTGGTGTCTTTTATACCCATATTTTTTATAGCGTCGCTAGTTATTTTAAGTACAATTTGCTCTGTGTTTTGGATAACAGAAAAAAACGGTTTAAGCAAAACACAAGTTTATAAAAGGTATTTCCCCTACTATGCTATTTTTACTTTTGGGATTGCGGCATTTGGAATCATATCTACCAATTTTAGCATTTTCAGCATCGCATTTTTTTCGTCCGCTTTTATAACCACAAGCCAATCATGGATTTGGTTTGCTAAAAACAAACAGGTATGAAAAACATACGAAAACAATTTATAGAATGGTTATTTGAGCACTCTCAAAACCTTTACACCAAACTATTTAAAAATCATGAAGCCTGGGGTATTTATAGGGCAGAACTCCTCAATTATCCTAAATCTTCATTTGGTAGACATCTAGGTGAGTTTTTAGACACTAACGATTTTGAACTCATTGCCAAAGTAGAACGCCATGATGCCTATCACACCTTAACAGGCTATGGCGTAACAGTAGAAGATGAAATTGCTTTACAATGCTTATGTTTTGGTAACGGAAAACGTAGTCCCTACCTCTATGGTGCCATGATTTTAGGCATTGTTATACTACCCGATTATTACAACTATTACTACCGCTCTTATCATATTGGAAAACAGGCTAACACGTTTCATCACTTTGATTACAAACACCTGCTTCATGTAGATATTAACGACTTAAGACAGGCTATTTTTTCGAGATCACAGCGTAAAACTCTTATACTCAATTAAAATGGATAGACTACAATTTGTGACAAAAGCAGCATTAACATTTTTTAGTATTGGAACCTTACTTTTAATACTACAACTTTGTTTTAAAACCGAATCTGGGATTGCAATAATTGACCTATACTATCTGTTATTTGCTATAGTGATCAATAGTCTGATCCTCTTGGTTTTGATTGGATACTTAATTATTAAAGACAATAAACTAAAAACTTTAAAATCTATAGGCATTTTAATCACTAATATACCCATCGCAGATGGTTATTTCTATGTGGTGATTTACTATAACTTATTTTAATATTATGAAGAAACTTAAACTTTTAGCGCTCCTCGCTGTATTTCTCTTATTTGGTCTCATTATCACCAACTATATGGTAAGTTATCAAGCTAAAGATTATATATATAAGTCGACAAGCTCTATACCAAAAAATAAAGTTGGTTTACTTCTTGGGACAGCTAAGTTTTTATCTAACGGAAATATCAACTTGTATTACAGTTATAGAATTAATGCTGCCGTAGCGCTATATAAGTCTGGTAAAATTGAATATATACTGATAAGTGGTGATAACGGAAGTAAAAGTTATGACGAACCTACAACATTTAAAACCGATTTGATTGCCAGAGGTATTCCCGAAAACAAAATATTTTTAGATTATGCTGGGTTCAGAACATTAGACTCTGTCATACGTGCCAAAGCAATTTTTGGTCAGGATTCTATAACAATTATATCTCAGCAATTTCATAACGAGCGTGCCATTTATCTCGCCAAACATAATGAGATTAATGCCGTTGCATTTAATGCTAAAAATGTTCAAGGGCGTTACGGACTTAAAGTACAGCTCAGAGAATATCTCGCACGAGCAAAAGCATCAATGGATGTATTGTTTAATGTAGAACCGAAATTTTTAGGACAACAAATAGAAATCAAATGACCATCAAATTCAACAAATCCTTTTTTGCATCCAGTCTGTTGCTATTTCTTGTAGAAGTATGTATAGCAATATTTTTATCTGAAGGTTTTATAAGACACACCTTTGGAGATTTCTTGGTGGTCATTTTGATCTATTGTTTTTTCCGCAGTTTCATTCAAACCAAACCCATCTATATCGCTATTGTCGTATTCTTTATTGCTTATACCATAGAGTTTTTACAACTTTTTAATCTGTTAGATTATTTAAACTTGAGGCATAGTGAATTAGCAGTTATCATACTTGGTAGCACTTTTGAAGTTACCGATCTTATTGCCTATACCTTGGGCATTCTAGTCATTTTATTAATCGACATAAATATTAAAAACTCATGGAATCTATAAAAACACTCATTTTTACCCGATTTAAGATCTTGTCTTTACTCACAATCTCAATGGCTTTGAGTATCGTTTTACTCATGATTAGAATGAAAATGCATCAGTCTTTTTATTTATTATTTTTAGTCTGGAATTTATTCTTAGCCATCATTCCATATGCCATTACAATTGGGCTTATAAGTACTCCTAAAACAAACAAATTGGTATTCGTAATATGGTTTAGCATTTGGTTGCTCTTCTTACCAAACGCACCTTATATTGTTACCGATTTACTGCACCTCATAAACTCTAAATCGCATTTAATGTGGTTAGATATTCTTGTGATTCTATCTTTCGCATTTAACGGATTGATTTTATTTTTCCTTTCACTGTCAGATATGGAAAAGCATATAAAACAGTATGTGCCATCAAGGTATATCTTTCCTTTGATGCTTAGTATTTTTGGTCTCACTGCCTTTGGTATATACTTAGGGCGTTTTTTACGCTATAATTCATGGGAAATTATAAACGAACCATTGCAAATATTCTCGGATATTTTCAGAATTATATTGGAACCTAATACCGAAGCTTGGATTTTTACATTAACTTTTGCTTCCTTTTTAGCCATTTCTTATTGGATGCTCAAAGCATTTACAATACCAAAAATAGATCTCGCAGATGATAAAAAATAGTATGTATTACCTTATTGCTTTTGTTTTAGTGGTGATTCTAAAATTCATGTATGCTCATGCAGATAATGATATGGTTTTATTTATGCTAAAACCTATTAATGGTGTCGTCGAAACCATTGCAAATCAGAATGCCACTTACACAAGCGCTATTGGATTTTATTTTGAAAATTTAAACATCATTATAGACAAATCCTGCTCTGGAGTGAATTTCTGGCTTATTAGCTTTATGCTTTTCATGTTTTCATTATTAAAACATACACGCACTCTTTTTGAAAACATAATTGTCTTTCCTATCGCTTTTGCAGTTACTTATCTCTTAACCTTATTTGCAAATATATCTAGAATACTTATATCAATTTTCATTGAAAAAAACACAAGTTTTGACTATACATGGATGCATCAGGCCCAAGGTGTTTTTGTATACCTCACGTTTTTAATTCTGTTCTATTTACTAACCAATCATTTTATTTCTAAATCCAATATACGTCATGCGAAATTTGCTTAACCCAAAATGGCTATTAGCTATAAACACACTTCCAGTAGTGCTTCTAATACTAATTGTATATAGCGATTTTAGCATTATTAAAACCTTATTGTCTGAAGAAAATCTATCGTTGTGGAAAGGGTTTGGTCTAACCTTAATTATCTTAACCCTTTTACATTTAGGATATACAATTACATGTATTGTTAGGAAGCAAAATATCTCCATGTATTATGCTTATATAAGTTTGGTTGTTTATATCGCTTATATATACATCTATAGTTTATATACCCAAGACATATTGCCTTGGAGTATCCCACGATGGATGTTGTCTGGAGACATACTATTGTATGTTGGTACTTTTTTAATGCCTACGCTTGCACATTCCTTGTTTATTATTGTCATTAAATTAACATCAAAAGATAAAGATTATAAAGCTTGGCAGAATATTTTGGCTGCAGTATCCATTCCCATAATTTGCTATCTTTTCTTCCAAATTATTTTACCACTATGGAATTTTACAACTTCGGGGTTTGGATCACACGTGATGGTCGTTTTATCTATTGTAGCTGTTATTTTATTCTTATTCTTCTTAATTCGTGGCATCTATATTCTAGCCACAAAAAAAGGAAAGGCTTGGAAAAAATATCAGCTCTTATGGAAAATACCCATAGCCATTCTTTTCCCTTTATTGGGACTTGCCGTTAACAGTGGATTTCTAATTGACCATTTTAGCGGTACACACACTGGTATTTTTGGAGATTTCAGTCATTACTGGTTTTATGTTTTAGCACTTGTAAATGGTATTTTAATTTGCTTACCTAGCGGCTCAAATACAACTCAAAGGCTTTTTTTATTTATTGCGCGTAGCATTACATTTGCCTATACGCTGTACTTTTTTATTGTATTCTTACCCTATTTACCACTTTCGGTATTTGCTATTATTGCCATTGGTGTAGGGTTTTTAATGCTAACGCCATTGGTACTTTTTGTTATTCACATCCAAGAATTAACCTCAGATTACAACTTTCTAAAAGCACACTTCTCGAAAGCTCTTCTCATAACTTTCGCCCTTTTAGGTTTCTTAGTCATTCCAGCATGCATTACAGCATCATACACCAAAGACAGAGTGGTTTTACATGAGGCGTTAGATTATCTCTATAGTCCAAATTATTCTGAGCGTTATGCTATTGACAAACAATCGCTGCAAAACACATTAAATGTGGTTCGTCATAATAAAGATCGAAATGATGATTTCTTTTCTTCGAGTCAGAAACCATATTTGTCTAAATTTTTTAATTGGATTGTTCTTGATAATTTAACGTTATCTGATGGCAAAATAAATACCATAGAGCGTGTCTTTTTTAACACAGAATCTTTTGGTATTATGCCAGAAAACATAAGAAATACTGATGTAAGCATCACCAATGTTTCATCATCAAGCACCTATAATACTGTTGATAATACATGGACGAGCTGGATTGATTTAGAAATCACGAACGCCAATACCGAGCGTTTATTTTCAGAATATGCAACAACCATAGATTTGCCAAATGGTGCATGGATTAACAATTATTATCTCTATGTTGGAGATAGAAAGGAAATGGGCATTTTGGCCGAAAAGAAATCGGCTATGTGGGTGTTTTCACAAATACGAGGTGAAAATCGAGATCCAGGACTATTACATTATCTCACAGGTAACAAGGTTTCATTTAGAGTGTTTCCGTTTAGTGAAAGTGAGGTTAGGAAAACAGGAATTGAGTTTATTCATAAAGAACCTATGGTTATTGATATTGACAGCCATAAAGTTCAATTAGGTGATTCACTAACTCAAAAAAGCGTAACATCTGTTGAACAAAATGATGTGGCTTACATATCTTCAAAAACAAAAGAGGGATTAACTACAGTAAAACGACAACCATATTACCATTTTATAGTTGATATTTCCGCAGAAAAACAAAACCTTATAGACAATTATATATCTACATTAGACTTGTTTTTAAAGAACGATGCGTTAAAGACTCCGCATAAAATAAGTTTCGCCAATACTTATACCAATACGATAGATTTAGATGACGACTGGAAAACAGCATTAAAAAACCAACAATTTGAAGGCGGTTTTTATCTCGAAAGAGCTATTAAAACTGTTTTTTATAACACGCAGCAACAGATATCTAATACGTATCCAATAATTATTGCTATTACTGATACAATGAACAGCTCGATTATTTCTAAAGACTTTAAGGATTTTAAATTTGCATTTCCTGAAAACAACCTCTTTTATCATCTTAATACAATGAGTTATCTCGCATCTCACGATTTGACTAAAAATCCGAAACAATGGATTGATGATGACACTACAGTACGACTTAACGATTCTGTATTGGCCTGGCCAAACGCAAACAAGACTTTAGCGTATTTACCCAATAACACCAAACCAGATGTTGTTTTAAAAACGTCTAATTTTCAATTGGATGAAGCTGAAATAGAGCCAAACAAATGGACATCTGGGTTAGTCATGGAAGGACAATTTAGATCAAATGTTTTACATCCTGAACATGCCGAACGCGATTGGCACAGCCTTGTAAAATATAGTTTTATGTCGCAAATAATGACACCACACACCTCTTATATTGTAGTTGAAAATGAAGCACAAAAGGCTATTTTAAAGAAAAAACAAGAGGCTGTACTTTCAGGTAAAAAATCATTAGACTTAAATGAAGATACCCAACGTATGTCTGAGCCAGAATTTTATGTATTACTTATTCTAGTGGGCCTATTTTTAGTGCTAAAGCAGAAAAAGTTCAGGTGGTTTTAATAGTTATTAATTACCATCTACATAATCTTGTAAGTACTTAAAGCGCTCTGTAAGTTGGCCATCTGGAGTTGTGATTTTAGCACGTTTTAAGATACCACGTTGGTCATCATTAAAAAATGCAGGAATGACATGTTCTAAAAACATCTCTCCAAAACCTTCACTAGCATCTTTAGGCAACTCGCAAGGCAAATTATCTACAGTCATCATAGTAATAGCGCCTTTAGCATCAAATGCGACCTCACTTTCTGACATCGGGTCATAACCATAAAATGGATCTGCTATAGTAGACGGTCTAATGGTACTTGCTACTGGACCATCAATATCACATGAAATATCGGCTACAAGATTAATTCTAAAATCTGGATGCTTGGCATCTTCTCGTGTAAAAATGAAAGGAGCGCCATCACCATAAAAATGACCTGCAATAAAAACGTCTGACTCTTTTGCGTAAGGCATAAAGTTGCTTTCGTAACCGCTTGGATCTTTATAGAAGGCATACTTATCTCCTACTTTCCCATCTTTACGTTTGGCATATTCCATAACATCTGCCATGACATAAACAGGTTCTGTAAATTGTGAGGTTAGATAGAGTGCATCACTCACTTGCTTTATTTGAAGGTGATCTAAAATCTCTTTGGCTCCTAGGGCTACTTTACCCGTTCCTGTTAAGACTATTTTTATATTTGGCAATGTGATCTTATCGAGTTCGGTCTTTACTTCGTCTAAGTCGGCTAAATGCTCCACCTTAGGTAGTTCGAACAATCCATCACGTAATCCTAAAGCTCTAAATCCGTTATAAGCACCTACCAAACCTGCATAACGTCCAAAACCTATAAGTCTTGCGCCACTTTGCTTAACAATGGTTTCGTGGTCATACATTTCGATATGCTTGTTAAGCATGTCTACTAAGAGCTTTCTATTGTAAGGTTGTTTTTTTATAGTATGGGAGAAGTAGAAATATTTTTTACTAGGAATAAGTGCATCTAATGGCACTTCTTTTACACCAATCATGACATCACAATCAGACACATCATCGGTAACAGTAAATCCTTGAGCGCGATAGGCATCATCTGAAAATACGCGAATATCTGATGATTCTACGACAAATTCTGCTTGCGGGAATTGTGCTCTGGCTTCGGCTAGTTTTTCTGGTGAAAATACAACACGTCGATCTGGTGGATTTTTACGTTCTTTAATAATAGCGAATTTCATAGTGTAAAGGAATTATGACATCAAAACTGACAAGTTTGCCAGAATTGGGATTGGTACAAAATTTGCACGAAAATAACAGTAAATGTAGGGTTATACAAACTTTTTGATAACTTTGCATGCTGCGTTAAGGATGGAACGGTTTGTTTGAGCTCCTCGTAGAGAGCGAGTAGTGAGAGCCTGACCTGAAAGAGAACGCCAACATAAATATTACTACAATGGGGTCGACTGGTTTTGACAGCGAGACTCATTAAACGGTAAGCACGTCGTGTAATGGCATTGAAACACGTTAAAGGCTAGACCAAATTTTAAACGGCGAGAATAACTACGCTTTAGCTGCATAATCTGAATTATAGTAAGATTAAGCCTCGTCCTACTAGGTAGGAAAGCTAAATGTCTCCAGAAAGCCTTGGTTAATGGCGTTCTATTTAGAGGCATCGTAAATATTAACTAAGATGATGTAGCGCTTTGATGCATTTTCGAGATTAAAAAGCTAAGTTGTAAGTAGGTTGTCTTTTGCCAGCTTACAGTCGAAAATCTAATAATAGAATAAGCGTGTAGAAAGCTCTTTAATAGCTTGTTTGGACGAGAGTTCGATTCTCTCCGACTCCACAATTAACCCTTGTATTTACAGTAAATACAAGGGTTTTTTATTTAGGTGTCAGTCATAACTTTTTTTAGGGCTCATTTTAGCCATAAGGCAAATTTTATAAAAGGAAATTCCTAATGTACTTTTATTGAAAAAAATTATTAATAATTAGATATGACAACAATTACAAGTATTAAAGAAGACATTATAGAAGTATTGCGAGATGAAAAAACTAGAACATTCCAAATTGATGAGCAATATTTAAATGAAATTAGTTTGTGGCCTAACGGTATTAAAGTCAAAATTAAATTTGACAATACCTCACAAAAATATATTATCACACCAATTAACTGGATTCAAAATTCTGTAAATAGCATAAAGTTGTATTAGTAGTTTTACTAAGCAAATAAACAGTCAAGTGATATTAAATAAACAAATGTCTAAGCTCATCAAAACAAAAAAAGAGTTAAAACAAAACTCCAAACAACAAGGTATAAATTTAATTGCTCGTTTTGTGTACTCGGAAAATCCTTTAGCTGATTCATGCTCATTTTCCTTTACTAATTTAATTCCAGCCAACTCAACTTTCCACATACAAAACCGTTGGTAAATATTTTAGAAAAAGATCTCATTTACACTAAAATTCTATTGAAAAATGTATCTTTAAACGTTGGTTATTCACAATTATTGCTTCATAAGGTATGAGCTCAATAAAAAACAGAATACGAAATAGCAATGCTAATAATTGAGCTTGGGTTCAATTAAAAGTTATACCGACATTACTTAACAATGCAATAAAACAATAGGATTGATATTTAAGTTCAACATCTTGCCAAAAAACTCTAAATGGAGAAAAACAGCTATGTTCTTTATTGCTGTCGTTATTGGTTTGGGTTTATTTATGGCAAGAGAATCTAAAATAGCCTCCTATTTATCAGATGACCCTCAGGCTTGTGTTAATTGCCATGTTATGACATCCGTTTATAATAGCTGGATGCATAGTTCACACCGCGAATGGGCAAATTGCAATGATTGCCATGTGCCTCATGATAACGTCATCAATAAGTATTATTTCAAAGCCAAAGACGGCTTATATCACGCCTCAGTTTTTACAGCAAGAGCAGAGCCTGATGTTATTGAAATGAAAGAAGCGTCTCAAGAAGTTGTTCAAAACAATTGCATTCGTTGCCATGTTCAACAAGTCACACAAGCCAAATATGATGGTTGGTTAGAAGGTCATAATGAAAATAGAACGGGTCGCCAATGCTGGAGTTGTCATAAAATGATTCCGCATGGTAAAGTACATGGTCTAACTACAATAAAGTTTAACCTAGCGCCTTTACCAACAGATCAAGAAGAAATAGTCATTCCGTCTTGGATGGAAGAACAACTTAAAAAAGAATAATAAAACACTATAACATGAAAAATAAAGTATTATTCATTGTAACCATTATTGTCGTTTTCTTACTTGGGCTTTTGGCTTCAAGTATTGTCAATAGAAAATCAGAGGCCAAGTATCAATATGTTCCTAAAGTAAACATTGCTGAAAATGAGCCTAGAAATGAGGTTTGGGGCGAAAATTTCCCACTAGAATATCAATCCTCATTACAAACATTAGACACATCATTTGCTTCCTATCAAGGCGGTTCTCGTATGCGGGATGTCCTTGAAGAAGATCCCCGCTTAGTCATTTTGTTTGCAGGTTATGGGTTTTCTAAAGATTATAACCAAGGTCGTGGTCATGCCTATGCTATTGATGATATTCATAACACGTTAAGAACTGGAGGTCCAGAAGGCAAAGGAGATGGTCCAATGCCTGCTACATGTTGGACGTGTAAAAGTCCTGATGTGCCGCGTTTGATGAATGAGATTGGAATTGCAGAATTTTATAGTGGAAAATGGGCAGATAAAGGAGAACAAGTTGTAAACCCTATTGGTTGTGCAGATTGTCACGATCCTAACAGTATGAAATTACGCATTACGCGTCCTGCCTTAGTTGAAGCCTTTGATGCTATGGGAAAAGACATCAATCAAGCGACACACAATGAAATGCGTTCTCTAGTTTGCGCACAGTGTCATGTCGAATACTACTTTGATAAAAAGCTCCCAGGTAAAGAAGGTGTACCGTATCTAAAATTCCCTTGGAAAGATGGCTTCACTGTTGAAGCAATGGAGAACTATTATGACAACATAGAGTTTTCTGATTGGACACACAAAATAAGTAAAACACCAATGCTCAAAGCTCAACATCCAGGTTATGAAACCTTCGTAACAGGAGTCCATGCAGACAGAGGAGTATCTTGTGCAGATTGTCATATGCCTTATAAAAGTGAAGGCGGTCAGAAATTTACAGATCATCATATTCAATCCCCTTTAAATAACACATCTAATGCTTGTCAAGTATGTCATAGAGAAGAATCAAAAAATCTTATTGCAAACGTCTATGAAAGACAGCGCAAAGCATCTGAAAATCGTATTAAATTAGAAAACTTATTGGTGAGTGCTCATTTAGAGGCCGCTAAATGTTGGGAATTAGGTGCGACAGAAACACAAATGAAACCGATCTTGACTGATATTCGTCATGCGCAATGGCGTTGGGATTACTCGGCTGCAGCACATGGAGCCTCTTTTCATTCACCAGTTGAAACTGCTCGCGTTATTGGAAGCGGCTTAGTCATCGCACAAGAAGCTCGTGTAAAACTCGCACGAATGTTAGCAAGTCTTGGTCATAATAAACCAATTGAGATGCCAGATATTAGCACCAAAGAAAAAGCACAAGAATTTATTGGGTTAGATATCGAAAAATTAAGAGCTGAAAAAGACACATTTAAAAAGAACCTGTTGCCAAAATGGCTTGAAGAAGCAAAAGCGCGTGAAGCAACTTATCAAACTAAAAATGTAGTAACAGCTACTAATTAACTAAAACAAATCTCTTATTGTAAAAATACCTTTCTATACTTATGAGAAGGTATTTTTTTTAAACTAACTTAAATGAATAAACTCTTTCGACTGCTTGCCTCACCAATTCTGGCTATTGTATTACTTTTTACGTTTGCAATAGCGATGGCTGTAGCAACATTCGTAGAAAATGATTTTGGTACTGCAACCGCTTGGAAATTAATTTATGATGCTTGGTGGTTTGAATTTGTTATGGCTGGTTTAGGTGTTTGTTTCATAATAAACATATATAAGTACAAACTTTGGCGCTTAGAGAAATGGCCCTTATTAACGTTTCACCTTGCCTTCGTTATCATTCTTATTGGAGCCAGTATTACACGTTACAATTCTTACGGTGGTATTATGCGTATTCGAGAAGGGGCTTCCTCAAATGTTATTATTTCTGATGCCAATTTCCTCCATGTGCACCTTACTGATGGAAACACAACAAAATCAGTAAAAAAGCAACTGAGTTTTTCGACTTTAAGTGATAATGATTTTAGTATTCAAACAGAGTTTAATAATAAATCTGTTGCTGTGTCGTACAAAGATTTTATAGCGGATGCTATTCCGCAAATAAAAGAAGACCAACCTAACGGAAAGCCCATGCTTCAAATGGTGGTTTCGGCAGGAAATGGAAGAGAAACGGTCTTTCTAGAAAAAGGTGAAATTGAAGCTATTGGGCAACATCAGCATAAAGTTGGTTTTGAAGTTGATGCACCCGATGTTATAAATATCATAGAAAAAGACGGTGTATTTAGTATGCTTTCACCTAGAAACTTAAGCTCTTTTGTCATGGCAACCGAAACGGCAAGCACTATCAAAAAAGACAGTTTGCACACCATGTCATTACGAACATTGTATCGCGATGGTGACGCGTCTTTTGTACCATTATCCTACCATCCAAAAGCAACGATTGGTTTGGTTAGCGAGGCTGAAAAGCCAAAAGATAACGATGAGTTAAAAGACGATGCCTTAGTTGTAAATGTAAACGTAAATGATACGGAGAAAGAGTCGACCTTATTATACAGACAAGGTTTTCTACCAACAACGCATGATGTCGATATAGATAACATAAAAATCTCATTGTCTTATGGCGCTGAACCTGTAATCACGCCTTTTTCTATTCATTTAGACGATTTTCAATTGGAACGTTATCCTGGTTCTACAAGTCCGTCTGCTTATGCGAGTGAGGTCAAAGTGATCGATAATAATACTGAAACACCGCATCGTATATTCATGAATAACGTTTTGGACTATAAAGGTTATCGTTTTTTTCAAGCGAGTTATGACACTGATGAATTAGGAACTGTATTAGCTGTGAACCATGACGCCATAGGTACAAATGTGACGTATTTAGGGTACTTTTTAATGATGATAGGCATGTTTTTTACGCTCTTCGGAAAAACATCAAGGTTCACTTTAATCAATAAGAAGTTAAAAAAATTGAAAAGCGCCTCTCTTCTTCTATTCATTTTAAGTATTTCAAATGTTGCGCTTTCTCAAACTGAAAAACCTGAAATTCCAGAAGTTACTATTGAAATCATAAATCAACAAACTGTTGATAAGCAACATGCTGAATTATTTGGCCGCTTAATGGTACAAGATTTAGATGGACGTATAAAACCTTTGAATACGCTAGCTTCCGAATTTTTAAGAAAGCTCTCTCGCAAGCCCTACTTCAAATTCACTAAAGAAGGAAAAAGTGTTCGATTAGATGCTAATCAAGCATTTTTGGCGATGCAGTCTTCTGCAAATGTTTGGCAATTTATTCCGATTATAAAAGTTGATGCTCAAAAAGGAGGAGAGCTCTTTAAAGGTTTAGATATAAGTGAAGATGGATTAGTATCCTTTATTGGGTTATTAGATGACAAAGGAAAATACATATTAGGTAAGGTCATTGAACAAGCGAATAAAAAGAAACCTGCCGAACGAAGTGAATTTGATAAAGAGGTTATTAAAGTTGACGAGCGTTTTAATATTTTGTTTAATGTCTTTTCTGGCAACTACTTAAAAGTGTTTCCAAATAGTAATGATGATAATAATACATGGCATAGTCAAACACATCACTTTAAGGATTTTCCAGAGGAAGATGGACAATTCGCTCAACAAATCATTCCGAATTATTTTAAAGATGTTAACGACAAAAACTGGATAGATGCTAGCGAAAAACTAAGCTATATTAAAACGTTCCAAGATGTTTTAGGAAAAGACATTATTCCGAATAGAAAACGTATTGAAGCTGAATTATGGTATAACCAACTCAATCTAAATTTCTGGCTTTTTCAAGTGTTCTTTACTTTAGGAGCCATTCTTTTAGTACTATCAATCATCAAAATTTTTAGTCAGAAAAAGGGTGTCGAATTTGTTTGGAACACCTTCATTATATTGACTCTTATTAGTTTTATCATATTCACAGGAAACATCATTTTGCGTTGGTATGTTGCACAACATGCCCCTTGGAGTAATGGTTATGAAATGCTTGTTTTTGTGGCTTGGGTTTTACTGCTCTGTGGGTTCTTAACGTTCAGAAAATCTGATTTTGCGTTACCGTTGTCTACTTTGTTTTCTGGAGCGCTTTTATTTGTAAGCTATTTGGATTGGCTAAGTCCAGAGATTACCAACTTAATGCCTGTCTTAAAATCATTTTGGTTAAAAGTGCATGTAGCAACAATTGTGAGTAGTTATGCGCCTTTAGCCTTATCTGCTGTTTTAGGATTTATGGCCTTATTACTTTTTATTTTTAGAACAGAAAAAACAAAAGAAGTTATTAATATTCGCATTAAAGAATTGACGTATATCAACGAAATTTCAATGACGATTGGCTTATTTGTTTTAGCAGTAGGCACATTTTTAGGAGGCATTTGGGCTAATGAAAGTTGGGGGCGTTATTGGGCTTGGGATCCAAAAGAAACTTGGGCACTTATTAGTATAATTGTGTATGCCATAGTTTTGCATTTGCGTTTTATTCCAGCATTAAAAAGCCGTTATGTATTAAATGTTGCAAGCGTATTTGCGTTTGGTTCTATTATTATGACATCTTTTGGTGTAAACTATTACCTGTCTGGTTTACATAGTTATGCAGCTGGTGACCCAGTTCCTGTACCTAAATTTATTTATGTGCTAATTGCGATAGTGATTATTGTTTCGGTTTTAGCGTATTTTAGAAAGAAAGCGTTCAAAAAATCTTGATGTAAGTATTCATTTTAAAATTCTTTGTACTTCTCTTTGATTCGTTTTCTTTATCAATATTTCTAATGAAATTATTATTAACTACTGATAGAGCAATTTAACGCCAAATAAAGCATATATTTTGAAGAATTTAAATTTTATAGAAAAATGATTTTTATCATATCCTCCAAGGTTTTATCATACGAACTTTGCATAAGATATTATAAGAAGCCGTTTTATTTAAATATAAAATAATGGAAATTTTACAAATTTGTTTGAAATTATTAATCCTTATAACACCATTAGTTAGTATTGGTTTATATGGATTAATAAAAGTAAATAAAGACTTAAAGAAGTAATGTTTTTTCACTAAATTAGTAGGTAATATTCTAAGATTTAGAAGAAGTATCCAATCAATCAAAATTAACTTCGATGAATCCACTCTTTTTTAGAAAAACAATTATTGCTGCGACAGGTCTTTTTCTGTGTGTGTTTTTGATTGTGCATCTCTCGGCAAATTGTATTTTACTATTACCAGAGGATATTGCCAGAGATCTATATAATTCTTATTCAACAACTTTAAGAGAAAGTCCTTTAATTAAAATCATAGCTTACGTTTTATATGTATCTATTATCCTTCACGCATTTTATGCTTTATTAATAACGCTTAGAAATCGCAAAGCTAAGCCCCAAAAATATGTTGTCAATCACTCAAACGAGAATAGTACCTGGACATCTCAAAACATGGGATTGATCGGTACACTAATATTACTCTTTATTATTGTGCATTTAGCAAATTTCTGGGCACGAATTAAACTCGGTATGGGTGAAGACGTTCGGTTAGATCACATGGGTAATAAAGATGTTTATGAAGTAACATATAGCTTATTTCAAAACATCTATTTTGTGATTTTCTATACCTTAATTTCTATTCCTCTGGCATTACATTTACATCACGGCTTAAAAAGCGCCTTCAAAACCTTAGGGTTTTATCATAAGAAGAGCTTAAAAATTTTAGCAAAAATATCCTTGATATATGCAATTATAATGGGTGTTGGTTTTGGGATTATTCCTTTTATCGTTTATTTCAAATAACTAGAAGATGACATTAGATTCAAAAATTCCAGAAGGAAAACTCGAAGATAAATGGCGTAACTACCAAGTTAAGTCCCGATTAATAAATCCTGCGAACAAGAAAAAACTCAATATCATTGTTGTTGGTTCTGGGTTATCTGGTGCTGGAGCAGCGTCTACTCTAGCTGAATTAGGTTATGATGTGAAGTGCTTCTGTTATCAAGATTCTGCCAGACGCGCCCATTCTGTAGCAGCTCAAGGCGGAATAAATGCAGCTAAGAACTATCAACATGATGGCGATAGTGTGTATCGTATGTTTTACGACACATTAAAAGGTGGTGACTTTAGGTCACGTGAAGCCAACACTTATCGATTAGCAGAATTATCTGCTCCACTCATTGACCATTTTGTACAGCAAGGTGTGCCTTTTGCAAGAGAATATGGAGGCACCTTGGTCAATCGGAGTTTTGGTGGTGTACAAGTCCAACGTACGTTTTATGCTCGTGGGCAAACAGGACAACAATTGCTTTTAGCGGCTTATTCTCAATTATATAAAATGGTTCGTGCTAAAAAAGTGGAAATGTTTCCGCGAAGTGAAATGTTAGACTTAGTTGTTATTGACGGAAAAGCAAAAGGTATTATTGTGAGAGATTTAGTCACTGGAGAGTTAAAACGTTTTGCTGCTGATGCTGTTGTGCTAGCAACAGGAGGCTATTCTCGTGTATTTAGACTATCAACTTTAGCTATTGGTTGCAATGGAAGTGCATTATGGAAAGCACATAAAAAAGGCGCATTATTTGGTGCACCAAGTTTTACTCAAATTCATCCCACAGCATTACCACAATCTAGCGAAGCACAATCCAAACTTACCTTAATGTCTGAATCACTTCGTAACGATGGGCGTATTTGGGTTCCAAAACAAAAGGATGACTTACGAAAAGCAAACGAAATACCTGAAGATCAACGCGATTATTACTTAGAGCGACGTTATCCAAGTTTTGGAAATCTTGCACCTCGTGATATTGCATCACGCGCAGCAAAAGAGCGTATAGATGCTGGTTTTGGCGTGGGAAAACTAAAAAACGCAGTGTATCTAGATTTTAAACATGCTATTGAAAAATTCGGGTTAGAAACTATAAAAGATCGTTATGGTAACCTATTTACCATGTATGAAAAAATAACAGGAATAAACGCTTATAAAGAGCCAATGCAAATCTCACCTGCAGCGCATTTCTCAATGGGTGGACTATGGGTAGATTACGAATTAATGACAACCATTCCTGGATTATATGCCATTGGAGAATGTAATTTTTCTGATCATGGCGCAAATAGATTAGGTGCTAACTCATTATTACAAGCAAGTGTTGACGGTTATTTTATATTACCAAATACAATTAACAATTACTTAGCTTCCGAAATAAAAACAGATCACCCAACTACAGATCATCCAGAATTTGAAAAATCAGAAAAAGAAACCAAAGCGCATATAGAACAAATTCTAACTATAAATGGAACAAAGACAGTCGATCATTTTCATAGAGAGCTAGGCAAAGTCATGTGGCAAGAATGTGCCATGAGCCGAAATAAATCTGGATTAGAAAAAGCAATCACTCAAATCAAAACAATTAGAGATCAATTTTGGAGTGATGTGAAAGTTACAGGTCATGATAAGGAAATGAATACTGAACTTGAAAAAGCATTACGCTTGGCCGATTTCATTGAGTTAGGAATTTTAATGTGTACAGACGCTTTAGAACGTGAAGAATCATGTGGTGCACACTTTAGAGAAGAGTTTCAAACTGAAGATGGTGAAGCTGTACGTGTAGATAAAGACTATAGTTATGTTTCAGCTTGGGAATATGATAATGGTAATTTCAATTTACACAAGGAAGAATTAGAATTTGAATTTGTTAAACCTTCTGTGAGAAGCTATAAGTAAAATACTATGAAAGTAACATTTAAAATTTGGAGGCAGGAAGGTCCTAAAGATAAAGGAGCCATAAGAGATTATGAAGTAGATGGTTTAACTGAAGAGATGTCTTTTTTAGAAGCTCTAGATCATTTAAATGAATTGCTTGTTCTTAAAGATGAGAAAGTAATAGCTTTTGAATATGATTGCCGAGAAGGTATTTGTGGACAATGCGGAGTATTTATTAATGGTCGTGCTCATGGCCCTCATGATAATATAACTACCTGTCAATTACACATGCGTAGTTTTAATGATGGAGATACTATTGTTGTTGAACCATGGAGAGCAGCGTCATTTCCAGTAATTAAAGATTTAGTAGTAGACCGTTCTTCATTAGATAGAATTATTGAACAGGGCGCTTTTATAAGTGCAAAAACAGGAACAGCACCAGAAGCAAATGCAATTCCAATACCAAAAGAAATATCAGATAGAGCAATGGATGCAGCAGCCTGTATTGGTTGTGGCGCTTGTGTAGCAACTTGTAAAAATTCATCTGCTGCGTTATTTACTTCAGCAAAAATAAATCATTTAAATACATTGCCTCAAGGTAAAGCAGAAGAACATAAACGTGTGGCAGAAATGACATTTCAAATGGAAATTGAAGGCTTCGGAAGTTGTACCTTTACTGGTGCATGTGAAGTAGAATGTCCTGAAGGTATTTCAATAATTAATATTGCCGAAATGAATGCTAGAGTTACAAAGTCTAGGATTTTTGGGTAATGAATATCTGACTGCAAAGTAATGTTAAAGTTTTGAAAACATGACGTTTATCATCATTAATAGTAAAGTCTATTTTGAACTTTGCAAGAGTAATTAAATAAATAGTAATCAATTTTTAATCTAATGGATTTAAAGAAAATTTTTATCATCGTAATCAGTTGTTTTTGTTTTCAAACTGTTATAGCACAAGAATTAACTGAAGAACAAAAAGAGCGTCTAGAATACAGAGTAGATGTTTTTTTATCAGACAACGAAGAAATACAGGCTTTGTGGTATGAAGACCTTATGGACAGAATGAAACTTAAGGGTGACACAAGAGTCGTTTATCATAATGTAGTAAAGTATCATGCTTACAAAATGAAGCGTTTGGATAATCCGAATATTAAATTATCAAAAAAACAGATAAAATCGGAAATCCAAAAACAAGTAAAGTTATTAAATGAAGATGTTAAAGAGATTCTTGATAGTGATCAGTTAAAGCTTCACAAAGCTGGTTGGAATGCCATACTAAAAGCGATCACAAAAAAAATAAATGATAACTAATTAAAAACAGATAATTATGATTTGGATAGAATTATTAGTCGTTCTCTTTTTTATCTTCCTGGGATCTAAAATGGGAGGCATTGGTATTGGGTATGCTGGTGGTGCTGGTGTTGTTGTACTCACACTTATCTTTGGATTAAAAGCAGGCTCCGTACCTGTAGATGTTATATTAATTATTATGGCAGTCATCTCTGCGATAGCAGCAATGCAAAAAGCTGGTGGACTGGATTATTTAGTTCATTTATCTGAAAAAATATTGCGCAAAAACCCTAAGCGCGTTACGTTTATTGCGCCTACTGTTACGTACTGGATGACTTTATTAGCGGGAACGGGGCATACTGCTTACGCAGCACTTCCTGTAATTACAGAGGTTGCAAAAGAAGGTGGTGTGAGACCATCAAAACCTTTAAGTATTTCTGTTGTGGCATCTCAAATTGCGATCACAGCTTCACCCATTTCAGCGGCAGTTGTCATATTTGCTAGTTTTTTAGAACCTTTGGGCGTTTCATACTTACAACTACTCGCTGTAGCAATTCCATCTACAATCTTGGCATGTTTAGTAGGTGCAATAGTTGCTAACAAATTAGGAAAACCATTAGCCGAAGACCCAGAGTATCAAAGACGTGTTGCTGCTGGATTAGTAAAAGCGAAAAGTCAAGAAAACTATAAAGACTCAAAAGAAGCAAAACGGTCTGTCGGCATTTTTTTAGTAGCAATTATATTAATTGTTACATATGCAAGTATGATTTCTAAAAAAGTTGGTCTTATAGAGAACCCTATGATTGGTAGAAACGAAGCTATTATGGCTGTAATGCTATTAGCTGCAACAGTAATCGCTTTAGTTTGCAAAATAAAAATGAATGACATTACAAGTATGTCTACTTTTAAATCAGGTATGAGTGCTGCTATTTGTGTTCTTGGTGTGGCTTGGTTAGGTGATACTTTTGTTAGCAATCATATAGAAGAAATTAAGAGCGCAGCTGGTGGTGTTTTAAACGAATATTCTTGGATGTTGGCTGTTGTTTTATTCTTTGCTAGTATGTTATTATACTCGCAAGCCGCAACAACAACCGCGTTAATGCCTGCAGCTTTAGCTTTAGGGGTTAGCCCTATAGCTGCTATTGCTTCTTTTGCAGCAGTAAGTGCATTATTCGTATTACCAACTTATCCTACACTATTAGCCGCAGTTGAAATGGATGATACTGGAACCACAAAAATAGGTAAGTATGTATTTAACCACTCATTCATAATACCTGGCGTCGTCACAATAGTATCTAGTGTCATCTTCGGATTTATATTAGGAGGTTTAATTTTATAAACAATCATCACAAAAAACAAAACATCATGAAAACAAGAAAAGAAACAGACCTTTTAGGAGACTTAGAAATTTATGACGAATTATATTATGGTGTTCATACGCAAAGGGCAATTAACAACTTTAAAATTTCTGGCTCTAAAATTGGTGATTTTCCAATTTTTGTTAAAGGCCTAGTTCTAACCAAAAAAGCATGCGCAGCTGCTAATAAAGAAATTGGAACTATTCCATCAGACAAGGCAGATATGATTATTCAAGCTTGTGATCACATACTTGATAACTTAAGAAAATATGCACAATTTTTCCCTTCAGATGTATTTCAAGGAGGTGCTGGAACTTCAGTAAATATGAATGCTAATGAAGTTATTGCAAATGTAGGTCTTGAACTAAATGGTCATGAAAAAGGAAGTTATGACATTTTACATCCTAACGACCATGTAAATAAGTCTCAATCTACAAATGATGCATATCCAACAGGCTTTAGAGTTGCTGTTTATTATTATATGAATCAGTTGTTAGAACGTATTAACCTTTTAACATCGAGTTTAGATAAAAAAGCCGCAGAATTCAAGAAAGTTCTTAAAATGGGAAGAACACAATTACAAGATGCTGTACCAATGTCTTTAGGTGACGAATTTGGGGCTTGGTCTGCAAATTTAAAAGAAGAAACAAAGAATCTAAAACACTGTCGTGATCTTATTTTAGAAGTTAATTTAGGCGCAACTGCTATTGGTACAGGTGTAAATGCACCAGATGGCTTTACACAATTATCTATAGGATATTTACAACAATACACTAAGGCAAGTTTTGTTCCTGCAGAAAATTTAATTGAAGCCACTTCAGATTGTGGTGCTTATGTTATGATTTCTGGAGCATTAAAACGTACCAGTGTTAAGCTATCTAAGATTTGTAACGATTTAAGATTATTATCTTCAGGACCACGTTGTGGGTTCAATGAAATCAATCTACCAGAAATGCAAGCAGGTTCTTCAATTATGCCTGCCAAAGTAAATCCGGTAATACCTGAAGTTGTTAATCAAGTTTGTTTTAAAATTATTGGTAATGATGTCACAATTTCTTTTGCTGCAGAAGCTGGACAATTACAATTGAATGTTATGGAACCAGTAATTGCACAATGCATGTTTGAGTCTGTAGAATTACTATCAAATGCTTGCATTACACTTGCTGAAAAATGTGTAGATGGAATAACTGCAAATGAAGAGCATACCAAACAAATGGTGTTTAATTCAGTAGGTATAATTACATTTTTGAATCCATATATAGGTCATCATATGGGTGATATTTTAGGCAAAGAGGCTGTAGAAACTGGTAAAACAATTCGTGAATTAGTGCTTGAGAAAGAATTACTTTCTGAAGAAAAGTTAGATGAAATCTTAAGTGTAGATAATTTAATGAATCCTAAATACACGGCAGCATTACATAAATAATTTGTTAATCAAAAATTATCGAAATGAAAACTCATTTTAACATATTCACGAAAATGACATTATTGTTGGTGTTATGTTCCATTCCTTGTCATACATATGGGCAAGAAAATAATAAAAAAGAAACTGAAACTAATACAAATTGGATAGAAGAAATAACCTCTCGAGTAACACCTTACGGAAGTATAAGACTTGGTGCTGGTTTTGCAGATGAAGGTGAGATAGGAGTTTCAAATAATGCACCACGAATAGGTTTAAAATTTAATCATCGACTCTCCCAAAATGAAGATGATAATTTTAATATTATTGGGCGTGTCGAATTTGGATTGAATTTAACCTCTAGAGATGACACTGTCCAATTTGCTGTTGATGCAGATGAAGGTATAGCTCAAGTGGGAGATGCCGTTTTTACAAGAATTGGTTATGCAGGGGTTTCTTATAAAGAGTTCTCTCTTATTTTTGGAAAAAACAATTCTATATATTATAGCCTAGCTGCAAGTGAATTGGATAATTTTCTAGCTTTTGGTGGAACTGGATTAGGTGTATGGAACATCTCTGATGGTGGCATTTCTGGAACAGGTAGAGCAAATCAAGTATTACAACTAAACTATAAAAAAGAGGGGTTGAGTCTTGCTGCGCAAGCACAAACTCGAAACATTTCTGAAAATAGTGAAAGTATTGACACCTATGGATTTGGAGCCAATTACAAAATAAAGGGGTTTGCTATAGGTATAGCTTATAACAAAGTAAATGACGGTGTAGAAGACCCTGAACCCAACCAAGCAAAAGTAGATGATGAAGCCTTTATTACTGCGGCTTCTTTTGAAAAAAATCGTTTTAGAGTAGCCTTGTCTTATGGTATCTTTAAGAACCATCATAGAACAGGAGATATGTTCTACGACAGTAAAGGCATAGAGTTTTATTCACGTTATAAGTTTTCTACTAATATGAGATGGCATGTAGCAGCTGGATTTAGTTCATTAAAACCAGACTCAGGACAAAATTTAGGTGATTTCGATACTAAATTTGGGATCACAGAGATAGGGTATAATTTCAAAAAATCAAGCCATATTTTTATCAGTACTAAACAGGATTTTAGTAAAAATAGCTCAGGCGAAGATAGAAGTCAAAATATTTATGGTGTTGGGATTCGCTTTGCCTTTTAAAAACTTTCAAAAACTATATTAATAAAGATGTAACTTTGTTTTTAATCTCTGATTAACATTTCTATGACATTCATTATGAGGTTCTATCTTTTTTTAGTATTTACTTTATCTTCAGCGATAATAAGTTTAAAGGCGCAAGAAGAAGCCAATCTAATTATTAAAGATGGCGTAAATGCTATGGTAGAAAAGGATTACTCAAAATCTCTTGAACTACTCAACCAAGCCAAAGAATTGGCAATTAAAAATCAATGGTACGAACAACAATTTCTAGCCATTAATAATATTGGTGCCAATTATTATAATATGCTCGATTATGGCAAGGCTCTAGAATATTATTTGGAAGCATATACCATTGCAATTAAAGACTTAGAACCTCAGCAAGAAATGATTGTTCTAAATAATATTGCAATTCTCTATTCTAAGGAAGAAAAGTTCGATAAATCTGAAGAGTATTTTCTCAAGGCATATGACATCGCTAAAAAAAATAATGCAGCTGTTAATTTAAGTATCTATGCTATTAATCTAGCCTCTGTTGCAAACAAAAAAAATGAATTATCTAAAGCGAGATCATTTTTAGATGAAGCCATTAATTTGTCCCAAGAATCTCCTGATTTTTTATTAGAAGCTAAAGCCTTGTTAGTAGAGAATTATTTATTAAGAGATAATACTGAAAGTTCAAAAAAATTAGCTTTTGAATTACTACCACAATTAAATGATGTTACTAATTCTGAACTTAAAAACAATTTATTATTATTGATTTCTAGGGCTTTTGCAAAGGAAAACCATATAGAAGATGCTATTACTTATGCCGAAATGTCTGTGGAAGCTAGTATCACTTTAGAAAGTAAAATAAATGCTTTCGAACAACTTTCTAATTTGCTAACCAAAAATGAATCCTATATGGCAGCTTTAAATATAAAAGATTCATTGATTATTGCTAAAGAGAAATTAAATACCATAAATGATGGTCAATTATTTGAAAGAAGTAAAGAAAAATTTGAAATTGAAAATTACAAAAAAAAGCTAAGTGATCAGCAACAAGAAATTAAAAAAGAGAGAAAGACCTTCTATACAATTTTGGGCGCAGCTTTATTATTGTTCCTTCTAATTATTTGGGCTTTAAGAAACCAAGTTTTAAAAAATAAACAGCGTAAAATTCTTGAAAAAAGAAATCAAGAAATTCTGACTTTAGAATTAGAGAAAGAAAAAAATGAAAATTTATTACTCGAAAAGCAACTAAAAAGCGAAATTGAGTCCAAAAACAGAAAACTCTCGGCAAAGGCGCTTTTCTTATCAGATAGAAATAAGCTTGTTACAACTATTATTTCTGAATTAGAAGCAAACAATACCTTGGAACATTCTTCAACGATTAAACAGCATATTAAAAACCTAAAGAGCTACTTAAAAACAGATGAAGAATGGGACAGCTTTATTAAGCATTTTGAAGAAGTGAACCAAGGATTTTTAAGTAACCTTAAAAGAAAGCATACTTCAATTAATGCTAATGATATTCGGTTCATTTCTTATGTATATATGGACCTTTCTCCAAAAGAGATTGCTACAGTTTTTAATATCACCCCCGAAGCTTGTAGAAAACGAAAAGAGCGTATTTCAAAAAAACTTGGATTAGGTGAGAGTAACGATCTCTACCACTATTTAGCTTCCCTATAAAGTATTGTCACGTTATTCTAATAAAATGTCACACTATTTCGGTCTACATTTTTGCTAGATATTTTGGTTTTTAGAAAGATTTGTCAAAATCTAAATTAATTACCATGAAAACAACTTTACAATCATTATTTACACTAATATTAATTATTAGCTGCACTTATAGCTCATTTGCTCAAATTAGCTATGAAGGAAGCACCACATACGGAAGGTTAGACGATGTAACCTATGACCTTAATACAGAAAATACATTATATGCAGTTACACTTGGAAACCATCTAATGAAGTCTATTGACAATGGTATTAATTGGGAAATCATGTATTCGTTTCCTGAGAGTGGTACTCAAATTAGTGACTTAAGATTAATGGAGAACGACACCCTTAGTTTTATTATTAAAAACTCTGGTCAGAACGCAAATAATACTATTTATTTTTTTGATTTAAACACTCAAAATATATCACAACAGATTACAGCACCTAACCCTGGTCTATCAGATCAACAATGGGTTACATCCTATGATATTTATAATCAAGACCCAAACATTATCTTGTTTGCTCAAGGGTTTAATTACCAAAACATAAATTATGTAAAAGTGTTTTACACTACTAACGCTGGAAATACTTGGTCTGAAATATATTTTAATACTAATTATGATTCTGTATTTGTTAATAATGTTGCTATTAACCCAAATAATCCTGACAGTTTATATATTTCGAGAACTTATGGCCCAAATGGAGTTGATGGTGGCTTATTTGTATCAAATGATGCTGGTGGAACATGGACTGAAAAATTAACAGGTATTGTATTGAGTCCAATTACTTTTAATCCTCAAAATGCATCTGAAATGTTATTAGGAACTTCTTCATCGTTTGGTGGTGGAGATCAGAACTTATACCATTCTTTAGATAATGGTGACACTTGGCAACCTATGACTATAACATGGACCAATCTATATGACTGGGCTGAGGACGACATCACCCGAATAGAATATGATCCAACCGATAGCAATAAGATAATCGTACTAGACACCAATGAAATGATTATATCAAATGATGGAGGTGCAACATGGACTAACCATGTTTACCCGCTCAATGATGACTTCACTGAGAACCCAGACTCTTATTTTTATGGACTTAATGTGTCCTTCAATCCTTTCAACAGCAATGAATTGATGGTCAATGCTAACTATCATCCCTTTAAATCGACTGATGGTGGTGTCACTTTAGAAAAATTAGAGAATCCTTTCTTTCTTTCTAATAAAGTAGCAGTCTCTGAAATTGGATCTGAAAATTTATATTATGGTGTACAAGGTGGTTTAGTACATAAAGACATGACTACAAATTTAGAAACAGCACATAATATCATACCTATTAACATTGGAAATATTGGTAATGGAAATACGTATTTTATAGATAGAACTATGGAGGGAAGAGTATATAGTTTTACAAGTGGTGGCTTTGGCAATACATTACTCAATGTGAGTAATGAATTTGGAGCAAATCCATTTCCTATTTACGGTGTACAATTTGACAATCTCCTTAGTACTACTACAGATCCATCTAATAATAATATTGTTTGGGCGTCTTTTCAAAACTCAGGAACCTATAAAATTGATTTTTCAGATCCAATGAGTCCTACACCTACACAAATTACACTTCCTGAAAGTGGATTACATTGGTCAACAGCTTTTGATAGCCAGAATCCTAATACTGTATTCGTTTCAGTGAGTACAAACTTTTACAAATCTTCAGACAATGGTATTACTTGGGAATTGAAGAGCGACGGAATTTCTTTAACACCAAATAGTGATGCTATTTTAGATATTAAACAAAATCCAAATAATAACCAAGAAATCGTAATTGCAACAACTCAAGGTATATATAAAACAACCGACTATGCTGAAAACTGGACACAAGTTTACTCAGGTGATAACGTTACTTCTATTAAATATTCTGGCACTAATCATCTTGCCGCTTCAATATATTCATCCCCAACAACTGAAGCGCAAGTTTTAGTTAGTTTAGATAATGCGGACACATGGATTGAAATTCCTGTTCAAGCCATTGAAAATGTCGGTTCTCAGAGTATGGACTTTATTTTTGATAACAATTCTATTGTGGTATATATAGCAACTCCCGATCTTGGAATTATGACCTATAATATTGATACAAATACCTTATCAACTCCAGATCATGAATACAGTGAATTAGATATTAAAATGTATCCAAATCCTGCAAAAAACACTTTAAATATTCAAATCCCAGAACATTTAAATATTGATAACGTGAGTATATTTTCAGCAACAGGTCAAAAAGTCAATGACTATAACACACTTCAAAATATAAACGTGTCTTCCCTATCAACTGGGTTATACTTTGTACGTATCCAAAGCGGAAAAACGGTTTGGATAAAAAGACTTAGCAAACTCTAATCTTAACCTTCTATATAAAAGTATAGACAATCATATTCTTATTTCATTTGGAACTAATTGTATAATTGATTAGCACCTTATTTTTTTAACTACTAAATCTTATTTAAATGAAAAGAAACATACTTGTCATTAGTAGAATTGTAACTTTTATCATAATTCTATTTATGTATTCGAACAACTGTAGCGCACAGTTAATTATTCTTGAGCCTGGATTAATATTAACAGATGTTAGCAACGATGGCTCCATTGCTGTAGGGCATAACAATATGGAAAATTTTATATGGACTGAAGCTAATGGCGTTACCTTTATTGGAGGTGTAGAACCATCATTTTATGGTGGGCAAACTAAAATTAATGGAAATGGATCTTTAGTTGCAGCTACTCGTATTAATCCAAGTAATAATCTTGGAGAACTAAGCTCGTATGATATAACAAATCAGACGTGGACATCACACGGTTCTTTAGGTTCCTCGTCTCAAGGTTCTGCAAGTTCTGCCTGGGCAATCTCATCAGATGGATCCACAATTGTTGGATTAGGTTGGGTCAATGCTGGATCGGCACATGCCATAAAATGGACTGAGGTTAGTGGCATAGAAGATCTTGGAAGTACAGTATCTGGTCAAAGTACAAGAGCGAATGCCGTCAATAATGATGGTAGCGTAATTGGTGGATGGCAAGATAATTCAGATGGAATTCGGCAAGGCGCTATATGGACCAATGGCGTTCAGACCTTATTAACCCATTCTAATAATGACCCTGCTGCTGAGGTAGGCACTTTGTCTGATGATGGTCTTTGGGCAGGTGGCGGTGGACAAGGATCTGCAAATAATTTTCAGGCTTGGAAATGGAGCCAATCAACAGGAATTATTAATATTGGGCCTTCTCCAGTAAATGGATGGAGAGGAACCACAACTGGCTTATCATCCGATGGTGAAATAGCAGTTGGTTATTACAGACAATGGCCAGGACCAGCAGCTTTCGGAAGAGGTTTTATACATACAGAAAGTGAAGGATTGGTGGACCTTACCGATTATGCTATTTCATTAGATATAGATGTTCAGGGTGCAATATTAGCACTACCTTTAGGGTTGTCTGATGATGGCTCTACCATAGTTGGAGTGACAAATAACGGAAGTGGATTTATTTTTAGATTACCTCTACTTGGAGTTGAAGATCATGTATTTGATAGTTTTTCATTTTATCCAAACCCAGTAACAAACGTTTTGACTTTTCTAAACCCAGAAGGTATAAAAATAGATAACGTAAGTATACTTTCTGTAACAGGTCAAAAAATAAATGAGTTTGATACGCTTCAAAACATCAATGTATCTTCACTCTCAACTGGATTATACTTTATACGCATTCAAAGTGGAAAGAACGTCTACATAAAGCAATTTAGCAAACTCTAACTCTCTAATTTTTTTTATAAATTATAGATAATCCCTTTAATTTATTTGAGCTGGCATCAATTTTAATTGGTGCCAGTTTTGTATTTAATAAATTATTATGATTCAATTTTCTAAATGGTTAATATTAAAGTAAATTTAAAGAATAGATTATTTTAATATCATTTTGAATAATTAGGAAGATTGAAATTTAATTCTCTAATTAAGAAAAGTGGTTTCAATTATCGTTTTAAAAAATATTCCTATGAGTTATAATTCATTAAAAATAGTTGATATTGACACCTCAGTTTCCATTGTGAAATCTGGAAATCGTGTTTTTTTTCAAGGAGCAGCTATGACACCCAATTTATTAATAGATGCACTATGTAATCGTTACAATGAACTGAAAAATGTAGAAATTTTACAAATTCATACTGACGGCGAAGCAAAATACATGGAAGCCCCTTATAGTGAATCTTTCAACCTGTGCAGTTGTTTTGTTGGTGGTAACGTTAGAAAAGGAGTTAACTCAAATAATGGTGATTATATTCCTATTTTTTTAAGTGAAATTCATTGGTTATTCCGAAGAGACATCTTGCCCATAGATGTTGCTTTCATTCAAGTCTCTCCTCCAGACAAACATGGGTATTGCTCGTTAGGGGTTTCTGTAGATATTACAATTCCAGCAATTGAAAAAGCCAAAACAGTTGTCGCTTTAGTAAACCCAAAAGTACCAAGAACTCATGGTGATGGGATTATTCATATTAGTAATATTAATTATGCCGTAGAAGTTGATACACCTATACATCAATCCATAATATCTGAGCCTTCATTTATTGAGACACAAATAGGCAAACATGTTGCTGATTTGATAGAAGATGGTGCTACGCTACAAATGGGTATCGGTAATATTCCCAATGCTGTATTGAATAATTTAACGAACCATAAACGTTTAGGTATTCATACTGAAATGTTTTCAGATGGCGTACTTCCATTAATAGAAAAAGGTATTATAACTGGTGAAGACAAAAAAGTAAAACCCGGAAAAATACTAACTACGTTCGCTGTTGGCTCACAAAAACTATATGATTATATAGATGACAATCCTGTGGTTCATTTTAAAGAAGCATCTCATACTAATGATACTTCAATAATAAAATTGAATCCTAAAGTAACAGCTATAAACAGTGCCATTGAAATAGATTTCACTGGACAAATTTGTGCAGACACTATAGGTGCTTATCAATATTCTGGTGTTGGTGGGCAAATGGATTTTATACGAGGTGCCGCATTATCAAATGATGGTAAAGCAATTATAGCAATGCCTTCTACGACAAAAAAAGGGGACTCTAAAATTGTACCATATTTAAAACACGGAGCGGGTGTAACAACAACTCGAGCTCACGTGCATTATGTCGCCACAGAATACGGTGTTGTAGATTTATTCGGGAGAAGTTTAAAACAACGGGCTAAAGCGCTTATTAATATTGCACATCCAGACCATAGAGAAACATTAGATCGTGAAATGCACAATAGATTTAAATTAATATAACTTAACATTTATAATTAAAAAATGAAAGTTAATCCTAATAAGATAAACAAACTTATAGTACAAATTGAATCTCTTATTCAAACTCTTATTCATGAAGAACAGCGCTTTAAAGATCCTTTTAAATCTGCTCACGTCTACTATTTAGAGAGTGCCAGAAATTTAGTCCATTACAACAGTCTTAGGAAAGTAGATTTAAGATCCCTTCAAAAAAAATTGCAGAATTTAGGTCTTTCGCGATTAGCAAAAGCAGAAGGGCACATTATGTCTAGTTTGATAAAAACTAGATTTGTTCTCTATAAACTATTGGATGAGCAACCGCCAAATACAATTAAACCTGGATTATCAATTAAAAATGGAAAACGTTTATTAAACAAGCATTCAAAAGAACTTTTAGGATTTCGGTCTAAAGGGAGACGCGTCAGAATAATGGTAACTCAGCCAACGCAGGCTGCCTATGATTATGATATGGTTCATAAAATGGTTGATTTAGGAATGAACTGCGCTAGAATTAATTGTGCGCATGACGGACCAGAAGTTTGGCAAAAAATTATAAACAATATAAAAAAGGCATCTAAAGCTCATGGTAAAACCATAAAAATAACAATGGACTTAGCAGGGCCAAAAATTAGAACTGGCCATATTACTCCTGGTCCAAAAATCAAAAAATTCTCACCTAAAAGAGATGGATCAGGCAAAATAACTAATCCTGCTATAATTGAACTCATTCCGATCATAATGGAAAATTCAGAGTACAACTCATTACCTATTTCCGAAGAATGGCTAAATAAGTTAGAGAAGGATGATGTTTTATTTTTAAAAGATTCGAGAGGCAAGCATAGAGAACTCAAAGTCATAGAAGCATCAAAAAATAAGGCAACTGTTCATTGTTACGAAACGTTATACATAGAAACAGGAACATTAATTTGTTGTAATAGATCTGGCATGTTGGATACTCCTGTTGGAGAATTACCTTCAATTGAGCAACACATATTATTAAAGACAAATGATAGTCTTATCATTACAAAAGAAAACGTTCTTGGTAATCCTGCTGTATATGACGATGAAGGAAAGTTAATCGAAAATGCTCATATCTCTTGTCAAACTCCAGAAGTGTTTAATCGTATCAAAGAAGGTGACATCATTCTATTTGATGATGGCAAAATTGAAGGCCGCATAGATACGATTCTTGATGACCGTATGGAAATACAGATTACAAGAGCAAAAGATACAGGCTCTAAGTTAAAAGCCGAAAAAGGAATGAACTTTCCAACAACTAATCTTGGTATTAGTGGTTTGACAGAAAAAGATAAGATTGATTTAGAGTTTGTAGCTAAGAATGCTGATGTCGTTAATTTTTCTTTCGTCAATTCTAAAGAAGACGTTGAAGAATTACTTGTGGAATTAGAAAAATGGAATGCCACTAATTCTTTAAGCATTATCTTAAAAATTGAAACGCGGTTTGCCTTTGATAATCTTGTAGAGATATTATTAACTGCCATGAAGGTGAAACAAATTGGCGTTATGATCGCAAGAGGAGATTTGGCCGTTGAAACTGGCTGGGAAAATATTGGTAGAATTCAAGAGGAAATATTAGCACTATGTAGTGCTGCTCATATCCCAGTAGTTTGGGCAACGCAAGTATTAGAAAACTTCGCAAAAAAAGGATTACCATCTAGGTCAGAAATCACTGATGCAGTATACTCACTTCAAGCTGAATGTATTATGTTAAACAAAGGACCTTATATGGGTGATGTTCTCCAATTATTAACCAAAATTCTATCAAACATGGAACATTATCATGAAAAAAATGAAGTCATGCTTCCTAAGATGGAAAAAGCTTAACTTGTCTAACTCATAACTATATCACTCAATTTTTGTTCAGAAAAACCAACACCTAAAGCACTGTCGTCAAACCTTATAAAAATGAAACCTAATACATATATTTATTTACTCACTTCCGCTTTAATCCTGATTTCACATAGTAGTTTTGCTCAAGATGAAGATTTAGACATTGTAAAAAACTATATAAGCGTTGATCCAATACTTCCACTTTTCGGAACATTTCAAGCAAATTATGAACGTGGCATAGGAACTAATACATCTTTGGGTGTGTCTTTTGGATATAAAGGGTCTTCTGGCGTATTTGAGGTTACTCAAATAAGTTTTGATCGCTTTGATTCTAATGACTTGAATTTTTCAGGGTTTAAGATTATTCCTGAATTTCGATGGTATTTTCAAAAACGTAAATCAGGTCTCAATGGTTTGTATTTAGGTGCTTATTTTAAATATCAAGACGCAAGTGCAGATTTAGGAGGCGTATATAGATCTAGAAATGATGAAGTCAGTGAAATTTTAATTGATGCAAACTTAAAATCTTCTGTTTTTGGAATAGAACTTGGATATAAATGGCAGCTAAAAAAAGGTTTTTTTATTGACTTAATTTTTGCAGGCCCTGGATTTAGTACTAATAGAATTACCTTAACAGAAATAAGTGCTGTACCTCAAGCATTTTACGATGATTTATCAGAAGCATTGCAAGATATAGGCATCATAGATTTTATTGATCCCGATTTTAGAGTTAATGGTAATCAAGAAACTAAAATTACGCTTCCTGCTTGGCGCTATGGAATAAAACTAGGCTATGCTTTCTAATGAGAAAATTATTTTGGAATAATTATTTCATCTTTAATAATCTGTCCAACCATTTCTCGTGAAAAGGTTAGCGCAGCAGATTGCAACGAAGAAGGATTAACCAAAGCAGATTCACCTGTCCAAACCCAAGTTTCCTTCCCTTCTACCAATTTCCCTTTTAAGTTATATAAAACAGCTTCAATAACATATGATTTTGTAGGCACATAATATCCTGGTTCATTAACGGTAATATAACGTGTATAAATATGTCTTCCAACTCTATAGTAACCAGCAGGCACAGAGTAACTATTACCTTGTTGGTAGCGATGATCATCATTCGTATCAATTAAGCTCATGGTAATAATACCATCCAAATTATTATCCTTAATTATTTTCATCAGGTTTGCTGGTTGTTGATCTTCCTTACTCATATTTTGAGGAAACATGTCTATACCATGAACCGCATTAATGCCATTGTCTTTAAATAAACTAACAGCTGTTCTTTCGAACGCTAATCTAGGTGTCAAATCATTACTTATCCCAATAACTGCTATTTTAGAATATGCTTTATCTGTATACCCTTCTTTTACAAAACTAGATGACAGTCTTGGAGCGCAACTAAAAATCAAAAAAGAAATAGAAAAGATAATAAAACCACTTTTTATGGATAAAATTTTCATAACGTAATTAGAAATTAAAAATGAATATTTCAGTTCAGTTATACTAAAAATAGCCTAACTTAGACCTATATAAAGATATTCATTTTCTATCAAAACACATTTTATTTTCCTATGAAAAACAAATTGATTATCATCACTTTTTTCTTCAGTTTTGTGCTCAATGCTCAAGACCTTTCAAAAATTTACGAACGAGTAAGTCCTGCAGTAGTCGCAATTTTAACTCAAGAAAAAACCATCACAACTAACCAAACCAATAATTCGCAGAAGGTAAGTACAAATGGTTTGGGTTCTGGTTTTATGATTTCTAATAAATTAATAGTTACTGCTGCTCATGTTGTTACAGTGCCAGAATCTTTAGTCGTAAAATTTTCAGATGGAGAAACAATACCAGCAAAAGTGGTATCCTCATATGAAAGTGCCGATATCGCATTAATCGAATTATTTAGACCAAAAATAAATGCGGTTACTGTTTCATTTGGAGATTCTGACAAAATGAAAATTGGTCAACAAATATTTGTAATAGGTGTTCCTCTTGGTGTTGGCTTTTCATTATCATCTGGGTACATTAGTGCTTTCAAAAGACAAAATCTAGGGAAAAACCCATTTACAAACACAGAATTTATTCAAACAGATGCTGCTATAAATCAAGGTAACTCAGGAGGTCCGATGTTTAATTTAGAAGGTGAAGTAATTGGAATCGTAAGTCACATCAAGTCAAAAACGGGAGGGTTTGATGGTATTGGGTATGCAAGTAGTTCTAATCTGGCCGCCAATCTTCTATTGAATAATAAAATGCCTTGGTTAGGTGCTGATTTATATTCTTTAACAGCCAATGAGGCAAAAATTTTCAACTTACCACAAAATAGTGGCTTACTTGTTCAACGCGTTGTAACTTTATCCATATTTGGTGAAATGGGAATTAAAGGTGGTGATACCGAGCTTGTTATTAATAATAAAAAACTTATTGTTGGAGGTGATATCATCTTAGCATTTAACCACATTAAATTTGAATTGACAGATGAATCACTTGTGAAATTAGCTGAATTTGCAAAAAGTTTAGCAGTAGATCCAAAATTTGAAGTTACCATTTTAAGGGCAGGTAAAATTATGACTCTAAAGAATAATTGAATTATTATGAATGTTCATTTTTTTCATACTTTTACATTTAATAAAACCAAAACACTATGAATAAAATCATCCTACCTGTGGACTTTTCAAAGCATTCAGAATATGCTCTAGAAACAGCTGCAGCATTAGCAAGAAAGCATAACGCACAACTTATCGTAATGAATATGTTGGAATTATCAGAATCTATATTTTCTGAATCTAGCTCTGACAGACAAGAAGAAATGTTATTTATGTTAGCATCAGCAAACAAAACTTTTGAAAGTTTCCTTGATAAAGATTATTTAAGCGGTATTGATGTTGTTCCAATGATCAAACATCATAAAGTATTTAAAGAAGTAGATACTGTTGCTAAACAAGAAGGTGCTGACTTGATTGTAATGGGTTCTAGAGGTCATAGTGATCATGATGGGATCTTCACAGGTTCTAATACTGAAAAGGTTGTAAGGCATAGTGATACTCCTGTTTTGGTTGTTAAATCTAAGAATACAAACGTAGATTTTGACAATATTGTTTTAGCTACTGATTTTTCAGAAGATAGTATTCCTGCGTTTCAGAAAGCGAGTAATTTATTAAATGTTTTAGGTAACAATGTTACATTACTGCACGTGAATACACCTCACAATGGTTTCCAAAGCACTGATGAAATTGAAACTAAAGCGAATCAATTCTTGGAAAAAGCTGATGCTAAAAACTGGAAAGAAAGCATTAAATATACTTCTGATTATTCAATTGAAGATGGTGTTTTAAATCACTCTAAAAAAACGGGAGCTCATTTATTAGCTATGACAACTCATGGTAGAACAGGTTTAAGTCACTTTTTTGGAGGAAGCATCTCTGAAGATGTTGTAAATCATGCAGTGCTTCCTGTTATTACTTTTAAATTATAAATAGAATCAAATTTGAATTATAAAAAAAAACCTAAATTATAGTTTAGGTTTTTTTTATATAATAATCATATCATCATATTATCTATACCTTCTTTATAGCTTTCAAAATCACAATTATGATTAAATAGATCCAATGATTTTGCTACAATATACTTAACATTACTCGGGTCAAACCCCATTGCTGTAGCCATTCTTGTTAACCATTTTGTTTGTTTGTCTCCATCAATATCTTTATCTGAATAAACAACCTCTACAACTTTATAAAAATGTTCTACTCTCTGTTGATGTAAATATGGTGCAACAATATCATAGTTCATATAAGTATTGTTTATGGTATCATACTCATTTTCAGATATTCCTAATTTATTAGATAAATGCTTAAGAAATAATTGTTCCGTTTCTGAAGCATTTCCATCTCTATATGTAATCTTCATTATAGCTGCAAAGGCATCATGATATTGACTTTTAAAATGTGCATTTTGTGAACTCATAAGTTAAGTTTAAATATTTATAAGATAAAGATAAGATATTTTAAAAATTTAATTCAACTAATCGTTTCTAATTATTTCATAACAATTTTATTCATTAATTTAGATGCACATAAAGTTATTCCTCACTAATTATAATGTATGAAAACATATTCCAGTACTATTAAAAATTATTTTATTGGATGGTTTCTTGCAAGCATTATTTGGTTAATGATTCAAAAGTTCAATCCAGAAACGAATAACGTACTTAACCTAAATATAGTTAATCAAACTATAACTTTTTTTATCACTTGGTTTTTACAAGCCATTGTATTTGGAAGTCTCCAATTTTTAGTTGACCGATATGTAAAACACAGGGTGTCTTTCATCAAATTACAACTCTATTCACTAATCTTACAAATTATTACGGCTGTACTTTTGGTGTTTGTTATTTTCTATAGCTTCAAGATTTTCACCATAGTAGAAAAAAGTAGATCAATAATTGAGTTTCTAAACAATTTAGAAGGACTTTGGATTGCCTTTGTATATGCCTTAATTGTTAATTTTACCATTAACCTAGTCACCTATATAGATTTAACCTTGGGAAAAGGGAATCTTTTAAAAATGATGACAGGTAAGTTCTATACGCCTAGGGAACGTATGAAAATCTTTATGTTTTTAGACTTAAAAAGTTCTACCACTTACGCAGAAAAATTGGGGCATGTAAAATACAGCAAGCTCATACAAGATTGTTTTTACGATTTAGCTATTGTCGATAAATACAAAGCAACAATATATCAATATGTTGGAGATGAAGCGGTCTTGACCTGGAATATGAATACTGGAATAAAAAACAACAACTGTATTGAATCTTTTTTTGCATTCAAGGAATCATTGCTCAAAAGGAAATCTTATTATTTGAAAACCTATGGTGTTATTCCAGAGTTTAAAGCTGGCCTTAATGCTGGAAAAATCATGCTTACTGAGGTAGGAGTTTTTAAGCGTGAAATAGCATATCATGGTGATACAATTAATACAACTTCCAGATTAGAGGGAGAATGTAATCGTTTAGATGCCGAAATGATAATTTCGAAAGAGGTATTAGACCAAATTCAAGAAGACAAAAACTTAAAAATCACCTACGAAGATGATATATTACTTAAAGGGAAAAATAAAAAAGTTAAAATGTACTCTGTAAAAAAAATAAAATAATCTTTTTGATCAATAATATCATTCACCTATTTTTTTGATTTCAGTTTTATAGAATTCTAAATCGCAACACTCTCTAAATAGCTCTAATGATTTGGTAATAATATCTTTAGCGTAACTCGGATCAAATCCTATAGCAATAGCCATTCGTTCTAACCATGTGATGCGTGTACTTTTCATCATCGTCTTTTCTGAATAAATTATCTCAACGATTTTGTACAATGCCTCCATTCGTTCTTCATAAGTGTAAGGCGCAACTATTTTATGACTCATGTAATTTTCCGAAATGTCAAAATACTCTGAAGACGTAATTCCTATTTTCTTTCCAAAAACTTGAAGGAAGCTTTTTTCCTCCTCTGAGGCATCGCCATCTCTAAGTGTAATCTTCATTACTGCAGCATAGGCCTCATAATATTTACTCTTTGTACTCATGTATAAATATTTAGCGTATCTCTTTTATTAAACTTTTTTTCCTTTACTCATTAAACCAAATGCAATAGTAGGTTTAATATACAATTTTTATAGATACAGTATGACACTATCCATTACTCCAACAACGAGGTTTTATTAATCTCATCAGCTAGAAATTTTTGAACCGAATTCATCTTCATTTAAAAATAATTTTACATAAAAAATCATTTATTTATTTTTAGTAAGGATAAGGACCTTAAATCCTTATCAAAATAGTTCGACTTTTGTCCCGTTGACTCCACAATTAACCCTTGTATTTACAGTAAATACAAGGGTTTTGTTTTTTTGCTAAACTATTTTTCTTTCCATATGTCAACAGTATTTGGAACGAACGATGGCGCATAATTGTAATTGGAAAACGTTAATTGTTTCACATTTTTACCATTAGCATCCATAATAAACACATGATGATTATCACCTTTATTACCGCGTTCAAAAACTATTTTCTTATCATCTGATGACCATCTAGGCCTCATATCCATTAAAGGGTGATTGGTAAGACGTGTTTTTGAAGTATTAGCAATATTGGTTGTATAGATTTCAAAATTTCCATCTGCATTGCCGTAATACAATATTGTCTTACCATCATTTGATAATTGTGGCATTAATTTATCACCTTTATCTTTAGTGAGTACTTCTTTGTTATCTCCATTTGGAGACATTCTTACTATCTGATAAGTTCCGTTAATTTCAGAAGAATAATATATCATATTATCCATTCCCCAAAAAGGCATGGTGTCTGAAACTTCATTGTTAGTGATATTTTTTTTGTTTTTCCCATGCTTATCCATCACAAAAACTTCGCTATTCCCAGTTTGTGAGGACACGAACAAAATATGATTCCCATTTGGCGACCATGAAGGGCTATAGGCTGCACTGCTGGCAGTTGTAAGTTGTTTGTACTCGTTTTTTTTGAGGTCTAAAGTCCATATTTTCCACCACCCAACACGCTCGGATGTAAATACTATAAAGTTTCCGTCGGGAGATACTATCGGACTACTGTCTTTTCTTGAATGATTTGTAATTTGTTTTGTATTTCCATTGGTATCTATAAGACAGATGTTATCAGAATTGTTAATCTGTTTTGTATATAAAATACGATAGGTTTGTGCTTTGATATTTGTAACCCAAAGCGCCATTAATAGTGCGATAGAGAACTTCTGAACCGTAATCATTGTATTGAATAACTTCATTTATATTAATGTGTTTGAGGTGTTAATTGCTTTTCTCTAAAATAGAGAAATAGAGGAAACCCACCTGCCAAACCAAAAAGCATGGTAAGTATCCAAACTAGATATACTTGTTTTGTTTTATACTTTCTAGCTTCATTATATGACCAAATAAAGAACACGCATACTGCATAGAGAAGGTCAATTGAAAATATAGTAGAAATCCGATTTCCAAACATACCGTTAAACGTTGCTGAAAAATCTGTATAAAGTAAAATATTCCCTGTTTCAACAGATTCTATCACTACTAAAATTGAAGGCCATATGAATCCTACAATGGCGAGAACTAAATACAATCGTTTTTTCATGTTCAATGCTAATTTTAATTTTCTAATGTGCTATGTGCTAAACGAAAACCCACAAAAAAATCTCGGGCTTCGGGCAAAGCTCTTTGTCTATCTGCTGCTCTGGTATGCTTAGTACGACCCGTAAATTGACCACCACGTTGTACGCGATACATGCCTTTATCTGGTCCTTTAGGATCGAGATTATCATTCGAATAATCTTCTTGAAACCAGTCTGAACACCATTCTAATATATTGCCTTGCATATCATAAAAGCCCCATGCATTGGCTCTTTTTTGAGCTACGGGATGCGATTGCCTCCCAGAATTACCAATATGCCAAACCATGTTATCTTTATGTTCTGTGGCATATGGTTTTTCTGAATCTGCTCTACAAGCATACTCCCATTCGGCTTCTGTAGGTAATCTAAACCGACCTCCTTTACTATTAATTTTTGTTAGAAACTGCTGAATATCTTTATAGGACACTTGATCAACTGGCAGATTATCACCTTTATTAAAGCTTGGATTATGCTCCATTATTTTTTCCCACTGCCGTTGTGTTAATTCTGTCTCGGCCAACCAATACCCTTCACTTATAGTTACTTTATGCTGTTTTTCTCTTGCTCCTGTACGTCCTAACTCATCATCTGGGCTTCCCATTTTAAAGGTTCCTGGCGCAACCCAAATCATTTTAATTTTAACGTTTTCAGCGAGATCAAAGCTTTTAGTTTTAGGTGTTTGCTGCGCTTGTTTGACATTTTCAAAAGACTGAAAACCAAACGCAAAGAACATTAAAACAATGCATGTCGTAAAAAAATAAAATGCCTTTTTCATAACCTAATGTCTCAATCGTTCGGCTCTATCTAAAAACCCCTTTCCAACAAGAGGCTTCATAACATGCTCGCCATTTTTGATGATTTCTATTCTACTGTCTACTCCAAAATCTAACAAAAGCTGGTGGCTTCGCTTGGCAGACCGCATCCAGTATGGGTCTTTATCTCCTACTACAAATTGCACTTTGACACCTTTTAACTGTTTCAATTTTTCTTTATTACCGTTATTAGGGTTTCCTGCCATTCCTGTTATTCCAGCAAAATATTCGGGCATTTCCATAACTAAATCAAAAATACTGGCACTGTTTGCACTAAAACAAACCGTATGGAACTTATTGCCTTCTACATGATATTTCGATTTTAAATGTTCGAATAAAGCCTTTACCTCTCCAAGTCTATTTGTAGCGTTGTATACTTTATAACCAATAAGTATCCAGCCTTGACTGTCTTTAGTTCCTCTCCAATAAAAACTTTGATCATCTGCAGATTCGGTATCTGAAGGCCCTACCATTACAGGATAGGTTTTGATTGCATCATAATCTAATGGTAAAAGAATTGTGTAGTTTAACTTCTCACCCTCGTACAAAAATGTCTCCAATGTTTGCTGGGCTGCAACGTTTTTACAATTGAAACCAAGAGTTATCAATACTAATAGCGTTAAAATTGTTTTAAGTTTTTTCATGTCGCTCATTTTTTATTTAATTCCTGCAATAACACCATCTAAATAAGCGTGCTGATTTTGTGGCGCCTTTGTTTTTGCCATTTTATAATATTTTAAGGCCAATTTTTTATTTCCGTCCTTTAAATGTGCTTCCCCTAGGCTATCTAAAAAGCCCCAAATAAATGGATGGTTTTCATTGCGCTCTACATTTAATGTAAATACTTCTATAGCTTTTTTTGTTTTTCCTAAACCCAATAATTGATAACCATAATTGTTTAATTGGTTTGGACTACCAGTAGGAATGGCTTCATCCATTATTTTTTCGGCTTCTTCAAGTTGTCCTTTATTGGCCAATAATTGTGCTTTTACAGCAAGGTTACTGAAGCCTTTACTGTTTGCAATAGATTTTTCTATCCATACCATAGCTTCCTCTAAATTGATATTATTTTGCGCACAATACGAAGCTGCTTGCATATGACCTCTCCATCCAAAACCTGCGACACCTTTAAGCTCTTGACGGAAATTATCAACCATTATGGTCTTTACATCAAATTCAATAGTAAAGGGAATTTGTGTTTTTTCCCATTGCAAGGCTGCCGTAAGACTTTTACTTCCACGGTCTATAAAATTGTAACTCAACCATTCTTGAAAAGGAATTGTTTTAGATTTTACTGTAACCATTAAAGCTAAATCTTTTTCGTCTGGTGGATTGCTTCCCCAAGATTTTGAAAATTTTGAAAAAAGAAGTTTAACGTCTCCATCGCTATCTGGCAACATATATAATCCATACGTTCCTGCTGCAATTTTTTTGCCTTCAATCGTAGCATCATGTGTGAATTGAATGGTTGTATTTTCATTAGCTCCTGCCCTCCAAATTTGACCATAAGGAACAATGCCACCAAAAACTTGTCGTCCTTGCACACTCGGGCTATGGTAGTTTATCGTTACGTCAGACAAGCCTAAACGTTGTGTAATTGATGCTTGTTGACTCACTCTGGGCAAGGTCACGTTTTGTGCAAATGATACTGCTGTAAATACTAGCGTAACTAGTAGTAATCCTATTTTTGATTGTAGTTTTTTCATCTCTTAATTGATTTAAATTATTGAGACAAAATTAGATAGGGTCTACCTTGATTAAAAGTAAATTGTGCTAGCTGGTTAGTTTTGTGGCAGATGGTTTATAAATGGATTTAACCTATTTAAAACCACAAATTATCATACGAATTAACCAACCATCACAAAGTAAACGAAACAACACATTACCTTTTATTAATGCTTAAGAAGCACATAAATTTGTATGAAGTTTAATTTTTATTAAAGCCTGCAGAGGTGATTTCTTTTTTAATGTTATAGTCTTTTCCATTATAACATAACTTAGAGTTACCTACAGATAGTTTTTTATTAGGTGGTATTTTGTAAGCTCTAAGCATTTCTTTGTTAGGATTGCCTGGGAAATTGAAACTCGATTTTAAAGCTAATGTTATGCTATCTTTAGACGTATTAAGTAAATACATGATGTTTCCGCATGAATCAGGTTCTTCGGAAAAAGATAAATAGGAAATAGCATCTTGTCCATACAAATCACCATGAGCATCAAAGCCTCCATTACCATCAACAAACAGTGTACGATAAATCTCAATATATGATAATTCACTTATGTCTTTTAATTTGGTATCTGTTATATTTGAATCTGTATCATTTGAATTCGTTTTATCAGTCTTGCAACCTAGAAAGAAAATTGTAGCGACTAAAAACAAATAAAAGTTATGTAATTTCATAAGGACGTATTTAATTAGACATATTAGATAAAGATATTAAATGTTAGCATTTAAAAAGAGGTGACCTTTGGTTAAACAATAATGATAAGAAAGATTTACTCATACTATTCAAATTTACCTGTGCGTTTCAATAAAATCGTATGGGCGAGTTTATTAATTAGTTTATTTTTTATCCTAAAAGCCTATACTAATCACTTAATAAACGACTATAATTATTCATTTAGTTGGTTATTGGTCACACTAAAAATAAGTATTAGTTATTTACTTTGGATTATTTTAACACCTCTAGCCTATTCTTTAACAAAAGTCCTGCAATCTTTAGTTCGCTTTAAACTTTATAAAGTTTTTCAGTTTCTATTAGGCTGTTTTATTTTGGCTATCGTTCATCAGTTAATTGCCTCTAGACTGGACGATCTTATCAATTTCGCAAATAGTGGTTACTTAAAATCTTTTTTGGGACATAATAGTATGGTCGTTCTTGTTATTGGTAGTTTTTCAAGTTTTATTGAACTTCTAGTCATCATTGCTGTTTTTCTAGCTTTCGATTATCAAAAGAAATTTATTGTAAATCAAAAAGCACTAATCGCATCGCAGTTAAATGCTTTACGTATGCAATTGCAGCCACACTTTTTGTTTAACACCTTACATTCAATTGCAGCAATGATTGATATTGACACCAAAAATGCTCAAAAGATGTTAAGCAAACTAGGCATGTTATTAAGGCATATATTAGAATATGACGCCGAACAAATGGTTACTGTAAAAGACGAGCTTAACTTTATAAAAGACTACTTAGATTTGGAGCAAGTGCGTTATAAAGATCGTGTAACGATAACATATAATATTTCACAAGAAGCATTGCACTTAAAAATTCCCAATATGATCTTTCAGCCCTTAGTAGAAAACGCAGTTAAATACGGGATTATACCAACAGTAAATAATGGTGAAATCAAAATAAACATTGAATTGAATCATAACGACATAATGCAAGAAAATGCTTTAACACTTGAAATATCGAATACGTTTAATAATAAGAATCAAATAAAACCTGAAGGAACAGGTACAGGCTTATTAAATATTAAAAATAGACTTCAGCAGTTTTATGGGAATCGGTTTTGGTTTAAAGCCGATTTCAAAACTCCAGAATTGTATAATGCTAAAATTGTTTTACCAATTATTGAATAATGAAATTAAGATGCCTTATCATAGATGACGAATTTTTAGCAAGACAGCGCTTACTAAAATTATTAGAACCTTTCGATTCTATATTAGTTATTGGTGAATGCAAAAATGGTCAAGAAGCATTAGAAAAAATAAGTCTAAAAGAGCCCGATTTGATTTTCTTAGACATACAAATGCCAGACATCGATGGTTTTACCGTTTACAATACAATTCAAAAAAAACCATATGTTATTTTCACAACGGCATATGACTCTTACGCTATAAAAGCATTTAAGATCAACGCTGTAGATTACTTATTAAAACCTTTTGACGAAGAACGTTTGGCCATTGCAATACATCGTATTTTAGAGATTCAAAAAACGAATAAATCTTCAAAATTGGAAGAGCAAATAAAGCGTCTTTTATCAAGTCTACAACAAGAATCTAGCCCATTTATAAACCAAATATCGTTGTCTTCCAAAGGAAGGGAAACCATTATTAATATTGACGATGTGATATATTTTAAAAGCGATGGGAATTATATTCAACTCATTACAAGCGAAAAATCTCATTTATATCGAGAGACTATGAACGCCTTATATAGTCAATTGGACCCCAGTCAATTTTTGAGAATTCACAGATCATTAATTTTGAGTATAGTTTACATTAGGAAATGTATCTATATCAACAACAATGTGTACAAATTTGAATTAAAAAATGACATAGAGGTTTTATCTTCACGATCATTTAGCTCTCAAATTTCTGAATATCTTTCAGATCAACCGTAATTCTCTTGATTGCATCTGTTCATACCTATGAAGATGTTTTTAGTTATGCTTTAATGTGTTTATTTTATTTTTAATAGCAACTATTTCTTCAGGAATCCAATCAAAAGACTTATTTAATTCGTAGGCTTTTTGTTTTAATTTTAGCGCTTCATCATACTTTTCGAGCAAGAGCATTAAATCGCCTTTAGAATCGTAAGGGTTCCCATTCTCTGGTTCGCATCGTATAAAGTTATCAAAAGCCTTTTCAGCCTTGTCAAATTCGTTGTTATTTATGTACGCATACCCTAAAATATTATATCCCGAACCATAGCTATTGTCTAGTGAAACAGACTTTTCTGCCGCGACAATAGCTAAGCTAGGATTCTTTCTAAAAAGTAAAAAACTAATAGTATGCTGAAGGTATTTGTCTGCCGAACATAGTTTAGCTAATTCAAATAGTTTTTTCTCATTAATATCATTAGGGTTGTTTAATCTGAATTCTGTAGCATCAACTAACATTTGCTCTTCTTTAGAAGCGAAATGTTTATACTTCTTGGCAAGCTCATGGTTCAATTTCCTAATCGAGTCATTTGGTGAATAGGTAGATATATAGTTATACATTCTTACAAATGAACTGTCTAATTCAATCGCCTTTTTATAATGATCTTTGGGGTTATTATTTAATCCATTTTGAACTAAAAATCTTGCCTTTATAAAATGCTCTTTTGCTTCTATAGACGATGTTGTAATAGGCACTGTATTCAAAAGCGTCTCTTTTTCAATTATTTGATTGTTTTTACAAGACATCAATACAGTTAAAAATAACACGAGTTTATACTTCATTTTTCACTTTTAAATCTGATTATTAAAACCTGCTTGACCATTTTGTCGTACCATTCAATGGGAGTCTATCATAAATTAGAAACCTATTCTATAGTAAATTCATACAGTCCATTTTCATTTGTATCTACGATAGATGTAAACACTCTTACCTGTCCATTGCTTCCATTATATGGAATAATTTTCACCTTTTGTAGATCTGTATAACCATCATAATATCCACCACCAATATAGTAAGTTCCTAGTTCGGAAACTTTAAATTTAACTTGGCTTATAAAAGCATTTTCTTCTTGGACAAATATATTTGAAATAGACATGCCATGATCTAATCCTTCATAGGATACGTCGCCTATTTCGGCTTGAGCAAATGCTATTGGCATGCCTTGAAGTTCGCCATCAGCTCTGTCTTTATATACGTATAACCAATAAGAAAGTGATGCTGTACTTTCATCCATGTAATCTGTAAGCGTAAGATTTTCATTGTTTTCACTAGTTACAACATTTGGTATTTTGGTATTAATAATAATCTCTTCATCTACAGAAAATACATTTTGATTGCCTTCTATGTTCAGTAAATGAGGTTTATTTACAGTTGCAATAATTTCGGGTTCATCTTCATCTGAGCTACACTGAAAAGGTGACGCTCCTAGTATAATTAGGCAAAAAATTAAATTTCTAAGCATTTTAAATAACTTTAATTAATGATTACTATTCTCTATTTAAAACCAGAGTCACAGATTCTTCAACCTCTTCGATAGCCGTACCATCAAATACTTCAACAACATAAACTTGATCAAAAACAAAAGTCATTATATCACCATTAATTGTACCTGTTAATTGCTCACCATCTATGATGAGAGTAACTAAATTGCCTTGTTGTGACCAAGTAAGTGGCTCTGAAAAAGAATCATCATTAAGGCAATCAATTATGTATTCTGATTCATTTGAATTAGAATCAACAGTTAACTCTATATCTAAAGTTTCCGAAGAATTATACATTCCATTCCCGTTATTATTAAATGTATAGACTTCATTTTGTAAGCAATTTGTTTCAGATATAAGGTTATTGGAGGCGATTCCATCACCATTAAAATCGTACACCGATCCTAATTCTAATGACTGCATTCGCCAAATACCTTCGGCCGTATGCATTGGTTCACTATTATTATCATCATCTGATTGGCAAGCATTAAGGACAAATGTCATTGTCACTATTAAAATTAATTGTATTCTTTTCATAACTGTTTAAATTGTTTTTACATTCTTTATTGTAATTTCTAATTGGCAATTGTAGTAATAGTATAGTACCAATCTCGAGAGGTTTTGAACGCCCCTAATATATTTGGTGATTTTAAACCTATATTGATCATGGCCGAACCGGACACTATCAACCACAATGCTTGAGCTTCTCCAGTAAACACATATACAAGCCCTCCAATTCCTGTTGCTAGAACACCTCCATAAACCAAAATTGAGCTTGAGAAAATTGAAAGTAATAATGGATCACGTTTTAGTTTTTTTATATCTGAAAGTTTGATTTGATTTCCTTTTATAGTTATCGTTTTTGCATCAACGATATCAAATCTTCCAGATATCCTTTGGCCCGTTTTAGTTAATACTCTAATACGCCTATTTTCTTTTATATGAACCTCTTTGTTTGTTTTTGAATTAAAAATTTTAATTCCTCTTTTTCCTTGTGTAAAAGATAATGTTGTAACAAACAGACATACTAACAGTAGAGTGCTTCTTTTTGTAAGCATTTATTATGTATTTTAAATAGTCTATAATATTGTTTTCTTTAGTAGTTCTCCTCCACTAACAACATGTAGTGTAGATCCTAATGAGGTTGCTGCCGAAACGTCATCCGTCTCCAAATAGAACAATGCCCAGGTTTCGCCACCGTCATTTGTGTAGAGACTTCCTCCTTTATCGGTAAGAACATGTCCTCTCAATTCATCTAAAATTGTAATCTTTATAATACTTTCTGAGAGTTCTGGAATGTCAAGATTTTCCCATGTTTGTCCTTGATTATCTGTTTTAAATAAACCGCCTGGATTATCAATTAACGGACTCACATACAACCAAGCTTCATTTTGATTTGTAAAATCAAAAGTAATTGGACCTGTAGTACTAATATTAGCGTCACTTATTAACCAGTTTTCTCCTGCATTTTCAGTTGTAATGAACTCATTATTCATACGATCTAATAGTAGAATAACATCTTCATTTTGATAAACAACTTCAATATTATGGGTTGGCGTATCTAGTACTAAAATTTCGGTCCATGTAACTCCGCCATCAACAGTTTTAAAAATTGATGATTCGTCTAACTTTTGAGTTAAAATAAATCCCTCCAATTCATTCTTAAAAAATAGCTTTTCAACTAAATAACTTAAGTCTAACAACTCACTATCTTGCCAAGAAAGCCCGCCATCAACTGTTTTCTTAAGCGTATTAGACGTTGTTCTGATATAGGCGACATTGGATGATGCAACTTCCATAGGAGAACTAGGAACTGGCACTTCTAATATTGAGAACCACGTATTTCCGCCATCCATAGTTTTATCTATAATATGCATATCTGCTTCTCTTCGTTTTGCATAACCGACATCATTTGAAACAAATTCAACTTGAAAGTAATTTGACGCTCCATAGACACTCCAATCTGTATCTAAAATCTTTAAAAACGCCTCTGTATTATACGCTTCTTGCTGAAACTCGATCTCTAAAGTACCACTTGACGCATTTTCTGGAATTGTAATGGTAATTGTAGAGCTTGTTATTGAAGTTGGAGTAATAGCCTCTCCATTGAGAATAATTGCCGAGTTCTCATCTAAATATTCTCCTGTAATTATAAGTTCGGAACCAGCAGGAATTGGTTCTGTTGTTATAGCATTAACAACAGGTGATTTTGGGGTAATGATATCATCGTTTCCGCCACAAGACAACATGGAAATCACCAATATCATCGTCATAATTTTTTTCATTTTTTTTCTTTTTAATGTTAATCTTTAAATTCAATTTTGAGGGGCAAACTTATTTAGAAAACTTTGAGGGGAAAAAAGAAGTTTATTTCAATTCATAAATTGTAAGAAAATCGATGAAAAAGGGCATATAAAGTAGTGTAAAACATGACGTTTATGCCTAGTTTTTATTTAAGATTCTCTTGATGTAATACGATGGTGTTACTCCTGTATTTTTCTTAAAGGCGCGATAAAAAGAATTCGCAGAAGTGAACCCTGACTTTTCTGCAATATCTTCAATTGTTAATTTCCTATAGTAAGGACTAATCTCTAATTTTTTAAGCGTAAAAGTTATTCTTAAATCATTGATAAAGTTCGAAAATGATTTTCCATATTCTTCATTTATAATTTTAGATAAATAGGTAGTATTTGTCTCTCCATCTTTCGCCATTTTTTGCAGTGTTATTTCTTTGCTTAAATAATCTTTGTTTTCTATAAACTCATAAATAAACTGTTGTATTCTGGATTTGTCTGCAATCTCAGAAGGTGGAGCATTGTTCTTTTTTTTATGTTGTACTTCTAAATTTTCTATTCTTCTAACCAACTGTTGGTTTTTAAGGAATAACTGTTTTTTCTTTTTATTCTGCTTTTTATAGAAGTGTATTATCAGACTTGCTAAACTCGTTAATAAAACCAATAAGAGCACTGCTAAAATAATTTGATGCTTTTGTTTTTTTATTAAAACCTTATTTAGATCATTTTTCTCATTAAGATTGTCAATTTTAACTTGTTTTTTGTCAGATTCAAATTGTTCGGTTATTTCGACAATCTCTTGCTTCACCTTTAAATCGCTTAGCGAATCTTTTAATTTCAAAAGCAAGTCATTGTAATGCAATGCTAGTTTATACTTTTTTGTTTGTCTGTTAAGCTCTCTTAGGTTTTTATAAACTTCTAAAGTTTGTTTAGGCGTGGATGAATATGTAAGCGCGGTTCTAAAATATTCACTAGCTTTTTCATAATTCCCTTGTATTACATATGCTTCGCCAATATTATTATTTAACTGGTCAAGTCTGCAATATTCATTATACTTTAAGCCTTTTTTCGCAAAATAAATTGCACTATCTGCATGATTTTTTTTTAAATAGTATCTGCTAAGACCAGTGTAGTAAGTTGGCAACATGAGTTTCCAGTTGTTCATTTCAGCCTCCCCTAAAGCACCCAATGCGTGCTCAATAGCCTTATTGAAATCCTCTTTCTTCTCGTATAATGATGACATATCAAACAACAACGCACTTTTCATTTTAGAATTAGGAGTCAATTTCAACGCCTTAGAAAAGTAATTTTCAGCATACTCATAATTCTTTAATAGTTGATTTAACTTGCCCATACTAGCATAACAACTAAAAATTCTTGTGTCTCTTTTTTTCCAATTCGGTAGGTTAATCGCTATTTTTTCAGCTTTTGTAAAATGTTTTAATGCCAAAACATAATCGTCTTCATAACTATAAACTTCTCCTAGGTACAGTTGCGCTAATACTTTGGTAGTGTCACTAACAACAGTTCTGTCTGCATAATATGTTAATTGTTCTTTGGCTTTGTTTATATCGGCTTTCCAGAATTGTACTCTGGCGTTTGCTATTGCTACGTAAGCAATAAGGCTGCTATCATTAGATGCTTTAGCGAAAAGCATTGCCTTCTTCGAGAAATGTCTGGCACTATCAAACTTTTTTTCTAGTCCGTAATTGTAAATACGATTTACTATTTTAAATAGTCCCGCTTGGTCAACATTTTTTAATGAATCATGGTTTTGAGCCCTTAAAACTGAATTAAAAGACAGCAAAAACAGTAAAAAAACAGATGTTCTTTTCATTGGTACTCTTGACAAACCATTAGAATAAAGATCTTTTAACAAAATCAGAATAGCTTATTAAGATTGCTTTTGTACACTTTTCCTATTGGAATAATAAAGTCCTTAATACATATTCTATTTCCTTCAATAGATTTGATATGAATTTTGGAAATAATAAATGATTTATGAACTTGAAAGAAGCGATCTGTAGGCAGTTTACTTATATAATCGGAAATTCTATCTCGCACTTGTATCTCATCACCTAGCGTTATTATTTTGCAATAATTCCCAATAGCTTCTATAAATAGAATGTCGTTTAAGCTAACTTGAATTAGTTTTTTATTCGACTTCACAAAAATGCTTTCACTTTGTCTGGTTATAGTCGATTCTGATGTGCTTTGTTGTTTCACTTCTTTAGTTTCAACTTTATTAATTGCTTTTACAAAGCGCTCAAAACTAAATGGCTTTAGCAAATAATCTATAACATTAAGTTCAAAACCTTGTAAAGCAAATTCTTTATATGCAGTTGTAACAACAACTTTTGGAGGGTTTTCGAGCGTTTTTAGAAAGTCGAAGCCTTTAAGTTTAGGCATATTTAAATCCAAAAAAATTAAATCGACATGATTTGATTGTAAATATTCTAATGCTTCAATAGCATTATAACAACTTTTGGCTAATTTAAAATTAGAAAGCATTTCGGCATAGCCTTTTATAATGTTATGTGCTACATGCTCGTCGTCAATAATTAAATAGGTCGTCATAACTGTATTTCTAATGTTGCTCGAAAGGTATCCTTAAGTATTTCGGTTGAAAATTTATGTTTTTTCGGACATACCAATTCCAGACGTCTTTTTAGGTTTTTCAACCCAATTCCTTTTTCGATTTCATTTGTTATATCAAAGTTATTTTCGATTTCGAAAAAAACCTTATCATCATTGGCTACAAGTTTAATTCTAATAAACGCGTCATTTTGTAGTGCTTCAACGCCATGTTTAAATGCGTTTTCAACTAAAATAATAAATAATAAAGGCATTATTTCAATTGTATAATTTTTTACATCTGTTTCAAATGCGACATCTATGCTTTTATGATATCTCATCCTATGTAATTCAATATAATCAGAAATAAAATCTAACTCTTCTTTTATAGTTGTTGTATCATTCTGTCCTTCATAAATACTATAACGCATCATGTCTGACAGTTTCAATATAAGCTGTTTTGTTTTATTGGGGTCAATGTCCACTAATCCATAAAGATTATTAAGCATGTTGAAGAAAAAGTGAGGGCTAACTTGCGATCTTAGAAGTTTTAATTCTGTTTTTGCCTTTTCATTTTTCAAATTAACGATGCTTTTAATATTCTTAAAAACCGAATACAAAGCATATGCCATTAGCGCTACTATTAGTATGATATAGTAAGCAAATATAATATTGGCAAATACCGAATCTATACTAACCGAAACCTGGGTAGAATCTTCTTTGGCGGTTGCTATTATATATGTAATATAAAATAGCGGAATTAACATGGAAATTCCTCCAAAAACAAGAAGTCCTTTTTTATATCTATTTATCCATTGAATCATGCCGCAAAATAACGAATTGTTCTTCTGTGATAAAGCTCTTGTGACAAACACTTGTTTAAGTATAGTAAACGAACAAAAAAAAGGTGCAAAGTAACTTTATCATGCATTTATCATTGTCTATCTCATTTCTCATTATGTATGTCCCAAAAAGTTTTAAAGTTATTTGATTACAATCATATTTGCTCGAACAAAATTTCAATGAGATGAAAAATAAAATATACACTGCATTAACAAAACCATATATTGTAGTTCTCGTAATGCTTTTTGCTCCTTTGCTAGGCTTCTTTGACAGAAATTTTAGCTTTTTTTTTGGACTAGCAATTACATTTTTAATACTCTGGTCCAGTCATTATAAATGGTCTCTATTTGGGTTTTCTAAAAAACTTACGATGAAGACTGTTTTAAGGGCACTTGTCTTTTCGGTTTTGTTACTCATAGCATTTGTACCGTTAAATTTAGTTTTAGACCATTACTTAGGAGAAGCAAATTTATCGTCTTTAGAAGATCTAAAACATAATACAGTAGGATATATTATAACGTTAATTATTGTTTGGGTTTTTGCCGCTTTTGGCGAGGAAATACTGTTTAGAGGTTATTATCTTAAATGGTTAGCAGAATTGTTAGGTAATACTAAAAAAGCATGGATTATTTCGGCTATAATATTAGCAATATACTTTGGAATATCTCACTCTTATCAAGGTGTTTCAGGCGTTATAAGTATCATCCCATTCGCATTTGTATATTCATTAATATATTTAAAAAACAGGGATAATTTGTGGCTATTAGTTTTTATGCATGGTATTCACGATACTATCGGATTAACATTTCTATATTTAGATATGACGGATCCAATATCAACATTTTTTGAAAGCCTGTTTTAGGAACAATGTTATCTAGCGTATTTAACAAAAGTCCTGCAATCTTTAGTTGGCTTAAACTTTATAAAACTTTTCAGTTTCTATTAGGCTGTTTTATTTAGGCCGTCGTTCATCAGTTAAGCGAACAAATGGTGTCCTTTTACCCTTTTTTAATAATGCCAATAGCTAACAATAATTACGCATCATAAACGCCTTACTCTTTTATAAGTTTTATTGTTTTATTCGCGCCTGTTTCACTGTAAATTTTTACGAGATATACTGCCGACTCTAATTGACTAACATCAATAGCACTAAGTGGGTTATCTACCTTCATAATACGTTGCCCGTGGATGTTAAAAATTTCGGCATAATTTATAATAGTATGCTCTGACAATATTGTAACCTCGTCTTTTGCTGGATTAGGGAATAATGTGACGTCTGCAATAAAAGTTTCTGGAGTTTCGGTAGATAATGTCTCAAAACTAAAAGCTTCATCTCCATTAAGTTTATCAAACTCATTATTAAAATTTACAGTAGAATCATCGGTAACATCGACTTGAATAAAGGCATCTAAAGAACCATTGATGGCAGGATGACTCGCCAGAATTGAATTATTATCTAAGATCCTTATCTCTCCTGTTGATGGGTTGCCATTTACTGTGATAGTTATCAATGGGATTGTTGTCCCATCTGCATGGGCATTAAACAGTGCTCCAGACGTATCTGTTGTAATCAAAAATAAATCCTTGTCTGACATACTTGGGTCTAATGCTGCCACATTCGTCCCGGGTATTGAGGTTACTGTTTCGCTAGCTCCAGTTGGTAATACATTATCTACAGTAATGGAAATACCATCTGGAAGGACCAACACAAATCCGTAAGATTGTGTAATGGGTTGAAAACTCCCTGAATCAAACTGTGACACAGCCGATATGGTAAAATTATAATCGCTGTTTTGTACTAAGGTAAAACTATAATTCTGTGCTATTGAAGTATAAGATAACAGACTTATAAGCATGCATCCTATAAATTGTAAAGGGGTGAAAGTTTTCATTGTTTTAAATTTTAAAGTGTTATTGCGTTCAATCGCTATTGTTTTTTTAAGTTCGATATATTTTAATTCTGATATCATTGGTTTAGTTTTTGGAGTTTTCAAAATCATTCCTTAGTTGCATATAACGTCCTAAATTTGCTGGCAACTGTTCTTCTATTGGCCACGTACTCAATCCTAAGAAATTAGCAGGATAACTCAGTACATTTTGCAGAACAAAAGGCAATTCTGAATTACTTCCTGCATATTGGGTGACACCATCCATATTCACATCTGTATTGGAATAACCACTTGTTTGATGCGTTGGGAGATTTAAGAAGTTTGCAGGATCGTTCAACACATAAGACAATACTCCTGGTGTATCTGGCATACCACCTGAATATTGCACAATGCCATCACTATTAGTATCACCTGCCCAAAGGCCTTGAATTCCAATTGGCATGCCTAAAACTGTTTGTCCGTTGCTACCGTAGGTAGAAATACTACCATCTGTAAAATCAACTAGAGTATTTGTGCTGTTTAAAGAAATGGCAGCACTACTCATAATACCTAAATGGTTTCGGTGATTGACAGCTACATAATAATTACCTGAATCTAAGTCTATATTTAAAGGATTAACGCCATCTAAACTAACAATATCCCCATCTCGTTGTAATAAAGCAGATTGACCGCTTAAGACTAACGCACTATTATTTTCATCGCGCAATTCTATCCAAACCCAGTCTACGATAGCATCTGCGCCTACAACCGCAAACACAGATGAGCTTAAAAAAAGGGAATCTTCCTTATATAATATCTCAAAACATAGGTTTAAATCTAACAACCCTAGATTAAAATGGTTTAACTTTTGTTTGATTAAGTCTAGCAATACGTACAACTAAATGGCAACGAACAGCATAAAATAAAAATGACATTCACATTTTCTAAGTCGTTGATTTTTAGTATCTTTAATATCTCCGCTTTTATACATCTATAATTTCCATGACACTAAACCTTTTATGTTATGAGAAATACAATACACATTATTTTATTAGGATTGCTTGGCTTACTGTTATTAGTTGCATCTTGTAAAGACTCAACTAGCACCAATCCCAAAGGTGGCTTAGATATTACACCAGAAGAAATGCCACCCATTGAAGACTACGAATTTGGTTATGGTGGTGACCTAAACGACGATGGAAATGTAAATACATCAGACTTAATTATCATTCAATCTGCCTTTGACGAAACAATATCTCCTTATCCCGAATTAGATGTAAATAGAGATGGCAAAATTAATCAAGATGACATTCAGTTTATGGAGGATGTCTTAAGCGGAAAAAGGCCGTCACTAATTTATGCCGATTTTATTGAAGACGATATCGAGACTGGAGAGCCTGCAGAATTAATTATTGCTGGTGTCAACCTTAGTCCTGAAACAGAAATACATTTCATGAATCAAACTTTACAGCCTTCAAAATTTATTGAAGGTGGCATTGAAGCCGATAGTCTCTATGTTTATTTTGAAGAACTTCCAGAAATTTCAGATGATGGCACATCGGTAAGTTTGCAATCTAATGGTATTAATAGCTTACAACTCCCAGTCTATAAATATGGAATGACACCAGGCAATATTGCCTATTCTGAAATTTCCAAAAACATCATGTTTCAAGAGGTTCCTGAAATCCCTGAAGAAGAGTATGGTGTTAGTGAAGATAGTTGTTGCATTACTAGAATTGTCTTTAAAGGACACATGAAAGGCATTAAAATATTTGCCTATAATGACAGTGGTGAGGAGGCAGAAGGAAGTGGTAAAAAATTAAAGCCAAAAAAAGAGCTAACACTAAGGTCGAAAGCTAAAAACATCACGATTCTTATTGTTAAAAACAAAGCTCCTTTTGCCACGTTCAATTTTGATTGTGAGACCATAAAAAAAGGAATATATAAAGAAAATTTTCAACCCGCTGGCGAAGGCGCAACACAGGTAAGACCTCAAGATATTTTTGAAATTGTGGATTTTACTATAAAAGATCCTTGTATTCCAGAATCTATGCCTTTTCCTAAAGATGTTACAGGAGGTGCCATACGACGTGATAATGCGAATTGGGACACTCCAAAACCTCATATTGGATCTGGAGGACTTGCCAAAATATCTGTACCACGTGCTAGTATTACAGAAATGGGCTGCAATGAAGCATGTTGGGTTCAATTTGTATCCACTAAAATCACTAAAAATGGGGAGTCTAAAAAACCATTATACGATTCTAAAGGCTTTCATGTTGATAATAACACCCTTGGGACTGATGCAGACTGGTTTTGTTATCAGGCACAATATGAAGAAAACGGCAACCTTGTATTTGCCGATGGGCCTCATATTGTTCAAAATGACACCGTTTGGGTTGGTGGTAAAAGGCATATCTTTAAAAAAGGAGATGTGGTTCTCAGAACATCAACTTTCCTTACGCAACTCATATGCATTGACCCTACTCCAGAAAAGGTACTCGCTTCCTTTATGTGGTCTGTTAACACCACATATACAGTAGACCCAGATGACATAAGTGTTGGTGGTGTTACCGATACTATAATCATAAAGCCTGTTAACTTAAAACAAGTGCCAACCAAAAAAGATTGGGCTAAACTCAAGGCTAAACTCAAGAAAAAGAAGCGTGATAAGAAGAAATGTCCAGACTAATTAAAACTCGAATAAACGATATACGTCAACAACTTAATTGAGAGACATCATACTGTTTCTAATAATCTTTTAATTTCTATTCAATTTGGCAAGCAATGCTTGTGTTCTTGGGTCAAAAAAATCAAGGGCTATTGCCTTCACTAAATTGTCTTTAGCTTTTGTCTTATCATTATTATGATAATATGCTTCTCCCAAGTTGCGATAGAGTTTATGACTGTTCGGGAATACAGTTAGTGTGAATTCTAGAAATTCAATGGCATTTTCATAGTCGTTTTTATTGGCCAAAACATCGTAAATATCATCGATAGCGTCTTCACTAAAATTGAAAATATAATCTGGCACTGACGCATATTGATTATGCAAATTCTGATATAAGTCTATGGCTTCTTTAACTCCAGACACCTTTATTGTATTGATAATAGTATCATTAATAGCATAACGATAAGGCACAGGAGATTTGAATTCTAATTTTCGATGAATAACGACCTGCTTCTTTAATGAATCCTCTTTAATAAAAGCCACAATAGTATTCATTATATCATTATCCAGTAACCCATTATGTCCTGCATTTTCAACTATAATTCGATTGTAATTTGGAAATCTCTTTATCATATCTTCAACTTGGTTTGGCGGTGTTCTCCCATCTAGAGTCCCCCCAATGAGCAAGGTTTTAGTTGGAGCTGAAACAGGAGTATTTAAATTGTTGATTTTTTTAACTCCAAATGCATTGTACACCTCAGGAAATCGTCCGCAGGAAATTCCGAAGTGAGAAAACACCGAAGATTGCTCGTGTTTTTTAGCCGTTTCCCAGCGTTCATCTGTATATCCTGAAGCAGCATTTGCCGTAAAGAATAAGGCATTTGGTAATCGTCGTCGTCTAAAATTCCTAAGTAAATTACCCACGTTGCGACAATTATCCTGACTTATTTGATAGTAAAAGCTGGGGAAATCTTTTATCCATTGATCTTTTCCTATTTGATCTGAAACCATCATTTGAAGATGCTCGTCTGTTAGCGTCATATCCCAAGTGGGCCTCACTTTTGAGATAATATCTCCAAGAAATCGTTCTGACGTATCGTCCTGATCAAATGCATCCTGCAAAGGAACCTGAATAAATTTTGGTTGTGCTTGCAAACCACTATGCGTAGACTTTACTAATTGCATAAAATCTGGAATATATTTAGACAATTTCTTATCTAGCTTAATCAACGAATCCATTTTTTCAAATTGCCCTTGCACTTCTAGCGGTAATTTCAGCCCATGATCAGGACCTAAAGGACCAGCAAGAATCACTTTATCAACATTTTCTTGAAAATATTTAATATAAAGTTGAGCCAATTCGGTTCCATAACTATATCCATATAATGAAATCTTGCGATAGCCTAGTGCTTGTCTTAAATTTTCAATATCTAAGACACTCTGATACGAATTATAAGCACTTAAGTCTATACCCATATCAAGAAATTCATTAGCACATTCTTTACATTTTGCCACAAGATCTTTTAAAATCTCCTGTTGTACGTTATGGGTTATTTCGGTTGGTGTATCTAAAGAATTTCGACATGATAAATTTGGGATCGAGTTCCCAACTCCTCTTTGGTCTAATAAAATGACATCGGCATATTTTGACAACGCTCTAAACAAATAAAAATACTCTGAACGGCCTATACTTGTAGACGCAGAACCAGGACCTCCTGCTAAAAACACAATGGGTGTTAGTGGGCTTTCAGAAGTGCATTTAAATCGTTCAAAATAGAGCTCAATGTGATTTGATATTGAATCTAACTGGTCTTCGAGAACAACCAACTTTCCTTGTTCTATAACGGCAAGTCTATTATTTAAATAATCGTGTAACGTGTCTTTTGTAATTTCTAAAGTATTTATGTCTTTGTGATTCACATTAGGCTCAGTAATAGGAATATCGCTCACAAAAATCACATTGTATAACAAATAACCGCCTAATCCTAAAACGATTAATAGCACCCAAATTCTCTTTTTAATCTTTATTTTCTTCATTGTTACATATTTACTTATCCTTGTTATAACCTTCATATACCAACAAGACTAGAAAATTAAGAATCTGTTTCAGTGAAAATGTATAGAAAAGCACACAATTTATAAATTGAGTGATTAAAGCGCCTATCAAACTAAAGTTAAGCCTCTTGCTGTTTTTTATACTGTGAAGGTGTAATCTTGGTATGTTGTTTAAATACTCTTGTAAAAGCATTCGCCGAATTAAATCCAGACATATTAGCTATACCCAAAAAATTAAGATGATTGTATGCTCCACTCGCAATAATATTTTGAGCATATTCTATACGATACGAATTAATTAAATAGGATAAATTACATTGAAATTCAGTATTGACAATTTGTGATAAATATTGAGAGTTAATTTTTAAACGACTACAGAAATCACGCGCAGATAAATTACTGTCTAAAAAAAGTTGTTCGTGCTCCAAAATATTTATAATCTCTTTTTTTAAGTCTGTTATACGATCTTGAGTCAAAATGCCCAACTCATTATGTGTTGTAGACATATGACTTTGTACAACTCTAGATTCTTTTATTGCCCAATAGGCGATATAATGTATTAACATTGAAGACGCAAATACTGTTGCTAACATCACATAGAACTGATAAAAATCTGTGAAAACAAAAATGAGCATAGCAACTATAAAACAGCATATAAAAATTAAGAATACATTAGTATATTTCTGTAACCACAGCAATTTCTCCAGATAGTTTTTATTGGCTCTACCATCTAAATTCTTATGTTTTGATCTTATAAATTTCCATGAAATCCAACAATATAAAAGAATAGAGATTAAAATTGGAATATAGTAGAACATCTTAGTAGAAGCCACATTAAAGTTATCTGGTTCTGGCGCACTATAGATTGCTAATTTCTCTACCCCAGATTTGAGATAAAACGGAAGTAAGATCAATAAACAAACTAATGCTGGAATAAAATGTAAGAGATCCTTCATTTTAAATCCATCGTCCTTATTTGCGGTATACCTAATGTAAAAGTAGAATAATGGTCCAAGCAAAAAATGGAACGGTAAAAAAAACTGTATTAAGAACGGAAATGAACCATAATAACCCTCTAGAACAATTATTGCCTTGATTTGATAAAGTGAAATTATAATAATCAAAAGCACTAAAAAAACAACACTCTTTCTTTGTTTTGCACTATTAGTTAATAGAATCGTAGCCAAGAAGAACCCATGGATAACATTAATCAAGAATAAAACAGATAAAACGTTCATCAATACTAATATTATTTAACTAAGGAAATCACTTTTAAGGTCCTAGATATCAATATGAATTCCAAAATAACTTCCCGCGTTCTGGAACTGGTAATTCTAACTGAATCACATAAGGTGCTGCTTTTGTTACCCAGAAAACGAGCCCATCACTACATTTTATTTTCCAAGTTTTTATTCGTTTTTCGTTGGCATTAATCACTTCTTCTTCACCCTCAATAGTCGCTACTAAATAGGCTAATTTCTTGGTATTTGCATCGTAATACGGGAATTTGTAAATGGCCTCTTTTTCTAACGGAAGGCCTACCAACAACATACCATAAAGGTTCCAATCGAATACAGGTTTCTTTAGACTTATGGTATCAGATTTTTGAACTTTCTCTTCATTTTTATTCGAATTGATAACTAATTCAGTATCCGAAAATTGGTAAAACGTATTACTTCCTGAAGCATTCGTTGAATAAAACTGCCATGGCTTCAATGTTGATTTTTCAACCATATTGACCCAAGTATCTATATGAACCAAATCTGGAGAATATATATCTTGAACACGATGAAAATATGTTTTACCACCTAATTCTACCATCTCTCCGTAATCTGTCCATACTCTATTTGGTGTTTTTTTTCCTTGCAAATCGATAAAACTAACCTTCCATTTATTGGTGTAATTTTTCAAAAATGACCCATCAATATATTTAGATCCAGGTTCTACAAGAAGGGTGTCTATTTTTTGAGCTGTTATGTTTAGACAGGCAAATAGACTCATTGCAATGAGTAGTGTTTTATTCATATCATGTATTTAAAAGACGAGCGGTTGGTAAATCCCTTTTCTCACAATACTGAATATAAAAAATAAAGAATGTAAAAACGTTAATAAAATGTTATTAAACGATGAGCCATAGCTACTGTAAAGGCAGTCAGAGACTCATTTGTTTTTCCTGAAAAATAATAACTATCTGCGGCGTTTGTATAAAGCCGTCCTAAAAGATCATAATCTTTACTGTTTGTGTTTTTTGTTTTAAAATCTTCAAAAACCTTTACACCTGCTTGGGCATTAGAAGCCCTATTAGCATAATAAAACATAAGGTTGGAAGTGTGTCTCAATGCCATATTGATTGAATCCAACTCGTAAGCATAATCTATAGTTATTTTGGCAATAGAATCGAAACTATATTTTGTTTTATTATTGACAAGCCATGAAAGACTATCTAATAATTTAAGTCGTTTTCCTTCTTTAGAGGATTCAATTTTTTGCTTCAGTTCATTAACCTTTTGGTCTAAAGACTCTTTGGTGAGGTCATTGCTCTTAGTTTGAGCAAAAAAAGATTGACATAATAGCACAAAAAAGAAGCCTACGAAAAAACGTTTCATTTAAAGGGGGTGTACATTTATACTATAAATGTATAAAAACAGTTTTTACTAAGCTAAATGCATGGGGTTACAAATGGGCTACAAAAACACCAAAAAGACGCAAAATACAAGTGACTCAACGGGCTGAACAACAAAATTTAAAAAAGACAGAAAAGTTATTTAAATCATTATTAACGCTAGATTTTATTTAAGATTTAGGTTTAAACTTTCTTATCGACCCATCTCTTAGTTGCGCGTTTCCGAAATTTTAGTCTTCAGAATACCCTAAAAACAGTTTTTCAATGTCATCCATGTTAGCGTCATCCCACTTAAAATAATTTAGAGCCGTATTAGGGTTTAAGGCATTTGCTGGGAGCATATCTAAAATACTAGTTCCAACATTAGGAAATCCAATGGACGGCATGACTCCAGAACTCTCATAACGAGCTTCAAAGAAACTGTGAGCCCAATCGTCTTTATTTCCGTATTCTTGAGTCATATTATTGATGAAATTTTGAATTTTATCCACTTGTACAACTAATTTTTTGGCTCTAAAGAAACTAGGAATACGTTTATTTTCTCTGTGATGGTATGCAATATCTCTAGAACTAATTGTCTTAGTATCTTGATGCCCAAATAAATCTAACAATTCATAATTGTTATTTTGGACAGCTAACTCCAACTCTGCCTTTTCACGTTCTGCAATAGCCAAAGCCCAATTGCTTGTAGTTGTAGATTCTGTTACAACATATACCTCTCTAAACGAATAATATGTTTGCGTCAATTTTATGATTAACTCCTGTTCAATAAAGCTCCAATTTGAGAGTTTTACACTTTCTGGATGTTCTCCTTTAAATAAAAAACTTCCAGCTTTATCAAAAGCTAAGATTTGCTTAGCGAATTCAAAATCCCCATCTATTATATTATGTTCGTTTCCTCTCCCTGAATACGGCTTAGTAACGCCATCACTAAACACCCAATTCATGGCGTTTAGTTTTAAATTATACGTCAAATCTGCATCGTCCGCATTAACTAATGACCCTTTAAAAATATTTCCTAAAACGACCATTTCACCATTCCTTATTTGGAAGAAATCTCCTGGGTATATTTTTTGGTTTAATGGCATAGACGGGATATATCCTCCTGTTTTCCAATAAAAAAATCTGTAGAATTTCTTAAATATGGTATTCATAGTACTTTGTTGATTAAGACGTTGTGATGCGCAATTTATAAATGATACAAGGTTGGTGTTTTGTTCCAAGAATAGTCCAAATGCTTTCCATTTCAGCATAATTAGTAGCTTCAAATTCGAAACTTAATTTTAATAATCCTTCAGGCAAATTAGGATTGCTTTCGGGGCTAATTAATGCATGTTTTTGAAAGAAGCGCATGGCTTTATCCAAAAAATTTAGAGCCTCCAAATAATCCTCAAAAGAAGATGTGACCAATACATTAATACTATATTGTTCTGGTTGATTTGACACTATATCGGCGCTATGGGTATTTCTACTAATATTCATCATAGATCGCGATGCTTCTTGTTGAATATTTAATAAAGACAAAACTACTTTATTTTGATTTTGCATCGGAATAGACCCATCTGTATTGATGACAGGATTACAAACGACGTGGTTTTCATTTAAAGACAATGTTTGTCTCAAGTATTGTTCTAATTCGTTAGAAATAAATTGGAAGACATTTTTTATCATTATGGTACAAATATTTAGTTAATAACATCTATGTTAGAAATTATGGCTTCTGGTCTTTGAAGGACAATATTGTAATTTTAAAAGAATATTTTCATCAAATCACTTAATTTCATTTTCTGTGCTTTTATCATTGCACACCTGTAAATTACACTAATTAGCCATCATTACAATTACCATTTGAAATAGTAAACGACTTTGCTCCTTTATAGGTAGTTTCTAGGCTTTCTAAACCAATAATATCATTAAGATCAAGGCAGTCGACTAATTCGGCCAACGAACTCTCTTCGTTAAAAAATTGATTTTCTACTTTATTGGAGTCAATACAATCTCCTGTTAAATGTAAATTTTTGAAATTCAAATTATAGTATTTAACGACTTCATCCTTAGGATGGCCATAATTATTACTTCCTACAGATATCACAGCGATACAATCTTGCTTATAGGGCATTTGATTCAAACACGTTTTACAAAATCCATTTAAAGAACCATGATGAGGCACTTGCATGAGTTGTAAATCGTCTAAATTAACAATGTGTTTTTCAAAAATGCGTTTCTTTTCTTTAGACGTTAAATCTGAGGTTAATAAAACATTTCCTTGTTTTGACAAAAGCAATAAGCAACTGCTCAAAAGGTTAGCATCTGGATTTTGAGTTAAGTCGTTTTTTAAAGTCTTCTTTAGTTTTCTAGTTTTAGGTGTAAAAGTAAAATCTATAAACGATTGTGTGGACTCTACAATGTCAGGAGCTAAGACTTTAAGTTGATATTCTGAATTAAGAGAAATGGTTTTATCTTCAAAAGCAAACTTTAGTATTGATTCTTTGGCGTTATGCCTTCTATCAATTTCTGCCATGAGCGCACATAACTCATCCAGTAAATATACATCTTTCACGGCTCCCTTTATAAAGTCTTTTTGAGATATTCCATTTTCACCATTTAAAAATGCTCTAGCAAAAAGGAATGTAATCCATATTTCCTTTACCACAATCTCTTGTTCTTTAAAGAACTCTAAAAGTCGTCTCATACCATAAAAATGATCTGAATGAGGATGAGATAGCACTAAAAAGTCAATTTCTTTAATCGCTTTGTTTTCAAAATACAATCGACTCTTATCAAAGTTTGCACAATCCACAATTCCTAGGCCAGGGCTTCCTTCGTCTTTTGTCCAATTTAGAACTATGCAATCACCTTGACCAACGTCAATAAACTCAACTTTAATTTTTTCTTTTGTTCCTTTCTTCATTATACTTTTTATAAACTTCATCAAATGAGTTTCCAATATTTTCATCAAATTTTGAGAACAATTCTGACTCTTTTTTAGTCTCACCTGTGTTTTCAAATTTCAGTCTAATATCTCTTCCATCTTGACTAACAATTTTCACAACCCTAAATACTTGATTAACTTTAATTCCTTCAATTCCTCCTAACCGTTTGGCATGAACATCTTTATATACAAAATCTTCACTTTTTTTGGGGTTTTGAATTCTTAAGCTTACAGTTTCTTTGTCTTTATTAAACCCTGAAACAATTGCCTCAAAAGTTGTTTTAACAATTCTCTTTTTATTTTCACTATTTCTTTTAGAAATGCTTACGATAATATCAATAATATAATCGTGCATTGCCTTATATTCTTCTTCTTTCGGGGTTTTTTCACAAAACCTGTCTGCGCCTGCCCTTATCGCTTCTTCTCTATAATTTGCTGTTGCCGAATATGCTATGACTGGAGAATATTCATGATCTATAGTCCTTATATCTTCAATGGCCACAAGGCCATCTCTATCTTTACCTCCTTTACGAAGGGACTTATCAACCAGATATGATTTTTCTCCTTCATAATTGATTATTTCTTTTTCCTTTCGTTTATGATAATTATTCAAACTAGGAAAAACAACAATGTCATATTCTGGCTTACGTTCCTTCAATTCGGCGACCATAAACTGGGCTTGGTCAGGGTTATCTTCAAAAATATAAAGTCTCATAGTTTCTTAAATAAATTAATTATGTTCATTTACAAAGTTGGCTTTGTAGGGGATCTCAATAATAAACGTGGTCTTTTCTGTACTGGAACTGCACTTAATTGTTCCTAAATAATTTTCTTCAAGTATAAGTTTCACAAAATGCAAACCAATACCTGTACCTTTTTCATTGTCGTTCTTCCGTTTCGAAAAACCTGCTATAAAGATTTTTTCTTCAATACTTTTATCTACGCCTATACCATTATCTGTAACCTCTAATCTATAGTTGTTTTTTATCATTTCGGTTCGAAATGATATTTCCCCCTTTCTTTTAGCATTTGTGCTTATCCTCAAATCATTTATAGCACTAATAGCATTAGTAATTAGGTTATAAAATATCATCACAAATTCAACACGATAGCAATTCAATTCTTCTAAACCTTCATCCAGTTCAGACACATCATATTCGATATTTTCATCCTCATCATTATCTCTTTCAAAGAAATTAACTACTTCAATAACAATTTCATTTATACTATATCTCCGTCGTTCTCTTTGCTTAAAATCAAACAGCTTTAAAAGATTGTAAATCATATCGACGCCAAAATTCAAATCTTTCTTTCTTTTCTTAATTAAGTTTTTTTCTTTTTTAAATAATCGATCAGAATTCTTTTCAATTTGGAGTAGTGAAGACGTCATTCTCATAAGCAAATTCTTGATCTCATGATTGATACCTTCTAAGATTAAATAAAAGGAGGTTCTTGTTGCCTTAAGCATCAATTGTTCGGTCAATTCAGCATAATATTTCATATCAACTATTGCCTTATCTCGTTCAAGAATAGCATCTTTGAATGTTTCATCTTTTTCTAAGGCATTAACCATATTTTGGGCAAAAAGAATAATAGAGTTCTTTTGAACATCATCAAAAAACTGAGGTTCTCTGTAATTGAGAATCATCAATGCTAAAATTTCAGAATTACTATTTTTTAGCTGAACAATGGCACATGAGTTTATATTTTCCCTCTCCCAAAAACGTACTTTAAATATATCTGAAGACCAAGTATTCTCAAACTGATTGTAATAGTTTGAAATTTCTTCTTGCGACTTTAACCATCTGGTTTCTTTACTCCTTATAATAGCTTCTATTAACGGAATGTTTTCATCTTGTCTCTCCTTATAATAATTATGAATTTCATTGTTAAAAAAAGAACCTGCTTTGTGGCCGTTAGAGAATTTAACTACGCCATGCTTTTGTGGTTTATAGGTAAAAGTAATATCAGATTGAAGTGATTTTAGTGACTCTTTAGTTATACTTTCAAAAATGCTCTCAGCAGACTTTGTTCCTATAAAATTTTGAATCTTCTCCAAGGATTCGAAATAATTTTTATTAGAAACAAACGCAACAAACTTTTCGCAAACCATCGATATAAACCCCTTATCTAGTGGAGTTAGTTCATCTTTTCTTCGTTTTAGATAAATGCTCACTACACCTAAAAATCGTTGTTTATTGAATAAAGGAAATAGAATAATTGTCTTAAAATCATTTGCTTTTGCAAATTTTCTGAACTTAGGATTAACCTTATAGGTGTCTTCTTTATTGTCACATAAAATTAGCTTAGGGTTCTCAAATTTTGAAACAATAATTCGTTCCTCACTTGTAAGTAAACAATCTGATTTAATCTCTTTAGTTTGGTATATTCGCTCTAATGAAATAGCATCTGTAGGGTTATTATTTAAATTTTGAAATGTTTCCCTAAACCAAAAACTCACGTATGATGTCCTAAAATACTCTTTACAAAAAGCAATAAATGGGACTTCCAACTTTTGATATAGACTAGGATTTACAGGAACTACTAAACGACTCAGTATTTTATCAAATTTCAATACCTCATGATATTCTCCCGCTTCAGACAAAAGATTTACAGCAAAGTTGTTTTTATGTGAATTCTTATTCCATGTACCATGAGTGCTCATTAATTCTAATATCCCAATATATTCTTCACCAGAGACGATTGGTACAACCAGTCTTTTATATCTTTTATCCCTTGAGAACATTTCAGAGTTGCCTCTAACTATTTTACTCTCGCTCATTAAAAGATCAAAATCTTCACTTAAAGTATGTGCTAATCGTTCTTTATTTAGAATAAGAGATTTATCAGAAATTTTCGAATAGTGTGCATCTTCAAATAATAACAACCGCATTGATTTCGCATGTGTAGATTTGAAAAGGTAATCAGCAACATACTCCAAAAAAGTATCCTCAATCAACATCGAGTTATCTTCTACCTGAACATAGAGTTGATTTAAGGTTTGATTGATTCTTAAAACTTCATTTTTCTCATGTATTTTTGCTATAACCTGAGCTAAGTTATCAATATATAATTGAAGTCTTAGACGAACACTTGGATAAAATACATTCTTTTTTGATTTTATAACTCCAACATGAAAAACACCTAAAACACGCTTGCTATTGGACCCTTTAGAATGGTGTATTATTGGTATAAATATTCGATTACATTCTCTCCCTAAAATAGGGTTTTCAACAAATACTTCTTCCTTAAGGAGAATACCATAATGTTCTAATTCCGCTCTGGTTTTATTCTTTGATTTCTTACCATCTTTTATGAAACAAACACTTCTTCCGTTAACCAAAACTGATTGTCTAGTTCCAACCACAAAGGATAAAATATTCTTATCTTTTAAACTATAATCAATATTCTCTGTCCATATTCTAATATCGATTTTATCGGTTATGGATTTACCTCCATATACTTTATGCACCTTGATTCTTTCTGAAATCTCATCTATTAAGGCTATAGTATAAAACTGAAAATTTAGACCTCCATGTTGAAGATGATCACTAATGATTGATGATAACTCTTTTAAGCTCTCAGCCCGAGTTATCTCATTAATTTCATTGATTAATGTTGTGATGATTTTGTTCAAGTATATACAATATATAAACCCACGTAATAAACTAATGTCGTGGTTCTTATAGGGAGGAAACCAAATATACTTTTTTTTATTTAGTAAGTCAAATCTTTAGAATAAATCTTCATAGATAAAATTAGTCCTCGTCCTTCTTCTTCAAAAAACCAAACAAGCCTTTCTTCTTTTTCTTCTTACTATCCTCGCTTTCAATATCGAACTCTCGTTCTTTACGATCTTTTTTGAACAGACGTTTTAAAAAACCATCTCGCTTTTCTTCATCACAGGCGAGCGCCTCTTTTACCGATTCTGAAGGCGTTTCAAATGTGGCCTGAGTAATATAATTAAATCGTTTATCTCGATTCATCTGCTTTAAAAACAAGGCTGTGGTTGGCAATGCCGAATTAGCGCCTTGACCAATAGATGTATTACTAAATCCAATGCGATGATCATCATTTCCAACCCACGACAACATAACAAGTTTTGGGCTCACAGCAACAAACCAACCATCCTTATTGTTTTGAGTAGTCCCGGTTTTTCCTGCCAAGTCATTTTTAAGTCCATAACACGAACGCATCCGATTTGCCGTACCAGAATTAATGGTAGATTTCATCATTTCAATCATAGTCTGCCTCGTCTCCTTAGAAAAGGCTTCTGGCATAGGTTCTGCTTTAGGGCGCTCATAAATTACCTCTCCAGACTTATCAGTTATTTTGGTAATATAAAATGGCTTAGACACTCGCCCATCGTTGGCATAACTTGTATAAGCTCCTATAAGTTCTAACATAGATAACTGAGCCGTACCCAATGCCAAAGAAGGTACATTGGGTAGTTCTGATAAAATACCCATTTTTTGTGCTTGTTCAATAACAGGATCTATGCCTACATCCTCTAACACTTTTACCGCAATGGTATTAATAGATTCACTCATAGCCTTCTCTAATGAGTAATTGAGGTGCCTATCTGCTTCTTCTTTACCTCCATTTGTTGGAGTCCAACCCTTTTGGTTGGTATATGTCACTTCTTTTACCGAATAGTAACTACAAGGTTCAATTCCTCTTTCTAAAGCCGTAGTATATACTATAGGTTTAAATGTAGACCCTACTTGTCTTTTCGAGGATGCCACATGATCAAACTTAAAATGCTCAAAATTTATACCACCAACATAGGCTTTTATTGCTCCCGAACTAGGATCAACAGCAACGAAACCAGTATTTAAAAATTTCATCGTATGTTTTAGGCTATCAATAACAGATCCCTTTTTAAGGGTCTCATCTTTATTCCATGAAAACAAATTAAAGGTTCCTTGAACCTTAAGGCTATCCATGATATCCTTATCACTCCATTTTTTATTTTTCAATGATTTATAAAGTTTCAGACCTTTGATACGCTTGTTTATTAATGCTGTATTTTTTATCCATGGCGCATTCTTGCCATAGGCCTTTTCAAATTGTGCTTGTAACGATTTCATATGCTCTTGCATCGCTGTCTCAGCATAACGCTGCATATCAATATCGAGTGTCGTATAAATTTTTAAACCATCTTTATAGAGATCATAAGATGTTTTATTCTTTGTATTTATACTGTCCAACAAACTTTTAACTTCTAATCGCACTTTCTCGCGAAAATATGGGGCAACACCGTTATTAGCATTAAACTTTTTATAGTTGGTTGTCAAAGGAATATCACTGGTGGCTACTTTTAAGTCTTCATCAATAAAGCCATATTTCTCCATTTGCTGAAGCACAACATCTCGTCGCAACTGACTTCGCTCTGGAAATAATCGAGGATTAAAACTATGGGTTGCTTTTAACGTTCCGATTAAAGTGGCCGATTGCGCCAAGTTGAGATCTTTAGTTTTACTATTAAAAAACCGTTGAGAAGCGCTTTCTATACCAAAAACATTCTCACTAAAAGGCACAGTATTTAAATACATGGCTATGATTTCGTTTTTAGAATAGATACTTTCAAAACGCTTTGCAAGAATCATTTCCCTGACTTTATTTACAGGCATCGTAAACCAACCATGCTTTTCCCTCTTATAGATATTTTTAACCAGTTGTTGGCTAATGGTACTCCCACCTCCAGATGAGTTATTTTGCATCAAAATAGATTTGAAAAACACACGGATTAAACTCGTATAATCTACACCATTGTGTTCATAGAAACGTGCATCTTCCGTAGCGACAAGAGCATTTACCAAATGCTTAGGCAGGTCATCATATTTTACTATTTGCCTATCAAAAACAAAATATTTACCTAATAATTCGTCGTTTGCATCTAAAAGCAACGAGGCTTCGGCTTGTTTAAGACTTTTAATGTCTTCTTTAGAAGGTAATTTTCCCCAAAAACCCATGTAAACAGAAAACCAAAATAATAAGACTAACGAAAAGCCTCCTACTGCAGCTTTAAGAAAACGTTTGAGCCACACAGATTTTAAGGTAAATTTCATAAATAGGATTTAAATTATAGTCTTATTTTTATATACGTGGTAATTGTAAGAATAGATGTTTACTATAAGAAATAGATCATACTATATAATTTATCTTGTAACTTTATGAGTCATTATTAGTCTCATTTGATTAGAATATAAAACGGTTTTACATTGTAAGAAATCTGTTTTAATTCCGACTATTAAAGTAAGTTAATTATACCATATTTATTAATTAAAAACAGAAAGGACAAATAGTTATGTTAACTTGGAAAGAAGTTATTAGCTTCGCTGTACATGGAAACCCAATTCCAGATCGCAGAGTAGAAAAAACAGATGCCGAATGGCGTCAACAATTAACCCCAGAACAATTTCGAATTACACGTCAGAAAGGTACAGAACGCCCTCATAGTGGTGCTCTATGTAGTATCTATGATGAAGGTCAATACAACTGTATTTGTTGTAACACGCCTTTGTTTGATTCAACGATTAAATTCGAATCTGGTTCCGGTTGGCCTAGTTTTACCCAACCTATCCAGCCTAATGCGATTAAGTATGAAAAAGATGATTCTTTTGGTATGGTTCGCGTAGAAGTGATGTGCAATACTTGTGATGGCCATTTAGGACATGTTTTTCCTGATGGACCAGAACCAAGTGGATTGCGTTATTGTATTAATTCAGAATCTATGCAATTAGATTCTAAAGTAGAGGAGACAAAATAATGAGAAACAGAGTTTTAGAACAATTTACTGTTGGCGCAGGATGCTTTTGGTGCATTGAAGCCGTTTATAATCAAGTAAAAGGTGTTGAAAAAGTAATATCAGGATACAGTGGTGGAACAGTTCCTGGCACACCAACCTATAGAGAAGTGTGTTCTGGTTTAACTGGTCATGCCGAAGTGGTTCAAGTTACTTTTGACCCTGAAATAATTACACTTGAAGACTTGTTAATCATTTTTATGACAAGTCATGATCCAACAACATTAAATCGTCAAGGTGCTGATGTTGGGACACAATATCGTTCTGTAATTTTTTATCATAATGACGAACAGAAAACCATTGCAGAAACCGTTATAAATGAAATGTCAACTTACTATGACAACCCAATCGTGACCGAAGTAAGTCCGCTTGGTGAATTCTTTGAAGCTGAAGCTGTGCATCAAAACTATTATGCAAATAATCAAACACAAGGTTATTGTAGTTTTGTGATCACACCTAAACTAGCGAAACTTAGAAAGATGCATGCCGACAAGTTAAAAACACATGTTGCATAATGCATAAACTAAGGTACCATGTCATGGTTGTCAAACGTTATTTGATGATCATGATATGGTATTCATTTTAATCTTTAATTCATAAAAAAGAAAGGACATAATCACATGTCAAATCAAACAGAAAATACCATATTTAAAGCACCTGAGTTTCAGGTCAAAGATTGGATTGATGCTAAAGGAAATACGATTGACCCGATTACTTTGTCAAATTTAAAAGGACAATTTAAAGTGTTATATTGTTTCCAAAGTTGGTGTCCTGGTTGCCATAGTAAAGGGCTTCCAGATTTAAAAACAATGGTCGAGGCATTGTCTGAGCATACTAATACTACATTTTTAGCCATTCAAACGGTCTTTGAAGGTTTTGAATCTAATACCTACGATAAAATAATAGAGATACAAAAACAATATGACTTGAGCATTCCTTTTGGTCATGACGCAGGTGATGATGGTAACTCACGTTCTAACATTATGACTAATTATCGAACGGGAGGTACACCATGGTTTATATTTATAGACAAACACGATAATGTTGTGTTTGCCGACTTTCACCTTAATTTGGATGCGGCTATCGCATTTTTAAAAAGTCTCTGATAAATGAACACAACACAAACCATAACACTATATGGAGCAGAACGTTGCCACAAAACACAGTACTATATTAGTGTTTTAAACGATACAAATTTGCCATATACGTTTTTAGATGTTGAAATCAACGAAGACCACGCAAGAGCATTGCGTGGTCTTTATCTCAATGGAAACCTTAACTTTCCTACAATTACTATTGGTTCAAAAAAACTTCGAAATCCATCTCGACGAGAACTCGATAAATGGCTTAATAAACTAACGTCAAAAGACTAAACCAACACGATAACCATAATGACCTATAATGAATTTAAAACCAAACAGAAATCGTTAAGATTACCAGAAGGTCAGCTCGCCTACATTGATGAAGGACAAGGAGAGCCAATCATGTTACTTCATGGTGTGCCCACTTCAGGATGGTTATACAGACATATATTTCCTGAACTTGTTAAAAAAGGATATCGGGTTATTGTACCAGACATGTTTGGATTTGGGTCTAGTGATTCGCCAAAAGGCTATGATAAATATCATGAAAAGCATCAGGCTCAACGCCTTTTGAAACTCATGGAACATTTGAAAATAGACGAATGGACACATATGTTCCATGATGCTGGAGGGTTATGGACATGGGAGCTTTTAAAAATACAACCACAAGCAATTAAACAACTTATTATATTAAATACTATAATATTAAAATCAGGATTTACACCTCCAATGCGCTTTGGAAATAACTTTGTAACCAAATTTATGATTAGTCTGTATTCCTATAGACTTACAAATGGTATGCTAATGAAAGGGTTATTTAAGTCTGGTTTACTTCACAATAATCTAAGTAAAGCAGACATTGAAGGTTATAAAACGCCGTTGCTAAAAGGAAAAATTAAAGGCATGTATTATTTTTTCTCTAAAACCTGTCATAACCTACCAAACTATAGTGCTTTACTTCCAACATTAAAGCAACCTGCACTTGTGATTTGGGGGAAACATGACGAATTTTTAAAATGGGAACCTCAAGAAGACACCATAAAACATGCACTCCAAATAAAAAACGAAAACGTTCATTCTATTGAAGGGAAGCACTTTATACAAGAGGAAGTACCTGAAAAAATAATTAAATTAACACATCAATTTATTCAAAAACAATAAGACCTATGTCACTAGTGGATAACATCAAAAACTACTTCAATAAAAAAAGAAATAATGAAAGTACAGGACCAGCTCCAGAAGGTATTTGTCCAAATTGTTGGGGAAAACAACAATGGGAAGGCGAGTTTTATGATTTCATGAAAGGCAGTAAAAATGAAAAACGCGATGACACTTACAACAACTTCATCAATAAAATTGTGGAAACTAACATTTCCGGAATTTCAATTGACAGAGACACTTATACGTGCAAAACTTGCCAGATAAAGTACAATTAGGTCCCTTATCTTATTCTTCAAAATTCTTTATACCATTAGTTAACCAATCATAGTATTCATCGGCATCTGGAGTATAACCAACTGGTTTTATCAGATTTTCTTCATTATGATTCATCAGCACATAAAAGGGTTGCGTATTCGTTTTATATTTAATGGTTTGTAATTCGCTCCATTTTTGGCCAATATATTTGAGTTTCTTACCAGGACGTAATTTAGAATCGGTAACCTCGCCTTCAGGCAACTTTCGTTTATCGTCCACATACAACGAAATCAGTACAACATCATTTTTAAGCGTAGACAATACATTAGGTTTCACCCAAACATTCTGTTCCATTTTTCGACAATTTACACAGGCCCAACCTGTAAAATCAATCATTATAGGTTTTCCAACTTCCTTTGCATATGCCAAGCCTTTATCATAATCATTAAACGCCAAAATATCATGAGGAGCTAATAGATGCCCTCCGTCGGGTAAATCTGAATGATCAGCAGAAGTCGTTCCTGTTCCTCCTTTCGAATTTCCTACACCATAAGGTGATTCGCTATAATCTAGAGGCGGAGGAAACGCACTTATTATATTTAATGGTGCTCCCCAAAGTCCAGGAATCATATAAATGGTGAACGACAACGTCAATAAACCTAATAGTAACCTTCCTACGGAAATGTGCTTTAAAGGTGAATCGTGTGGTAATTGTATTTTACCAAGAAGATATAAAGACAACGTACCAAAAATTGCAATCCAAATCGCAATAAATACTTCTCTCTCTAATAAATGTAACTGTAATACCAAATCGGCTTGTGATAAAAATTTGAATGCTAAGGCCAATTCTAAAAATCCTAACACCACTTTTACAGTATTAAGCCATCCTCCCGATTTCGGAAGTGAATTTAACCAACCTGGAAACGCAGCGAACAGGGTAAATGGTAGTGCAATTGCTAAAGAAAAACCTAACATTCCTATTACAGGAGCAATCCCTCCTTTTGAAGCGGCTTCAACTAATATGGTTCCTACAATCGGACCTGTACATGAAAACGACACTATGGCCAAAGCCAATGCCATAAAGAAAATCCCTACGAGTCCTCCTCTATCGGCTTGCTTATCTGCTTTATTCGCCCAAGAATTAGGCAATACAATTTCAAAAGCACCTAAAAAGGATATGGCAAATACCACCAAGAGTGCAAAAAATATAAGGTTAAACCAAACATTTGTTGCCAAGGCATTTAGTGCATCTGCTCCAAAAATTGCAGTAATAATTGTTCCTAGTAACACATAAATAACAACAATTGACAATCCATAAATAATAGCATTTCTAATGCCTTTGGCTTTAGATTGACTTTGTTTAATGAAGAAACTTACTGTCATTGGTATCATTGGAAATACGCATGGCGTCAATAATGCCACGAACCCCGAAAGAAATGCTACTATAAAAATAGACCATAATCCTCTATTTTCACCTTCATCATCAGAGGTTCCTTTATCTGTACCTTTTACTGCTTTCGTTAAATCATAATCCAAATCTATAAAAGTAGGTGTTAAGCATTGTTTATCATCACAGGCCATAAACCCTACTTCGGCTTTCACTGTTTTGATATCAGCATTGGCTACTTTTATTTTTTGTCTAAACTCGGCTTCATTTTCAAAGTATTTCACTTTTATGCCAAAGACTTTGTCTTCTACTGTTTTCCCTTTGTCTTCAGATGTTTTACCTATTAGCTCAACACCTTCTCCTACTTCATATTCAAATGTTGTTGGTATTGGACCAGCTTCTTTCGGAGGTACCTGAGAGTAAAGGTGCCAGTTCTGATCAATAGTAGCTTTTGATACTAAAACATATTCGTTGTCTGAAAGTTTTTCTACAGAAGACGACCATTTTACAGGTTCAAGAATTTGCGATGTGCCATCGGTAGCTCCAAATGGAGATAAGCTTACCCCTTCTTTAGAAGCATCATTTTTTTTTATAGTGAAATTTAAATCAACATAATCTGGTGGTAAACATTTTTCGTCATCACAAACCATGAATTCTACCTCGCCTTCAACGATAGACAGTTCTTCATTTAACACTTTAATTCGTTGTCTAAACTCGGCCTTATCCTCGAAAAATTTAATCACCATTTGAAATACAGGATCGTCAATGGTGTGTCCTTCTTCTTCAATGGTTTTACCAATTAATTCGAAATTAGCGTTAGTTTTATACTTAAATGTTGTTGGTATTGGGCCATCTTCAGGAACACTTTGAGAATACAAATGCCAACCAGAATCAATAGTTGCAGTGGCAATTAAATCGTATTCATCATCTGAAATTTTCTCAACAGACGTTTCCCATGATACGGGTTCGAATATCTGCGCATGGCTTGTCATTGAAAAGATGATTGCAGCACAAAGCGTAATAATTAAATTCTTCATTAGAAATAATTAGGTTTTTGAAAGACGCTAATTTATAAAAAACCAAGGGATTAATTGCTAGGATTAAGATATTATTAAACGGCAGTCTTGAACATAAAAAAACCGAACATTAAGTTCGGTTTAAATTATTTACTGATAGGTTTCAATGGGGTTGCCACCAAATTTCCATTTTTCGAAGCCACCTTCCAAATCATATATTTTTACAAAACCTTTCTCTTTTAATTCTTTCGAACATTTAGAACTTCGAGTTCCAGATTTACAATATACAATAACTGGTTTTGTTTTATCTAACTTAGCAATGTCTTCGTCAAACGTTGACGATCTAAAATCTATATTTTGTGATTGTTCTATAAAACCTTCTTTATGTTCTTCGGGAGTTCTTACATCTACTAATTGAATGTCCTCCAGTTCTAGGCGCGATTGCATTTCTTCTGCAGAAATCATTTTAACTTCACTCTGTGGCTCTTCTGTGCAACTAAATGCTAAAGTAAAAACTGCAAAAAAGTAAATAAGTACCTTGTTTTTCATCTTGATTGATTTTTAAATTGAAGCAACTTCACCTGTCCATTCGCTGAAGCCTCCAATGAGATTATATGTGTTTTTAAATCCTAACTGATTCATGACACTACAAGCTTGAGCACTACGACCGCCTGCTTTACAATACACATAATAGTTTTTAGATTTATCAAGTTCTTCAACTTCGTAAATAAATCCTTGACCTTTATAAATATCAATAGCAATAGCATTAGGTATAATTCCTTGTGCTACTTCTTCTGGTGTCCTAACATCTAATACTACGGCATTATCATCTGCATGTAATTTAGAAGTCCATTCTTGTTGTGTTAAATCAGCCATATTTTTATACATCAATAATCGTGCAAATTTAACGTTTCCTTATGATAAAGACGAAAAAAAATCCGAAGTGTTACATTTCGGATTCTAAAATTTTAAAATAAAATTGAATTTATACCTTAATGGAGCAGCCAATAGCTCTTGTTTTTGCCTCTGGTACTTCTTTTCCTGCTAATAGCGCATCAACAGCATCTTCAACATAAGTTTTTGTTACTGCACTTGCATCTTTATAGTTATCATCTATGGCTCCAATGTATTTTACTTGAGGCCCCTTTTTTGTTTTCTCCAATATATAAACATGTGGTGTCTTTGTTGCTCCATACTGCGGATAAATTTTCTGACCTTTATCCATTAAATATGGAAATGTAAACCCTTTTGCCTTAGCTCTTGCCTTCATAGCAGACATGTTATCTCCTGGTTTTACATCTGTATTATTAGGCATAATAGCAATAACAGGATAACCTTTATCTGCATATTTTTTGTTTAGTGCTTCTACGCGATCTTCATAAGCCACGGCATACGGACACGTATTACAAGTGAATACAACAATAAATCCCTTAGCATCTTTAAAATCTGCCATTGAGACCATGTTACCATCTATGTTTTCTAGTTTAAAATCTGTAGCGATATCTCCTATATCATACCCAGACCCAACTGGTGTAAACGCCGATGTTGCAATTAATACAACTAAGGCTAAAAGTGTTTTAAGTGTGTTTTTCATGGTTATTCTATTTAATAAATTGTTTTAATTCGTTTTCTAATTCTTGGTAATTAAAAGAGCGTTCGTAAAATGCTTTTTTATTTTTATTATATATAAGTGTCGCAGGAATCGCCCCTGACCAATCTTTATTCACTTTTGGAATCCATGTATTGGCATCTACATCATCTAAGACTACCACTTCGCTTTTAAGGGCCTTCTTTTTAAGAAATGGTTTTAATTTGGTCTCTATTTGCCTCGGAAAATCTAAACTAACTAAAATGACTTCTACATTTTTATTAGAATAATTGGTATTCAATGTTTCAAAATAAGGAAGTTCTTTCACACAAGGTGCACACCAAGTGGCCCAAAAATTAATGACGTAGGTTTTATTGGCATCCTTAGCACTTAAATACGTTTGAAGTTCATTAAAATCAAAAACCTTCAAACTATCATCACTTTTTCTTATCGTCTCTTTATCGGACGAATGAGCCTCGTAGCGTCCATTTCCGTAAGACATCAAAAGCAAAGTTATAATTAGCGCAACCTGTTTCATTCTATAAATTTATGAATCAAATAACGGACATTGATAAATTTAACAAAATATTAAAAGCACTGTTCAATTTTTGTATTACATTTGTATACACAACAATTGTATATACAAATGTCAATAGAAAGTGAAATAAAAAGTACGATTAAGCTAGATATAAAAAGTAAAACCGTTATTAATTTAATATATACTACAAACTGGCTTAAAGAAAAAACACAGGCATTTTTTAAAGATTATGATTTATCGTCTGAACAATATAATGTGCTTAGAATTTTAAGAGGTCAAAAAGGACATCCTGCAAATCTAAGTACCATTCAAGAACGTATGCTTAACAAAATGAGTAATACGACCCGTTTAATTGATAAACTATTAAAAAAAGAATTAGTAACCCGACAAACATGTCCGTCTAACAGACGAAAAATAGAAATACTAATCACACAAAAGGGCTTAGACTTATTAACCGAATTAGACGTTATAGTGACTTCGAGTAATTTAGAAATCACAAAAAGTTTAAACCACAAAGAACTAACAACACTCAACGAATTGTTAGATAAATTAAGAACTCATTAAATAACAACAATAACCCAAACACAAATTTTAATAACAAAAACAATGAAAAACAACACTTTAAAATTAGCAGCAATACTAGTATTAGCTTTATCGTTTGCATCCTTTACCAGCATTATTAAAAAAGAAATAAAAGTTAAAGAATCAACAATTACTTGGAAAGGTCATAAAGTTACTGGGTCTCATGCTGGTAGCATAACTTTGAGTGATGGCACACTTATGTTTGAAGGAAAAAAACTAACTGGTGGACACTTCACGATAGACATGTCTAGTATTTCGGTAACAGATTTAGAAGCAGGAAAAGGAAAAGAGAAACTTGAAGGTCACTTAAAATCTGATGACTTTTTTGGAACTAGTACTTTTCCAAAGGCAACATTTACCATTACCAAAGTAAAAGGAAAAGATGGTAATTATAAAGTTACAGGTGATTTAACGATTAAATCAAAAACAAACACGATAACATTCGACATGAATGTTAATAAAAACACGGCAACGGCCAACTTAAAAGTTGATAGGTCTAAATTTGATGTACGATATGGTTCACCTAGCTTTTTTAATAATTTAAAGGACAAAGCTATCTATGATGAATTTGATCTAAATGTCACATTGAAGTTTTAAATAAATTTTGATTAATAGCAACATTTAGTGATTAAGGTTCCCATTAACGTGGGAATCTTTTCTTTTTTATAGAATTAAATTTGAAAACTAAATTTTGATTTCTATATTTGAACTTTAATACAACAATGAACACAAATTTAAATCATACTTGGTGGTGGATGTCTCGAAACGAAAAAGTCGTGAACTAAACCTGTAGGTATATTTAAAATAACATATACAAAAGGCTTGTCAATCACGACAAGCCTTTTTTAATATCAAAAAATGAAAACATTTAGTTTATATACACATTACAAGAAGATTTTAGCAGATACCATAACTCCTGTTAGTATCTATTTGAAGATTAGAGACAAATTTCCTAATAGTATTCTATTAGAGAGTAGTGACTATCATGCAAACGATAACAGTTTTTCCTACATCTGCTTTAACCCTATTGCCTCGATTACAGTAGATGAATATGTGATTAAGCAACAATATCCAGATGGAAGCACCAAAACAAATAAGGCGAAAAACATTTCGGTAACAGAAGAAATTCACAAGTTTACCAAACGCTTTAAAGTAAACTCTGATGAAAACTTTAAGTTTATAAACAACGGAATTTTTGGCTATACGGCTTATGATGCAGTCAAGTATTTTGAAGATGTCGACATTAGTAAAAAACCAAATTCATTAGATATTCCAGATATTTACTATGCTGTATATCAAAATATCATTGCCATAAATCACTTCAAAAATGAAGCCTATATTTTTGCACATTGCTTTGAAGCCGAAAACAACATAGACGAAGTTTTACAACTTATTAACTCTAAAAATTTTGCTACCTATAATTTTAAAAGAGACTCTGAAATCTCTTCAAATCTAACCGACGAAGACTATAAAAGTCATGTGGAACTTGCCAAAAAGCATTGTGCCAGAGGAGATGTATTTCAATTAGTACTTTCTAAAAAATTCGAACAGGCTTTTAAGGGTGACGAATTCAATGTATATCGCGCTCTTAGAAGTATCAATCCATCTCCATATTTATTCTATTTTGACTACGGAAATTTTAAAATCTTTGGGAGTTCGCCCGAAGCTCAATTGGTTATTCATAATGGTCAAGCCGAAATTCATCCCATTGCTGGAACTTTTAAAAGAACAGGAAATGATGAAGAAGATCAAAAATTGGCAAAACAACTCTCTGTTGACGATAAGGAAAATGCAGAGCATGTCATGTTAGTTGACCTCGCAAGAAACGACTTAAGTAGACATGGAAGTAGTGTTAAAGTAGAAACCTATAGAGAAGCGCAATTTTTCTCTCATGTAATCCACCTCGTAAGCAAAGTCACAGGGAAAATACACAAAAACACAACAACCATGGAAGTGGTTGCCGACACTTTTCCTGCTGGAACATTAAGTGGAGCGCCTAAACATCGTGCTATTCAACTTATTGAGCAATATGAAAAAACGAGCAGAACATTTTATGGTGGCGCTATAGGTTTTATGGATTTTAACGGCAACTATAATCACGCCATAATGATAAGAACTTTTATGAGTCAAAATCATAAATTACATTGGCAAGCTGGAGCAGGATTAGTATCAAAATCTAATCCAGAACACGAATTACAAGAAGTATATAACAAACTTGGCGCTTTAACAAAAGCTATAGAATTAGCAGAAGATATATGAAAGTATTAGTAATAGATAACTACGATAGTTTTACGTATAATTTAGTTCATTATTTGGAAGATTTAAATTGTGACGTTACAGTAAAACGAAATGACAAACTCACCATTGAGGAAGTAGATGCTTTTCAAAAAATAGTGCTCTCGCCTGGACCAGGAATTCCTGATGAAGCCGGACTACTAAAGGCCATTATAAAAACGTATGCACCAACTAAAAGCATCTTAGGTGTATGTTTAGGGCAACAAGCTATTGGCGAAGTTTTTGGTGGTTCACTCATAAATTTGGATACTGTACATCATGGTGTCTCAACGCAAATTAATATTAGCGTAACCGATGAATCTCTTTTCAAGAATTTAAATAATTCTATCCAAGTTGGCCGCTACCACTCTTGGGTTGTTAATCCCGATTTGCCTGAAGTATTAGAAGCAACATCTTTTGATGATAACGGACAAGTAATGTCTTTAAGACATAGAATTTATGATGTTAAAGGTGTACAATACCATCCAGAATCGGTTCTAACGCCAGATGGAAAACAAATTTTAGAAAATTGGATTAATAGTTAACATGAAACATATATTAAATAGATTAATTAACCATGAGAGTATCTCTAGTGAGGAAGCAAAAAATGTTCTAGTGAATATTTCCGAAGGCAAATATAACCAAAGTCAAATTGCCTCCTTCCTAACCATATACATGATGCGCAGTATTACCATAGAAGAACTGCAAGGCTTTCGAGATGCTTTATTAGAACTATGCATCCCTGTGGACTTATCAGATTTTAATGCCATTGATTTATGTGGAACTGGCGGTGATGGTAAGGACACTTTCAATATTTCCACATTAGCATCATTTATTACAGCTGGAGCTGGTGTGAAAGTTGCAAAACACGGTAATTATGGTGTATCGTCTGCATCTGGATCCTCAAATGTAATGGAAGCACTTGGTGTTAAATTCACCAACGATGTCAATCAATTAAAACGCAATATTGATCAGGCAGGAATTTGTGTTATGCATGCACCTTTGTTTCATCCTGCCATGAAAAATGTAGCTCCAATTAGAAAAGAACTTGGCGTAAAGACGTTTTTTAATATGCTCGGCCCAATGGTAAATCCGGCATTTCCTAAAAACCAAATGGTAGGCGTTTTTAATTTAGAATTACAACGCATTTATGGTTATTTATACCAAGCCACAGACAAAAACTACAGCATTGTACATGCTTTAGATGGTTATGATGAAATTTCTTTAACCGGTAATGCTAAAATCATTTCTAATACGTCTGAAGTAATGCTAAGTCCATCAGACTTAGGCTTAAAACAAATAGAGGCTTCTGAAATTTTCGGAGGAACCAACGTTAAACAAGCAGCTAAAATTTTCAAGACCATTATAAATGGAAAAGGAACAGAGGCTCAAAACAATGTGGTTTGCGCTAATGCCGGATTAGCAATTGCCACCGTGAACCAAATATCACATGTAGAAGGGTTTCAACATGCCAAGGACAGTCTAGAAAGTGGACGAGCGAAAGCAAGTTTAGAAAAACTCGTTGAATTAAGTAACTAATGGATATTTTAACTAAAATAATAACAGACAAACGTATTGAAGTTAATCTTCGAAAACAGTTAATTCCTATTAAACAACTAGAGCAATCTGTTCTGTTTGAGCGCGAGACCATTTCGTTGGCCAAAACACTTCAAAAAAGTAATACAGGCATTATTGCAGAACATAAGCGTCGCTCACCTTCCAAACAGACTATTAATAATAGTTTAAATGTATTTGACGTTGCCAAAGGTTATGAAAATGCTGGTGTTTGCGGAATGTCTGTCTTGACAGATGGTAAATACTTTGGTGGTAGTTTAGACGATTTATTAACCGCACGTTCTTGTAGTAATTTACCATTACTCCGTAAAGAGTTTATAATTGATACGTACCAAATTATAGAAGCTAAAGCTCATGGTGCCGATGTTATTTTATTGATTGCATCTATTCTATCTAAAGCAGAAATCAAACTGTTTTCAGAACTCGCCAAACAACTACATCTAGACGTACTTCTCGAAGTTCATAATGAAGAAGAATTACAGAAATCAATCATGCCTAGCCTTGATATGTTAGGCGTAAATAATAGAAATCTTAAAACTTTTGAAGTCAGTTTAGATACAAGTATGGAGTTAAGTGAATTAATTCCTAATGATTTTGTAAAAGTATCTGAAAGTGGAATTAGCAACATCGAAGCTATTAGAACTTTACGCCCTTATGGATATAAAGGTTTTCTCATTGGCGAAAATTTTATGAAAACGAAAAATGCTGGTGAAAGTGCTGCTCAATTTATAAAAGACCTCCAACAATGAAACTGAAAGTCTGCGGCATGAACTATAAAAATAATATTCAGGAGGTTGCTCTATTGCGGCCCGATTATTTAGGGTTTATATTCTACGAAAAGTCTAGTCGGTTTTTTAATGGGGAAATTCCCACATTGCCAGATTCAATAAAAAAAGTTGGTGTTTTTGTAAACTCTTCTTTAGAAAGTATTGCAGAAAAAGTCATGACCCACAATTTACAAGCCGTCCAATTACATGGTAAGGAATCGCCAGAATTCATTAAAGAGCTCATACGAATGTTTGCAGACTCTAACTTTAGTTTGGTTGAAATCATAAAAGTTTTTAGTATTAAAGATGATTTCGATTTTTCGGTATTACAACCCTATGAGTCGCTTTGCAATTATTTTTTATTCGATACCAAAGGAAAATTACCAGGCGGAAATGGGTACGCATTTAATTGGGATATCTTAAGCAAATACCCTTCAAGCAAGCCTTACTTTTTAAGTGGTGGTATTGGTAATAGCGAAATAGAAAACCTAAAACAATTTAAAGCCACTCAGGCTTCTAAATATTGTTATGCCATTGATGTAAACAGTAAATTTGAAATCAAACCTGGACTAAAAAACATATTTGAATTAGAACAATTCAGAACAAACGTTGCTTCAATTAATTTTCGAGGAACAAAAAAATAAAACATGAGTTATAACATTAACGATAAAGGATATTACGGTAAATTTGGAGGTGCATATATTCCAGAAATGCTCTATCCTAATGTAGAAGAGTTGCGGCAAAATTATCTTAAAATCATGTCAGAGCCTTCATTTAAAAGTGAATTTAATCAATTACTCAAGGATTATGTTGGTAGACCATCTCCTCTTTATTTTGCAAAGCGATTAAGCGAAAAATACAACACAAAAATCTATCTTAAACGTGAAGACTTAAATCATACAGGAGCGCATAAAGTCAATAATACGATTGGGCAAATTCTAATGGCACAACGTTTAGGTAAATCAAGAATTATTGCCGAAACTGGAGCTGGTCAACATGGTGTGGCGACGGCAACTGTTTGTGCTTTAATGGGATTGACCTGCATTGTATATATGGGAGAAGTTGATATTGCTCGTCAAGCGCCAAATGTAGCAAGAATGAAAATGTTAGGTGCCGAAGTGAGACCTGCATTGTCAGGAAGCCGGACGCTTAAAGATGCTACAAACGAGGCAATTAGAGACTGGATTAACAACCCCATAGACACGCATTATATTATTGGTAGCGTGGTTGGCCCTCATCCCTATCCAGATATGGTGGCTCGTTTTCAAGCTGTAGTTTCAGAAGAAATTCAATGGCAACTTCAAGAAAAAGAAGGAACAACCAAACCAAACTATGTATTAGCTTGCGTTGGTGGCGGCAGTAATGCTGCTGGTGCTTTTTATCATTATTTAGACGATATTGACGTTAAACTTATTGCTGTAGAAGCAGCTGGCAAAGGCATTCACTCTGGTGAAAGCGCTGCTACCTCAGCCTTAGGTCGTGAAGGTATTATTCATGGAAGTAAAACCTTATTAATGCAAACCCATGATGGGCAAATTACAGAGCCTTATTCTATTTCTGCCGGATTGGATTATCCAGGTGTTGGACCAATGCATGCACACCTCTATACTTCTGGTCGTGCCGAGTTCATCTCCATTACAGATGACCAAGCCATGACTGCTGGATTAGAGTTAAGTCAGTTGGAAGGTATTATTCCTGCCATAGAAAGTTCGCATGCATTTGCTGTTCTTGAACAAAAAACATTTGAACCAGATGACATTGTAATTATCAACCTTTCTGGACGCGGTGATAAAGATTTACAGAATTATATTGATTATTTTAGTTATTAATGAAATATTATATATACATCATTTTATGCGTTTGCATTTGTTCCTGTAATGAAAAACAGCAGATAGAACCATTACAGGTTTCTGTTATTGATGACATCGTGAAGCCAAAGCATTATATTGTTTCAAAATCTATAAATCCAATAACTATAGATGGAAATGCTAATGAAGAAAGTTGGAAACAATCTAGTTTTACCGATAAATTCATTGATATTGAAGGGATTAAAACGCCTAAATTTGATACAAAAGTTAAAATGCTTTGGGACAATACTTTTCTCTATGTTTACGCCCAATTAACTGAACCACATATTTGGGGAACCTTAAAACAACGCGATACCATCATATATTACAATAATGATTTTGAAGTGTTTCTAGATCCAACAGGTGATGGTATAGGATATGGTGAAATTGAAATAAATGCTTTAAATACGGTTTGGGATTTGTATTTAAACAAGCCCTATAGAATTGGTGGCAAAGCGAATTTTCAATGGAATCTCGATAATTTAAAAACAGCCGTCAAAATTCATGGAACATTAAATAACCCTAGTGATAAGGACTCTATTTGGACGGTTGAAATGGCCATTCCATTAAAGCCTTTTATTGGTTTAAAAAACAGACCACAAACCTTACCAACCGAAGGAGAGCAATGGCGAATTAATTTTTCAAGAGTACAATGGGATCATGATATAATTGATGATCAATATCATCGTAAGAAGGAGAAGGATAAATTTCTAAGAGAATACAATTGGGTATGGAGTAATCAAAAGGTCATTAACATGCATGAACCCGAAAAATGGGGTTACCTACAGTTTACAGAAGCCTCCTCATCTCGCGATATTGCATTTATCCAAGACGAAGATCTAGATATTAAACAAACAGCTTATGCCTTGTTTCGAAAAACAAGATATGGAGCACTTAAGTTTTTATTAGAAGACATAAACAGCAACTCGAAACCACTATTAGTAACTTATGACGAAAACAAAAGCCTAAACGCTGTATTTTATAAAACACTTTTTGGTTTTGAATACAAAATTAAAAGCCCTAATTCTGATAAAGTCTATATTATTAATCAAGAGGGAACACTAAAATCGATATGAAATATCTAACACTAATTCTCACTGTATTTTTCGTCATGTCTTGCAAAGAAAAGCAAGAAGTTCCAAAACCTACTGAAATGGTTAAGGACAAATTTATTTTTGCAACTTGGACCAACCCAGGAGGCGTGTTTAATAAAGAAAAGTGGGAAACTAAATTAGCTTCTTATGATACTTTAGGAATCTCTGAAGTCCTCGTTGGCGGTAGTCCTGATTTCTATAGACAACTCATTCCGATCGCTGAAAAAAGAAACATCAAAATCCATGCATGGATGTGGACTTTAAATAGACCAAATGATACAACAGCAAATAAACATCCCGAATGGTACGCCGTTAATCGAAAAGGTAAAAACTCATTAGATTATAGGGCTTACGTAGATTACTATCAATGGCTTAGCCCTTTTCATCCTGAAGCCAGAGACTATATCAAAAATAATGTAAAAGAACTTGCGAAAATTAAAGGGCTTGCCTCGATTCATTTAGATTATGTACGTTATGTCGATGTTATTCTAGGTGCAGATTTACAACCAAAGTATGGGCTAGTTCAAAATACCGAAATGCCAGAATATGACTATGGCTATCATCCCATTGCACGCGAAGGATTTAAAGCAATTTTCGGAAAAGACCCTCTAGATTTAGCACATCCAGAACTCAGTACAGAATGGCGTCAGTATCGCTTAAATGCGATTACATCTTTAGTTAATGAACTTGTAGATATTGCGCATAAGCATGAGCAAAAAATGAGTGCAGCAGTTTTTCCTTTTCCTGAAATGTCGCGTCAAATGGTAAGACAAGCATGGAACGATTGGAACTTAGATTCAGCCTTCCCAATGGTTTATAATAATTTTTATAGAGAAAATGTGAATTGGATTGGTTTTGCTATTGAACAAGGGGTCAAGGATGTGGAGTTTCCAATTTATGCTGGCCTCTATAGTCCTGCCCTAACTAATCCTAAAGATTTAGAGAAAGCTATTCGGCTCGTTAAAGAAAAAGGAGCAAAAGGGTTTTCATTTTTTACAGCCGATAATTTAAGTGACGAACAAAAGTCCGTATTTATAAAGTTAAAAGAAGAGTTTAAAAATGAATAGAATACAGAAAAAACTTCAAGAGAATCACAAACTCTTATCTATATATTTCACTGCTGGTTATCCTAGTCTGGAAGATACCGCGTCTATTATCCAAAGTCTCGAAAAAAATGGTGCAGATATGATTGAGATCGGATTGCCATTTAGCGATCCATTAGCCGATGGACCAACAATACAAGCGAGTTCAACTCAAGCCTTAGAAAATGGAATGACCACAAATGTACTCTTTAACCAATTAAAAGACATTCGCAAAACGGTTTCTATCCCGTTAATTCTTATGGGATATTTTAACCCTATGTTGCAATATGGCGTTGAGGCTTTTTGTGCTAAATGTCAAGAGATTGGTATTGATGGTCTTATCATTCCTGATTTGCCTGTTGATGTATTCAATGAACACTATAAAGCTATTTTTGATAGACATGGCTTAATTAATGTCTTCTTAATTACACCGCAAACCTCAATAGATCGTATCAAATTTATAGATTCTATATCGAAAGGATTTATATATATGGTAAGTACAGCGAGTGTCACAGGAAGTAATTCTGGGTTTGGAACTGAGCAAACAACATACTTTAAACGCATCGCAGACATGAAACTAAAAAATCCACAAATTGTAGGTTTTGGCATCTCAAATAACGAAACATTTACCCAAGCAACGCAATACGCAAAAGGCGCTATTATTGGTAGTGCATTTATAAAGCACTTAAAACATGCTGGCACTAATAAAATAGGAGAATTTACAGCGTCTATTCTGAATAAATAAAAGAACATATAAACAACATTACATTATGCCATTAAATATTGTTCTTATAGAACCCGAAATTCCAAACAATACAGGTAACATAGGAAGGTTGGCCCTAGCCTCTGGCTCTAAGTTACATCTGGTAAAACCCTTTGGTTTCGAATTGAGTGACAGCCGACTTAAAAGAGCTGGATTGGATTATTGGCAACATTTAGATGTACATATATACGAATCTATTGAGGGTTTTTTTAATGTACATAAAAATGCAAAATTTGTGTTTCTATCAAGTCATGGTTCTTCACCACACTGGGATATACCGTTTCAAAATGATTTGTTTATGGTCTTTGGAAAAGAATCTGTTGGCCTACCTAAACCTTTAATTGAACAACAGCAACAACAGTTATATAAAATACCCATAAACAATGAACATGTTAGAAGTTTAAATCTAGCCAATGCCGTGAGTATTGTGGTCTTTGAGGGTTTGAGACAATTAGGTAATATTTATGATTATTAGATTATATATTCGTTATATTTGAATATGCAACCGTTGAAAAAATTAAGCCTTTTATGTTTTGGGCTAACACTGCTAGTCGGTTTAGGCTCTTTTTCTGGCGTAGAATTACAACCGCAAATTGAGGGGGTAAAAACGACTTTAGTTGTTGGTCAATCTAGTAATAATTCGCGCTTTTCCATATCATTTCAGAAAGCCTCAGAGTCCCTTATAAGCTGTTTAAATAATCAGGTAAACTTTTCTTTTTATGCGATTAGACTTTTCCATAGTCATAATCAAGTTACCGCTTTTAAATCTTATACAAATAAAGCATTTAATATAAAGTTTAAGAAACTTCACTCCGAAGTGTACGCCTTGTATCACAACAAAACTTTTTACCACAACCACATAGTATAATAGAGTTCACTAACTCCATTGGAGTTTACTTTTTGCTAATAGCATCAAACAACCGTTTGACTGCTCTTTCATTCAATATACTATGAAGATAAAAAAAACCTTAAGGCTAATGGCCTTGATTTTTATGATTTTTTTGGCTTGTATTGTCCCATTCCCAATACAATTTAATCAAAAAGACAATTTACCAAAACATCTAATAGAACAAGTAGAAAAACGAGAAGACGAAGAAGATGAAGACACTCTTAAAGAGGTCTTTTAGATGGGTTTTTCTGTAACATATCCAAATACAAACGTTCAACTTTGGCTCTAGCCCAAGGCGTACGTCTTAAGAACTTTAAGCTAGATTTTACGGATGGATCGTGAGTAAAACATCTAATATTAATTTGATGTCCCATATACTCCCATCCGTAATGCGCTTCTAGTTCGGTTACAATTTGTTCTAAATTCACACCATGTAATGGGTTGTTTTTTTGAGTTGCCATTAGCTCTTTAATACAAGATTTTTGATTTTTATTGCTTTTTCGAAATGGTCTAATTGATGTGTTTCAATCCACCATGTTGCAGCTTCCATCAAAAGTTCTGGAGTGTCATTCTTATTCTTGAAAAAAGCATAAAATGAGACACCTACGCTAGTTCCTTTTTTAGCGATTTTTTCATCACAAATCTTAATTATTTTCGCTTTTAAAACAGGTGTCATTTTAATTACGTTTATCTTTATGCCTCCTTGAATTCGTGTTTTTATTTCGTCTATTTCTATTTTGATTTCTTCCAGAATTATGAGACTTAGATTTTCTAGAATTATTACTCCCTTGTCTATTTTGTCCAGGTTTAATAGGCTCGGTAGATGCATTTGGATCGGGTTCAAAGCCTTCAATAATTTCTACTTCAATACGTTCTCCTATTAGTTTTTCAATATTTTTAAGGTATAACGTCTCATCGGCACTCACTAAAGATAATGCCTGACCATTGGCCCCAGCTCTACCCGTTCTTCCTATTCTATGCACATAATCTTCAGAAATATTAGGTAATTCAAAGTTTACAACATGAGGTAACAATGGAATATCTAATCCGCGAGCTGCAATATCTGTTGCTACCAATACTCTAACCGTTCCTTTTTTAAAACCAGCCAAAGCCTTGGTTCGTGCACCTTGACTTTTATTGCCATGAATCGCAGCAGCACTAATACCTGCAGAGATCATCTTTTTTGTTAATCGATTAGCGCCATGCTTGGTTCGTGTAAAAACTAATGCTTGTTTCCAATTGCCATCGGAAATTAGTTTAATAATAAGGTCTGTTTTTTTGTTTTTAGCCACGCGATATACTTTTTGCGAAATCGCTTCTACTGTAGAATTTTCTGGCGTCGCTTCAACTTGCACTGGCTGATTAAGAATACTGTTTGCTAATTTCCTAATATCTTTTGAAAAGGTTGCCGAGAACATTAAGTTTTGACGCTTATTTGGCATTAAGTTCATAACACGTTCAATATCTCGTAAAAAACCCATGTCTAACATTCTATCGGCTTCATCTAATACAAAGACTTCAACACGCTTAATAGATAATAGATTCTGATTCTGTAAATCCAGCAAACGTCCTGGTGTCGCCACTAACACATCAACACCTCTGCGAAGTGTTGCAACCTGAGGTTTCTGATTGACACCTCCGAAGATAACTGCGCTTTTAATATTTAAAAACTCGCTATAATCTTTAACGCTTTCATAAACTTGAGCCGCCAGCTCTCTTGTTGGCGTTAAAATTAGAGCACGAATTGGTCTAAACTTATCTTTAGGGTTTTCTGATAAATAATGTAATAGTGGCAATGTAAAGCCTGCAGTTTTACCAGTTCCTGTTTGAGCCGAAGCTAACACGTCTCGACCTTCCAAAATTGGAGGAATTGCTTTTTCTTGTATTGGACTAGGTGTCGTGTATCCTTTTTTGCTAATTGCTTTTAACAAGGCGTCAGATAAGCCTAAAGATTGAAATGACATAAAAATTAATTGGGCCTATTATTGGCATTTAAGATGACTCTTAATTATAACATCATCTCTCTTATTTTAAACAAAGGTACTGCTTATTTGCTTGTTAACTCTACATATTTCATTTAGTTAAAAAAATAATCTGTTTTAATTTTTGTCTGCATGTCTATTGGTTAACTTTGTAATACAGGATTGCTGTAAGTTTCGATATGAGATTAATTACATTAGACGATTTTAAAGACACCTTATTAAAAGGTAAGCAAAGAGGTTGGGATTTTATTCTTTCCAAATTTACCTTTCAAAATAATGCGCGTACAAAAAGTGCTTTTAATAGTTCTGCTGTAATTAGTGCCAATTGGTGGGAAATTCCATATGTAAAAAAGCGTTGGAATAAAATGATGACCAATGATGAACATCAAAACTATAAGCAATATCTCATGGAGACTGTCCTAAAAGATCATTCAAATTTAAAGCTCTTATCCCTAGGAAGTGGTACTTGCAGTCATGAACTTGAGTTGGCACAATATAAGCAATTTGAAGCCATTACTTGTGTTGACTTATCTGAATATAGAATTTCACAAGCCGAGAAAAAGGCCGCACAAAACAATCTACAAAACATCTCATTTGTATGTTCTAATATTGACAATTTCAGTTTTAAAAAGGAGCACTATGATGTTGTACTTTTTAATGCTTCACTTCATCATTTTAGACATGTGGACACCTTATTGTCAGAAAAAATAGTTCCTTGCTTAACGAGCTCTGGCTTGCTTGTTATTAACGAGTATGTTGGACCAAATCGTTTGCAATTTCCAAAGGCACAAATACAGAAGATTAACGAGGGTATTCAATTGCTTCCTAAAAAATTCAGAAGACGGTATAAATCCTCACTATACAAAAACAGCTTTTCGGGATCAGGACTACTAAGAATGATTATTGCAGATCCTTCAGAATGTGTCGATTCATCTAGCATCATGCCTTCAATCAATAAGCACTTTAAGGTGATTATAGAAAAGCCCTATGGTGGGAATATTTTAATGAATGCTCTTAAAGATATTTCTCATCATTTTATCGATCTAGATGACGAAAAGACAAAAGCTCTTGATGCTATTTTTGAATTTGAAGATGAGTATTTAAAACACAACCCTTCAGATTTTGTTTTTGGTGTTTATAGAAAACCTGAGCACTAAATTACTTTAAAAAAACTCGCGATATTGAAGTACTCTAAAATCGAAGGTATTAAACTTAGGGTTCTTAGCTTTAAGTTGTTTGTACAGCGGAAGTCTACTTATTGAGATATTTGCCGCACCAGAGCCAGAGGTTAATGATACCGTTTTTATAGTTCTTCCATCTAGGTTAAATTTATGGATTCTGGGAACCTCATTAGATATTAATTCTAGTTTCTTATTATAGTTTTTGAGATGTCTCCTAAAGAAATATTCTGGTCCGTTTTTACTGTTGCCACCTGTAAACAGCAGTGTGTCAATTTTAGGGTATTGCTTTAAGTAGTTTACGACATCACGTAATTTGATATTTTTCATACCCAAATCTGAGGCATCAATTTTCTCACGTTCTGCACTTTCAACGATATCACAAACGCCAATATTATGCTGAATTAAAAACGCTTTGCGTTCTTGGATTGCTTCTTGAGAATTATCATATCTCAAACCCAATTTATGAATTTCGTCTATAAATAACCAGAGTGAATTGTAGTAACTTCCGTAGCAAAAATCAACATCTTTTTCAAGCAATTCTCCAGTACTAAACCTTGGAGGTGGCAAGGTGCCTACAATGAGTTTGGTGGTTTCTTTTTTAATAAATGGCGTATAAGGATGCTTATGAAAAAACATTATCTTGTAAATACAAGTTCGGTTGCACTAGATAATTCATCTGAGAATCGATAATTTTCATAATTAAACCCTTTTACATCATCTATACTTTTTGCATTAGAATCAATAATATAGCGTGTCATATAGCCTCGTGCTAGTTTGGCAAAGGTCATTATTGTTTTATACTCTCCGTTCTTAAAATCTTTAAAATTTGCAGTAATTACTGGCACTTTTAAGGCTTTCGTATCTATGGCCTTAAAGTATTCGTTGCTAGCAAGGTTTAAAAATAATTCATCTTCTTCAAGTTCTTCATTTAAGGCTTGAGTTACTTTCTTTCGCCAAAACTCGTAGAGGTTTTTATTCTTTCCAACGGGAAATTTTGTTCCCATTTCCAATCGATAAGGCTGAATTAAATCTAAAGGTTTTAAAACACCATACAATCCTGAAATGACCCTTACTGTATCTTGGAGTTTGTCTATTTTTTTTGAATCAATAGTATAAGCATCTAGTCCTCTATAAACATCTCCGCTAAATGCATAAATGGCCTGTCTTGCGTTGTCTTGTGTAAAAGGTAAGCTCCAATCCTGATTACGTTGGTAATTTAGTTGACCCAAATTATCAGATATTTTCATCAATTTAGACAAACTTTTTGCAGATTTCTTCTTTAATAACTTGTTTAGACGTACGGCTTCATTTAAAAAACAGCCTTCAGTTGTTTTTGTAGTAGGTAACTTGCTTTCGAAGTCTAATGATTTTGCTGGAGAGAGTACGAGTTTCATAAACGATATTTTTCGTTAACTAAATTACAATATTTCTTTGTTTTTTTCAGGTTAAAGATACAACCATAAACTCATACATTTGAACAGTTACAAATGCAATATTAAATACTATAATAATAAAAATTAATGATGATTACTTCTGTACTTCTTCTGAAACCACTTCCCATTCAAAATTAAGATATAACTCACTTCTAGCATCTAATGGATTTTTGGATGTTGCAATAATTTCTAATTTATCTGCAATGAGTTTTTCGTTAATCTCAGCATCTCTTATTAAACTATTATGTTGAGTTGCTTCGGAATCTTTATGTTCTTTATGAACTATATTAGAATAACTATACAAATAAAACTTTGTTCCAATTGCTTTTTGTTGATGATAAAAGAATATATCTTCATAACCATAATTACCACAGAATTCTTCGTCGACGCCATTAGTTTTCATATAAATAGATTTCGTCATAAAAAACACATTCACATGAGGTCTTACCGTTTGCAAGTTGGAAATAGTATTAAATTTAAATATCGAATTATTAGGCAATTTATAATCTGTTAATCTACCCAATAAGTTTTCTGGAAACAGAATATCTAAATCTGTAACAATGATATTTTCAGATTTTGCGTATTTCACGCCAAGATTTCTGGCGCCTCCTTGATTCCATTTTATGTCTGTTTTAACTCTTAGCAACGTATAATTTAAAACGATATCCTCTGGGATATGAATTGGAACGTTAGAATGGTCATCAACAAACACGAAATGAATTTTTTTTAAAATATCTCGGCTATAGCTACTGTAGACTCTTATTAGTTCTTCTAAGGGGTTTGATTTATTATCTTCAAGATAAAACTGTACGACGTAACTCAATTTTAGATCATTAGCATCAGGCCCTTGGTTTTGAATTTTATCAATAAATAATTGCTGCGCCTTAGTATTAATAAACTTGTTACTATCCCAAAGTGAAATATCTGCATTATGAAATCCAAACTGTCCATTCCATGCATTATTTTCTACGCTAAATTTATGAGCTATTTCTTCTGGTGCAAATTGAATGCCTTTAGATTCTAAAGAAGATCTATATGTCTTACATATTCTTAAATCTTCAGGGTGGAATTCTTCAATATCATTAGTTTCGCTAAGAATACTGAGTAATTTTTTAGACCTAAGGCTAAATCCGCCATTTCCCATACCCCAAAAAGCTGGAGCTCCGATATAGTCATATTCTAAAAAGGTTTCAGACCAACGATTAGGGTTAAGTACAAATCCGTCATATTGAAAAATTAGTACAAACTCAGTATCTACATACTTTTCGAGTTCTTTAATCATAAACTTACTATACCCTTCAATAGAATCGATTTGTGGGATTCTAACAATTCTTTTGTCGCTAGACTCTAGATGTGTAAGTAACTTTACCGATTTGAAACTTACAAATTTTTGTGATATATCTGCAGCTTGTATCAATCTATAAATATCAATACAATCAACACCAAGTAAGGTCACATTATCTAAGTTAAGCATTGGCCGAAGTGTTATGATTAATATTAGGATAAGGATAAAACACATCTAATTGCTCTAAAGCCTTAAAAGTTTCGAGAAACTGTGTTGGCATATATTCAATATCAATGTCTTTATCAGAAAGATTATTGGCTAAAAACTTTCGGCTTTCAAAATCTTTAATTTCAAGTAAGAACTCTTTGTCATTACTTTTAAATATATAACTATCATCCTCTATTATAATCCTAAAATCTGGATTTAAAATATACAATTGGGAGGTAGATTTATAAATCTTATTGAGTAGCTTTAATAACTGAAAGAGCATTTTTTTAGGTAAAACTTTGTTTAAACAAACCTTATCTTCACAATTAATAATAACTTCATAATTGCATCTCAAATTACAATTCCCACGTTTTCCCCATATAAGCTCGACTTTCTCAGAGAATGCTCCCCATGATCCAGGACCTGTAGGTCCGTAGATGGTGAGTATAGGGATATTAAATGCACCTGCCAAATGTGTTATTCCAGCATCATTTCCTATGTGAAACTGAGCGCCAGAAACGACATGCCCAACTTCATCTATATCTCCAGTAACTAATTCGTAGTTAAGTGCTTTACTTTTAAAATAAGGTTCTGGATTTGGGTCGTTAGGACCAATAATTATCTTCGCTTTTAATTGAGGATAGTGCTCATAAATTAACTCAATTAAACTAGCATAATAGTCAATTGGCCAAGCTTTTAAAATAAAACCTGCTCCTGGGTGCACTGTATAATAGATCTCGGAGGCTTTTCTTTTTTTAAAATATGGATACGCTGTTTTTGTCTTAACAATATCTGGAAATTCTGAAACTATACCATCCTTATAATGCTCAATGGAATGCTGTTTTACTTTTTTATGCGTATGATAAACTATTTGAGGTTTCTTCTCTAGGTCATTATTAAATCGAGGATAATTGCCTAATTCTATAATAGTATCATAATGAGATTCATCTACAGTAGTTTCGTCTATAACCAGAATCCCTTCCAAATGGGTTTTAAAAAGATTAACTAGTCTTGGTTGCGTTGCATAAGTTACCTCATTAAACTTTTGTTTTAGCATGTATAATGATGGAACCGTAAAAAAGATATCTCCTATACCTCCATAACTTTTATAGACTAAAATAGATTCTTTTGCAGCACTTTTGAGAGCTTCCATTCTTAAAGTTTTTGATTTGTTAAAAGCGAAGTAATATTAATAAATATGTTTATTAACTAAAAGTGTTTTCCAAATTATACCAAATTGTATAACTCAAAAAACACCATATCTAGAATCTAAATTCTATTTTTTATAAGATCATTTGAATGGATTAATACCCCCCATCGTAATAACCGTCATCATAGTAACCATCGTCATAATATCCATCATCGTAATAACCGTCATCATAGTAACCATCGTCATAATAGCCATCATCATAATAGCCATCATCAAACATTCCATTATCGTCATCAGAATCGGACGAACATGAAACCGCCGAAAGCCCAACAATACTGGCTACTGAAGTTATTACTAATGTTTGTCCCGATTTCTTTATAAAGTCTCTTCTTTTCATCTGTTTGAACTAAATTTCTTACACAAAAATAGTATTTTTTTTGAATTATAAAACTAAATTTTCAATTTGTATCTTGATGTCTTGCATAATGTCTCCATTTATCAATGCACTGCTGCATATCATCAGGAATTGGAGAGTCAAAACTCATATGTTCACCCGTTCTGGGATGTTCAAAACCTAATGTTTTAGCATGCAATGCTTGTCTTGGTAACACTTTAAAACAATTATCTACAAATTGTTTGTATTTAGAAAAAGTTGTCCCCTTTAAGATACGCTCGCCTCCATAACGTTCATCATTGAAAAGCGTATGTCCAATGTGTTTCATGTGTACGCGTATTTGATGCGTGCGTCCCGTTTCTAATTTACAAGACACTAATGTCACATAACCTAAACGTTCGATAACTTTATAATGCGTAACTGCGGGTTTTCCTTTATCTATATCGTCTCCTTCGAAAACTGTATTCTGCAATCTGTTTTTAGGATGACGACCAATATGCCCTTCTATAGAGCCTTCATCTTCTGACATATTTCCCCATACTATAGCTACATATTCGCGTTCGCTTGTTTTATCAAAAAACTGCTTAGATAAATGGGTCATTGCTTGCTCGGTCTTTGCCACAACAAGTAAGCCACTGGTATCTTTATCTATACGATGTACTAAACCTGGTCGCTCACTAGAGTTATTAGGTAAGTTTTCGAAATGATAAACCAAGGCATTAATTAAAGTTCCTGAATAGTTACCATGACCTGGGTGCACAACCATTCCTGCAGGTTTATTAAGAACAAGTAGTTCATCATCTTCATAAACTATATCTAAAGGTATATTCTCTGGTGTTAGTAAATACTCATAAGGAGGATGCTCAAAAAGTACTCTAATCTTATCAAATGGCTTAACCTTATAATTTTGTTTTACAGGCATATCATTTACATAAATACTTCCATCTTTAGCCGCAGCTTGTATTTTATTTCGAGTAGCATTCTCTATACGATTCATCAAATATTTATCAATGCGCAGCGGAGTTTGGCCCTTATCTACTATAAAAGCGTGATGCTCGAATAACTCATCGTCATTCTGTTCAATGGATGTATTTTCTGTGGTCATTATTAGTTAGATCCGCCGCGTTTTCCGTTTCCTAAAACGACGTCAATTTTAGAAGTTAGCGGAAGTAATTTTCCCGCTTCAATTGTTTCTCCTTTGTACTTTATTGAAATCACTTCATCTTTACCTATATCATCAACATAGGTCACTTGTCCAACATTAAAACCTAGGGTTTCCAATGTAGGTTTTGCTTGACGAAATGTACGACGTACAATATTAGGAACAGGAACTTTACGATATCCCGATGGATTTAAAGTAAGATATATTTTTCTATCTTCTTTTACTTGAGCTCCAGCTTTAGGGTATTGTTCTATAACCGAATATTTTGGGTATTTAGGATTATAGTTCGCTGAATCTTGAATTTCCATCACCAAATCATTATCATTTAATTCTATTTCCACTGTTTGGAGTGTCTTACCTTTTAAATCAGGAACTTTAATAAATTCACCATGATTTGTAGTGCTTTTTAGCCATTGCATAGTCAAAAACAAAATAATCACTAACGCAACAATTGCTAATCCTAGTTGTTTAAAAAATGTTTTACTCTTAAGAAACTTTATAAGACTCATGTAAAAAATTTACTGTGCGACAAATATATAAAAACGAAAGCGTTTTTTTTATGGGTTTAATATGCTATTTTAGCTTAACTCGATTTGAAGCGTATTATTGTTAAATAAGATATACGATTGAACATAAATAAAAAGACTATCTCTTGAGTACAATTGGTTTATGAAAAAGAATATAGCCATCATAATGGGTGGGTTTTCAAGTGAATATGAAATCTCTCTCAAAAGCGGACAAGTAGTTTACGACACCTTAGACAAATCTAAATATAATGCGTATCGCATTCATATTTTTAAAGACAAATGGGTTTTTGTAAATGATCTAAACGAAGAATTCCCGATCGATAAAAATGACTTTTCGGTTGTGGTAAATGAAGTCAAAATCAATTTCGACTGTGTTTTTAATGCCATTCATGGTTCTCCTGGAGAAGATGGATTCATGCAAGGTTATTTTGAGTTACTCGGTATGCCTCATACAAGTTGTGGCATGTACCAAGCGGCTCTAACTTTTAACAAAAGAGATTGTTTAAGTGCTTTGAAGCCATATGGTATTAAAACAGCAAACTCTTATTACGTCAATTTTGGGGATACCATTGACGAAGATACTATAGTTAAGACCGTTGGACTTCCTTGTTTTGTAAAAGCAAATAGAGCCGGAAGTAGTTTTGGAATTACTAAAGTCTATAAGAAAGAAGATATTCAGCAGGCTTTGGAAGTTGCCTTTAAAGAAGATGATGAAGTTATTATAGAATCCTTTTTGGATGGTACAGAAGTTTCTGTTGGTGTTATTAACTATAAAGGTGAAATAAAAGTTTTACCAATTACTGAAATCGTCTCTAATAATGACTTTTTTGATTATAAAGCAAAATACTTAGGTGAGTCTCAAGAAATCACTCCTGCCCGAATAGATGATGTTTCAGCAAAGAAAGTAAGACAAATTGCAAAAAAAGTATACGAAGTACTTAAATTAAAAGGGTTCAGCCGCAGTGAATATATTTTTAAAGATGGTGACCCACACCTTTTAGAAGTCAATACAATTCCTGGTTTGACAGCTGCAAGCATTTTACCTCAACAAGCGGCCGAAGCAGGAATTAGTTTAAGTGCATTATTTGAAAATGCCATTGAATCTGAACTAAATTCCTAACATAGCTATTATGATACTTTGGGGGATTGAGAAAAACAAACTTGATGAAGGAGAACTAAGACATGTCACTTGTCCAAAATGTCAAAGTAAAACCTCCATGTCATATGAAGTCTTTGGTAAATACTTATACCTCTTTTGGGTTCCTATGTTTCCAATAGGTAAAAAAAAAATACTTAGAATGTGATACCTGTGCCGAGCAATTTCAATTAAAAACCCTTCCTAAGGATATACAACAGCATTTTAAAAATAGAATACGCACAAAATATCCGCTTTGGTATTTTAGTGGTATTGCCATATCGACTATTCTAATTTATCTACTTTCTGTACTTTTTGCAGACCGTGAGATTAAAGATCAAAATCTTATAGATCATCCAAAGATTGGTGACATATATACTATTAAGGTAGATAAAACTAAGGAACATATTAATGATTATTCGTCTCATTATACACTTATGAAAGTAATTGATGTCTCTAATGATAGTATAACGGTTATGTACAACACCAAGACCGTAAAAAAGGTCTACAAAAGTAGACTTATTGATAAGGCCAAGTTTTATGACTCAACATTTACTAATCGCTTTTCGCTTCAAAAACTAAAAGAATACTACGAGACAAAATATATTAAAGTCGTAAACAGAAGCTAGTTTAAGCGTCTTAAATAAAAACAGAATTGTATCTTTAACCTATGAAACGAGCAATCTTTCCTGGATCTTTTGATCCGATTACACTTGGTCACTACGACATTATAAAACGTAGTGTTAGGCTTTTTGATGAAGTTATTGTTGCGATTGGCATTAATGCCGACAAAAAGTATATGTTCTCACTTGACGAACGTCAACAATTTATTGAAGAAGCCTTTAAAGATGAACCTAAAGTAAAAGTGGTGACTTATAAAGGGCTTACCGTAGACTTTTGTAAAGAAAATAATGTAGAATTTATTTTAAGAGGCTTGCGTAATCCCGCAGATTTTGAATTTGAAAAAGCTATAGCCCACACTAATCGAGACTTGGCTCCTATTGAAACGGTATTCTTGTTAACTGCTGCAAGTACGTCTTATATTTCATCATCAATAGTTAGAGATGTTATAAGAAACAATGGCGATTACACCAAGTTGGTTCCTAAAAGTGTTAGAGTCAAATAAGGTTGTTTCGTTTGGCTTTCTAGTATAGTTATAATTTAATATAACCTTTGAAATTGTTGTAAAACATTTTTCAATGCACTTAGATATTTCTTTAAATACATTAGCTGCTATTTCATAATATTATAATTTCAGAAGAGTAACTTCAAATGAAAAGAAAAACAAGTGCTATAATACTCAATAGAATGCATAAAAAAAGCATCAGATTTGAAAGGCCTTTTGGGACAACAAAATTAACTGACGCTTTTTATAAAAATTGATTAATAGCATGACGAATATATAACTTAGTTCGAGGTTCTGTATGATTTTTTCGACAAGAAGCAATTAAAAAAGATTAAGCGTAATCTTACAAAAATCACACCTAAACATAATTTCTGTAACACTATCTTAATTATTAAGACAATTTAGATATACCGCTTTATCCTTGTCTCGACAGCATAAATAGTTTCTATTTTATAAGAAGATGTCCTTATTTAGAAAAATAAAAAAACAGGATTAGAATTCGATATGAGGAAACTTCGAATTGATAATTGATTGTTGATGGGTAAGCTGATGAAGAAATGTTTGATGCGCTTCAGATTTCGGATTAAATGGTCGATGCGCCAACCCCTTTTGAATTGAATCTATAGCGTTCATCGTTTTTTGTGTCTCTTCGGAAATCCATGTGTCATGAAAACGATTCCAAATATATTGAACTGCAGTCGCATTTGGGTGAATCATGTCATCACTATAGAATCTGTAATCTCGGAGCTCATCCATCATAATTTCATACGATGGGAAGTAATAATTATGATGTCTAGGATCGGCAACCTGATGAATAGCAGCTATACAGTGCGCTTTACTTAAAGTATTCTGAGTAAAACCATCTTTTGTATGTCTTACTGGTGATACCGTAAAAATAACGGACGCTTTAGCATTTATACTTCTTATCAAGCTAACAATAGCCTCCAATGACTGAACGATTTGATCTACTTCCAAAAGCTCTTTTAAGAATTTCTTCTGTGGTATCTTATGGCAATTTGCAACAAATTTATCGGTTTCAATAAATCGATATGCCCATGCCGTTCCCAATGTAATAATTACATGAGTTGTTTCACTCAAAAACTGGCGCGTTGCTTCGAGATGGGTATTCAAATTTTGAAGCAATTCTATTTCGGAAGGACTGCCTAATTTAGAATGCGCATCAAAACAATGCCATTGCTCATTATGAAAAACAATATCATCCTTAGTATATATTTTTTCATTAATAGCATTAGTAATTAAACGTTCTATTGCCAAAGGATGAAATAAAATACCAAATGGGTTTTGAAATTTCTGAAATTTGAAATAACTAAACTTATCACCTATATTTTCCGAAAAACATGATCCCAATAACAGCACTTTAGAATGATAATCAATTTGATTAAACTGTTGCGGTTGTATGGGTATGTTCGTTTGAAAATTCAAATTAACTTAGTTTAAATAGTCTTTGACAGCCTTAAAAGCCTCATCGATGCCCTCTGGGTTTTTACCTCCAGCTGTTGCAAAAAACGGTTGACCACCACCTCCACCTTGGATGTATTTACCTAATTCTCGCACAATAGTTCCTGCATTTAAATCTTTGCTCGCTACTAATTCTTTAGAAATATAACATGATAAAATAGCTTTGCCGTTGTTATCTGCACCAAATAATAAAAACAAATTATCAAACTGACTTCCCAATTCGAAACATACGTCTTTTATTCCGGCTGCATCTAAATCCAATTTTTTAGCTAAAAATTGAACACCATTTACATCGGTTAGTTCATTTTTCAGATCGCCTTTAATAGATTTTGCTTTTTCTTTTAATAAGGTATCAATTTGTTTTTTCAAACTCACATTTTCATCTTGAAGACTTTGTAAGGCCTTTACTGGTTCCTTAGCATTATTAAGTAAATCTTTCATTTCAAAATATGCTCTATTATTATCGAAATAGAAATCTTTAACAGCATCACTCGTTATAGCTTCAATACGACGAATACCTGCCGCTACAGCACCTTCAGATACAATTTTAAAATGCCAGATATCACCAGTGTTTTTTACATGTGTTCCTCCACAAAGTTCTATAGATTGCCCGAAACGAACAGCACGAACTGTGTCGCCATATTTTTCGCCAAAAAGTGCCATTGCACCTTCGTCAATCGCTTGTTGCATTGGAATATTACGTTGTTCTTGCAAAGGTAACTTCCCTTCGATACGTCTATTTACAAAGTTTTCTACTTCGCGTAATTCATCTACAGTAAGTTTAGAAAAATGTGAGAAGTCAAAACGCAAATATTTAGAATGGACAGCCGATCCTTTTTGTTCCACATGAGGCCCCAAGACTTCGCGCAATGCTTGATGCAATAAGTGCGTTGCTGTATGATTACATTCGGTTCTATAGCGCTGCTTCCCATCAACGACAGCTTTAAATGTTTCATTAAGATGCTTAGGTAAGCTCTTAGCAAAATGAATGGAAACGTTATTCTCCTTCTTAGTATCAATAATATATACCACATCACCATGCATATCTTCTAGATATCCCTTATCTCCTACTTGACCTCCTCCTTCAGCATAGAAAGGCGTCATATTAAACACCAATTGATAGAGTTCGCCATCTTTCTTAGATGATACTTTTCGGTATTTAGTGATTTTCACTTGGGCATCTAAAGTATCATAACCAATAAACTCTTGATCTTCGTCTTCTACAAGTATGGTCCAGTCATCCGATTTTAACTCAGATGCTTGTTTTCCGCGTTCTTGTTGTTCCTTGAGTTTCTTTTTAAAATCTTCAACATGGTATGTAAATCCTTTTTCACGAAGTATAAGGTTCGTTAAATCTTCAGGAAACCCGTAAGTGTCTTTAAGTTCAAACACTTTAGCTCCAGAAATTTCTTTAGTTTTTGCATTCTCAATAATGCGATCTAGGAGAATTAAACCTTGCTCTAGCGTTCTTAAAAAAGAGGTTTCTTCTTCCTTAATGACATTCTCTACAAGTTGTCTTTGTTCTTTTAATTCTGGAAAAGCCTTGCCCATTTTTTTAACAAGAACATCAACTAATCGATATATAAAAGGTTCTTTTTTATCGAGAAATGTAAATCCGTAACGTACGGCACGACGTAAAATTCTACGAATCACGTAACCTGCTCCTGTATTACTAGGTAGTTGGCCATCAGCAATAGAAAAAGCAACAGCACGAACATGATCTGAAATCACACGTATAGCGATGTCGGTCTTTTCATCTTTTCCATAATCTTTATCTGTAATGGTTTCGATTTCTCGAATGATGGGCGTAAACACATCTGTGTCATAATTGGATTGAACACCTTGCAACACCATACATAAACGTTCAAACCCCATCCCTGTATCGATATGTTTATCTGGAAGAATCTCCAAAGAGCTATCGGCTTTACGATTGTATTGCATGAATACGAGGTTCCATATTTCAACCACTTGAGGGTGATCCATATTTACCAAAGATTTCCCATCAACTTTTGATTTCTCTTCTTCAGAACGTATGTCGACATGAATTTCACTACAAGGTCCACAAGGTCCTTGATCTCCCATTTCCCAAAAGTTATCTTTCTTATTTCCCATGAGGATACGATCTTCAGGAATTATCTTCTTCCATAGATCATAGGCCTCTTGATCCATTTTTAAATTATCAGCATCATCGCTCCCTTCAAAAACGGTTACATACAGGCTATTTTTATCTATTTTATAGACTTCAGTCAATAATTCCCAGGCCCAAGCGATCGCCTCTTTTTTGAAATAGTCCCCGAAACTCCAGTTTCCGAGCATTTCAAAAAGCGTATGATGATAGGTATCATGTCCAACTTCTTCCAAATCGTTTTGTTTACCTGAAACACGTAGACATTTTTGCGAATCGGTTAGACGATTGTTTTTAGGTTGTGCATTTCCGAGGAAAAATTCTTTAAAAGGTGCCATCCCAGAATTGACAAACATTAAGGTTGGATCATCTTTTAAAATCATTGGCGCAGATGGCACAATGCTATGTTTTTTTTCTTCAAAAAAATTCAGAAAAGTATGTCGGACGTCTTGAGACTTCATAATCAGTTGTTAAGTACCTTGTTCTTATTTAATTCCTTTAAATAAGAAACAATTTATATATTTGTGTTACGTTCTATTATTCTTGCAAAAATAGAATTTTTTAAGATATGTCTAAAGTAAAATATTATTACGATTCTGAAACCCTGTCTTACCGCAAAATTGAGCGTAAGAAAGGTAAGACCATTAAGTTTGGAATGCTGTTTTTATTAGCTTCTGCTCTTTTTGCGTTTTTAATTCTCTTTATTGCAAGTCAATATATCGAATCTCCAAGAGAACGTGCTTTAAAACATGAGCTTGCTAATTTACAGCTACAGTACGACGTATTAAACAAAAATATAGACAATGCCTTTGCCGCTTTGGAGAGTGTTGAAGAGCGCGATAATAATATTTACAGATTATATTTTGAAGCTAATCCTATTCCGATGGAGCAGCGTAGAGCTGGTTTTGGTGGTATTAATCGTTATAAAAAATATGAAGGGTTTGATAATTCTAAGTTGATTATTGAAAGTAATAAACGTTTAGAGCTTTTACAAAAGGCCATAGATGTTCAATCGCGTTCTTTAGATGAGATTAAAATTCTTGCTGAAGACAAAGAGAAATTTTTGTCGGCTATTCCTGCAATCCAACCTGTAAGGAATGAGGATTTAAAACATATGGCATCGGGTTATGGTTATAGAACTGATCCATTTACCAAGGTGCGTAAATTTCACTATGGTATGGATTTTACGGCACCAAGAGGTACACCAGTGTACGCAACAGGCGATGGTGTAGTGAAACGTGCAGATGCTAACTCATCTGGTTACGGTAAACATATTAGAATTGATCATGGTTACGGCTATGTATCCCTATATGCTCATTTATACCGTTATAACGTTAAAGCGAATCAAAAAGTGAAGCGTGGAGACTTAATAGGTTATGTAGGAAGTACAGGGCGTTCTGAGGCACCACATTTACATTACGAAGTTTTTAAAGATGGTGATCGTATTAACCCAATAAATTTCTATTACGGCAATTTAACTGCCGAAGAATACGCACGACTATTAGAAAAAGCATCATTAGAAAACCAATCTTTAGACTAGGACTATGCACATTGATCTTCCGGAAAAACGTTACTATGGCATTGGCGAAGTCGCTAAAGCATTTAATGTTAACACATCATTGATTCGTTTTTGGGAAAAGGAATTTGATGTTCTAAAACCTAAGAAAAACGCTAAAGGCAATCGTAAGTTTACACCCGAAGACATTAAAAATTTAAAATTCATTTACCATTTGGTAAAGGAACGTGGATTTACGCTTGAAGGTGCTAAAACACATCTTAAAGAAGGCAAAAAACAGTCTCTAAGTACTTTTGAGATTATAGAAAAACTAGAAGGTGTTAAGGCACAACTTTTAAAAATAAAATCACAACTTTAAAACACTATCATTATGAAAAAATGGTTACCATGGATTATTATAGCTATTCTGGCTGTAGGCCTATATTCTTGGGGAAAGGGATTTAATAATACAGCTGTAGAACTCAACGAAACGGTAAAAAAGTCTTGGGGAAATGTAGAAACATCCTATCAACGACGTTATGATTTAATTGATAACTTGGTTAACACCGTAAAAGGCGCTGCTAATTTCGAAAAATCAACTTTAGAATCGGTAATAAACGCAAGAGCTAAAGCTACTTCAATAAATATTGATCCAACTAATGTCACACCAGAACAACTTGCTCAATTTAATGAAGTTCAAGGTGGTTTAAGTGGTGCCTTAAAAAGTCTTTTAGTTACTGTTGAACGTTATCCAGAATTAAAATCGAATCAAAATTTCTTAAAACTTCAAGATGAACTTACCAGTACCGAAAATGAAGTAAGAACAGCTAGAGTGCGTTATAATGATGCTATAGAACCTTACAACAATCATGTAAATACTTTTCCAAATATGTTATTGGCAGGTGTTTTTAATTTTGATGAAAAACCATATTTCGAATCGGATAATGCAGCGAGCAAACCAGTAAAAGTAGATCCTGACTTCACCAATTAATCATGTCAAAAGTTGAAGACTTTTTAACGTCTATTGAGGAACAAGAGATTATTGAAGCTATAAGGATAGCAGAGAAAAACACTTCTGGAGAAATTCGCATTCATATAGAACGCAATTCTAAGATTGAAGCTTTTGAACGTGCAATGGAGGTATTCCATTATTTAAAAATGGACAACACCAAACTTCAAAATGGTGTACTTATTTATATTGCGGTTGACGACAGGACCTTTGTTATTTATGGCGACAAAGGTATTAACGACGTGGTTCCAACAAATTTTTGGGATGCTACAAAAGATGTGATGCAATCCCATTTTAAAGCCAATCGGTTTAAACAGGGCCTTATAGAAGGTGTCCTGCAAGCTGGTCAACAACTGGAAGAACATTTCCCATGGATTCATGGTGATACCAACGAATTACCTAACGAGATATCTAAAGGATAATGTTAAAACTAAAACATACAACCACTCTTATTCTAATCTGCTTAATCACCAGTTTTTCTCATACGGTATTTGCTCAATATGACATTCCTAAAAAGCCAGATTTCATACATCCAGTAATTGATAGTACTGAAACCCTCACAAAACAAGAGTATAAATTCTTATATGATAAATTAAAAAATTATAACGACTCAACTTCAACTGAGGTTATGATTGTAATCATAGCAACTACCAAAGGAGAAAATATTGGTCTTTTAGCTCCAAATTGGGCGCACAAATGGGAAATTGGTCAGGCCAATGAAGATAATGGTGTTTTTATATTATTAGCTAAAGATGATAGGGATATTTGGATTTCTCCTGGTTATGGCGTTGATGACCGACTTACGGCAGGAACCATTGGGCAACTCACTAGAAATGTAATTATTCCTGAGTTCAAAAAAGGCGACTATTTTGGAGGTCTTAACAAAGGAACAGATACCATATTTCAAATTTTAGAGGGTAAATATACGGCTTCTAAAAATGTAGAGTCAAACGACGTTTTTCCTATTGTCATTTTCCTAGTAATGGTAATTGTTTTCATCATATTTGTTATCGCCATCTCCAAGAATAGAAGAAATGGTGGAAATGGTAGTGGAGGCCAACGCACCAATGGTACTAGTATTTTAGACGCTATCATATTAAGCAATATGGGACGCGGTAGCTATGGCAGACGAAGTAGTTCTAGTGGCGGTATTTTTGGTGGTGGCTTCGGTGGTGGTTCATCTGGCGGTTTTGGTGGCTTCGGTGGTGGAGGTGGCTTCTCTGGTGGCGGTGCTGGTGGTAGTTGGTAGTTGGTAGTTGGTAGTAAACGATGAAAAAAGTTGTTCTTTTACTTCTCTTTGTAATTGGTATCTCTTGTAGAACCAAATCTGTTAAGACATTATTGATAAGGTCATGATCGCCAAATTTAAAGAAGGCAACTATTACCTAGGCATCTCTTCTGGATTAGATTCGATTATGAGTGCCTGGCGTTAGTCTAAAATGAAAAAACTGTTTTTACTCACCTCTCCTTTTGAACCTAAACTATTAAATTTCCAACTAAAACTAAGCATAAAGTACTGTTGTAATACTGTACTCTGTCTATCTTCAATATAATTTTGAGTGGCACGTCGTCTAGCATTTGTGTTTTGATTGAGTAAATCGTAAACCTTTAAGGTCATTACTGCCTTGTCTTTCATGAAAGAATAGGCTAAAGTGGAGTTCCAAAACCAAGCGCTTTTTTGAAATCCTGGAGCCACATTAGGATTATAGGCAAAATCCACAGTATTGGTCCATTCAAACTGTTTTGGCAAATAGGTTGTGAAATTTAAATCAACATCATGTCTAAGAAAATCTACGTCCTCAAAGGTTTCAATATCGTAAGTGTTTTTGGTGAAAGACATGCGATATCTTGGTCTAAATTCTAGGACTTCTTTCCAATTAAAGCGCAATCCAATGCTTGGTGTTAACGAGCTAACGTTACTTTCATATTGTACCTCATTATTGAAATTAATATTTCGGTTAAAACTAGCTGATAGTCCAATATCATATTTGATCGTTTTTAAAGAATCAGCCTTGAAAGTTTTACTGTAATTAACATTTCCGAAGACATTATAATTACCATTAACATTGGCATAAGTTGTTGTTCGTTTTAGGGTTTCTGGATCAACAATAGTTCTTGATACGACTTGATTTCTACTAAAATTCACACTAGCATAGCTATATACTCCTGTTTTCTTCTGAAAATCGAAAGCATTATATCCCATATACAAACGGTGTCTATTTGTAGGCTCTAAGTTTGGGTTTCCTGTAATTGTATTTAAGGGATTAGACACATTCTGAAATGGTTGCAGTTGAGACAAACTTGGCGGTGAATTATTAAGTGAATACCCTGTATACATTGACGACTTAGGGCTAAACCTATAATTAAAATTTCCTCGTAATTCTACAGCTTGAAAGTTTCGTTTAAGACTTAATTCAGGTCTTAGAAAATCTCTATTCTCTAAAGTTCTAAACACATAACTGGAAGTGATACTTGTAGACCATTTTTCTTTTCTAAGCGTTAACTTCACCGATGGCGTATTTTCTTGATTAAAATATTCGAAATCTGAACTCAAATCTAGATTAAAATCGTCGTACAAATTAGTCGTCATATCGCGATCAAAGGTACTTCTTAAGTTTGTTCGTTTCTCGTCTCTAAAGGTATATTTGAAATCTAAAAACAACTCCTTGGCTTTTATGGGTAACCTATAGGTAGACGACAATCGTAATGTTCTATTTTCCGTTTCAGAATCGGTAAACTGATCTCTTATAATATCATCATCTGTGGTATTAAAAAAATTAGTCTCAGAAGTTAGAAAATCATCAGATTCATTTTTATTAATATCATTATCAAACTCAAATTTCAAAAAGGCTCCATCATTTCCAAAACGTTTGGTAAGGTCAAATTCGGCACCAAAACTTTGGGCATTGCCATCTACAAAAGAACCCGTTGTGGATTGGTTTGTTAAGTCGTTATTTTCGTCACGGGTTTCTTCATCTTGAGAAAAAGAGGTCTTAGATGTAGACCATCGGAAAGATGGATTAACCGTAATTAAAAACGTGGAATCTACTTCGATATCAAACCCTAAATTAGCGCTATGATTCTGACCATCGTTAATAGATCTCGACCGTGAATCTGAGAAGAATCTCGAATCTGGCAGAATGTTTTCGCGTTGCGTTAACGTTTCGTTTTCAGAATCACTTCCTGAATAAAAATAATCGGCTGTAACTTCTACTTTTTCACTTAATACATCGGCATAATTTGCACCAACATTTTGTGAAGTCGTTATGCCTTGTCCGCCACCAAAAGAACGTCCATTTATAGCAAAAGATCCATTACTACTAATGCTCATACTATTAGCATTACCAAACATTTTTTGAATTTCGCCAAAACTAAATCCAGGAGAATTGGTGTTGTTTCCGCCCGCCAATATACTTACGCGTCGATCATTATCAAATAGATTAACCATTCCTGCCAATTCATAACGTTCATCCGTTCCTGCTCCAGCGGCTAGTCGTCCAAAAACACCTTTATTATTCTCTTCTTTTATTGTAAGGTTTATGGTTTTATTTTCTTTATCTCCCTCTTCACCTGAAAAGGCCTCAGATTTTGTTTTGGTATCGGTAATTTGAACTTTTTCTATAATATCTTTAGTTAAATTACGCGTGGTAATGGTTGGGTCATCTCCAAAAAACGGCTTTCCATTAACCAAAATTTTACTGACATCTTTTCCATTTACTGTAATCTTTCCATTTTCGTCAACCTCAACACCAGGTAGCTTTTTAAGTAGATCTTCAACATTAGCATCCTTTTTGGTTTTGAACGATTTAACATTAAACTCGAGCGTATCTTTTTTTATGGTAATTGGTGCTCTAGATTTGATAACCACTTCATCCAAAGCATTGCTAATTTTTAATGCAATCGTTTTTAAATCGATCTCTTCTTTATCTATGGAAATTTGCTTAAAATAAGTTTGATAACCTACATAGTCTATAAAGAGATTGAGCTTATCATCATAAGTTTCATTTTCTAAGACAAAGTTTCCGCTCTTATCTGAAATTGTATAGGTTACCAGACTGCTATCCTTGACGCGTTCGAGATAAATTGTGGCTGATTCTAAAGGCGATTTATTGTCGTTAGCAACAATGTTTCCAGAAATCTTAAAAGATTTTGATTGTGAAAACGCTAATGAAACAGTTAAAAGCGCTATGAAAAAAAGGAATTTCTTCATGTGGTTGATTGATTGATGGTTTATACGTTACAAGTATAACTATAAAAACAGTTATAAAACTAAAAAAATAGTTAAATGATTTTTTTTATCAATTTCAAAACGAAAATAATATTGTTTTCGTATGAATTTTCTTAATATTATTATAAAATTTAGTTTATTCTCCTTCCTCTAGAAAGAACAATTCTTCTACGGGTAGTTTGAATAGTTTGGCTATTTTAATTGCCAATAAAGCTGAAGGCACATATTTCCCTTTTTCAATAGCATTAATTGATTGTCTACTCACGCCTATTTTTTCGGCCAAGTCTCCTTGAGTCATATCATGTCGAGCCCGTTCTATTTTTATATTGTTCTTCATGATCTATGCTTTAAAAAATTAAATCTAATTATAAAAAACAACAAAGGTGTAAACATATTATAGACCAGTATATTGAAAAATGAAAAATTGTAAACAAAAATGATAGCAAAAATTAATACAATATAGTTTAGAATAATTGCCCATACCAAAGAGTCTTTTCTTAGTTTATAAATAAATTCATCTTCTACTTTTTCCTTTGAGAAGCCAACAAATAAGCCACCAATAATGATCATTAATGCAACAATTTCATCAAAAACACTGTTTTCAATAATTCTAAAGTAATCACCAACAGCACCAGTATTAGAACTACTAAAAAGACCATTTCCTCCGCCTAAAATTGCTAAAACTTTTGTTTCTAGAATATCAGATTCCATTCCTGATACTATTAAATATACGCCCAAAACTAGTCCTGAAACTAATAATCCCCATCCCGGAATTTTATATTTATTTGAAAGTAAATAATTAGATTTCATAATAATTTAATTTAAATATTAGATTTCAAAAGTAAACAAAAATTTACAAAATGTAAACTTTACTTTACTTTTTATCAAAAATAATTGCTATTTAAATTGTAACATGTTAAAAATCAGTATTTTACACAAAGTTAAAATTATCGCTTTAACGTGAAGTGGTTTTTAAACGTTCTGCCATCTTCTAAGGTTGCAGAAAACCAGTAGTCGCTAGCAGGTAGTGGATTCCCCTTAAAAGTACCATCCCATGCATCTATTGGTGAATTTAATGTGTAAAGCAATTTTCCGAAGCGATCAAAAATAAAAACCTTACTATTAGGCTGAAACTGTTCTGAAATTCCCATGAGTTTCCAGGTATCGTTGTAACCATCATTATTTGGTGTAAAAAATTTAGCATAACCAATTACAGAAACATTCTCTGTTGCAACACCACAATTGTTTTTTATATCTCTAACATAAACCGTATAAATACCTGGAACCACATCTGTAAACGTATTTGAACTTTGATATGGACCGTTAACGCTCGTAATAGAATAGTCGTACTCTCCTTCACCAGAGACCAATATGGTTATCGAATTATTTGCAGATACGTCTTCAACCTCAACGTTATCAATAGTTGCCACGTTAGACGCTATGACATTTATGGTTCTTTCATTTGCACATCCATCAGGCTCAGTCACTACTACCGAGTATGAGCCAATTTCGTTGATTTCAATAGCCATTGTTGTTTCTCCTGTAGACCAATTATAGTAATAGTTATTTGGAATGCCATCTATAATACCACCACTTAATGTTATCGTTTCTGGAAAGTCGTTTAAGCAGTAATACACTTCTTCAATCGTATTAACATTAGGAAGTGGTTTCACTCTTAATAGTACTTCAGAAATGCGATAACATGCTTCTCCGTTGTTGATTCTGGCATATATAGTTTGCTCATTTTGAATGGTATTGAAATATGCGTTAGGTAAGCCATTAAGTTCTAAAGATGCATCATCGTAAGTTTCATAATAACTAACCGTTGCGTTTTGTGGCGCACCAGATAATACTTGATTATTTGCTTCAGACAAATCAAAAAACACAAAACCATCTTCTACCAAATCATCACAAGTTTCTATAAGTGCAGAACTACCATTTGACGACACAATCACTTCTAGAGTTACCTCTGCGATATTGGCACAGCCATTTAGAATATCTATAACTTGCGCATATATAATTTGTGGATTGGAACTATTTGTATAATCACTGCCGTTAATCGCGTTATTCAAGTTAACATCTTCAAAATAATTTATAATCCTGTTGTTAATGATCCCGCCAGTAATTAACTCAAAAGCATTGTCAATATTAAACGATGTAATACCATCTTGAGTACTATCATCACACTGCGTAATTGAAATATTATTTGCATCTGGCACATCTGGTACTGTAACCGTAATTGGAGTTCTTGGCCCTCCTACACAACCATCAAATACAGGTAGTACCCAATATGTTGTTGTGGTTGTAATGAATTCACTAAAAGTAAACCCATCATTTAATAACGTTGTTGAGGATGGTGTTTCATACCAAAGAACAGTATCTGTATTGGCATTAATATTCACGCTAACCTCTCCTTCATTGCATACTACAATGGTATCATCAAAAGTCATTTTTGGTGTTATAATAATAGAACTGGCCGATAAATTCACGACAGGATCTCCTGGCATTCCTCCAAACTCAACAAAAAAACCTCTAGGATAATAGGGATTCCCAGGTCCCGCTGGATCTCCAGCATTAGGTAAGTCATTCCATGATCCTATATTCCCAATACTTGGATCTGTTATATGCGCATAATCTTCATTTCCAAAATTATTTGGCTCACCATTATTCCAAAATGAGTATTCTCCATTAACAGGTTGGCCATTTGCTGTGCCCATCCAAAAAACGGTACCAGCTTCGGGACCAGTTTCCCATCTCCATGTACTTTCAACTCCAACGTCACTAGCACCAATCCACCCTGTTCCTGGACTTTGCTCTCCTGCAAACGTCGATTCTTCTTCAGATGTCAAGGTCGCTAAATATCCTTGTAATCCAAAATAGTCTAAATTCTCGGCGGCATCACGAGCTGCTGTCCATGTTATACCATCGCTAGATACATACAAATAATAATGTCCTGTAGACGGTAAATAATTAGCATCTCCTAAGTTAATCGAAAACGATTTATCTTGAGTGAAATTAGTTTGTGTTGTTTGAAATGTGACATTACTTATCGCATCGATAAATTCGGTAAAACTTGCAGGTCCTTCTAAGGTTAGTTTACCTTCTTGAACTAACCAACTTGATGTAATATTTGGATAGATGCCATTTAAAACTAGAAGATCTTGATTTATGGTATAACCTTCGGAAATTTGAATAAATACATTTTCTAAAGTAGTATCACCAGCATCAGCATCTGTTATACTTACGCTCGTCACAATGTTCATTGGAGCGTTTCCGCAAAACTCTTGGTTTCCTTCTACTGTAATTACTGGAGGGGCATTTTGTGCAAAACCATATTCAGAATAACCGAATATAAGTATCAACACAAAAAACACCTTGGTTCTCATCCTTTTAACAAATTACTTCTTTCTCATATACACACTAACAGGTACACCTTTAAAATCGAAATGTTCTCGTAAATTATTCTCTAGAAAACGCTTATATGGATCTCTAACATATTGCGGTAGGTTACAGAAAAAAGCGAACTGAGGTTGTGGTGTAGGCAATTGCATTATATATTTTATTTTCACAAACTTACCTTTATATGCTGGAGGTGGATAGTTTTCTATAATTGGTAATAAAACCTCATTAAGTTTACTCGTCTTAATTTTCTTAGTTCTATTTTCATACACCTCAACAGCAGTCTCGATAGCCTTAAAGATACGTTGTTTATTCAATACCGAAATAAAAACGATGGGCACATCTGTAAATGGTTCGATTTCCTTTCTAATCACACGTTCAAAATCTCTTGTAGATTGTGTGTTCTTTTCGATAAGGTCCCATTTATTAACTAGTATTACAATACCTTTACGGTTACGTTCTGCTAACCAAAATATATTTTGAACCTGACCATCAAAGCCTCTTGTAGCATCTAAGACTAGTAAACATACATCACAATGTTCAATAGCTCTAACACTTCTCATTACTGAATAAAACTCTAAATCTTCTTTGACTTTTGATTTACGTCTAATCCCAGCGGTATCTACCAAATTAAATTCAAATCCGAAACGGTTGTATTTAGTATCTATAGAATCTCTAGTTGTACCAGCAATATCTGTTACAATGTAACGATCTTCACCTATTAAGGCATTTATAAATGATGATTTTCCTGCGTTAGGTCTTCCTACAACAGCAAACCTAGGTAGTTGATCTTCTTCCTTTTCATCTTCGTCATTTTCGGGCAACGCTTCTACCAGAGCATCAAGTAAGTCACCTGTTCCGCTACCATTTATACTTGCTATGGTATAATATTCACCTAATCCAAGCGCATAAAACTCGACGGCATCTTCCGAACGTTTGTTATTATCTACCTTATTGACAGCTAAAAAAACAGGTTTGTCAACTTTTCTGAGCAATCTCGCCACATCTTCATCCATTCCTGTCACTCCCGTTTCGACATCTACCATAAAAATTATAGCATCGGCTTCTTCAATTGCTAGCTCTACTTGCTTATCAATTTCAGCTTCGAAAACATCATCACTTCCCTTAACATAGCCTCCTGTATCAATTAAAGAAAACTCCTTTCCATTCCAATCACTTTTTCCGTAGTGACGATCTCTGGTTACACCACTAACGGCATCTACGATGGCTTCTCGTCGCTGTATCAAGCGATTAAAAAAAGTAGACTTCCCTACATTTGGTCTTCCTACAATAGCAACTATATTACTCATAACTTTTATATTTTATCTGCATTACATATCCTGTAAGCGGCTGCAAAGATACTAAATAACTACTGAGGTCGTACGAATTTTACGTTAAACCTTAATTATAAGGTCTGTTTGAATAAAAAATAGTAATTTGAAATACTATTTCAATGCAACATGTCTACTACTAACGAAATTGTATTACGACCGCGTTTTAAGTTCCCCCTTAAGGAGGATCATGAAATGCTCTTGAAACTCTTTGAAGATACTAAAACGTCTCAATCGGACTTTATCGTATCTCGAATAGATGACCATGTATTTATTAAAATCCCAAAAGTAAAACAACACTTTTGGTCGCCTCAGTTACATTTAGAAATTAACAAGAATGAAGCTGCTAGTGGCAGTATTATTTATGGTCTCTTTGGACCAAACCCTACTGTTTGGACTATGTTTATGTTCTTTCATTTTGTAGTAGCAGGGTTATTTATTGGATTTGGAATTTGGTCTTATGTAAACTGGTCTCTAGGTAACGACTACGCCATACAACTGTTTGTCACCTTACTTATGATTGTTATATGGTTTGTTTTATATTTTGGTGGCCGATTGGGTAAAAAAACAGGTATGAATCAAATGCACGAATTACATCATTTTATGCGCGATACCCTCAGAAATAAAAATATCCATGCCGAAGTTTAACTTATTTTTGATTGTAACCAAAACGTTTAAGTTGACGTTGATCACTTCTCCAATTTTTGTTCACTTTAACATATAATTCAAGATGAACCTGTTTGCCGAAAAATTGTTCTAAATCCTTTCTAGCTTCAATACCTACACGCTTAAGGGCACTTCCTTTATGACCAATAATTATCCCCTTTTGTGTGTTACGTTCTACCATAATTACAGATCGCATTCTAATGATTTTATCTTCCTCAAAAAACTCTTCTGTATCAATTTCAACAGCATAAGGAATCTCCTTTTTATAGTGCATCAAAATTTTCTCTCTAATGGTTTCATTAACAAAAAAGCGTTCTGGCTTATCTGTTAGCTGATCTTTTGGATAAAAGGCTGGTGAAGCAGGCAATAGCTCAATAATTCTATTAAAAACTTCAGTAACATTAAAACCTTCTAAGGCTGAAATTGGAAAAATTTCGGCATTGGGCACTTTTTCAGACCAGATTTGAACTTGTGCCTCTAACTGCTGTTGATCTGATTTATCTATCTTATTTAAAAGTAGTAATACTGGAATTTTAGAATTGGTAATCTTCTTAAAAAAGGCTTCATCCTTAAGCTCTTTTTCTCCTATTTCAACCATATAAATAAGCACATCTGCATCTTCAAAAGCCGATTTCACAAAATCCATCATTGACTCCTGCAACTCATAAGCTGGTTTTATAATTCCTGGAGTATCACTTAAAATGACTTGAAAATTATCGCCATTTACGATCCCTAAAATACGATGCCTTGTGGTTTGTGCCTTAGATGTAATAATGGATAATTTCTCACCGATAAAAGCATTCATTAAAGTGGACTTTCCAACATTTGGATTACCTATTATGTTTACAAAACCTGCTTTGTGACTCATTCTTTTTAATTTAAATAGGCTACAAAGTTACGACCTTTAATACTTTTTCTATTATATGAGCTTAATTAAGCCTTAAAAAGCAACAAATTAATGCAAGATTTGTCATACAGCCTCCTCCAACATTTCCTTACTTTTGATTTATGGATGCACGAATAGGCAAAGTATTAGACCATATAGAAAGTCATTTATCTTCAAAGCTAGCGCTAAATGACTTGGCGCAGATATCGTGCATGTCTCCTAGTTATTTTCATCGTGTTTTCAAAAAAGAAACAGGAAGAACACCCTTTGAATTTATAGAAGAGATTAAAATGCGTAAAGCCTATACCTTACTCCTTTCTGGTACTCATAAAGTTCATGAGTTAACCGAAATTTTTGGTTATAGTGACTATGAAACCTTTACAAGAGCCTTTAAAAAACATTATTTCATTGCTCCAGATGATTTGAAAGCTATTGCCCAAAAAATTAAAACATTACTAAATATTGGACCAGAGGGCTTTATCATTAAAACATTTGAGGTTGATACAATAGAGGACATTAAAGAACATATTGAGGACTTGGTACATAACCTTAAAGAAGATCTAAAACGTAAAGGCTACTCTGATGAAGACATTAAAAAAGCAAAGGTACTATCTATTATGCCTAAGATTAATAGTGTTCCGCAGGATGAGAACACCATAAAGAACAAATTTATAATTGCAGAAGATCAAAAAACCTGGAGAACACTTTTAAATTCTATGTAATATGTCAAGTCTATACTTATATACAATAGCTGCACTAATTGTTGGCATTATATTTCCTGCTTACGCTATTTGGAATGGAAAAAAAGCAAGACAATTACTTATAGAGCAACCCAGCTCAAAAATTCTAGTATTTAGACAAACCGGACTCATTTTAATCTGTCTAACGATTATCGTAATTATACCATTTATCTTAAACGGAAAACGTCTAGATCATATTTGGTTACACTTTTTAAATAAACCTTTATGGATTCTTGGACTCTTCGCCATTTCATTCTTAGCACTGTATATTTTTAAATCTTTACGTCTAACCGAAAAGGCAGCTAAAAAATTTCAAAAAGCCAATAAGGATGTCTCGTTCTTAATGCCTAGCACGAAACTTGAATTAAAAATTACGATTATCATATCGTTTATAGCTGGTATTTGCGAAGAAATTGTATATCGCGGATTTTTATTTTGGTACCTCACTCAATATGTTCCTATTTTGGTCGCAATGTTACTGGCTAATCTTCCTTTTGCACTTGGTCACCTCACAACTACAGGAAAGAAAAATACGTTTGGCGCTTTTATATTAGCTTTTATTTTTTCTGGAGCTTGGTTTTTAACGAAATCACTGTGGTTACCTATTTTGCTCCACATTATTGTAGATCTATATTCAATGATTCTTGCCTATAAATCCAATCAATTATTGAACAACAATTCACAACAGCCTAAATAATTATGAACGTGGTTTGCTAATACCTCTATCGTACATTACGATGCTTCCCGCAACAGAAACATTTAGACTCAATTGGGATTTAAACTTTACCAAAAAATGACTTTTTTCAATAGCTTTGTGAGATAATCCATGATCTTCGGCTCCCAATAGGTAAACACAACGTCGCGGATGATGAAATGTTTCTAAATCTTCTGCTTCTTCAGTTAGTTCAACACCCACAATACGCGCTCCTTTAGGAAGGTTTTTGTAAAACTCGTCAAAATTTTCATAATGAAAATACGGCATAGACTTCACGGCATTATGTGTATCGCTAGATTGCTTGGCATAACGATTTCCGATAGTAAAAATAAAGCTGGCTCCTAAATTTTGTGCAGAACGCCAAAGCACACCTAAGTTCTCAGGTGTTTTACCGTTTTGAATCCCTATTCCGAAGAACTCGTTTTCGAAGTTATCTATCATAACTTCAAAAATAAAAAAACCTTTTTTACTTCTTAAAAAAAGACAAGCAACTTTTTAGGAAAGTGATGTACTCATAACATTGGTTTTGTAGTTTCTTACTAAAAATTTCCGCGGTAATACTCTAAAACTATTGTACGCAATATATACTCATATTTCGTATTTGTAAGATTGAGTTTTGCGTTATCTAAATTATTTTTACTTGTCACATAGTTTAAGAAATTTGAAACTCCATTTCTAAATCTAATTTCATTAATTCTATACGATTCTTGGAAAGCCTCTACTTGTTTTTGTAAACTTTCATATCGCATATAGCTAGCATTCATATCGAAATGCACTTGTGCAATGGTACTTTTAATATCTAAGTACAACCGATCTAACTCTAAAAGAGATTCTTCTACTCTTATCTTTTCTAAGGCTACGTTATTTTTAGCTCTAAACCCATTAAACAGTGGTATGTTCACTGAAACTCCTATCACTGTACTTAAGTTATTATCATACTGATCTCTAAAGCCTATACGCTGTGCATCAAAGGATGTCTGTTCTGTAAGTACTGGTATGTTTTGATTATTTATTGTTACAAAGTCTCCGGTCTCGACTATCGATGTTCCAGCTTCAGTGAATGTTTGAGCAGCACTTGAATAATTAGTATTTAACCCTCCAAAAACTGATATTTCGGGAGTAAATTGAGATTTTGCAACACTTACACCCTTTCTTGAAGCGTCAATTCTGAGTTGCCTAGCTTTAAATGTCGCTAAATTTTCCAAAGCGTCTGCATATACGTCTTCTACCGACAACCCATAGGGATTAATATCCAAAACCAAATCTTTAGTTTCCACATTAAAAGTATCATTTACATTAAGTAATCTCAATAGGTTCAGCTTTGCATTATTTAAGGCACTTTCTGAAACGATAATACTAGTTTCATCTATCGTTTTTTGGGCTACAATATCTGTATAATCTGCAGGATTCCCAGATTCGTTTTCATAAAACTCTTGTTGAATTTTCAATTGTTTTTCGGTGGTTTCTAAACGTTGCTTAGCAAGTAAAAGATTATCTTGAGCGTTTAATACTTGAAGATATGCGAGGGTTACTCGTAAGATTATATCTTGTTGAGCTGCCTCATTTTCCATATCGGCAGCAAGTCTATTTAGCTTATTTTGTTTTGCAGTATTTAGCACACGAAAGCCATTAAAAATGGTCGCATTTAAATTTAATCCTGCATTAGAAAATGTAAATTCTTGATTTATAAAATCGTTAGTAAATGGATCTATACTCCTTCCATCATTAACACCTAAATTAAAATTTCCATTAACACTTGGTAACAGATTTGCTTTGGATTGCTGGTGATTAAGCTTTTCTGAATTTGCGCGTAAATGGGTTGCTTTCAAATCGAGATTATTATTTAAAGCCAATGCTATACATTCATCTAAAGAATAACTATTTAACGATAGATCTTGCGCATATAATCCCCAGCCCATCAAAAAAAATAGGGCACATATTAGTTGTTTTAGTATCATAATTATTTAGTTATTCTGTGACTATTTTTCCATCGAGAAGATTAACAATTCGAGAACCATAAGAGGCGTTATTTTCAGAATGTGTTGCCTGGATTATGGTTACTCCCTCCTTATTTAATTGAGAAAACAATTCCATGATTTCTTCACTTTGTTTAGAATTTAGATTTCCTGTTGGTTCATCTGCCAAGATCAATTTTGGTTTACTAATTAAGGCGCGTGCAATGCCAACTAATTGTTGTTGCCCACCACTTAATTGAATTGGAAACAAATCTTTTTTACCTACAATATTAAATCGGTCTAACATATCAGCTACTAGTGCTTTTCGTTCAGAAGATTTCACATTTTTATATAATAATGGCGTTTCAATATTTTCAAATACGGTTAATTCATCAATAAGATGGTACGCCTGAAATACAAATCCGATATATTCTTTATAAAGTTTGGATCTATTTTTCTCTTTCATACGGTGTACAGGTTCTCCCAAAAACGTATAACCACCTCCTGTGAAACTATCTAGCATTCCGATACAATTAAGCAAGGTAGATTTTCCTGAACCTGAAGGCCCCATAAGAGAGATAAACTCCCCTTCGGTAACCGTAAGATCTATATGCTCTAAAAGTTTAACGGCCTTACTTCCTGAATTAACCTCGCGAGTTGCCCTGCTTAACTTTAATAATGTATTTGTCATAATTGCTATATCTTATTAGTCTATTTGAGAAATTTCAAAATCTCCAAAACTTATTCCTTTACTTATTGATGCATCTCCTTTGTATTGCAGTTTTGCTTCACCATAAGCCGTAAATTTTATATGCCCAGAGGACTGAATCATAAATTCTGCTTCGCCAAAAGCTTTTAACTTAGAGGTCTTGTTTTCCACCTGAACTAAGTCTATTTCTCCTTCGCCATATACTGTTATTTTTTGTCTATCGATAACCCCTTTTTTTATAAACAATTTACTTTCACCATACATATCTACATCAAAGTCTGAAAGTTGAACATCATTAAAAACAACTTGCGATTCTCCATAAATATTAAGTTTAAACTTATTGGTATCAATCGTACTTTCGCAAAGTGTCATCTGTTCTCCACGCACTGACAATGATTTTAAACTTTTATAAGTTACTTTAATAGTTAACACTTTGCCTTTGTATATAGGCACTTTCATTTTAACACCGTTTCTTACTACTTTTTCATGCTTAGTCACTTCTTTGGCATCATCTAGATATACTCTTAGTGTCTCGCCTTTTACTTCAATAGTAATTTTATCTTCAGGTTCTGTACTATCTAAAATAGTAACCGATTCGTCATTTCCTTCAACCAAAATGCTTTCAATATGCGGACTAATAATTACTTTATTAAAAGCACTAACATTCTTTTTTGTTTGTCCAAACATAGTCTGACTCATACAGGCCATCATTAGGATTGCGACGTATTTTAAATTTTTCATAATCTTTTAAGTATTTTATTCTGTTTTTAAACTATCGGCTGGGTTAGCTATAGCCGCTTTAATGGCCTGAAAACTCACGGTTAACATTGCTATCAAAACAGCAATAATACCAGCAGCGGCAAAGACCTTCCAATTGATTTCTATACGATATGCATAATCCTGAAGCCAATCTCTCATAAAATACCATGCTATTGGTATTGCGATTACAATTGAAATTACCACAAGTTTCAGAAAGTCCTTTGATAATAATTTTACAATCCCAGACACACTAGCTCCTAATACTTTACGAACACCTATTTCCTTTCTGCGTTGCTCGGCCGTATAAGCCGCTAATCCGAAAAGTCCAAGGCAAGAAATTAGAATAGCCAATATTGCAAATATTTGAGATAACTCACCCACTAACTGTTCATTCTTAAACTTAGCGTCAAAGGACTCATCTACAAACGTATACTCAAAAGGATAAGCTGGATTATGCTTCTTTAATACTGTTTCAATAGTTGATAATGCTTCGGCAATAGGCACGCCATCTTTTGTTTTTATATACATGTAACGTGCATAGTTGTGGTAATTAAAAAATAAAACAGGATCACTAGAACCAAACATATCGCCATATAAATAATCTTTAACCACGCCTATCACTTCCAAAACATCGTCATCTCTGCTTATTGTTTTTCCAATAGCGCTTTCATTTTCGTTACTCATCATCTTCGCTAAAGATTCAGATACTAGAGTATATGTGCTGTCTGCATCTATATTTCTACTAAATCCGCGACCTTCAATAATTTCCATTCCAGTTGTATCAAAAAAGCCTTCAGAAATATTTCTAAACGAAATCAACACATCTTCGGTATCTGTTCCTCCTTTCCACTGAAAACCAGAACCATTGTTACCGCCAGAAAGTAATTGAGAATTACATAAGGCAATGTTATAAACAGAACCTGAACTAATTAAATCTTGCTGAATAACGTCAAATTTATCAATGATATCTCTATTCACTCGCATAGATAATAACTGGTCTTTATCATAACCTAATTCTCTGTTTTTCACATGCTGAATTTGCTGATACACTAGTATGGTTACAATAATAAATACGATTGAAATTGTGAACTGCCCAACAACCAATCCTTTTCGTATTAAAGTTGCAGAACCTTCGGTAACCTTTAACCCTTTTAAGACTTCTACTGGTTTAAAAGATGACAAGTAAAATGCTGGATACAAACCTGCCAGAAGACCACATGCCAGCGCAATACCAAAGAGTCCAAAAACATGCATTGGATTGGACAATCCGAGTTCTAAACTCTTATCGATAATAAGATTAAACTGAGGTAATAAAACAGCTAGTAAAATAACACTAAGAATTGTAGCGATAAATGATAGAATTAAAGCTTCAGAAATAAATTGTGTTATCAATCGGCCTCTACCCGAACCCATTGCCTTTCGTACACCTACTTCGTTAGCACGTTTTTCGCTACGAGCAGTGCTTAGATTCATAAAATTAATACAAGCAATAAGTAAAATTATAAAGGCAATGACTGTAAACAGCCTCACATAAGTAATGCGGCCTCCAACTTTTTTTCCATTTTCAAATTTTGATCTTAAATGCCAATCTTTTATTGTGTGTAAAAACGCATAATCATCGGTACGTTCTTCCTTCGTTTTAATGAGCCCTCTTAGTTGTTTATCGACAGTTTCAAAATCTGCTTCGGGCGTTAATTCTACGAATGTATCAGAAAAATTATTTCCATATTGCGTCATCCACTCTGCACCATCTCTATAGCGCTCAAAAGGAGCGACCCAATCAAAAGGAAATGACACATTTTTTGGTAAATTTTCTACGACGCCAGTTACAAGATAATTATCTCTATTACTAACCCTCACAACTTTACCCAATGCTTTTTCTCCAATACCAAATAGCTGTTCTGCCGTTTCTTGAGTAAGAACTATAGCTTCTGGATTAGTAAAAGTATTTTTTCTACGACCTTCAATAAACTTTAAGCTAAAAATATCTAGGAAATCAGCGTCGGCATAACGTCCTGTTCTATTAATCGAATTATCTCCTACTGCAAACAAGCGAGTTTCTTGGCTAGACCTTGTAGCCTTTAAAACCCCAGGAATATCATTCTTCATATCTTGGGCTAATGGTCCTGGAGAAGAATAAAACGTACGCCACTCTCCTTCATAATTCTGATTTGTAGGTACAATATAAATTTCATCTTGCCTTGCGAAGTCTTCATTAAAATTAAGTTCATCTTCGACCCATAAAAAAATTAAAGACGCACATGTTATTCCAATGGCTAATCCAAAGATATTTAAGAAGCTGTAGCCTTTATTTTTTAATAAAGTTCTAAATGCTATTTTTATATAATTTAAAATCATAATTATTCGTTTTGATACTGATTGATGATTGATTTATTCTGATCTTAGTGAGTTTACTGGATTTGTATTTGCCGCATGTAAGGTTTTTGCACTAATTACAATAAGTGCAAATAATATCATGGCACTTCCACTAATTAAAAACACCCAAAAACTTATGCCAGTTTTATAAGTAAAATCTTGAAGCCAGCTACTAATGCCATACCAAGCTATTGGAACAGCAACTACAAAAGCGATAGCAACTAAGATTAAAAATTCTTTACACAGTAGTGTGTTAATTTGTAAGAGTGAAGCACCTAAAACCTTTCTTACTCCAATTTCTTTTACACGTCTATTTGTAGTGTAAATTACGAGTCCGAGTAACCCTAGAGAACTAATCAAAATTGATAATCCTGTTGCCCAGTTTAGTAATTTAGACACTTTTTCTTCACGACTATAAAATTGCTGAATGGTTTCATCCATAAAGATTAATTGATAATCATCTACTTCAGTATATACAGTTTTGTAGGTATTTTCAATTTTATTTAATGTACGTTTCAATCCTTCTGAAGATTCATTTTTAAATGAAATATGAAGGGCTTGAAACTGACTAAACCTTGGGCGATACCAATCTCCTATTAAAGCCATTGGCTCTATTCCTGTTTTTAAAGAGCGTTGATGAAAATCGGACATAACTCCAACTACAGGTACATTTTCTCCACTTAAAACGACATTTTTACCAATAGCTTCTTCTGGGCTCTGAAAACCAAGTATTCTGCCAAATGTCTCGTTAATAACTAACTCTCTTACAGTATCATTTCTATGCACACGTCCTGCGAGTAAATTCAATTCAAAAACATCTAAATAATTAGTATCTCCATGTATAAATTGCAACTCAGATGTGACCTCTTTATCACCATCAACATATGACGCATTTGTTGTACTAGTTGAAAATGATGCTGGAGGATTACCGCCTATACTAATGCCCTTTATTTCTGGTATACCTCTTAACTTCTCGGCATAAATTTCTTTCTTAGAGACTTCTCGTTCTCCTCTAGGGCTATATACCGAAACAATGGCGTTGGTCTTGAAACCCATATCTTTGCTAAGTAGAAAATTAATTTGTTTACCTACCAATAATGTTGCGATTATAAACACTTGAGCAATGGTAAACTGAAACACAGTTAAGTACTTTCTTAGTTTCACTTTATTTTCTCCTACTGATAAACGGTTTTGTAAAACAGAGACAGCATTAAACTTCGATAAAACAAGTGCAGGATAAAATCCTGATAAAATTGTAACGATTAGGAGTAAAATAATAATCCCTAGAATAATTATTGGAGATTTAAAAAGTTCAAACTCTAGACCTTCTGGAATAAAATCTGAAAACACACTAATTAACCACTTTGATAGTAAAAGTGATAATATGGCCGATAGAAAAACCAACAAAAATGTTTCTCCCATAAATTGCCCTATAAGTTGTTTTCTAGAGCTTCCTAAAGTTTTTCTAATACCTATTTCTTTTGCGCGTTGGGATGCTTGCGCGGTGTTAAGGTTAATAAAATTTATACAACCCAACACCAATAAAAACAAAGCTACTAAGGCCAAATTAGTTAATAATGATTTACTAGCCTGCCCTTTACTCCAATCGTAGATTCCATAATTTTCATTAAAATGAATATCACTTAATGGCTGTAACTCAAAGGTTCTTGTGTTGTTATATTTTTTTGCATCTTCACTTCGATGCTCTAAAGTTAGCTCATCAAAACGCTTTTGAATGGTTTCGAAATTAGCAGATTCAGAAACCTTAACGAAAAGCTGAGAGGCCGAATTTGTATTGTTCCAATTTTTATTTAAAACATCTTGCCTTAATCTTGTTTGTAATAGCGTTGGTCGAGATATAAATTCTTCGAAAACGACATCTGTTCGTTGTTTAAAATTTTCAACAATTCCTGTAACTGTTATCTGTAATGAATCATTATAAACTAAAGTTTTTCCAATGACTTCTGCCGGTTTCAATTCGGGAAAATAATCCGCCGCTCGCTTCTCAGTTAAAATTACTGTGTTTGGCTTCGACAAGACCTCTACTTCATCTCCTGCCAAAAAATTGTAATCGAAAATTTCAAAATAATTTTTATCAGTATAAACAACGAAGTTAGGCCATTTGAACTCAGAATTATTGTCTTTGTTTTCAACTTTTGCTGGTCTTTCTATATAGAATCCGCTTATGATTTCAAAGTTTAGATCTTCTTTAATAGCATCTTCTAAAGCAAGTGTCACTCCAGAATTATAATCATCTCCATCTGGGCTACCAAAATTTGTTACTACTCTATAAATTCGATCTCCATCGTTATGAAAGTTATCAAAAGTGGTATCATAAAAAATCATCAAACCAATTACAAAAGACGCACTTAAGCCTATGGTAAGACCAATAACATTAATTAGAGAAAACACTTTCTGCTTCATGATGTTTCTCCATGCTATTTTGATATAATTTTTAATCATAACTGCTCTATTTTTTGATTGATGATTATTCTGTACGTAATGATTTCACTGGATTCGCTGTTGCCGCTTTTATAGCTTGAAAACTCACAGTAATTAATGTGATTACTAAGGCACCTATACAGGCGACAGCAAACACATCCCAACCTACAGATGTGCGATAACTAAACTTCTGCAACCATTGTCCCATCACATAATAAGCCAGAGGAGAAGCCACTAAAAGTGATATCACAACTAGTGTTATAAAATCTTTTGAAAGTAATAACCACAATTGACTAATTGATGCCCCTAATACTTTTCTAACTCCTATTTCTTTGGTGCGCTGTTCTGCAACAAAAGATGCTAATCCAAATAGTCCCAAGCAGCTTATAAAAATTGCCAATATGGTAAAGACTTTCGCTAAACTTGCAATGCGCTCTTCTGATCTGAATTTCTTACCATATTCTTGATCTACAAATTGATAGTCAAAAGGTGTATTTGGGAAATTCTTTTTAAAAACGCCTTTAATAATTTCTAAATTTTCACCTGTACTTTTCTCTGGATTTAGCCTAAGGTTGTAAAAGGCTATGTTACCGTATTTTTCAAAAGGATACATGGCTTGTTTTACTGGACTATATGGAGATTGTACTATCATATCTTCAACAACTCCGATAATCTTCAAAGGTGGTTCAGGGTTAGGATCACCAACATCAGAGTCTCTAATTAATGTTCCTATCGGATTAGTTAGGCCCATATAACTTGCAGCTGTTTTATTAATAATCACAGCATTTGAATCGGTTGCAAATTCTCGTGAAAACCCTCTGCCTTCTATAAGTTTTAATCCCAAAGTTTCCACAAAATCATAATTAACAGACGTATGGGCGAGATCTTCTTGAAAGCCTTCAGGTTTCCCTTCCCATGTATAACCACTTCGATTAGACCATACACTTGTTGTTGGACTGCTCAGGGTGGTCATACTAACAGCACCTCCAGAAGCAATAAACTGTGTTCGCATTGTTTCGTGCTTTCCAACAAATTCTGAACTCATTACAGGAATTTGAAGCAAACCCTCTTTATCATATCCTACAGGCCGATCTTTACTAAATTGAATTTGATTCATGACAACGAGCGTTCCAATAATCAATGCTATAGATACCGTAAATTGTGTAACAACAAGTACTTTTCTCGGTAAGGATGAATAGCGTCCAGCTTTAAAAGTTCCTTTTAAGACTGCCACTGGGTTAAAAGAAGATAAGTACAATGCAGGATAACTTCCCGATAAAAAGGCTGTAAGTATTATAAAACCTAAAGAGACCATCCAGAACATAGGGTTAGCCCAAGGAAAAACAATGGCTTTACTCGCTAAATTATTAAACCCATTTAAAAATAAGATAACGATGCCTACGGCAAATACAAATGATAACAATACAATTAGAAATGACTCTGTTAAAAATTGAAATATTAATTGCCCTCGCTGAGATCCTATCGATTTTCTAATACCAACTTCAGTAGCTCTTTTTTCTGAGCGCGCAGTGCTTAAATTGATAAAATTAATACATGCCAGAATTAGAATAAACAAACCTATGACACCAAATAACCACACATTTTCAATACGCCCTCCAGATTGCACCCCATTTTCAAAATCTGCTCTTAAATACCAATCTTTCATAGGAAACAGAAACATTTCCGGATTAAATTCTGCTTCACCAGGATCACCAATCTTTTTCACATCTCTGATCTTATCAGAAACTGCGTCCATCGCTGTATTATTATTAATCTGTACGAAACATTGAAACGAGCTATTTCCCCAAGAGTTTTTCGCTCGTTCTAACCAAGGCTGCGTAGTGATATAATGTTTCCATGGCATGATATACTCCATATCGCTAAACGAATTGTTTTTAGGAATATCTTTATAAACACTCGTAACAACTAAATCGTGTTCATTATTGACCTTCACAATTTTTCCAATGGCAACATCAGATCCAAACAGCGCTTTTGCTGTAGATTCCGAAATCATAAGAGCGTTTTTTTCTTTCAAGCCATCCCTAACACCTTCAATAATTTCCAGGTTTAGCATTTCTGGCGCAGCTTCTTGCATCGCATTTCCAGTGGTATAAATATTAACCTCACCATGCTTAAGATATCTTGATTGCTCCCAAGAGGACATAATGATGTGTTCAAAATTATCATTATGATTTTCACGCAAAGCAAACTCTAGAGGTCTCGGGATTGCTGGCGACGTATCGGTTTCATTATTGTTGGTTTCGTGTTGAAAAACTTGTGCTATAGTTGCCTTATCTTTAAAATAATCATCATAACTAAGCTCATCATAAACCCATAGCCCTATAAGCATTGTTGCCGCCATACCAATAGCTAATCCAGAAATATTAATAAATGAATACACCTTGTTTTTAAGAAGGTTTCTAAACGCTATTTTGAAATAATTTTTTAGCATGATTTCTAAAGATTACTGTTCGTTTTTTTATTTGATGAGCTTTAACACTTCAGTATAAATAGTTGATTGGTTAAGTCTATACTGAAGTGACAAAAGCCTAATGATTATTTGATTGATGATTGTTTTTAGTTCAAAATGTTCTCTGTTACTTTTTGTCCATCTAACATTCTAATAATCCTATGACTATACTTTGCGTCATGTTCACTATGTGTTACCATTATAATTGTTGTACCGGCTTCATTGAGATCAATTAATAAATCCATAACCTCATTACCATTTGTACTATCTAAATTTCCTGTAGGCTCATCGGCAAGAATTAATTTTGGTTTATTCACTACAGCCCTTGCCACTGCTACTCGTTGCTGTTGACCTCCAGATAATTGTTGAGGAAAGTGATTTCTACGATGCATGATTTGCATTTTTTCTAAAACAGCTTCAACTTGTTTTTTACGATCTGCAGGTTTTACTCCTGTATAAATTAAAGGCAGCTCAACGTTTTCAAAAACGGTAAGTTCATCGATTAGATTAAAACTCTGAAACACAAAACCAATATTATGTTTTCTCAATTCTGAACGCTTTCGTTCATTATAACCTGCCACCTCTTCGCCGTTAAACTTGAAACTTCCGCTATCAGGATCATCTAATAATCCTAAAATGTTTAACAGTGTCGATTTACCACAACCTGAAGGCCCCATTATAGCAACAAACTCACCTTGCTTTACGCCAAATGACAATTTGTTTAAGGCAATGGTTTGAACTTCTTCTGTTCTGTAAAATTTCTCTAAGTCCGTAATTTGTATCATTGTATTTATGTGTTTATTGACTGATTTTATTTTAATATAAGTTCTTCGGTATCACCAAATGAATCGTAGCTAGAGGTAACCACTTTATCTCCTGGGTTTAAACCTTCTACAACTTCATAGTATTCTGTATTTTGACTTCCTAATCGAATGTTTACTTTGTAAGCACTGTTTCCATCTTCGCTCACTTTAAAAATCCAGTTTCCCCCTGTTTTCTGAAAAAAACCACCCTTAGCAACTAACAAGGCTTCTTTCTCTGCACTTAACGCCACTCTAATCTGCAGGTTCTGACCGCGTCTAATGCCTTCAGGAACATCCTTTTCAAATTGCATATCCACTTGAAAACGACCATTAGTGACTTGTGTAAATACTTTTTTAATAATTAAAGTATAAGTCTTACCGTTAAGCACAGCTGTTCCCGTTTGCCCAGTATAAATTCTTGAAATATAATGTTCGTCTATATCTACTCTTACCTTATAACCGCTAAGTACGTCAACCTGTCCTAATCGTGTTCCTTTATTAATCGATTGTCCAATTTCCGCGTCTAATGAAGTTAACTGTCCATCAATTGGAGCTTTTACAACTAGATCCCCTACTTTTTTTCTCATCAGTTCTAGAGCACTTTGCGTTCTTGAATATGAGCTTCTTGCCTGGCTAACCTCTAATTTTGCAGATATAGAGTCTTCTGACAAAACTTGTTTTGCCAATTTCATACGTTCTTTTTGGTAGTCGAAATTATTCTTTGACGATTCATAATCCATGCGTCCAATGGCCCCTTTATCATATAGACGTTTGTTTAAATCATAAACACGCTTTGCTTCAATTAAATTATTTTCAACGTCAGTAAATTGATTTTGTCTATTAATTGTATTTTGACGCGCCGCATTTTGAGAAATCTGCATTTGTGTCAACAAATTATATACTGAAGTCTCTTGATTGATAAGGCTCAATTCTAAATCTGTATTAGATAATCTTAGAATAGGTTCTCCCTTCTTTAAAATAGCGCCATCTTCCACAAATTTTTCCTCTACTCTCCCGCCTTCCAAAGCATCCAAATATATTGTTGTGATGGGTAGAACAATTCCGTTAACTGGAATGTTTTCTTGAAACACATCGTTACTAACTGTATGAATTGAAATACGTTCTTTTTCGACATTCAACTTAGAACCTCCTGAAGTTTGCATAATGACATAAGCGATTAACACCAAAATGCCTATTACGCCTCCTATGAGTCCGAGTTTTTTTGTTGAGAATTTTTTCTTCTGAATTGGAACGTCCATGTTTTGTTTTTTTATACGATTAATATATAGTGAAGATAATGCCAAACATTTACATCTCTGATTATCAATGTTTTACTATTTTAAAGAATTATTAAAGTGTTCGGTTTTGATACACTTTATGTTCGGAAATGAACATATTTTTACTTCGGAATATTTTTGGTTTTTGAGCCTTTCGAAGCTGAATATAATATTGTAATATTGTATACATGGTATTAAAAGAAGCTACAATATTAGTTATTGATGACGATGCAGATGTCTTAACAGCATTGCGCCTTTTATTAAAACCGCTTGTAAAAAGTGTTGTCACCGAAAAAAACCCAAGCAATATTAATGCGCAAATAGAGCGTACAGGTTTTGATGTAATAATCTTAGACATGAACTTCAATGGCTTGGTAAACACAGGTAACGAGGGCATTTTTTGGTTGAATGAAATCCGAAATGAAAGACCAGAAACAGCTGTTATACTTATGACAGCCTACGCAGATATAGACTTAGCTATAAGAGGGCTTAAAGAAGGTGCTTCAGATTTTTTAATGAAGCCATGGAAGAATGAAAAAGTCATTGAAACCATAACAACCATTCTTGAAAAGAAAAAATCTAAAACTACACAAAAGAAACACCTTAACTCTAGCGTAGATATTATTGGAGAAAGTGATGTTATGGAGGATGTTTTTGTTAAGTTAAAAAAAGTAGCACCAACCGATGCGAATGTGTTAGTGTTAGGCGAAAACGGAACAGGTAAAGATTTGATTGCAAGGGCACTTCATGATAATTCTAAAAGGAAAAATAAACCCTTTGTAAAAGTAGATGTTGGAGCACTCACATCTACACTTTTTGAAAGCGAGTTGTTTGGCTATAAAAAAGGTGCTTTCACAGATGCCAGGGAAGATAGAAAAGGACGTTTTGAAGCTGCAAATGGTGGCACTTTATTCTTAGATGAAATTGGCAATATTAGCTTAGGGCAACAAGTTAGACTCTTAACTGTTCTACAAAACAGACAAGTTACACCATTAGGTTCTAATGAGTCGATTCCTGTTGATATTAGGTTAATTTGTGCTACAAACATAGATCCCTCAGTATTGGCAGATGAAAAAAAATTCAGGAAGGATTTAATCTATAGAATAAACACTGTTGATATTATTGTTCCTCCGCTGAGAGAACGTGGTAAAGACATTACCGAATTGTCACGTCATTTTGTTTCATTATATGCCGAAAAGTATAATAAAACACCTTTTACTTTTGATCCTGGTTTTATTTCAAAACTAAAAAAGCATGACTTCCCAGGTAATGTGAGAGAACTTCAATATGTGCTTGAACGCGCTGTTATTATGACAGATGGCAGCGTACTAAAACCAGAAGATTTGGTATTTTCATCTATTGAACGCTCTGCAACCAAAAGTACATCAGCAACTAGCTTAAACTTAGATGATATAGAAAAAAATGCCATTCTCACGGTGTTGGAGAAAAACAAAGGAAACGTTTCTAAATCTGCAAAAGAACTTGGTATTACAAGAGCCGCTTTATATAGACGACTAGACAAGTATGAACTTTAAAGGTTATATTCTCAGATTATTTTTTAGAATACTAATTCTTGTTAGTGGAATTCTTGCTTTGGGCTATGTTATCTATAAAGACAAAACAACCTATGCTGTAATTATAGGTATTGTACTGCTCTATTTTATCATTAACACTTATACATTCGTAAAACGGCGATTTGTAGTGATGGATGATTTTTTTGAAGCCGTTAAGTATCGCGATTTTTCGAGATGGTTTCCAGAAGATAGAGGACCAAAAGACATTCGGTTTTTATATACAGGGTTTAACGAAATTAATAGAACCATAAAAGAAATCAACTCTAAAAATCAAGCGCAATACGTTTATCTGCAAAAGATTTTAGAAATGGTAGACATAGGTATTATAGCCTATAATTTGGAGACGGGCGATGTACTTTGGAGTAATGAGTCATTTGGAGAAATTCTTGATGTTCCTTCTTTTAAAAACATTCGTTTCGTAGAAAACAGAAAACCCAAATTATACAATACCATTTTTGAAACCTATCATAAGGAATCGAGCTCTATTTCTATTGCATTACAAAACGAGCATATTAAAATTTTGATTTCAGATACTGTTTTTCAGGTAGATGATGATGCTTTTAAGTTAGTTGTTATTCAAAATATAGATCGTACTTTAAACAAGAATGAATCAGAATCTTGGAAAAAATTATTGAGTGTAATGACGCATGAAATCATGAATTCTATTGCACCTATTTCATCTCTTGCCGATACACTTCAAAGAAATTTACAACTGGCTATTGAGAATCCGCAAACATCTCATTTAGAATTAGAAGATCTTAATGCTGGTATAAAAACGATAAAAAACCGAAGTGAAGGCCTTTTGAAATTCGCTAAAACCTATAGAAGCTTAAGTAAAGTGACGAAGCTCAACTTACAAAAAGTTAAAATTAAAGAGTTATTTGACAATATTGAGTTACTAATGGCGCCTTCTATTCAAGCAAAGGATATTGACGTTGAATTTAAAATCTCAGGCCCAAAACTATCATTAGATATTGATACGCATCTCATCGAACAAGTATTAATTAATCTCATATTGAACGCTGTTGATGCATGTAAAAACAAGAAAGACGCTAAAATCAAAATCCTAGCCGAACAAAATCAAAACAGAGAGATTGTTATTAAAGTCTACGACAATGGTTCTGGAATACCATCGGATATTTTAGAAAATATATTTGTTCCCTTTTTTACTAGCAAAACTACAGGTAGTGGCATTGGACTAAGCCTTTGTAAGCAAATAATGCTACTACATAACGGAAGAGTTGTGGTAAAGAGCGTAGAAGGCGAAGGTTCTGTATTTAGCTTAGTGTTTTAGTTATATATTATAAAATAAGAACTCCCAGTAGTTAAAAAACCATATGTGACTTAACATCAATAGCATAAAAAAGACAGCATAAATGTTCTTTATGCTTATTTGTTTTTCATTTTTAATGAACTTAAAAACATAATATGGAAATATTAGTGCTAAAAGGGCGGAAACATGCGGCAATAGCAAGGCAAAATTCAAAGATAGAGGAACCTTATAGTGGGTTGTAACGTCAATAATATCTAGTAGAATGAATAGTAATAAGAAAAAGACAACAATAGTTGAAGCTAGATAGAATGCTATTTTTCTCAATTTCGTTTCTTCCTTAGAAGCCTTCTCTTTTTTCTTTAAGACATAATATATTATGGTCACTAATGACATCAAACTAATTAAACAAAACAGACCTAAATGCAAGTATTCATGGTCTAAAGCTTTCATTTTCAGAAAAGCTCTTTCACCTATTAACACATATTTTGGACTTTGTTTCTTATTGGTTTTGAAAGCAATGACATCACCAGATTCACTTCGAAATATCTCATCTTTATAATGGTAATAGGTAGCCCCATTTTCCAATACCAAAGCGTTCTTATTCGTTACTGAAATCCTAATGCCTTCTCCAGGAAAATTATCTATTTTTTCAATATTTTTAAAAGCACTGCGCGTGTTTAAATACCGACCAGCATACTTCGATAAATCAATATCTGGTTGTTTATCGTTTTGCCTAACAGGTAGCACATTTTCATATTCTAGATGTAATATGTTTTTATTGACTACATCAATAACAGACTGCGTTGGTCCGTATCCATAATTACCATTAAACGTAAATAAAAAACCAAGGTTTAATTCTGGGTACAGATAAAGAGCACTGTAAAATCCTTTGAAATGACCATTACTAAAAAGTACTTTGGGGTTAGTATCATATACCGAAAAGCCAAAACTTCTCCCCATCATAACTGGATGGTTTCTAACCTGTGTTGTTAGCATTTTTTGCAATAAGGATGGTGTTACAATAACATTTCCTTTATAGTTTCCGTGGTTCAACAGCATCAATAAAAAATGAGACATATCTTCGGCTGTAGACATCAGCATTGACGCCGGGCTCGTATTTAAGTATTCAAAAGGAACCTTATCATAACTTCGTTTATAGTATCCAAACGCCAAATTATCATCAAATTGAAATGGATCTTGAAATGAAGAATTATACATTTCCAAGGGTTCAAAAATATATGTTTTGATATAGGCTTCAAATGGCAAATCGCTTACCTTTTCAACAATAAAACCAGCCAAAGCACTGCCGTAGTTTGAATACGTAATCACTTCGCCAGGAGGATGAACAATCTTTGGAAGACGTTTCTTTAAGTGTTCTTTTAATGTGGGCAGTTCGTCGCTAGTTAATCTTCGTCTTAGGACATTTCTTTTATCAAATCCTGCTGTATGCGATATTAAATGCCTAAGCGTTACCTTTGTTTTGAAGGGATTGGACAGGTTAACGTCATCCAAATAGGCTTCTATATTTTCATCTAAATTCAACAAACCTTTATCAACCAATTGCAACACAGCTACTGTCGTAAAAACCTTTGAAATTGAGGCCATCCGAAACACGGTTTCATCTTTGCTCACCTCTTTTTTTAGTGCCATATCTCTATACCCAAATCCTTTGGTATACAATATCTCATTTCCGTAAATCACAGAAACAGCTCCACCAGGCACATAATAGTCTTGCATGGCAATAGGCACAATGCTATCAATAACATTAATAACTTGATTTGAACTAATTCTGGGAGAGTTCATCTCATCAATTATTGATTCTTTTGGCGCTTGCGAATACACAACAGACACATAAAAAATGCACAGTATCTTGATAGTTCTTATCATTCTAGTCTAAAATGTAATATGACAACCTGCCTTGATATTAGCCATAACTGCATCATGAAATCTGTTTCATTTCGGTATTATTTAATGATTTTAATCCCCTTTTTATTCTTAAAACGACCCGTAATTAGCCATCCTCCAAAATCTTCGGATACAGCCATTAAAAGTTCGTTTTCTCCTTTCTTAAGAGGCAAATAGATAGCATCAAACAAGCCAATAGTTCCTAAGTAGCGATAATCACGAGATCTATATTTATTTGTGCCCTTATAAATAGGGATTCCATTTAAAATAGCAACCACGCGATCACTATATCCGAACTCAAATAACTTTAATTGGTCGCTGTCGGAATGGATAATCACTCTTGCCAAGACTGTGTTCCCAGGTGTTCCATCATAAAGATGTACTTTTCTGGCAATATTCGCTGCAATACCTTCTTCAATTTGAATTGTTCCGATCCATGTTCTTGATGCCAGTGCCGATTTCAAAAGGGATAGATCATTAACACTTTTTTCTTCAAACATGTCTGATATTTCCCATTCTGGAATTAAATCCTCAACTGTTTTTTCTTTGATAGGCTTGAAATCTACAATTTCAATGGCATTCGGATCTATTTTAACATTAGCAATATGTTGAGCTCCTTCGCGTCCACCCGCTTGAATTCTAATTCCTCCGGTTTTAGGCTCATGATACAAGTACCATGAGTGATGCGGCGTTTCAGAATGATCTAGATACACTTGAGCTCTGTTATCATTTATTACCAATTTAACATGAGTCCAGTCATCAAATTTATAAGTATATGGAAACGAATACTTTGGTCCGAAATAAAGTTGAAAAGAGGTAATATTATTAGTTGTTGGAGCCGCTTGGTTAGCATCTTCCTTTCCTGATAAGTGTGGTCTTAATAAAAACTTCTCGGAGTCGCGTTCTTGTGTTCTAAAACTAATTCCGGGAAATGATTGAAAACGCTTAAGATGAACATCAAACTCTATCGTACCATTTAAAAATTCGATATCATTTAATGTCATACTACCTTGTAAATAAATGGCATCATCACCTAGATTTTTCTCAAAAAGATGCTTACCTCTTATGGTCCAAGTCGTTGTATCTAAGGGAATGTTATTCTGTGCTACACTAATGTTTACAGCAACAATTAGTATCATGCCTGTAATGATATGTTTGATTTTCATAGTTTAAAAATTTAAATTTCATTAAAGCTCTAACATTCTAAGTTTAAGCCTAAAACAAGTTGGTTCAAAACCGTTCAATGTTGTACAACTCGTAATTTTTTGTGACTTTTGTCTTATATCATGAGTACTTATAAAAACCACGCGCTTGTTAAAAAATGCCTACTTCGAATAGAAGAAAAACTAGGTTGGGGAGATGCTACCGAATGGCACAGTGATGTATTTATAGAACTAAGTGAAGTTATTCAGGAAAAAACAAACGTATTGTTGAGTCCTACAACCCTTAAACGTGTTTGGGGAAAAGTAAACTACACGAATGCTCCCAGCATTAGTACCCTTAATACCTTATCTCAATTTGCAGGATATTTAAATTGGAGAGACTTTAAAAATAAGGTTGAAGATCAACAAACTTCGAAGACGTACAAATTTGAAAAAGACCAAAAAAAGATTTTCGCTTATGCGGCTATTATTGCATTGGTATTTATTTCTCTCTTTTCGGTTATAAACGGTGTTAGTGATAAACTGGAGGGTTTTGATTTTTCTGCACTAGAATTTGAAAGCCGACCTATTGTTAAAGGTTTACCGAACTCGGTTGTTTTTGACTTCAATTTAAAAGGATTAGATTCTGATAGTATTTATATTCAGCAGTATTGGGATGTTACCAAAACCATAAAACTTGAGCCTAATCAGTCTCAGGCCACAGGACAATATTATTACCCTGGATATTTTAGGGCAAAGTTGTTGGTTGAAGGCGACATTAAAAAAGAGCATGACCTGTTTATAAAAAGTGAAGGTTGGTTAGGTACTATTGATTATGAACCGATTCCAAAATATTTTAAAACATCTGAAATTATTGGTACACATTTGAAACTTCCAGATTTTGCCTTGCTTGATATACAAAACATGGAAAACCCTGTCCAATCTTCTTTTCATCTCGTTGATGATTTCGGAGAAATTTCTGGTGACAATTTCCTATTAGAAACTGCATTTAGAAATAGCTACAAAGACAAATGGGCTGTTTGTCAAACCACTAAGATTGTCATTTTAGGAACCAAAGGCGCTATGATAATTCCATTTTCGATTCCCGGTTGCGTCTCAGATATAAACGTTCTTTTAAATGATGTTTATCTTAATGGCAAACAGCATGATCTCTCTGCTTTTGGTACAGATTTATCGGATTTTAAAGACATCCAAATACAAACAGAAAACAAAACAGTAAAAGTGATCATTGATGGCGAAACCCGATTTATGAAGCGCTATAACGTTTCCATTGGTCATCTTGTTGGTATACGCTTTAGGTTTTTAGGTGCAGGTGAAGTGGATTATTTAAAGCTCACAGACAGTTCAAATAAGATTTTAGTTGATACTGATTTTAAGTCTAAATAACATCCAAGTCAGTTTATATTCTAAATATTATACACCTTTTTGATATTTCAATTTTATAAAGTAAACTTTATAAAATCTCATTTACACAACAAGCCAAATACTTTCGTATTTGGCTTGTTGTGGCGGGAACTGGACTAACTCTCTTTGCTTCGTAATATGAGCTTTTCTTTTGTTCTCAACACTGAAGTAAACTTCAAAGGATTCCAAAAGAAAAGCTCCTTGATTTCTCAAGGAGCTTCTTTGTAGCGGGAACTGGACTCGAACCAGTGACCTTCGGGTTATGAGCCCGACGAGCTACCTACTGCTCTATCCCGCGATATTGGACTGCAAATATACAACCCTTTTTTATTCCTACAATAATAATCTTAAAAAAATAACTCCCAACATATAAATGTTGAGAGCTACTTACTAATTTAAAACTCTATGTTAATTAATTATCGTCTTCATCTTCATCTAAGGTTACAATAACACCATCTGATTTCATACTTACAAAATCAAATTGTTGAAGATTTGGTAGTTGCTTTTTCAATTGCACTAGCTCTCCTTTAAAATCATTATTTCCTATTAATAATACTTTTAAATTCGTTAAACTAGCCATGTCTGTTGGCAAGTTGCCGTAAAATGCATTGTCTGATAAAACTAACTCTTCTAAACTTGCTAGGCTGCAAATTGATTTAGGCAACATTCCGAAGAAATTATTATCAAATACACTTAATATTTTTAAATCTTTAGCGTTAGAAATGCTAGATGGTAATTTACCAGATAACTTATTACTACTTAGCATCATTTTCTTTAAGCTCACCAAACCACCAATTGTACTTGGTAATTCTCCACTCAATTGATTACTATACAACTCTAAGGTACTTAAGTTTGATAATTGTCCGATACTAGCAGGAATTTCCCCATCAATAGTATTCATAAACAATTTTAATTTTCTCAAAGATTCTAAATCACCAATTTCATTTGGTAATGGTGCATTAAGCATATTAAATGCAATATTTAAAGTCTCAAGAGATTTTAAGTTTTTAATAGATACTGGAATTGCTCCTGTAAGTTTATTTCTAAAAAAATTGATATGTTTTAGGTGAATTAGGTCACCAAGTGATTCTGGAAGCTTTCCTCTTAATCCATTAAATTCTAGATTTAGGGCGATCACTTTGTCGTCTTTAACAACAACACCATGCCAAGTTTTAACTGGGGTATCTAGGTTCCAAGTGGTTCTCCAAAGAGGTCCGTTTGTTGAGGCATATAAATCTTTTAAAGCCTCTTTTTCTTTTGTTGAAATGCTACCAAAGGACAATAAGGTAACAAGACACATTAACAATGTTATTCTAGCGGTTTTCATAATAGTAGATTTGTTTTGGGCAACAATTTCTACTACGAAAGTAACCGAATATCGGTTGAAATACAATTATTTTCGATGAAATGCACTTTTCTTTAACAATGAATTCGTTAAGTCTTTGTATATCAGTGATTTACAAAACAGTTATTGCTCTATGTTTTGTGCTTCAAAACCCGTTATTTCCTGATTTTCAGTAGTTATTTGTACTTGAATTGGATTACAACATACTTCACAATCTTCTATATATCGCTGTTGAGATTGCGACACATCAATAAGCATTGAGATGGATTCCCAACAATATGGACATTGAAAAAACTGCTCTACCATATTTAGAGTTTATGATAATTTTTCTAGATCATATTGGAGCGCTTCCCAATCGGTCATCAATTGCGCCAGCTTCTCCTTTTTAGCTTGGTAACGATCAAAAAAGGTGTCATCTGCAACCGTAGCATCATAATTAGTAGCCAATTCTACATCATCTTCTTTTATGTCTTTTTCTAACTGACTAATTTTTGATTCTATATTACTTAGCTTATTATTTAGAGATTTCAATTTTTTTTGCTCTTCGTAAGATTGCTTATTGGATGTTTTGGGTGCTTCCTTAATAACAGTTCTCTTTTCTACTTCACGAAGATTTTCAACATTTCGTTGCTCTAAATAATAGTCTATATCTCCCAAATACTCTTTTATTTTTTGGTCTTTAAATTCATAAACTATATTCGCTAAGCCTTGAAGGAAATCTCTATCATGCGATACCAAAATTAGTGTGCCTTCAAATTTTTTGAGCGCTTCTTTAAGCACATTTTTCGATTTAATATCCAAATGATTTGTTGGCTCATCCATTACTAAAACATTTAATGGTTGCAACATTAATTTTGCTAAGGCGAGCCTATTTCGTTCACCTCCAGATAATACTCTCACATATTTCTCTACTTCATCTCCTCTAAATAAGAACGACCCTAAAATATCACGAACTTTAGTTCTGTTGGTTTCATTTGCTGCATCAATCATCGTATCTAAAACCGTTTTACTTCCATCGAGATACTCTGCTTGGTTCTGGGCAAAATAACCTATCTGAACGTTATGCCCCAATTTGAGGTGTCCCTTATGTTTAATTTCTCCAACGATAATTTTAGCTAGGGTTGATTTCCCTTGGCCATTTTGCCCAACAAAAGCTGTTTTACTATCGCGTTCAACCATTAAATTGATATGAGATAGCACATGATTGTCATCATAACTTTTAGACACTTGCTCTGCTTCTATAACCACTTTTCCTGGTGTTACTGAAATAGGAAAATTCAAGGTCATTACACTATTATCATCTTCATCAACTTCAATGCGCTCCATTCGATCTAACTTCTTAATCAGCGATTGCGCCATTGTAGCCTTACTTGCTTTGGCTCTAAACTTCTCAATAAGTTTTTCTGTTTGTTCTATTTGCTTCTGCTGATTTTTTTGAGATGCCAATTGCTGCGCTTTAATCTCATTTCTTAAGATTAAAAATTTAGAATAGGGTTTAGGGTAGTCATATATTCTTCCTAAAGAAATCTCTATCGTTCGGTTAGTAACATTGTCTAGAAACATCTTATCATGGGATACAATTACTACAGCTCCCGAATAACTCTTTAAAAAACTTTCTAACCAAATAATCGATTCGATATCTAAATGATTGGTGGGCTCATCTAGTAATAAAATATCGTTATTTTGAAGTAATAACTTAGCCAACTCAATACGCATGCGCCAACCTCCAGAAAATGTATCGGTAAGTTTATTAAAGTCTTCACGTTTAAAACCAAGGCCTTGTAAAATCTTTTCTGTTTCGCCTTGATAGTTATAGCCACCTACTATTTCGTATTGATGCTGAATATCATTAAGATCTATCATTAATTGATTGTAGCCTTCACTTTCATAATCTGTACGTTCAGCAAGTTGCGCATTAACGTCTTCCATTTTGGCTTCTAATGCTTTTATCTCTTCAAATGCTTCATAGGACTCTTCTAAAACTGTCCTTCCAAATACGAAATCGATATCTTGTTTTAAGAAACCAAAGCTCAAATTTTTATCTGCTGCAATTTGCCCAGAGTCTGGTTCTAGTTCCTTCGATAAGATTTTTAACATTGTTGATTTCCCTGCACCATTTTTCCCAATAAGACCAATACGATCGCCTGGACTCAGTTTAAATGTAATGTCTTCAAACAAATATTCGCCTTGAAAAGAAATAGAAAGATTATGAATGTTAAGCATAGTTTTTTCAAATAATACAATTACAATAAACATTATAATTGTTGATCATTATACCAGCAAATAAACTAATTTTGTAGCCAGTAAAGACAACAAAAGTAAACAAATTTAAGTCATGTTAAAAGACACAAAAATATATAGCATTTTTACCGGAGCTTGCCCTAAATGTCATCAAGAATCTATGTATCAAAGAAAAAACCCTTATCTATTAAATGATGTCTTAAAAATTAATGATAATTGCTCACATTGTGGTTTTAAATACAGATTAGAGCCTTCATTTTTCTATGGTTCTATGTATGTGAGTTATGGTGTAGGTATTGCTTTTGCAGTAGCCGCTTTTTTGATTAGCTATCTCGTGTTAGAGACAAGTTTACTTACCGCTTTTCTAGCCATAGTAGGAACGCTTATAATATTGGGTCCCATTATTATGCGATTATCACGTAACATTTGGATTAACTTATTTGTTAGTTACGATAAAACGTTAACTAAAAAGTAATTATTTATCAAGTCGTTTGATATCAATTTCTTTATCTAAAGGTTCACCATTTTCAATATAATTATAGAGTTGATTCGCCACATAAGGTGACATCATAACACCACGTGACCCTAACCCGTTAAGTACAAACATGCGGTTATATTCCGAATGAGAGCCAACCAATGGTCTGCGATCTTTTGTTGTAGGTCTAATCCCGGCTACTTGATTTACAATGTCGAACTCGCAGTTAATAATTTGTTTTAGTTTATCAACGAGTGCGACTTTGGCTTCGTTTGTAGTATCATGTGTTTTATCTTCCCATTCATAAGTAGATCCTACCCAATATAAATCTTCACCAAGAGGAACGATAAACACCGACGATTTCAAAATAAAATCCATCTTCAATTTAGGTGCGCTTATGGTGAGCATTTCTCCTTTAGTTCCGTTTAAAGGTAGTGTGTTAAAGAACGGGTTTTTGGATATCCCAAAGCCTTCAGCAAACACAATATACTTAGCCCTTAAATCTTTGTATTGAACATAATCGCTTTGGATATCTAGTAAATCATACTGAAATGCATCTTGTTCAATTTGACCATTATTTAGGAGGTAACTGCTATAAGAGGAGATTAATTGTGATGTATTTATTCTTCCAGAATGCAAGACTTCACCAAAGCCATATTTTGCATTAATTGAGACATTAGAATTATGTATTAAATCGACTGATAAAAACTGATTTAAAACAGGCTTATCTGAAGCTACAAACCATTCGTTTTGTTCTTCAATTGAAGCAAATTTCCTATATATAGGTAGTTTATGATTTAGTTTAATCGCTAAGAGTTGCTCTAATGTTTTGTATTTTGGAAGCGCCAATTCTAATTGCTCTTTTGCCCGCCACACTTTCGTAAAGCGTTTTAAAATTACGGGATTATATAATCCTGCAGCTACTCGAGAAGACTGTTGCGATTTATTATCAAACACTACATAATCTTTTCCTGTCGCTCTCAACTGCTCACAAAACGCAATACCAGCCAAGCCACAACCCACAATGATATAATCTACAATTTTCATTAGTACAAAAGTAAGCCAAATAAAAAACGCTCACTAAAATTTAGTGAGCGTTTTCATATAATTTATTTTCTTACTTAGTAAGACCACATATCCTGTTCAAAGTTACGAATCTTGTCTTTTATACGATCGGATTCTAATAATTGCATCAAAGCATTATCTGCAATGTATTCTTTAACTTCTCTATCACCATATACATTTTCTTCTTTGTACATGTAACCATTAAAGCGTCTTGAATTCAGCAAATGATCAAAAGTGATTGGCATTGCGCTATTTTTGTTATTAAACGCTTTTCCTTCGTGTAATACTTCTCTAGCTTCTGGGAAGAACACCCAAAATAAGGCATTAGGTATCTTATTTGTTTCGTCTTCAGAATCGATAAAGTTAATATCTGGTGCAGCCGGAGCAATACCAAGAACTCTATACTTTAATTCTCCATGACGCTTATCAAAATACCAAAGTCCTTTAATTAAATAAGCACTAATATCGAATGCTTCAATATTTCTGGTTCTGATATATTCTGGATCTACGTAACCATCAGCATTTAATTGGTCATAACCAATATCTAAAGTATCAGTTTTAGTTGTGATGTCACCTAGTTCCTTCATTGATCTCTTTTCAGTAAAATAAGAATCATTATAAACATTCTTGATTTTTCCGTCTTTCACAGCAGCAATCAACGTATGATATAAAGACCTACGTTCTTTACCAATATTATTAGTATCTACTGGGAAATACAATGGAAAGTTCACACGTTCATCCAAAACAACTTTTTCCCAAGTCATTTTAGAAAACAGTATGTCTCTATCATCAACATAACCATATTCTAAAGGCTTGTCATTATCTAATGCCAACTGTGCTTCAGTCTTAACACCAATTTCTTGTGGTGTTTTAGCATTTAAAAGGTTTGCCTGAGCACACATACTTGATGTGAATCCTACTGCGGCAACAATTGATAATAAAAATTTATAATTCATCTTTTTAATTTTAATTTGGGTTAATCAATAAATAGGTTGATTAGTTTGATAATTCAATAACAGCTGGCGTTGCTGGTTTAATTACTGGTCCATTACTTCTTGATTTGATATCAAAAATCTGAACAGTAGCACCACGCTTCGCTTTACGTAAAGCTGATTTTGCAGCTCCATTAAGTCTATTACCAGAACATACAACAGATGGCTGTCCAGGTACTTTAAATTTAAAACTTGTTACTGTTAATGGTAAATCGAAATCAAAATCTTCCAACTCAGCAGACACCTTACCAATTTCAACATTGTTTCTTGGTAATTTACCTTGACTCGTTCCAACAATTTTACCTGTTGGTTTTGGAATATCTTTAATTCTGAATGTTTTTCTATCACTTACTTTAGATCCATCATCTAGAGTTGCTGTTACGTTAATTGTAACTTCTCTTCCTGATGAAGGCACCATGTTGTATTTACCTTGTCCAGAACCTCTTGTAAGTCCAGAACCAGTTGCAACAACTTTGTTATCTGGTACTCCAGCAAAAGAAATTGTCATTGGGTTTGTTACACCACGATATACAACATTCATTTTGTCTGCAGAAATTGTAGCAGAGTTTGGTCTTGGTACAACTACATAGTTCCCAGCAAACTCGATAGGCAATTCTTCACCTTTTTCCATAAAAGTAAATGTACCTTTAACTTCATTTTCACCAACACTTCCTGTTGTGAAATTTAATCGAGCATTACCAAGAGAATCAATTGCTCCTTCTTCTGTCAAAGTAACTTCGCTACCGTTAACATTAAGTTTAACAGGTGTAACACTTGCGTACTTACCTAGAACAACTTTACCTTGAAATTTCTCTCCAGCAAAAAATGCATTTTTATCTGGAATTACAATGGCTTGATAGTTTTTAAGTGTAACTGCTTGATCTAAAGAGTTTCCTAAAAATAGGTTATACAAGTTAGCTTCTGTAGTACGAACATCACTTTGAATCGCCGTTAATTTAGCAAAAGATGCAATTGCTGGAAATCCTTTAAAGTTATAATCTAAGTAGCTAAGTGGAGCTCCCTCTTGAGGTTTAATATCTCCTAAATCAAATCGTTTATCAAAATTAGTGATTGCTTCACCATAAGATACTTCTTCTCCAAGCACACCTTTAATATCAGATTTATATTTTTCAAAAGTAGCCATGATTTCTTGACCTGTTTTAGTTAACTTGTCTCCAGTAAACCATTTTTCGTCAAGGTAATCACCTTTGTCCATTTCTTCGAATGGCAAAGTACCATCTTCTTCTAGCTCATATCCTCCACCTTTTACGATATCATTTTTCAATGTTTCGATATAGGCAGCAAACTTATCAGAAATTGCTCTAATTTGTGTTGCTTTATTTGCAGCTACTCTAAATTCTTTAGGCTTTTCTTCAGCTTTTAAAGCTAAACCTTTAAGTAAGTTCTCGTTTGATGCATTGGTTAATGCATTTGTAGATTCGAACTTGGCATCCATAGAACCGAATGCAGACAATACCTCTTTTGTCATTGTCATTGCGATCATCGCAATAAACACGAGGTACATCAAGTTAATCATTTTCTGTCTTGCAGATAATTTTCCTCCTGCCATGTTAAATTAGTTTTTTAGTTGTTAATTAAATTAATTATAGTTCAAAAAACTAATTAGTTTTTGTTCATCGCAGATAACATTCCACCGTAAACACCATTTAATGATGATAAGTTAGATGCCAAAGATTGCATTTGCTCTTTTAATTTCTCAGCGTTAGCAACAGATTCTTCATTAATTTGTGCCTGACGATTAGCGCTTTCCATTTGTACTTTGTAAAGGCTATTTAATGATTCCATTTGAGCAGCAGCTAAAGACATTTCTTCGCTGTATTTCTTTTGAGCAGCCATAGCATCAACCGTAGGGCTAATTCCTTTTGCTGCACCTTCGAAGTTTTTAATACTAGACCCTAAGCTCGCCATTAACTCTCCGTCAATTTTAGCTTCTTTTAATAAGCTGTCTAATTTTTTAGATAATAATCCTTCAGCATCTTTAGGCTCTTCTTTCTTTGCTTTTTTAGCAGAAGAAGCTCCTCCAGCCAATTCTGGATATACTAAAGACCAGTCTAAATCTGACTGTTGTCTTTCAAAAGCTGAATATGTAAATACCAAGGCTTCTACAACCATACCAATCGTTAAGATTAGTGAACCATAAGGCCAGTGCTGAATTTTAAATAAAGCTCCAACAATTACGATTGCTGCTCCTAGTCCGTAGACCATGTTTGTGATTGTGATGTTTCCTTTCTGTGCCATAATTTTGTTTTTTTTTTAGTTTTAAGTCGATAGTTAACTTAAGTAGATTAATAAATATTTAGTTGAGTTAATTATTTTAAATTTAGTTAGTTGCGGCATTTTTAGTAACCTCTGTTCCCATATAGTCCTGAACAGTTCTGAAACCAATATAGCTTCTTGCAGAATCTGCATATTCATAATCTCTAGAGCTTACTTGTAGGAAGTAGGCAACATCTTTCCAAGATCCTCCACGAACAACTTTACGTTCGTTATCTGGGTCATTTACGGTTGGATTAAAAGATGCCATGTATTCGTACGAAGCTGCGTCATAAGATCCTTGTACCCATTCGGCAATATTTCCAGCCATGTTATATAAACCAAAATCATTTGGCTCGTAGGCATCTGCTTCTACAGTGTATAATGCTTGATCAGCTGCGTAATCACCTCTTAAAGGTTTGAAATTCGCCATAAAACAACCTCTGTCATTTTTAGCATAAGGTCCTCCCCAAGGATAAGTTGCTCCTTGTAAACCACCTCTTGCGGCATATTCCCATTCTGCTTCAGAAGGTAATCTATATTTATTTACGAAATGTCTTCCTTTAGATTTTCTATAACTATTGTGATATAACGTTCTCCACTGACAAAAAGCATTTGCTTGTTTCCACGACACACCAACTACAGGATAATCTCCATATGCATCATGCCAGAAATAGTCATTGTGCATTGGCTCATTATATGAGTAAGAAAAATCTCTAATCCATGCAGTTGTATCTGGATACACTTCTACCTCATCAGTAACGATAACATCCTTACGTCTTAAATTTCTGTCTTTAGCCGCTTTTTCGATATCCATGTACTTGTATTGAAATTTGAATTTCTTCACATCCCAAGTGCGTTGACCATTGTATGATTCTTCAATTGGTAAATACATTGTATCCATTACCTCAGCATAGTATTCATCTGGATAATCGGCTGTATCAAATATTAAATCAACGTCGCTATTTAATTTTCTACCTTCGTAACCAGTTGGCCCTAAACCACTGTAATTGTTATACATATACTTTTCATAAACTGACATGTTATCTGGATCTGCATCTTTAAATGCAAACTCACCAATACCTCCATTTCCAGGAGTTTCGCCAATCTCATCGGCTAGAATTGCCAATTTTGTTCTAAGAGTTGAATCTCTTACCCATTCTACAAACTGACGATACTCACTATTAGTGATTTCTGTTTCGTCCATGTAAAAGGCTCTCACTGTGACTGTTCTTGTAGGAGCGTCCTCCACTCCAGCTAAATCGTCATCTGACTTACCCATTATAAATGCTCCTCCTGGAACAAGTACCATACCATAAGGTTTTTCTGGGTGCCATTTCTTTCCTTTAACGCCTACAAGTTGTCCTCTGTCACCAGAGTTACAACTACTAACCATTAGGGCTAAAACGGCAGTTAATAAAGCAAACTTCTTAATATTCATAGAAACTCGAGGTTAAATTATTTAGTTGTAATTATGTGTTAAATAGTGTCCTTAATTATTTTAAGGCAGTAAACATATTTATATATTTTGTAAAAACCAATTTTTTTTCAATATTTTTTGCACTTAATCCCGAAAAGTTAACATTTCGTCGATTAAAAAAATGTTAATTAACAAATGATAAATATACTAAAAACTGTTCTTTTTATACGCTTTATACCATCTTTCTGGTATTTTACCGTGACTTGCCTCCAAATAATCCTCATGTGTGCAAGGTAATAACGTATGCTTTTTTAATTTATTATTAACATTTGGTAAAAAAGGTATTTCTATCCACCAACGTCCAGTTTTAATACTTTTATAAAATATTAATTCTTCGTCTTCAATCAATACATTGTATTTCTGATAGTTATCTTCGTTACCAAAATCATCATCATTTATTCTGCAATTTATACCTTCGACGAAATACCAAATCATTTGAGCAATTAACATAGGTGTCGCATCGAGTTCATTCGTCGATTTAAATTCATAAATACCAAATGATGACACCTTATTACTTATACCTGCATATCTCGCAATTGCGCATATTTCTTTTCCATTAAATCCATTTGGAGAGTATTTTTGCTTTGCACCTACTTCAGCAGCTCTAACAGATTTCAAGTCCATTGTTACAATATGAGCGTCACGCATCACAGGTTCTACCATATTTATATTATGGGTAATATCGCCTAATCGATACGCTTCAAAATAAAGCTTTTCCATGAGGTCAATTTCCTCCTGAGAATTAAAATAAGTTTGATAACCTACCACAGAGTAATTGAACAAATTATATGGTTGTTCTAAAATAACTTTACCAAGAAAGCTATTATTCTTCATTTCAACAGATGCATCACCTAAGTCAAAGTTGCTGTCAACATTTACAATATTCACCATTGGTGACATGGTATCGTAAGCACGATAGTTTGCATAAGTAAGATCTTGACTACCACCTATAATAATAGGTATTACTTTTTTCTCAATTAAAACCGATATTATTGTACGTACGGCGTAATACGTGTCTTCTATAGTATCACCTGCAGGAATATCTCCTAAATCGGCTATAGTTGTATGCCAATTACCCGGAAACAGTGAATATAACGATGTTCTTATGGTATCAAAATTCAATGTTTCACCCATGAAATTGACATCATTACGATTTTCTTTTACGCCTATAATAGCCAAACGAACTCCTGTTAAATCAGGAATGCCCAGCTGCGTAGAATGCACCTTAATTTTTCTGCCAAGCGCTTGTTCAGATAATAACTCATTATGAGCTAATACTGTATCTGAAACAGGTGACAAAAAATTAAAATTCATTGGTGCTATTTTTTAGAGGTCGTTTTTTTCTTTGTGGTTTTCTTTTTAGCAGCCTTTTTCTTAGGTGCCTTTTTTTCAATATGCGCCTGCGCTTCTTCTAAAGTCATTTCAGAAACATCAACTGTCTTAGGTAATTCAACTTTTATTTTACCTTTAATAACATTATGTCTTCCCCATCTGGCTTTCTCTACTCGAATACCTTCATCTTCCCAATGGTGGATTAGCTTATCTTTCTCTTTCTGTATTTTATCTTCAATCAATTCTACAATATCACTGTCGGATAAATTGTCCCAGTCATATTTTTTATTGACATTAATAAACATATTGTTCCATTTAATAAATGGTCCAAAACGCCCTTTACCTTTTTGCACTGGTAAATCTTGATACGTATATATAGGTGCGTCTGCCTTTTGTTTTTCTTTTATAAGTTCGATGGCCTCGTCCATTTCAACATCTAAAGGATTTATACCTTTTGGAAGGGATACAAACTTTTTACCAAACTTCACATAAGGTCCAAAACGTCCATTATTAACTTCAATATTTTCACCTTCATAAGTTCCTAATTGTTTAGGCAACTTAAAAAGTTCCATAGCTTCCTCGTAAGTGATTGTAGTTAATTGCTGGTCTGGAGATAAACTTGCAAACTGTGGTTTCTCTTCGTCATCTACTGTTCCAATTTGCACCATTGGTCCAAATTTACCTAAGCGAACACTAACTTGTTTTCCAGATTTTGGATCTGTTCCTAAAATGCGTTCTCCAGATTCGCGATCGGCATTTGCTGCAACATCTTCAACTTTAGGATGGAAGCTCTTATAAAAATCTTTCATCATTTTAGTCCAATCTTCCTTACCCTCTGCAATCTCATCAAAATCGGCTTCCACTTTCGCAGTAAAATTATAATCTAAAATACTTCCAAAGTGATTTACTAAAAAGTCGGTAACAATCATACCTATATCGGTTGGCACTAATTTACCCTTATCGCTATTAACTTTTTCTGTTAAGCTTTTATCTTTAATAGATCCTTGTTGCAGTAATAGTTGAGAGTATTGACGTGAAACCCCTTCATTTGATCCTTTCTCTACATAGTTTCTATTTTGAATTGTAGAAATAGTAGGCGCATAAGTAGATGGTCTACCAATACCGAGTTCTTCCAACTGTTTTACTAAAGATGCTTCTGTATATCGATATGGCGCTCTCGAAAAACGCTCTGTTGCTGTAATAAAACTATTTAGCAAGGTATCGTTTACCCTCATTGCAGGTAACATTCCTTCCTGTTCTATATCTTCATCATCAGTACCTTCAAGATACACTTTAAGAAAACCTTCAAATGTAATAACCTCTCCGTTAGCTGAAAATAAATCGCTATGTGTAGAGGCTTCAATTTTCACGTTGGTACGTTCTAATTGTGCATCACTCATTTGGGATGCAATGGCACGTTTCCAAATTAAGTCATAAAGCCTTGCTTGATCTCTTTCAACATCTGCCGAATGTCTCTTAAAATCTGTTGGCCTAATCGCTTCGTGAGCTTCTTGAGCACCTTTAGATTTCCCTTTATAATTTCTTGGTTTACTAAATTGAGAGCCATAAGCATCTTCAATTTCTGCTTGCGCTCCTTTTCTGGCCTCATCAGAAAGATTAACACTATCGGTTCTCATATAAGTAATCAAACCTGCCTCATATAGGCGTTGCGCGTTGCTCATTGTCCTGCTTACAGAAAACCCTAGTTTTCTAGACGCTTCCTGTTGTAAAGTTGATGTTGTAAATGGCGCAGCAGGTGATTTTTTTGCTGGTTTCTTTTCTAAATTAGAAACCTTAAAATTGGCATTAGCATTAGATTCTAAAAATGCATAAGCATCTTCCTTTGAAGAAAAATTCTTAGGAAGTTTTGCTTTAAAAGTTTGCCCATCTTCATTTGAAAATTCGGCATCAATTCTATATGATGCTTCTGGCGTAAAATTGGTTATTTCGCGTTCTCTTTCAACAATTAATCTCACAGATACAGATTGTACTCTACCTGCAGATAAACCACCTTTTACTTTCCTCCATAACACTGGAGACAATTCATAACCAACAATTCTATCTAATACTCGACGTGCTTGTTGAGCATCTACCAAATCGTAATCAATACCTCTTGGATTCTCTATTGCTTTCTTAATTGCCGATTTTGTAATTTCATGAAAAACGATACGTTTCGTTTTCGCTTTGTCTAAACCTAACGTTTCTGCTAAATGCCATGCAATAGCTTCTCCTTCACGATCCTCATCACTCGCTAGCCATACCATATCGGCTTTTTTAGCTAGATCCTTAAGTTTTTTGACAACGTCTTTTTTATCTTTTGAAACTTGATATTTTGGTTTAAAATCCCCATCAACATCGACTCCTAATTCTTTTGAAGGTAAGTCTGCTATATGACCAAAACTAGATTCTACCTTGAAATCTTTTCCAAGAAATTTCTCTATGGTTTTGGCCTTTGCAGGTGACTCTACAATAACTAAATTCTTCGGCATATATGATTTTTTGAGGCTACAAATGTATATGAAAAATAAGTTATCTTCCTAATTTTCCTGAATTTCGATTGCATTTTATCCAAAAAAAGTGATTTTCATCTATTGAATTTCTACAAAAAAAGCCCGATAATTTCGGGCTTGTTTATGTTTATTCTATCTTTTTTTAATTCAAAATGAATGTACTAATTAGCTCAATAGAATCTTCAGAACTATACTCATATTGATATAGTGCATTTTCAGAAATCATAAGTAATCTGTCCTCCAATGGAATCACATCTGTAGCTTGCACGTTATTAAATAAATTAACCATTTGTAAATTTAAAGGATCTATTTTATCGAATACCTTTAAACCAGATGTCCCATCACACACAAATAAGTTAGTGTCTTTAAATCCTAAACCATAAGGGTTGTCCAAAAGATATTGACCAACAAGGGTTGGATTATATTTATCACTCACATCAATAACCTCTAATACACTCTCTTCCTGACCACAATCATTACCTCCTCTTAAAGTTAAGTAGGCATAATCACCATCAACAACAACAGGATCACACCCTATCCAATGTGTAAATTCAGAAATATATTCGGGTAGCGCTGGATTTTCAATACTATGGATAAACATACCATTTGTTCCTCCTAAATATAAATAGCCATCAGCATGAAACATTGTTTCTATATTCCAACCAGCGTAATAAGAATGCACCAAATTAGGCTGAGTAAGACTAGTAATATTAAACACATTCATTGTGAAACGCTCTACAGTATAAAGGTAATCATTAACAATTTGAAATCGTGCCAATGAACCACCAGTGCCTACATCGCTAAATGTTTCTGCACCATCAAACGTAATAATAGCTTCATCATTTACGCGCTCTCTTCGTTCTTGAATTAAATCCCAGCCAACGATGATTTCAGTTTCCGAATTAAAGTTACTATAATCGGCATATTCAACATCGTTCGGGATTTGATAATCGTAAGCATTAAAAACATCTTCCAAGCGTTCAATTTCAACAATTGAGTTTAAATTGGAAATATTAAAGACAACTAAATCTACAGCACTATCGGCATATAGATGGTCATTCTTAATTGAAATATCTTCATTTCCAGGAATATTAATAAAGGCCAACATCTGAGGAGATAGCGGATTGCTATTATCAATAACATGAACGCCTTTAAACTTTTCATTTATAAAAATATAATCTTGATAAGCATAAATTTTTCCAACGTCTAAAATGGGTTTTGGTGCTTCAACAACCACCGAAGATCTTAATTCCATTTTGCTTATCGTCTGCGGAATCGCAATCGTTATAACATCATATTGTGTGTCGTCGTCATGACATGACCAGCACAAAATAACGGCTAGTATAAGAGCTATCTTTTTCATCTGATAATTATTTTGTTAGTTATTAATACTGGTAGGTTATTGGCTCTGGAAAATCTTCAATATTTAAAATCACTTCATTACTTCCTTCAACTTGTAATGGTCTAAGGTCAAAAGAACGTTCTTGACTAAAAACAGCTAAACAAGTTTCAGTATTAGAGAATATAAATTTTAATGAGCGCTGTTCTGGTAACGATTCTGAAACCTCTCCAGAATCAACTAAAACCATGCTCCAAGAATTACCATCACACCCACTTGCCGATAAAGAAATTAATAAACAATCTCCGTTTAAATCAACACCATTTAATGTATATAAATTTGATTCTGCCGTTTGAAAAAAACCGTTGTCAATTACCGCAACTTGATCACAAGGTTCAGGGATAAAATCGTCTTCATCACACGTGGTATTCATTAAAAGTAACGTAACGCAAATGCACAGCATTAGGAATTTTGGTAGTCTCATAAAAAGATGTTTCTTTTTAGATGCAAATACTTTAAAAAGGTTGCGTCAAAACTCTATATTTTCACCAATTCTTTTTAAACTACCTTCATCGTCTGCATCAAAACCGACAACTTTTTTATATATAAAGTACAACGGAATTGCAGCAAATGACGCCGTGAAAAACACACCTATCATACACATCATCATTCCAACTATTTGCGCTAAGAAACCTGCCACAAAGGTCAATCCAAATGCAATTAACCACTTTCTATTTCCTAAATCAAAACTCAACCTGATAAGATCTGAGTTTGACAAATCTGGATTAAACGCATAGATAACAATCAATAAATTTAAAGGTACCATGACATATATGATTGGAAAAAAACATAAAAGTGTAGCAAGTAAGCTAATACCGAAATAAGCCAAAGAGAGATTTATAGTTTTCCCGAGATATGGTCTTCTTAAAAAATAAAAATAATCATCATTCCCAATGATATCCTGATCTTTTTGACGCATAATCCTATAGAGACCTGCTTTAAGTCCGAAAGAAATAATAATCATTATAAACGTAAAAAGTAAATAAGCTACAAACACGAACAACATAGCAATTGGCGCCAACCCATCATAAGCTCCTGGGCTTGTTGCATCTGCAATTCCAAATACAAACAGAGGTATATAGACAATAAACATAAACGGAATCATTATTCCTATCATAATGAGCAGCATAAGAAAGCCTTGAAGCCACACTTTTTTAAATAGTTCGATACTCTCATTAAGAATTTGCCCAAAATCAAGCGTTTGTGCTCGTTGTATTTTTTGTTGGATTTCTGCTAAACGCATATGTAGTTGATTAAAATTAAATTTCAAATTACGTGAAATAAAACACATCTACAAATCAAATTGAACTATGACACTTTGTCATATTACTTAAAATTATACTATCTTTGCATGCTTATTGACTGTACAATACTTTCAAAGATTTATGGAGAAAACAATAGACGAAAGCAAACAAGGCGAACATCTAATTTTAGAACAAAAAGATGGCAATACACGCAAACTTTTTATTGAAAGTTATGGTTGTGCTATGAACTTTAGCGATAGTGAAATCGTTGCATCTATCCTTTCTGAACAAGGGTTTAATACCACTCAAAGTTTAGAGGATGCCGACCTTGTTTTAGTAAACACTTGCTCTATTAGAGACAAGGCAGAGCAAACCGTTAGAAAACGTCTTGAAAAATACAACGCTGTAAAGCGTATTAATCCCAAAATGAAAGTTGGTGTTCTAGGTTGTATGGCAGAACGCCTCAAAACAAAGTTCTTAGAAGAAGAAAAAATTGTCGATCTCGTTGTAGGTCCAGATGCATATAAAGATTTGCCAAACCTCTTAGCCGAAGTTGATGAAGGTAGAGATGCAATTAATGTGATTCTTTCCAAAGAAGAAACCTATGGAGACATTGCTCCTGTAAGACTCAATACCAATGGTGTAACAGCATTTGTATCTATTACAAGAGGTTGCGATAATATGTGCACCTTTTGTGTAGTTCCTTTTACACGTGGTCGTGAGCGTAGTCGCGACCCTCAAAGTATCATTGAAGAGGTGAATGATTTATGGAGCAAAGGCTACAAAGAAATGACACTTCTTGGACAAAATGTAGATAGTTATTTATGGTATGGTGGCGGACTTAAAAAAGACTTTGTAAAGGCCAGCGATATGCAAAAGGCTACTGCCGTAAATTTTGCTCAACTCTTAGAATTATGTGCTAAAGCGCAACCTAAAATGCGTATTCGTTTCTCTACCTCTAATCCCCAAGATTTAACACTAGATGTTATTGAAACCATGGCAAAGTTCGATAATATCTGTAAGCATATCCATTTACCTGTTCAAAGTGGAAGTAATCGTATTCTTAAAGAAATGAATCGTTTACATACGCGTGAAGAATATTTCGAACTCATCGATAATATTAGACGCATCCTTCCTAATTGTGCTATAAGTCAAGATTTAATTGCTGGTTTTCCTACGGAAACAGAACAAGACCATCAAGATACGTTAAGCCTAATGGACTACGTAAAGTATAATTTTGGTTATATGTTCACCTATTCTGAACGACCAGGAACCATGGCCGAACGTAAAATGGAAGATGATATTCCAGAGGAAACAAAAAAGCGTCGATTAGCAGAAATTGTGCAACGCCAAAGAGAGCATAGTGAAATTAGAACTAAAGAATATTTAAATACGGTTGTTGAAGTATTAGTAGAACGGGAATCAAAAAAATCAAATCAACAATGGTCTGGAAGAACCTCTCAGAACATTGTTGCGGTGTTTCCAAAAGAGCACTATAATGTAGGTGATTTAGTAAAAGTGCAGGTAACAGATTGTACCAGTGCGACACTTATTGGTGAAGCCATTGGCTTCTCTAATTAAAAAATATTTTATCATGAAAAACACTATCTTATTTTTATTTTGCCTTTTAACTGTGTTATCCTGTGGCAACTCAGATGATGCTCAACCACAAAATGATTCTGTACAGTTGATTTTAAGTGAACTGGAAACTACAGAGCTCAATCAGCAACAAAGACAGTACAATAATTTTTTTGACACAACCGGAAGGCCAACATCAACAGATGTAACAGTTGTTTTACTAAACGACACACAGACAGATCTTGAATTAATGACTTATAATACCAATGGAGCAATAGATCAGTATCTCAAAAACCATGTGTTTGAACCTCAAGAATACAATTTCAATTATGTAAATAACAGTCTCGAATCTATAATTGAGATTGCCTCTGGACCTGGCGCTTTGTCTTTCGAATTTAGCTATATCGACAATAGTATTGAAGTGCATATTACTGACATAGGACCTATAACAAGTGTAAAACTAACATATAATTTCTCTAACAATAATTACGAGCAACTAATGAGCTATGAGCGTACACATCCATATGTTGACGAAAATTCAAATCCTGAATACCGTTTTGAATATAGCTATGATCAAAACGAAAATGTTTCTGAAATTACTAAATATCTATACGATGATGACACAAATCAATTGGAAATTGACTATGTCGAAACTATAAACTATGATAACAAGATAAACCCGTTTAGATTACTATTTGATATCAATCCATTAGTTGTGATGAATCCAGAAGTTTTACAGCCATTATCATATTCAGTATATAGAAACGCAAATAATTATGCTACTCATAACATAACGAATAGAACACGTACTTATGAAAATGTAGCTGAACAAAGAATAACAAATTACACCTATATGTATGACGAATTTGACCATCCTATAAGTTCAAGTGTGACAACAACAATTATAGATACCGATACCAATGAACAAAATGATGGTTTAATGAAATCTGTTACCTACACCTATTACGAACAATAAAACAAATTAATGGAATCCATTCAAGCTATAAAACAACGTTTCGGTATAATAGGAAACGACCCAAAACTCAACCGAGCTATCGAAAAAGCGATACAGGTTGCACCAACAGATATTTCAGTATTGGTTACTGGAGAAAGTGGTGTTGGTAAAGAAAGTATTCCTAAAATCATACATCAATTATCGCATCGAAAGCATGGTAAATATATTGCCGTAAACTGTGGTGCGATTCCTGAAGGCACGATTGACAGTGAACTGTTTGGTCATGAAAAAGGAGCTTTTACAGGAGCCACCTCAACACGTTCTGGTTATTTTGAAGTTGCCGATGGTGGTACTATTTTTTTAGATGAAGTTGGAGAATTACCATTGACTACGCAGGTACGTTTATTGCGTGTTTTGGAAAATGGTGAATTTATTAAAGTGGGATCGAGTAAGGTTCAAAAAACAAATGTTAGAATTGTTGCCGCCACAAACGTGAATATGTTTGAAGCCATAAAAAAAGAGAAGTTTCGTGAAGATCTATATTACAGATTAAGCACTGTAGATATTAATATTCCGCCACTTCGAGAACGCAAAGAAGACATTCATTTATTGTTTAGAAAATTTGCGAGTGATTTTGCTCTAAAATATAAAATGCCTACGATCAAATTAACTGATGATGCCGTTATTGCCCTTCAAAAGCATAGATGGAACGGAAATATTCGTCAGTTACGAAATGTAGCCGAACAAATTTCAGTATTAGAACAAAATCGAACCATTAGCTTTGCCACGCTGCAAGGGTATTTACCTAGTGGAAGCAATAATCTTCCAGCTGTTATTAACACCTCTAAATCCGAAAGTGATTTTAGCAATGAACGTGAAATTCTTTATAAAGTGCTTTTCGATATGAAAAGTGATTTAAATGATTTGAAGAAGCTCACTATGGAGCTCATGAAAAATGGCAATGCTTCTGAGGTTCAAAAAGACAATGAAGGTTTAATTCAAAAAATATATGGTGAGCCTCAAAAAGAAACGCATACTGAAGACCTGGAGATTCTAGCTATTCCTGAGCAAACCGATGATCATTATGATCCTGATGATAAAAATCAGGACAAGTACCATTTTGCTGAAGAAATTGAAGAAGAAGAAACGCTATCTTTACAAGACAAAGAGTTGGAACTTATTAAAAAATCACTCGAACGTCATCAAGGCAAGCGTAAGTTAGCCGCTGCGGAATTGGGCATTAGTGAGCGTACCCTCTACAGGAAAATTAAACAGTATGATCTTTAGGATAAATTTATGACATCATATACACTAAAGTTGTAGCATAGATGTTCTTTTTAAATTAGAGATGATTACATTTGATATTAAATAAATAGACATACTTCAATGAAAGCCATAGAAATATTTATGATTCGAAAATCGTTTGCTAGAAATAGCTCTGAAGCGATTAGAAAAGAAGCCGAAGATCTTGTTAACGAAAAGCACTATCAAGGCTACAGACTCATTAATGTTGATTTTGATGTTGCCGATAATGCTGGTTACATCTATGCATTTATTACAATGAAACGTCCTAACACGTATTAGTAGATGAAAACGGTAAAGTATTTCACCATCTTTTGTTTTACATTTGTTGTTCTTAGCTGCGGGAAATACTCATTTACTAATATTGATATTGGAGATGCCAAAACCGTTCAAATTAATTTTTTTGATAATTATGCCAAGTTAATTGAGCCTGGTATCGATAATGATTTTACGAACGCTTTACAAGAGCTAATTACCAACCAAACACAATTAAATTTAGTAAGTAAAAAAGGAGATTTGACTTATGAAGGTGAAATTACTGAATATCGAATTTTTCCAACATCAGCTAATGCAAAGAGCAGAGCTTCTCAAAACAGATTAAAAATGACAGTCAATGTTCGTTTTTTTAATAACTTAGATGAAAGCAAAAATTTTGAAAAATCCTTTTCGTTTTTTTTCGATTATGATGGATCGATTCAATTAATTGGCTCACAAAAAGAAGCGGCTTTAGAGACAATTTTTGACCGAATAACTCAAGATATTTTTAATGAATCATTAGCAAGTAACTTTTAAATGAAAACATATAAATACATAATAACATTAATATCTGTATTACTTTTTAGTTGCGGCCCTTACTCATTTACAGGAGTACAAAAGCTAAATGCCGAAACGTTTCAGGTTAATTACTTTGTAAATAATGCTAGCCAAATTGAACCAGGTTTTGACCGAGACTTTACTTTGGCATTGCAAGATTTAATCGCCAATCAAACCAATTTAAATCTCACCACTACAAATGGTGATTTGGTTTATGAGGGGGAAATTGTAGAATACCGTATTTCTCCAACAACTGCTCAAGCCAACAGTACTGCCGCTCAAAACAGATTAACTGTAGCCGTGCAAGTACGATTTTATGATAAAGATGAGCCCGACGAAGAGTTTGAACAACGTTTTTCCTTTTTTTATGACTATGATGGAAGCTCTTTGCTACAAGGCGCTTTAAGAGAAACGGCTCACGAAGAAATATTTGAACGCTTAACCCAAGACATTTTTAATGCAACCTTAGCCAAATGGTAAATGAATACTAAAGATTTTACATACATACTTCAAAATCCGCAGCACATTACTAATGAGCAAACCGATGCATTATTAACACTTAGCAATGCACACCCTTATTTTCAAGCCGCACGAGCATTATATCTTAAAGGTTTAAAAAACAAAGAGAGTTATAAGTACAATCAAGAATTAAAAACTACAGCTGCATATACAACAGACCGAAGTATTTTATTTGATTATATCACCTCTCAGGCATTTAATCAAAATGAAATATCTCAAATTATCAAGCAAAATTCTGAGCATCTTAAAGGAATTACGGTTAATGAAATTGATGATATTTCAGTAGATAAAAGTGTTACTATTGACGACGCCTTAAAAGAGCATATCAAAAACACTGAAGGTGTGCTAGACCCTAACCTGTTCGAACAAAAAGTAAAACCAGAAGAGGTTGCTCATTTCTTATCACTTCAAGATAATACTCCAGAACGTGTCATTCTAGATATAGATGCCAAACACATTGAAGAAACGCCTGAAGAAAAATTGCAAATTGGTAAGCCTTTAGATTTTGATAAAACCGAAACACATTCATTTGCAGAATGGCTAAAAATTACAAGTTTCAAACCTATTGAACGCAATGAAACTGATGCCGTTCCAGAAGATAAAGAATCAGAGGTTGAAGCAACTAAAGACACTTCAATAAGCAAAAAATTTGAACTCATCGATAAATTTTTAGAAAGTAAGCCTAAAATCATCCCTTCTAAAGAGGCTCCAAAAGTGAATATAGACACCAGCGACAAAGTGACTCACGATGGTCTAATGACAGAGACTTTAGCCAGAATATACCTCGAACAACACAATTATGAAAAGGCGATTCAATCTTATAAAATTTTAAGTTTGAAATATCCAGAAAAAAGTGGTTTCTTTGCAGACCAAATTAAAGCAGTAAAAGAATTACAAGAAAATAATACATAGAACTAATGAATACGTTTACTATATTTTTAATCCTAATCGTTATCGTGTCATTTTTACTCGTAGTAGTAGTAATGGTACAAAACCCTAAAGGAGGAGGATTATCATCATCTTTTGGTGGAGGTGGTACTCAACAATTAGGCGGTGTTAAAAAAACAACCGACTTTTTAGACAAGAGTACTTGGGCTTTAGCCACTTTATTATTAGCGCTTATTTTAACCTCTAATTTTGCCATTCCTGGTGCAGGAGGTCCTCAAGACTCTAAAGTAAATACCGATGGAACGCAAACAACAACGCCAGCAACTACTCCAGACACGTCTGCTGATGATATCGCAAATCCTTTAGATTCTATTGGAGGCTAATCATTAGACAAACCATATATCAATGCCAACTTCTCAGTTGGCATTTTTTATTTCTGCAACTTTGTCAGGAAACTTGCATTGGCACATTTTTAGCATAACGCTTTAGCGTTAATCATAAATTAATAATTAAAAAACTTACATAACAATGAGCTTAAACATTAAACCATTGGCAGATAGAGTTCTTATAGAACCTATGCAAGCTGAAACTAAAACAGCTTCAGGAATTATCATTCCAGATAATGCAAAAGAAAAACCACAAAAAGGAAAAGTTGTGGCTGTTGGTAAAGGCACAAAAGATGAGCCTATGACTGTAGCTTCTGGCGATACTGTTCTCTACGGAAAATATGCTGGAACAGAATTAAAGTTAGAAGGTAAAGATTATATCATCATGCGCGAAAGTGACATACTAGCAATTGTTTAATTAAGACTTAAAAACACAAAAATAAAATGGCAAAAGACATAAAATTTGATATTGAAGCACGTGACGGATTAAAACGTGGCGTAGACGCATTAGCTAATGCAGTAAAAGTAACCTTAGGCCCTAAAGGTCGTAATGTTATTATTAGTAGATCTTTTGGAGCACCTCAAGTAACCAAGGATGGTGTTTCTGTTGCTAAAGAAATTGAACTAGAAAACGAGCTTGAAAATATGGGAGCTCAAATGGTAAAAGAAGTAGCATCTAAAACCAACGATTTGGCAGGTGATGGAACAACAACAGCTACTGTTTTGGCTCAAGCTATTGTAAAAGAAGGTTTAAAAAACGTTGCTGCAGGTGCAAATCCAATGGATTTAAAACGCGGTATAGACAAAGCTGTTGAAGCTATAGTAAAAGATCTTGATAAGCAATCTAAGAAAGTTGGGAATTCTTCAGAAATGATAAAGCAAGTAGCTTCTATCTCTGCAAATAACGATAGCACTATTGGTGATTTAATTGCTAAAGCATTTGACAAAGTAGGTAAAGAAGGTGTTATCACTGTTGAAGAAGCAAAAGGAACAGATACTTATGTAGATGTTGTTGAAGGAATGCAATTTGATAGAGGTTACCTCTCTCCTTACTTCGTGACAGATTCTGATAAAATGATTGCCGATTTAGAAAATCCATACATTTTATTATTCGATAAGAAAATTTCAAACCTACAGGAGATTCTTCCTATATTAGAGCCTGTAGCGCAATCTGGTAGACCATTATTAATTATTGCAGAAGATGTAGAAGGTCAAGCCTTAGCTACATTAGTAGTGAATAAATTACGTGGCGGATTAAAAATTGCTGCGGTTAAAGCGCCTGGTTTTGGTGATCGTCGTAAAGCAATGCTCGAAGATATTGCCATCTTAACTGGTGGAACCGTGATTTCTGAAGAACGTGGATTTTCTTTAGAAAACGCCGATTTAAGTATGCTAGGTACTGCTGAATCTGTAATGATTGACAAAGACAATACTACCATTGTAAATGGATCAGGGAAATCTGGAGATATCAAAGCAAGAGTAAACCAAATTAAAGCTCAAATAGAAACAACGACTAGCGATTACGATAAAGAAAAACTACAAGAACGTTTGGCTAAGTTAGCTGGAGGTGTTGCTGTACTCTATGTTGGAGCTGCGTCTGAAGTAGAGATGAAAGAGAAAAAAGATAGAGTTGATGATGCATTACACGCGACTAGAGCTGCTGTTGAAGAAGGTATCGTTGCTGGTGGAGGTGTTGCATTGGTAAGAGCTATCAAAGTCTTAGAGAAAATCACTACTGAAAATCTAGATGAAACAACAGGTATTCAAATTGTTGCTAGAGCCATAGAATCACCATTAAGAACTATCGTTTCTAATGCTGGTGGAGAAGGTTCTGTAGTTATCAATAAAGTACTGGAAGGCAAGAAAGATTTTGGTTTTGATGCTAAAACTGAAACTTACGTTGACATGCTTAAAGCTGGGATTATAGATCCTAAAAAAGTAACTCGTATCGCCTTAGAAAATGCGGCATCTGTTTCTGGAATGATTTTAACTACCGAATGTGCTTTGGTAGATATTAAAGAAGATGCTCCTGCTGGTGGCGGAATGCCTCCAATGGGCGGCGGAATGCCAGGAATGATGTAATAATGAGCCGTTACAGGTGAGTTATTCACTCAAACACACCATATATTGATTTGAAAAGCCTTTGATAATTATCAAAGGCTTTTCTATTTCTATTAGTGCTTTAAAAGTTTCTTTACAACCGATTTGCTTCCCATATCAATTTTTATAAAATAAATACCTGTTGTTAAATCAAGAACTGAAAAGACATCTGTATTTTTATAATGTTTGATATTTCTTCCGTTTATATCAGTTACCGTTATGGTTTTAACTGGCACATTAGATCTTATGCTAACGATATCTACCGCTGGGTTTGGAAACATATCTACGTCCTGTATTTCAATGTCATCAACAGAAAGCGCATCAACGACTTCAGTTGACACGGTATTCGTCACTATTGCTGGGTTAAAATCAAAAAATATAGAGGCGTCATTGTAAAAAATATCACCTAAGCTGGCATCTTGCTTTGGTTTAATTTTATAGGCAATATAGCCGTTGGATTCGGCTTCATTCTGACTTGAACTAGGCAATAATATATTGTCAAAAGTAAAAACAGCTTGGATACCATCTTCTACTATCAAATGACCATTATGACTCATACTTTCAATCTGAAGCGTAAACCACTCTAACTTTGGATCAATAATATTCGTAATTCTCACGTTAATTGCTTCTGCGGTTCCCGTATTTTGGAATCGTATAACATAATGCAGATAATCATCCGTTTGTTCTAATAAAATTTGCTCACCCTCAAGTACTGTTATGTCATTTGGATCATAAGACCCAACAACTGTTTGAGACAAATTGTATGTGTTATCATTTTCAGTATTATCACCAGCAATAGGATTCACACTTACAACTGTATTTATAACATCATTAATATTAGTTGTTGGTGGCGTAAAAACATTGAACTCGACAATTATAGATCGATTTTCGAAAGGAGCGATATTAGAAAAGTCAAAACTAAGCAGATCACCAGATTGGGAACTGGGAGCCTGAGAAGCCGTTAAATATTGCATCTTAGTCACATCAAAAACCATTTCTACTGTCCCGCTTAACACAGTCGTTCCTATATTAGTATATACTATTTCATATGAAGTATCAAATCCAGGACGTGGTTCACTTATAGGATAAATGCTAATCGTTAAATCATTAGCAGTCCCAGTAGATGTTACACAGAAATTGGCCGCGTTATCTATTTCATTATCTCCTTCAAAATTGGTAGTGTGAATAGGTGGAGACACTGTGAAATAACTTGGTAAACTAGGAGTCAATAATGTTGTGAAATCACCTTGACCCACATCTATGGCAAAAGTACCGTCGTCATTTGTAAATGTTGAAAATGCAGCAAAACTACTACCAGAACCTATCCAAACATTTGATATTCCTGCATCACTCCCATCACAACCGTCGCCATCACTATCGTAGGTTACTGTTCCGCTAATGAGGTTACTCAAAACACCTAAATTTTTGAACCAAGACACTTTACCTGCATCAGAGTTACTGAGTGATTCTGCAGTTATGTATAAAACATCATTATTATTATCACCATTTAAGTCTGCAATATGAAAATCTGACAGCCCTTGGTTCGTATCTCCTAAAGTTATAGGGTTATTACCAAAAACACCATTGTAATTTTTAAAATATATAATTCTATCACTGTTTACTCCGGTAAATAAGCTCATAACAACATCAGGATCTCCGTCATTGTCGATATCGGTAAACTCTAAGAAATCATTAGGAAAGACATTGTCGCCACCATAAACCACCTGAAACGCGCCAAACGTTCCTTGTCCATCCTCGTTCTCATACCAACCAATAGGATCACTCGTAAAAATATCTAAATCGCCATCGCCATCAATATCAGATAGTTTTATAGCGTCTTCATTAGATGATGGGATAACCTGAGGTGCACTAAAATTTCCACTACCATCGTTGGCTAACCAAGAAAAAGGCTGATTAATAACTAAATCAAAATCGCCATCAGCATCAATATCTCCATAATCAAATGGTTTTATGTTATCTATGGTATCAATAATAACTTGTTCTGAGCCAAAATTTCCTAGCCCATCTGTATTCTCATACCAAACCACGCGATCTCCTAGATTATCCAAACAAACAACATCGTTGTCATCATCTCCATCAACATCGAAAACACTTACAAATTGGGGGTTTACAGTAATATCAGATATGACACTTCCAACAGAAAATTGTCCTGAACCGTCATTTTCATACCATAGTAATTTATCTCCATCTTGGGTAGCAACCACTAAATCTATATCGTCATCATCATCGAGGTCTTTGGCAACTACTGAATTAAATCTGAAAGCACTTGATGAAATCAACTGTTGAGGGCCAAAATTCCCCAATGCATCCAAGTTTTCATACCAACTGAGTTTACTGTCTGAAGACCCATAAATAATATCTTGGTCACCATCATTATCAAGATCTGCTGAAATCACATCTCTCAATTCTCTTAGGTCAATAATTATTTCCTGAGAATCTTCAAAAAAAGCAGATCCAGATTGATTTTTATTCCAACTCAGTTCATAGCCATCAACGTTATTCACCACTAAATCAATCAAATCATCACCATCCATATCGGCTACAGCTAATCTTGAACTAAACGTTCTAAAATTTATATTTCTAATAAATTGCTCGTCACTATAGGTACCTTGACCATCGGTATTTTCAAACCAAACCATACCTGCTTCATTTGTACTGATGTCAAAATCGTCGTTTCTACCAAAACCAAACATATCTAAATCGCCATCACCATCAACATCAAACCATTGCGCAAACCCAATAAAAAGATCATAACTTGAAGAAAAGGAATTCATAAATGAAAAATTCCCTGAGCCATCATTAGCGAAAGAAATTAAGCCATCAAAAACATTTTGTCCATAAGCATCAAGATCGCCATCATTATCTAAATCACCCAAACTTACAGTATACATGCCTCCAAATACATCAAAAGCCTGTTGAGGACTCCCAAAATTACCTTGACCATCTGTATTCTCAACCCAATATACAATTTGGTCTGGACTCCCCTTTGATGCAAACATGATATCATTATCATCGTCGTCGTCGAGATCTCCCGCTACAATTTCAATATATTGAGTCGTACTCGAAAAAGATGCGGTTGTAATTATCTGTTGCGGCCCAAAAGCAGCTTGTCCATCAGTGTTTTCATACCAAGCAATAATTCCGTCACCTCTTGATGAGGATAAAATATCTAAATCTGTATCACCATCAATATCAGAAATATAAATCATCGCTGGATTATCAACTTGAGTTGTGATAACCTGTTTTGCACTAAATGTTCCAGCACCATCGGTATTTTCATACCACGCAATGATATGCATAGGTGAAGCATTTTCTGCAATGATAATATCAATATCTCCATCAGAGTCAATATCGGCGGTTTTAATAGCATTAACTCCATTGACATTATCATCTACAATGTGCTGTATAGATAATGTACCTTGTCCATTGGTGTTTTCAATCCACATTAATGGGTTCGATTTAGGAATCAAGTCGGCATCACCATCACCATCCATATCTGCCAATTGTACGGCATCGCGCGAATAAGTTCCTGTAGGAGAACTAACACCTAATTGAAATGTATTTGTAGTATCTATAACCGTTTCTTGAAAAACAATCTGCCCAAAAACTATTGAAGATGTAAATAAAAGTGAAAGCGAAAGTAATTTTTTTATCATGGTCTGAAAGGTTTGTTTAAATGTAAGAATTTTATAGCATATATCCTGTCACAAAAAGCGTTCCAATATTATGTTACTATTTGAAGTGATTTGTTAGTCTCTTTTTTTGATTAATTTTCTTAGTTTTAAGAAAATCAATCTGTTATGAAAAAACAACTCACATATGCCTTTGGCGAAATACTTATTGTTATTATAGGCATTTCTCTGGCTTTTGCCATGAACAAATGGGGAGAGACCAGTGCCAATAATGCTCAAAAAGAGCAATACATAAACAATCTTAAAAAAGACATAGAAACCGACAAATTACAATTAGAAGCGAATCTTACTGAGATTGATGAAAAAATAAAAATTTCCAGCGGACTTATTTCCGTTCTTGGAACAAACCAAGCTCAAAAAAGGGAGGTATTGCAAGGCGTTTATAAAGTTGCTAACCTCAGCAATTTTTCTCCAAAAGATTATACGCATCAAACATTGATTAACTCTGGTGATTTAAAATTAATGAACGACTTCAAATTAAAATCTGATATTTTAAAACATTATGCCATATATAAAGATATTCTAAAGGCTTATCAACGACAAGAAGCTATCAATAAAGATTATTTGGGACGCTATTTCATATACAATACAGATTACGATTTGGTACGCGAAGGTAAATCACCATTTACTGATGAAAAACTTCTTAAAAACATCATGCAAAGTATTCGTGGTTCTTTTATGATAAAGAAAGCAGCGACACAACGTGGTATTTCAAGCTGTGATAGTATCTTGAAAATTTTAAACTAAAAAACAAAGCCCGAATCTTCATTCGGGCTTTTTTTTTTAATTATCGTGATCATCAACGATTTCTTTATCTCTATATTTACAACAAGGATGAACTGAAGCGTAAGCCTCATCTGTTGCTTTCAAATCTTTAGTATCATGTCCAACAGCAGCAATTTTTTTGCTTATTGTTTCTAAGTTGGTTTTTCGTTCATCAAAAATCAACTTAAGCTCATGAGTTTTTACATTCCAAATGGCAGATTTAACGCCCTTTGTTCTAATAGCTGCCTTTTCAATACGATCTTTACACATCATACATACACCATCTACTTCAAGAGAAGCCTTTGCGTTTTTATTTTGTGCAAATGTTACTGTTGTTACAAGCACAGCACATATCATTAATATTTTTTTCATTTTAATTGTTATTTAATTTTAAATCGTAATCCTGCGTAATACATACTTCCAAAAATTGGACCATATACAAAAGTAGTATCAAAATTTGGTCCAAAAGGGTCGTCGGCACCTAAAATAGGATTACTCTGTCTTACATTCGTGATATTTTCACCCCCTAAATATACTTCAAATTTTGGAGAAAACACTTTGGTTACTTGTGCATTTAGCGTTCCTATTGTAGGTGATTCTTCTGGCAGTCTATATGCTTCGGGGTTTGATGCTGTAGACGCAAAGCGCTGTTCACTTAGCCAATTATAAGTTACATCAAATTTCCAACGTGCCGATTCACCTTCCTCTAGAGGTGTTTCGTAAGATGCATTTGCAAAAAAGCGATGCTTAGGAATTAACGGTTTTGATAATTTCCCTGATAAATAATCTGTTTTAACATCATAGTACTTATAAGCAGTTCTTAAATCGACATGCTCAAATATATTATAGTTCAATTCAATCTGAAGGCTATTGGCATAACTATCACCTTCAAGGTTATAGAAATTTACTTGTTGCGGATTTTCCCAATCAATTACTACTTGATTTTTAAAATCAGTTCTGTAGAAATCTAAGGTCACATCGGCTTTTCTTCCAAAGAGATTAAAGCCTTGTAGGTATGAAATTCCATAATTCCAAGCTATTTCAGGGTCTAACCCATAAATGCTTCCTCCAGTATCCAAAATACCAATGGTTCGAGACGTTGCAAAGATGTTTTGATTTTCAGCAAAGATATTAGCGCTACGTTTTCCTCTTCCAATTGATGCTCTTAAAGCCGATTTTTCCCAAGGTGTGTAACGTGCATGTAAACGCGGTGTGATAAATTCACCCAATAAATTATGCGTATCGAAACGTAATCCTACTGTTAAAGTTAGCTTATCTAGGTCATCATAAGCATATTCAAAAAAAGCACCTGCCGAACGCTCACTACGTTCAAAATTAGTATTTAAAGCAAACTCATCATAATGGTCATAAGTAAATCCAAGTCCGGTTTTTATTTTATGGCGTGAATCACTAATAATAGAGTTATAGATGACATTAGAATAGATGCTATTATGATTAATGTCATATCTATTCAATCCGAAATACGAGCCTTGATTATGCGAACTAAATGCAAACTGGACACCTAAACTTTGCCAAGGAACTTCTGGATTAACATATCCTAACTTAGCAGACATTTCAATACGTTCAGTATCAATCTCACTTCCCCAAGCATTCGTGGTTAATTTATCAGTATCTGGATTGAAGTCTAGCTGACCGGCTTGATTATTATCATTTAAGTAACGTAAGTTAATAAAACTTACTAATCCTTTTTCAGGGTTAGTATATTGCCAACGGTTCATGACATTGATTTGTTTTTTTAACGGAACATCCAAAAAACCGTCGTTATTTTTATCAAATCTTTTGTCTCTTAAATTGCCATGTACATATAAGCCTGTACTCCACTTATCATCTACTTTTGTATTAATATGGGTATTTAACTCTAATCTACCGTTTACAGAACCATAAAGATTAACAAAAAGTTTATCATCTGTAGATGGCTTTTGAAGCTCGGCATTAATTTGACCAGCAATACTCTCAAAACCATTAACAACACTTCCCGCTCCTTTGGTAATTTGAATACTTTCAACCCATGTACCTGGGATAAAACTTAATCCAAAGGCTTGCGAAGCTCCACGAATAGACGGAATATTCTCAGTAGTAATTAAAATGTATTTACTTGTTAATCCTAACATTTTAATTTGTCTTGTTCCTGTTACGGCATCAGAGAAGTTCACATCAATAGATGGGTTGGTTTCGAAACTTTCAGATAGATTACAACAGGCCGCTTTAAGCAGTTCATCACTACTCACTGTTGTTATATTTTGTGCACTCAAATACGATTTTGTGGTCGACTGTTTTCGTGCTATCAAGGTAATTTCATCCAAATCACTCGTAGCTTCTAGTAAATGCTCAATATACCTAGGCTTAGTAATGGTTAACGTATCTGTCTTAAAACCAACATAACTAATTACAAGTTTTTTATAATTTGGTTGATACGGGATACTAAATTTTCCTTCAATATCGGTTACTGCGCCAACAGATGTATCGAGCCAAAACACATTTGCTCCAGCTAAAGGAAACGTTTCATTTCCCGATGATGCTTCAGTTATAATACCTTCTATTTTTTCCTGAGAAAAGGAAACCAATGGAAGTATTAATAGTATAATTATTAATTTCTTTTTCATTTTAATTATAGATTTTTAAAAGCATAATGATTGCCATAACAATCATAATACTATTTTCAATAAATGTTGCTTTTGTCATAGGGAGTTTTAAAGCTGTTCCAAGACAAGCGCATTGAATTGATTTCTTATCTAATAGGGTTTTAGTAACGCCAATGGTTGTTATTCCTAAAACAACTAAAGTAAGCACTAGTGCCGCAGTAGTTTGAAATCGCATTAAAAGAATTAATCCCAAAGCCGTTTCAATAAATGGATAGATCCAGGCATAGACTGGAACAGCCTTTGCTAACGGGTCGTACATTCTAAAGCTATCAGGAAAACCTTTTAAATCCAGTAGTTTAAAAAAACTGAAAACGATATAGAATAACCCCATAAAATCAAACATAAATCCTTCCAAATCCCATGGTTTATTATTTAGAAGAAATGAGGCTACCATGATGTAACCAAAAATTAAAAATAATGGAAGTAACTGTCTTAACTCGCTCTTCTCTCCAATACTCTCTTGGGAAACTGAATGAAAAGCGTTTTTGATTTCTTTTTCTGAAATCGAATATTTTTTTGGTAAAGTTCGGCTTAAAGTATCTAAAGCAATGTGCTTTGACATTACAATGTTAACTTCAGACGTTTCTAAATCCACAGAAACATCAGTGACGCTTTCTATGCCTCTTAAAGTCTTTTCAACCGAAGTTTTACATCCGTTACAGGTCATACCTGTAACTATATATGTATGTGTCATCGTATTTTGTATTTGATATAATGAATAATCGACTAAACGAAAATTTTAGTCATTAAGAAGTTTAAAACTATGTGATTATATCAAATTAAGAATACCTGATCGAGAATCTGTACATCTACAATCAAGTTAGGAGGTCGATAATGATTATGAGGTATAATCTGTTTTGGCAATACTTCAAACAGACTATTAAAACTATAAGTATAAGCTGTTAAGAACTGTTGTTGGTTAACATCTAAATCATCAAATGTTTTAACGGTTAATTCGTCTTGACCTTCAACAATTTCAAGCGTGTCTTTGCAACAAGATTTCTTAACAACATTAGTTTGCTGCGAATCGTCAAGTTCTAAACCACATTTATGAACATCACTAAAAACAGCAACATCTATTAAAACATCTCCACAAAAATGCTTTTCCACCGTAAAAGATACTGTAGAAAACAATAACAGCATTGCCATTATTACTGAGCTTATTCTATGCAAAACTTGCTTTAACATATCGCAAAGTTATAAAAAAAGAACTAAGACCTAAACAGATTAAGTATTGATTAACAAATTATTGTTTGAGTTTATAGTAATAAAATGCAGGTACTAACAGCAATAAGAGTATAGGTTGAATTAAGAACCGTCTAAAATTAAAGAACAAGTAATAATCTTCTTGTCTAGGGTTAATTACAAAATAAAGAAAGAAAATCATTAAAATGAGATACGCCACTCCATAGACTAGAACCGAAAACTTTACAATAGATTTATCTCTAAAAAATAAAAATATAATTCCTAATGAAATCACCGTATTTAAAACAAACCTTAAGGTGGTAAAGAGTGATAATTTTAAAACTTCTCGTCGAGGATAGTCCATATGTAAATAATCACTTTTAAAAAACAACAAATAAGGATCATAAAACAGCTCATTTTCAAATAGACGGATAAGAACCAACAACCCAAAAAGTACTATGAGTGCTATGTACGTTAGAGGTTTACGCATTTAATTCCTTTTTTTTAATTTTTGAAAAACGCTTGACCCAAAACATCCAAAGCAAAAAGACCATACCATAAATAATCAACGGAAAAATTACATGATGCAAAAAATCTTCCCGCCAAGGATAATTATACAACCCAATAGAGAGGATGGCTATTCGAAATAAATTCACAGAATAGATTAATGCGCTTCCCGCCAGAATATAAATGAATGTTGACTTAAACGTTCCTGCAAACGCAATTATAAACGAAATAAACATAATGACCACACTTATTGAATTACAACCTTCTACAACTCTAGCTACAAATTTTCCTCTTACTATCAATTTCATTGAAAGCTCATTTTCATGTGGTTTAAGAACCGTTTCATAGCCAAACGTATTGAGAAGAGATTCACTTTGTTGAGCTACTAGATTGGTCATATAATCTGGATAGTATTTCGAACCATCAGAGAAATCTAAATAATATTTATAGGCTAATGTGAGCACAAAATATACCGAAAGAAAGGTCAGTATAAATTTGACGACCGACTTATATTTTACAAGAAGTGCTTTCATTGAGAGTTAAAATTATACAAAATGAATCTAGAAATAGCACTTTTTAAATACTTTTACCAAAATTTTTGAAACCTATGACATTTGAAACCCTAAAACCTCAAGTTGAAACTATACTTTCTAACACTACACAAACTGTTGACGAAAGACTATTAAGTGTATGCGAACTTCTTGAAAATCACATAGATTATTATAACTGGGTTGGTTTTTATTTTAAAAATGGAGATAAAAACGAATTAAAGTTAGGTCCCTATGTTGGTGAACCTACAGATCATATCATTATTCCTTTCGGAAAAGGGATTTGTGGTCAAGTTGCTGTTTCAAATGAAAACTTTGTTGTACCAGATGTTGCAGCACAAGACAATTATATTGCTTGTAGTATCACTGTTAAAGCTGAAATCGTTATTCCTATTTTTGTAAATGGCGAAAACATAGGACAAATAGATATCGATTCTAATACACCAGACCCTTTTACTGAAAAGGATGAACGTTTTTTAGAGTTTGTTTGTAAGAAAGTTTCAGCAATTTTGTAATTAAGCCTGCTCGTTAAACCTAGCTATTTTCATAACTAATGCAGTTATTAAAGACAGAAAACCAACGGCAGCTGCAAGATATAAAAACACACCTATCCAAAATTTATAGTTAGACATATCCCATGCCCAACCTACAGTTTTGTTAATACCATAGTTAAAATCACTTAATAACATAACCGCTATAAAAAAAGCTATTGTTAAAAGTGTCACTCTAAGAAAATACCACCAAAATCCTTTTCGAGAATAACTGCGAGACATAGACATATTATTAATTGGTTTAAGTTACATTCCTGTTCTAATAGCTTCAACTGGATCTAATCTTGAAGCTGTAATTGCAGGTATTACACCAGAGATTAAGCCAATAAATGTAGACAGAGAAAACCCTAAGAATATATTAGAAAACGACAGCACAAAATCAAAATCTAAGGCTGCTGTAGCTATTAAAGAAATTAACCACACCATTATAATGCCTATTAAACCTCCTAAAACAGATAAGATAACTGCCTCAAATAAAAACTGAAACATTATAAATTTGTTTTTGGCACCCAACGACTTTTGAATTCCAATGAGGTTTGTACGTTCGCGAACGCTAACAAACATAATATTAGCAATACCAAAACCTCCAACTAAGAGTGAGAAGCCACTTATAATCCATCCGATCATATTTAAGGTGGCAATGATACCATCAATAAATGCAGTAAATCCAGATATTTTATTAATAAAAAAATTATCTGGCTCATCAGCTTTTAAACCTCTATATGCGCGATACTTTTGTTTTAAAACAGCTTCGAAAGCTCCCATATCAACACCTTTAACAGGTTTAATAATAACAGCTCCTGGAAGACCGCTGGCACCTCCATTTTTAAATCGTCGTACAAAATTAGCAGGCACATAAGCTTTTTCATCAGGAGAGTCTCCCAATCCTGTTCCAACTTTCTTCAATACACCAATCACAGTCATCTTTCGTCCATAAGCACGAACCGTTTTTCCAATAGGATTTGTAGTTCCAAAAAGATTTTCAGCTGTAGCACTACCAACAACCATTACATTAGCTCCAGAATTAGATTCGGCTTCAGAATAAAAACGACCTTCAGATATCTTCAAATTCTCAATTTCATAAATCCCATCAGATATTGGGGTAACATCTACTCCTGTAACTGTTGTTCCTTCATATTTTATATTTTCAGAACTCCCAAAAATCACATACGCAATAGCATCAATATCTGGCACATTTCGCTCTATAAATTGATAATCATCATGTTCGGTTTGCGGGAAATTCTCTCTTTGCCATCTTGGTACTTCCGTAGGTCCAAAAGAATATTTGGTAAGGTACATTGTGTTTTTATCTAAACCACTAAGTTGATCTTTAATACTCTTATCTAAAGAATCTACAGCTGCAAGTACAGCTATAATTGAAAAAATCCCTATCGTAATACCTAAAAGGGATAAAAATGTACGTAGCTTATTATTGCGCAATGCATTAATTGCAAACGAAAAACTTTCTTTGAATAACCTTAAATAAACGAGCATGAGATTGGTTTAGTTTTCAACGATTATAAAGATAGGACGTTTTCAACAATTTATTGTTACAAAAAACTTAAATAAACTGTGATTTCAATTTACATTAACTCGTGATATTACGTATTTTTGGGCTTTAATTTTTCACAACTTCGAGAAATTCTCGAAACACAACGACAACAACACAGCAATGAGCAACAACAAAACCATTAAATCGGCTTTAATTTCGGTTTTTAGTAAAGACGGATTAGAACCTATTGTCAAACAACTTGACCAACAAAATGTAACTATTTATTCTACAGGAGGCACAGAAAAATTCATAAAGGATTTAGGTATCGATGTCGTTCCTGTTGAAGACATTACCTCTTATCCTTCTATTCTTGGCGGGCGAGTAAAAACACTTCACCCTAAGGTATTCGGAGGCATTTTAAACAGACAAAATAACGAAAGTGATGTTGCAGAATTAGTTGATTTTGATATTCCTCAAATCGATTTGGTGATTGTTGATTTATATCCTTTTGAAAAAACCGTAGCTTCTGGCGCATCTAATCAAGACATTATTGAAAAAATTGATATTGGAGGGATTTCTCTTATTAGGGCTGCAGCAAAAAATTACGCCGACGTGATTTGCGTCTCTTCAGTAGATGATTATGCCGAATTTTTAACATTGCTAAAATCGCAAAATGGAGATACTTCTGAAGCAGACAGAAAACAATTTGCAGCAAAAGCCTTCAATGTATCGTCTCATTATGACGCTGCTATTTTCAATTATTTTAATGCAGATCATAACATCGCTTCTCTTAAAATAAGTGAAACAAATGGTAAAGTATTGCGTTATGGCGAAAACCCGCATCAACGTGGTTTTTTCTTCGGAAATTTTGATGATATATTTACTAAACTCCACGGAAAAGAGCTGAGCTATAACAATCTTTTAGATGTTGACGCTGCTGTTAACCTCATGAACGAATTTAAAAACGAAGCGCCAACATTTGCCATTCTTAAACATAACAACGCTTGCGGCTTTGCACAACGTGACTCAATTCATCAAGCTTATGTTGATGCATTAGCGGGCGACCCTGTATCTGCATTTGGAGGTATTTTGATTGCCAACACAGAAATTGACAAATCAACTGCAGAAGCTATACATTCTCTATTTTGCGAAGTGGTTATTGCGCCTTCATTTTCAGACGAAGCCTTAGATATCTTAAAAGGAAAGAAGAATCGAATTTTATTAATCTTACATGATGTTGGTTTTTCAGAAATGACAGTAAGAACTTGCTTAAATGGTGTTTTGGTGCAAGACAAAGACAACAAAACGGATAATGTTGCCGATTTATCTCATGCTACTAACACGCAACCGTCTCAAAGTGAGTTGGACGATTTAATATTTGCTTCAAAAATTTGCAAGCACACCAAATCTAATACCATTGTCTTGGTGAAAGATAAGCAGCTATGTGCTAGTGGAACAGGACAAACTAGCCGTGTTGATGCTCTTAATCAAGCCATTCATAAGGCACAATCATTTAATTTTGATTTAAAAGGTGCGGTTATGGCAAGTGATGCATTTTTCCCATTTCCTGATTGTGTAGAAATTGCCGATAATGCAGGCATCACTGCTGTGATACAACCTGGAGGTTCTATTAAAGATCAATTAACTATCGATTATTGCAATGAACACGATGTTGCCATGGTGATGACTGGCACACGACATTTTAAACATTAAAGTGTCTTTTTAGGAGGACGTTTAATTCAATATTTTTTTTCAATTTGAAAAGTCCAAAAGTTAAAACCAAACGTTTAACTATAAAAAGTAAAGCGCTTAACTTTCATATAAATTGAAATTGAAATAAACAACAAATATTTCGTAAGTTTTATTACATTTACAACACGCCAAAAAATTAGTACAATAACGACCTCATAATATTAGAATAACGAATGGGATTTTTTGATTTCTTAACCGAAGAAATAGCCATAGATTTAGGTACCGCAAACACACTTATCATCCACAACGACAAAGTTGTAGTTGATAGTCCGTCAATTGTTGCTAGAGACCGAATTTCAGGCAAAATCATTGCCGTTGGTAAAGAAGCCAACATGATGCAAGGTAAAACACACGAAAACATCAAAACAATTAGACCACTCAAGGATGGGGTGATTGCCGATTTTGATGCATCAGAGCAAATGATAAGTATGTTTATTAAAAATATTCCTGCTTTAAAAAAGAAATTATTTACACCTGCCCTTCGTATGGTAGTATGTATTCCATCAGGTATTACAGAAGTAGAAATGCGTGCTGTAAAAGAATCTTGTGAGCGTGTAAATGGTAAAGAAGTGTATTTAATTCATGAACCAATGGCTGCTGCTATTGGTATTGGTATTGATATTATGCAACCAAAAGGAAACATGATTGTTGATATTGGCGGTGGTACTACTGAAATTGCTGTTATTGCTTTAGGTGGTATTGTTTGTGACAAATCTGTAAAAGTTGCTGGTGATGTGTTTACCAATGATATTATTTACTACATGCGCACGCAACACAACCTTTACGTAGGTGATCGCACTGCTGAAAAAATTAAAATTCAAATTGGTGCTGCTACAGAAGATCTTGACCTTCCGCCAGAAGAAATGAGCGTTCAAGGACGTGATCTACTAACAGGAAAGCCAAAACAAGTTCAAATTTCATATCGTGAAATTGCAAAAGCTTTAGACAAATCCATCTTAAGAATTGAAGATTCTGTGATGGAAACCCTCTCACAAACACCACCAGAATTAGCTGCCGATATTTACAATACAGGTATCTATTTAGCGGGAGGTGGATCCATGCTAAGAGGCTTAGACAAACGATTATCGCAAAAGACTGACTTACCTGTATATATTGCTGAAGACCCGCTAAGAGCGGTTGTAAGAGGCACGGGAATCACACTTAAGAATCTTGCTAAATTTAAAAGTGTATTGATAAAATAACTTAGAATACCTACATCGCATGCAACAAATTATCAACTTTGTCATTAGAAACAAAACCTCCCTTTTGTTTCTATTGCTGTTCGGTATTTCTTTGGCTCTCACCATTCAATCACATTCTTATCACAAAAGTAAATTCATTAATTCTGCCAACTTTATAACTGGTGGTATTTATGACAAAGCAAACGGTATTTCAAATTACTTTAACCTTAAAAAACAAAACGACATACTCATTGAAGAAAACACTAGACTTCGTTCTCAGGTTTTTAACGATGGTGATTCTACAACCAAATCAATTATTGACAGCACGTCATATGCTGGTAGATATAAATTACAGTCGGCAAGAATAATTAATAATAATTATGCATCGTCAAAGAATTATCTCACTATAAACAAAGGAGAACAAGATAGCATAAGTGAAGACCTTGGTGTGGTGACTTCAAGAGGAATTGTAGGAATCATAGACAACACATCTAACGGTTATGCACGTGTACTATCTATATTAAATACGAAAAGCCGTATTAATGCTCAACTCAAAACTTCAAATCATTTTGGGTCTTTAAAATGGGATGGTAAACTAGCATCCATAGTTCAATTAACAGATATTTCAAAGTTTGCTCCAGTTAGAGAGGGCGACACCATCGTTACGGGAGGAAAATCGTCTATATTTCCAAAGGGCATTCCAATAGGCACTATAGACGGATTTGACTTAGATATTAGCGGAGACACCTATACCATAAATGTGAAATTATTCAATGACATGACCAATCTTTCTCATGTTTATATTATTGAAAATTTAGATGCAGAAGAAATCAATCGTTTAGAAAACCCAATTGATGAATAGTCTAAATTTTAATAGCATCGTTAGATTTGTTGTGCTCATCTTAGCACAAGTATTAATATTCAGCAATATTAATTTTATGGGTTACATCAATCCATATCCATACGTACTTTTCATTTTATTATTCCCAGTTAACAATAATCGGCTACTTTTTATTTTTATGAGCTTTATGCTGGGATTATTTGTTGACATTTTTTCAGATTCTGGAGGGGTTAATGCAGCTGCATGCGTTACTATTGCTTTTATAAGACCTGCTGTATTGAAATTTGCATTTGGAATGATATACGAACACCAAAGTATCAAATTCAACAATACCGAATTTGGTAACCGATTAATTTACTTTTCTATTTTAATCGTCATACACCATTTTATTATGTTCTCATTGGAGATTTTTAACATTTCGAACATAATTTTAATATTAGAGAAGACGTTATTTTCAAGTATCTTTACGATTATCCTTTGTGTATTAATTTCTGTACTTTTTAGTAGCAAACAACGATGAGAAAACTTCTACTTTTATTAACAGTAGTTACTGTTGGACTAGTTTTTATTGCACGCTTGTTTTATTTACAAGTATACAATAACAAAAGCTATAGTCTATTAGACGACAATGCTATTAGAAAAGTATACGACTACCCTAAACGTGGTTACGTTTATGACAGGAATGGAAAACTTTTAGTTGCTAATCAGCCCTCTTATGATGTCATGATTATCCCAAGGGAAGTAGAACCTTTAGATACTTTAGAATTTTGCAGTTTACTAAAAATCACCAAGGAAGATTTTAAAAAAACTTTCGCTAAATCAAAAAATTACTCTCCAAGATTACCTTCGGTATTTGTACCTCAACTCTCCAAAACAGATTATGCTGTCCTTCAAGAAAAGATGCGAAAATTTAAAGGCTTCTATATTCAAAAACGTTTTTTACGTGACTATAGAACTTCAATTGGAGCAAATGTTCTAGGCGACATTGGAGAGGTTAATCGTCGTATTATTGAGAAACAACCCTATTATAAAATGGGTGACCTTATTGGTAAACAAGGCATTGAACTATCTTATGAGAATACTTTGAGAGGCGTAAAGGGAACAAAGTTCATTCAAAAAGATCGATTCAACAAAAATATAGGTCCGTTTAAAGAGGGGCGTTACGATACCTTGCCTAAGCCAGGAAAAGACATTACAATCACCATTGACTCGGCGTTACAGGAATATGGCGAGTTATTAATGACCAATAAACGTGGTGGAATTGTTGCTATTGACCCGAGTAATGGTGAAATTTTAGCTATGGTTACAGGCCCTAGTTATAACCCAAATTTACTTGTAGGTCGTGAGCGAAATAAAAATTTCTCGAAATTGTTTTTAGATTCTATTTCTAAACCAACTTTTGATAGAGGCTTACAAGCACAATATCCTCCAGGTTCTCCTTTTAAAGTCATTAATGCACTCATCGCCTTACAAGAGGGCGTCGTTGACACAAACGATAAGGTATCCTGCAGAATGGGCTATTATTATGGAAATAGAAGGCTCACAGGTTGCCATCACCATAAAAGTCCTGTAGACATGAACGATGGAATTGCACAGTCTTGCAACGCCTATTTTGTGAATGTATACCGAAGGATTATAGATAATTATGACGACGCTGGAAACGCCATGAATATTTGGGCAAATCACGCCAAAAGCTTTGGTTTAGGTGATTTTTTAAACAACGATTTGTCAGTTGGTAGACCAGGTAGAATTCCAGACGGAGACTATTATGACCACGCTTATGGTGACAATCGTTGGGGTTCAACCTATATTGTATCTAACGCCATTGGTCAAGGTGAAGTAGAAGCAACTCCTATTCAATTAGCAAATATGGCTGCTGCTATTGGCAATCGTGGATACTATTACACACCACATATTATTAAAAAAATTGAAGGAGAAACGATTGATTCTAAATATACAACTCCAAAATACACTACCATTGACAAGAGACATTTCGAGCCTGTTGTGCAAGGTATGTTTGATGTGTATAACAAAGGAACTGCAGCAACTCTCAGAATTCCTGGCATTGACATCTGCGGGAAGACGGGAACTGCTGAAAATTTTGTGAAAATTGATAGTGTTAAAACGCAATTGACCGATCATTCAATTTTTGTGGCGTTTGCTCCTAAAGACAATCCAAAAATTGCTATAGCCGTATTTGTTGAAAATGGGTATTGGGGAAGTCGTTTTGCTGGAAGAATGGCTAGTTTAATGATTGAAAAATATATTAAAGGTGAAATTACTAGAACCGATATGGAAAACTGGATTCTCACCCATAGTTTGGAAAATGAATATGCAAAACCTTATTCTGGGGAGCCCTTTAAGATTAATGGAGAAACCACCCTACAGGTCATAGACAAGGTTGAAAAACCGCAAAATGATGACCTCAACAATTCTATTAAGATACATGCAAACCGTCCAAATCCAAACTAATGTATAGAGAAAATCACAGAGGTTTTAGATTTGACTGGATTACCATTGTTTTATTTTTACTACTGGTTGGTTTTGGATGGCTAAACATCTTATCAGCATCACATGAAGGTGAAATCGTTAGCTATTTCGACATGAGCCAACTTTACGGAAAACATCTTGTTTTTATTGGTCTTACTTTAGTTTTAATTGTCATAATACTCTCTTTAGAAGCTAAATTTTATGAGCGTTTTGCAAGTATCATTTACATAACAGCCATGCTCGCGCTAGTGGGACTTTTTATTTTCGGAAAAGATGTTAATGGAGCACGATCTTGGTACGGTATAGGTAGCATGACTATTCAGCCCAGTGAGTTTGCAAAATTTGCAACTGCCTTAGCATTGGCTAAATATATGAGTGATCTTCAAACCAATATGAACACCTTAAAAGATCAACTTAGAGCGGTTGCCATCATAATAGTTCCAGCAGTTTTAATTTTACTACAAAATGATGCGGGAAGCACACTAGTTTATGCATCGTTCTTTTTTGTGTTTTATAGAGAAGGCTTGCAACAAATCTATTTAATCATCGCCCTATCAACCATTATTTTGGCGGTTTTAGCTTTAAAATTCGGATTGATTGCAACAACTATAGTAGCTGCTATTGTTCTCGTTGCTATTTACTTTTTCAGAAGAAAAAAACGTGTTTCTATCGTACAATCTGTCATTATTCTTTTGGTGTGTGTTTCGTTTTCGGCTGGTGTAAAACTATTCTATAACCACGTGTTACAACCACATCAGCAAAACAGAATTAGTCTATGGTTACGATTGGAAAAAGATCCTGTCTTGCTTGAAAAAATGAAAAAAGAAGAGGCTTATAACCTCATTCAGTCTGAGGAAGCTATCAGTTCTGGTGGTGTATTTGGTAAAGGCTTTTTACAAGGTACCAGAACCAAGGGAAAGTTTGTGCCAGAGCAAGAAACAGATTATATTTTCAGTACTGTTGGTGAAGAATGGGGGTTTTTAGGTAGTACAATGGTGGTTATATTATTTATGGCTTTAATTATAAGAATACTATACTTAGCCGAATCGCAAAAGTCACAATTTAGCCGCGTATATGGCTATGGTGTAGCATCTGTATTCTTTATTCATTTTACAATTAACACAGGAATGGTTATGGGACTAATTCCTACTGTTGGAATTCCCTTGCCTTTTTTTAGTTATGGTGGCTCCGGACTTTGGGGCTTCACTATCCTGCTATTCATTTTTGTAAAGTTAGATAGTAATAAAATCAACGAATGGTAAAAAAAAAGACCATTAAACTAATGGTCTTCTTTCTCTTTTATAAAATATCTATTTTCTTATTGTAAACTAGCTAAACTACCTTTAATAGTTTCAATTTTAGCTAAAGCATCTGATTCTTTTTTCTTTTCTGAAGCAACTACTTGTTCCGGAGCATTATTTACAAAACGCTCATTCGATAATTTTTTCTGAACTGATATTAAGAATCCTTCAGTGTAATTTAATTCCTCGGTAAGTTTCTTTATTTCTGCCTCAACATCAATACTGCCTTCCATTGGAATAAAATACTCATTTGATCTTACACGATACGTTAAAGCACCTTCAACTGTATCATTAACATAATCGAAACTTTCTAGGTTACCCAATTTCGAAATAACCGCATCAAAGGTGGTTGCCGTGTTTTCGTTATTGACTACTGAAAACTGAATAGCATCCTTAAAAGCAATGTTCTTTTGTTTTCTAATATTTCTGATACCAGAGATCACTTCAGAAGCAAATTCAAATTCAGAGATTAAGTTTTCGTTTATTGATTTTGGCTCTGGCCATTTAGCAACAATTAATGCTTCTTCAGAAGAACGATCCTTAATAAATTGCCAGATCTCTTCCGTGAGGAAAGGCATAAATGGATGCAATATTTTTAACAAGTCTTCAAATATACCATTCACCTCCTCTAATGTTTTCGCATCAATAGGTTGTTGATAGGCTGGTTTTATAATTTCTAATAACCATGACGCAAAATCATCCCAAATCAACTTATAAGTCGCCATAAGTGCATCACTTAAACGATACTTACTAAAATGGTCTTCAATCTCTAACAATGTTTTCTGAAACTTAGAAGAGAACCATTCTATGGCAATTTTGCTCGAATTTGGCTGACTTATTGTATCACTAACTTCCCATCCATTGACTAATCGGAATGCGTTCCATATTTTGTTAGCGAATTGTTTTCCTTGTTGACATAGATCTTCATCAAACATTAAATCATTTCCAGCTGCAGAACTTAATAATAGTCCAACCCTTACTCCATCTGCCCCATAATCATCAATTAACTTTAAAGCATCTGGTGAATTACCCAAAGATTTAGACATTTTTCTGCGTTGCTTATCTCTAACTAAACCTGTTAGATACACATTTTCAAATGGTCTAGAATCTTTATATTCATATCCTGCAACAATCATCCTTGCGACCCAGAAAAATAAAATGTCTGGCCCTGTCACTAGGTCATTGGTTGGATAATAGTATTTAATCTCTTCGTTTTCTGGGTTACGAATACCATCAAAAACATTCATTGGCCATAACCAAGCCGAAAACCATGTATCAACAACGTCGGATTCTTGAGTTAAATCAGACGCTTTTAATTCTGAGTTAGATGTTTTTTCACGAGCAAGTTCAACGGCTTCTGTGAGGTTTTGAGCCACAACAAAATCTTCTTTTCCGTCTCCATAATAATAGGCTGGAATTTGTTGTCCCCATCTTAACTGACGTGAAATATTCCAATCACGAATATTTTCCATCCAATGACGATATGTATTTTCAAATTTCTTTGGAAATAGCTTAACCTCTCCATTAGTTAGTACCGCATCTAAAGCAGGTTTTGCTAAATCTTCCATTTTTAAAAACCATTGATCACTTAGACGAGGTTCTATAACCGCTTTCGTACGTTCAGATGTACCTACATTATGTACAATGTTCTCAGTTTTCACCAACAATCCCATGTCTTCAAGTTCCTTGGCAACATCTTTTCTTGCTATTACGCGATCTTTGCCTTCATGATGCAACCCAAAACTATTCATGGAACCATCAGGATTTAGGACATCTATAACGTCTAGATTATGTCTATCTCCAATGTCTTTATCATTAACATCATGGGCTGGTGTTACTTTTAAGCATCCTGTTCCAAACTCTATATCAACATAATCATCTTCTATAATTGGAATTACTCTATCACATAAAGGAACAATTACCTTTTTCCCTTTTAGGTGCGTAAAACGTTCATCGTCTGGATTAATACACACGGCCGTATCACCTAAAATGGTTTCTGGTCTCGTTGTGGCAATTGTCACATACGCATTCTCGCCTTCAATTTTATACTTCACATAGTATAATTTATCTGTACGTTCTTCATGTATCACTTCTTCATCAGACAATGTCGTTTGCGCTTCAGGGTCCCAATTAACCATACGATACCCTCTATAAATTAAGCCCTTGTTAAATAAATCTACAAATACCTTAATTACGGCTTCACTCATATCCTCATCCATTGTGAACTTAGTACGATCCCAATCACATGAGCATCCTAATTTCTTTAGTTGCTCAAGAATTACGCCGCCATATTCTTCTGTCCATTCCCATGCGTGCTTCAAAAACTCTTCTCTAGATAAATCATTTTTATCTATTCCTTGAGCCTTCAACTTTGCCACCACTTTTGCTTCAGTAGCAATAGAGGCATGATCTGTTCCTGGCACCCAGCAAGCATTTTTTCCTTTAAGTCGTGCCCTACGAATTAATACATCTTGGATAGTATTATTAAGCATATGTCCCATATGTAAGACCCCAGTCACATTTGGTGGCGGAATTACAATGGTATAGGGTTCTCTATCATCTGGTGTTGAATGAAAGTAATTATGTGTCATCCAGTAGTCGTACCATTTACTTTCTACTGTTTGCGCTGAATATTTTGATGGAATGTCCATGCTTTGGTATTGTTTTTGCTTTATGACTGACAAAAGTACTTATATTTCTTTTTTTGCGAAATGATTAAAAGAAATAATGATCAACTAAATTGTAATTAATGTTAATTATAAGGTCATACGGCTAATTTATTTTGCAGAATCGTAAAAAGTAAGTAGTTTTGATAGTATCAATTTAAAATTAAAATGATGAAAAATTTAGTAATAATTTTATGTGTAGCGTTCTTAAGCATAGGTGTTTATGCTCAAGAAAAAGTAGCGAAAATTGAATTTAAAACAGATGTAATTGATTATGGAACCATAGAAAAAGGTTCTGATGGTGTAAGAGTATTTGAATTTACTAACACTGGAAATGCACCACTTATTATTTCTAATGTAAAGTCAACTTGTGGTTGCACTGTACCTAAAAAACCTAAAGGGCCTATTATGCCTGGTGAAACTGGACAAATTGAAGTAAAGTATGATACTAATAGAGTAAATCCTATTAGAAAAACTATAACTGTGACTTCTAATGCCGACACGCCTACTGTAGCCTTAAAAATAAAAGGTTTAGTAGTTGACCCTAGTAAAACGAGTGTTTTAGAGAAGAAAAATAAAAGTGTAATGGAACAGTAATCCAGTTATATTAAATAAAACTTATAGAACTCTCTATTTACTTAGGGGGTTCTTTTTTTTAAAAACATCTTCAAGTTTAAAATCGAAATTCATAATTTGTTTGTTTCGCTCAATTTTAAGTCTTATCGACTTACCTGGACGTTCTCTAAAATATGCTATAACTTCCTGAAGTTTTAGTAGATGTGCTTCTTTTCCGTTAATTCTTAAGACAATATCATCTATTTGCAAGCCTGCGCGTTCGGCAGGAGACCCTTTCCTTATGTCAACAATGGTAAATGCAGGCTTTAGTTTGAATTGGTATGACTGTACCAGATCAATTGCAACGCCTTCCCTATTTTGTCCATAGGAATCCAACACAGCATTTTTAGTGAGTTCTCTTACTACTCTAACACCATTTTGTTCTAATACAATGCCACTTCGATTATACTGAAATCCAGCCTTAAAATTAGAATTTTTCTTTAACGTGATCTTAGAGTTTCCGTAATCAATAATGAGATTAAAGCGTCTTAACATTTCAGCACCAATACTTCCATTTCGCTCTTTATGACGTCGTGCATAGCTTATTGCTAACGAGTCTGGGAAAGCGACATTAACATCATTTAATTCAAAATTATTTAGGCTTAACGACTTAACAATCGATCGCAAGCCATAAACATTTCCACTTAATCCTCTACCCAAAAAGTCACGAAAATAGTTATGATGGGTTCTAGAAATTCCATGCTTCTCATCTTCAAACAACCACAAAGCATCACTACTACCTGTATCTATCAATAGTTTCACCGGAACGTCTTTATCGCCAAACTTGGTTTTCAAATCTATATAAGGCTTATTATTGTAAAAAGACAAATTAAAAGTTTCACATTTCTTACAGGATTTATATTCGTAAGAACCTTTCCTATGAAGTTTTAGATATTTCGATCTGTAATTTATTTCAACCACAAAGTTTTTAAATAAATCATAACCTATAATGCCATGAACTGGAACACCAAGGCGTGGCGTAAAATTAATGTTCTGATCAAAAACAACATATACATCCTGATTGATATTAACAGCATTACCAATTTTAAAAAAGTTGTTATTAGACTTCAGAGCTTTTACAGACTCACCATCACCAAGACCACGTATAAAAATAGTCTCTACATTGTTAATCTGAAGAGAATCGGTATTTGTAATGTTAAACAACAAAGGTTTACTTACCCCTGTATCAAGTAAAAATGACAACTTAACCCCATTTATTTCTACAGGAATAATCATAAGATTATTAATAAGTTGAAACCTTATCTTGTCTGTTTTGCGTTTTGGCAAATTAAAATCACCTTGACCAAATGAAAAGGTAAAACTCATTACAAACAACAGAATAAACGCGTATGTTTTTTTTGAAAAAATCATAAGTATAAATAACAAGTTACAAATCTTTAGTTCATGATTAGTTTTTACTTCAATTTTTTAAATAAAATTTAAGATAATTTTCAGAACTTTACCATCTAAATAAATAAACATGCCAACGATTTCCAAAAAGGGAGGTGCGATGCCAGAATCTCCAATACGTAAACTAGTCCCGTTTGCTGAGAATGCAGAGAAAAATGGGAAAGATATTTATTATTTAAACATTGGTCAGCCAGATATTCATACACCTAAAGCTGCTATAGATGCCGTTAAAAATAGTTCCATAGATATTTTAGCTTATAGTCGTTCAGAAGGGTCGGAAGTTTATCGTCAAAAAATTGCGAACTATTACGCAAATAACGATATTCATGTAAATCACGATGACATTATTGTAACTACTGGTGGTAGCGAAGCTCTATTATTTGCTTTTGGAAGCATCATGGATGTTGATGACGAGGTAATTATCCCTGAGCCTTTTTATGCTAATTACAATGGTTTCTCTACAGCCTCAGGCGTAACTGTTGTTCCTGTAATTTCAAAAATTGAAAACAATTTTGCACTACCTCCGATAGAAGAGTTTGAAAAGTTAATTACACCTAAAACCAAAGCAATACTTATTTGCAACCCTGGAAACCCAACTGGGTACCTCTATTCAAAAGAAGAAATACAAAAGTTAGCAAGTATTGTAAAAAAGCATGATCTGTTTTTAATTGCAGATGAAGTATATAGAGAATTCGCTTATGATGGAGCTAAACACTACTCCATATTACAAGAAGGAGGCTTAGAAGATTATGCTATAGTCATAGATTCTGTCTCAAAACGATACAGCATGTGTGGCGCTCGAATTGGATGCCTTGTTTCAAAAAATAAAGCCGTTATAAAAACAGCATTAAAATTTGCACAAGCCCGCTTAAGCCCACCTACACTAGCACAAATAGCGAGTGAGGCCGCCTTAGATACACCACCGAGTTATTTTGACGATGTCATTGAAGAGTATGTTGAACGCAGAAATGTATTAATTGAAGAACTTAGCAAGATTGATGGTGTTAAGGTTGCAAATCCGAAAGGTGCGTTTTATTGTATCGCCGAACTTCCAATTAAAAATTCTGATGCGTTTGCACAATGGTTGTTAGAATCTTTTGATGTTGATAGGGAAACCGTTATGGTAGCTCCAGCGGCTGGATTCTATAGTACTCCAGGTGTTGGTTTAAACCAAATACGAATTGCTTACGTTCTTAATACTGATAAACTAAAAAAAGCTGTAAACATTATAAAAGAGGCTCTTAAAGTATATAAAGATTAGTGCAAATTCAAAATAACATATCGCTAAAACCGTACAACACTTTTGGAATTGATGTTAAAGCCAAACAATTTGTTTCGGTTAATTCTGTTGAAGATCTAAAAGCAATTTATGCGTTGGAACATACTCCTAATAAATTTATTTTGGGAGGCGGAAGCAATATGTTGCTTACTAAAGACGTAGACAGTCTTGTTATCCATTTAAACATTAAAGGCAAAGACATTATAGCTAAATCTGATTCTGAAGTATTAGTTCAAGCAATGGCTGGCGAAAATTGGCATGAGTTCGTTTTATGGACACTTGAAAAAGACTTCGGTGGATTAGAAAACCTGTCGCTTATTCCTGGAAATGTTGGTACCAGTCCAATTCAAAATATTGGCGCTTATGGTGTAGAATTAAAAGATGTTTTTCACTCTTGTGATGCCTTAAATTTAGACACACTTAATATTGAGACATTTACAAAAGAAGATTGTGGTTTTGATTATCGAAATTCTATTTTCAAACAACAGGCTAAGGGTAAATATATTATTGTAAGTGTTGTTTTTAATCTAAGTGTCAACGTTCACAGTTTACACACTAATTATGGTGCTATTCAATCTGAGTTAGAACGCATGCAGGTTAGCAAACCAACGATTAAAGATGTATCAAAGGCTGTAATTGCCATAAGAGAAAGTAAGCTACCTAACCCAAAAGAAATCGGAAACTCTGGAAGTTTCTTTAAAAACCCTATTATTTCCTCTAAAGACTTCTTGAAACTGAAGGAGAACTTCCCAGATGTGCCACATTATATTGTCTCAAAGGATGACGTTAAAATTCCTGCAGGTTGGCTTATTGAATATGCTGGATTTAAAGGTAAAACCTTTGGCACCTATGGTGTTCATAAAAAACAAGCCTTAGTTCTAGTAAATTATGGTGGTTCAAATGGTTCTGATATTTTAAAACTATCCGCTTTAATTCAGGATACAGTAGCCCGTATTTTCGATATTAACATAGAAGCAGAAGTTAATATTATCTAACAAAAAAGCCCCATAACATGAGGCTTATTGTTCACTACAGAATAGTTTTTGAAAATGCTATTAATCAATTTTCTTTTAGGAAGAAAAAATTCTATTCCACAGAAATTATATGTTAAATGGATTAAATTCCGTTCTAGTATTATTTTACTAATTTTACCACCTTAATCTATATACGTACGAAATTTAATTTTGGACGTTTAAAACAAATATTTTTTACTTTTTGAGTACTTCATTAGAACAACAAATAGTAGATCTTCTCGCCAAAGGAGACAAAAAAGCTCTTAATCTTCTCTATGAAAATTATGCAGACAGCCTATATGGTGTGATTTTAAAGGTAACTATTAATGAAGAACTTGCTCAAGACGCACTTCAAGAAACGTTTGTTAAGGTTTGGAAAAACTCCAAAAAATACGATTCGAAAAAAGCCAAATTGTTTACTTGGCTCTTTAGAATTGCCAAAAATACGGCCATAGATAAACTGCGTAGTTTTAACAATAGATTTGAAAAAGAAGTCCAAATTGACAAATCAAACGTATATATCTTACCAACAGCGAGTTTAAACCAAGATGTTTTGGATTTAAAAGAGCACGTTGCGCGATTAGACGAAAAGTACCAAATAGTCTTGAAAGCCTTGTTTTTTGAGGGTATGACCCAGCAAGAGGCAAGTGAAGAACTTGATATTCCGTTAGGTACAATAAAGTCTAGATTAAAAATTGGATTACGAGAGCTCAAAAAGGTCTATGATCCAGAAATAAATTAAGAAATGGAAAAAAAATTACATACTTTTTTTCAATCTGGTTTACTTGACAAGTATATACTAGATGAAACATCTGCTTCAGAAAGTCTGAAAGTAGAACATTACATAGAAACGTATCCAGAAGTGGAGAGCGAATACTTGAGGTTACAGGATAATCTTGAGATTTTAGCTAAAGCTGGTGCTGTAGAAGCGCCCAAATTCATTTTAGATGCTGTTAAGACCGAATTACAGGAAGAGGCAACTCCAGTGGTTACACTGAACTCTCCAAATCGTAGAAGAACACCATGGTATGGTATTGCGGCTAGTATAGTTGCTTTACTTTTTGCTGGTGGTTACTATATGAAGCATCAACAAAATCAGGAGTTACTAAAAGAAAATCAAGTTGTGGTTGACGAAATTTTTGATTTACGCAGTGATATTGAGGACAATAACAAAAAGTTAGATAACTTAATGCGTCAGTTTTTGAAACTTAACAACCCTGAAACTGAAAAATATGTCCTAAGAGGAAATGCACGTGCAAAGGATTTAAAAACAGTAGCTTATATTAACGCTGTTGAAAAAACATCTATGATTGACGTTGTGTCCCTACCTCAGCTTTCTGAAGATCAATTCATTCACCTTTGGGCAGAAATGGAAGATCATTTTGTAAGTCTTGGTATTCTTGATCCTTCAGAAAAAAACATGCAGTCTGTACCTTATATGGAAGACGCTCTTGGATTAAGCATTACCATTGGACCTAAGGAAAATGCCAATAAATCTGATAATGCGGTTGCAGAAATAGAATTAAAGAACAGAAACAACTAAGTTATTTCTTATAAATACAAAAGCCACTTTAAATTTAAAGTGGCTTTTTTTTGTTAAAAACAGATCAACTATTCTTTATCAAAAAATGCTTTATGAATTAGGCCTGCAATTATAGCTCCTGCTATTGGTGCTGCCCAAAATAACCATAGTTGCGGAACAAAGTCGCCTCCAGCTATTACGGCCTGACTTGTTGAACGTGCAGGGTTTACCGATGTATTTGTAATAGGAATACTAATTAAATGAATTAGTGTTAATCCAAGACCAATTGCAATAGGAGCAAATCCTTTAGGAGCTCTTACATTTGTACTTCCTAAAATAATAAGTAAGAAGAACATTGTCAATACAAACTCAGCAATTAAAGCTGCAATCATAGAGTAGCCTCCTGGAGACAAATCACCATACCCATTCGCAGCAAAAGCTCCTGCCTGTGTATTATCAATAACAAAGCCTTCCTTACCAGTCGCAATCATATATAAAACACCTGCGGCAACAAAGGCGCCAACGAGTTGAGCAATGATATAACCAATTAAATCTTTAGCCGGAAATTTCCCTCCTGCCCAAAGTCCGAATGATACTGCAGGATTAAAATGTCCCCCAGAAATGTGACCAACCGCAAAAGCCATGGTTAATACTGTTAAACCAAACGCTAATGCTACTCCAGCAAAGCCAATACCTAATTCTGGAAATGCCGCAGCAAATAATGCGCTACCACAACCCCCAAAAACAAGCCAAAACGTACCGAAGAATTCAGCAAATAATTTTTTCATAATAATTAATATTAGTTAGTTAAAAGTTTAATTTATTAATTATAAGACACTTAAACAAATCTCGAAGTCACAATTAAAGGCTAATTGCCTCGAATAGAGTACATAATTATGATTAAATGATATACAAAATCTATATCTTTGCACAAACAAAAACAATAATTAGAAGCAGATGAAACTCGTTCTTATTACTTTGGTACTTTTAGGTTTAGGGGTTGCGGGAATAGCAATTAAAATATGGGCTAAAAAAGATGGAAAATTCGCTGGTACTTGTGCTAGTCAAAACCCAATGCTTAATCAAGAAGGTGAAGCATGCGGTTTTTGCGGAAAAACGCCAGACCAGTTTGAGAATTGTAACGAACCTCAACACTCATAACCATTGTTGCTTCTTTTTGACGTATTCTTCTACGTTTTTATTGGCATTGTTGTCATTCAAGTCATTTACTACGGAATTATCTTCGGTAGGTTTGCTACGCTGAAACGAAAAAAGACATCGCCTAAAAACTTACCTATTTCGGTAATCATATGTGCAAAGAATGAAGCTGAAAATTTAGAAACCAATCTACCTTCTATTCTTTCTCAATCCTATCCTAATTTTGAAGTGGTTCTTATTAATGATTATTCTTCAGACAATACTTTGGCTGTAATGCAAAGTTTTGCGCAAAATCATGACAATATTAAAATTGTAGATGTAAAACCTATTGAAGCGTTTTGGGGCAATAAAAAATATGCCCTAACATTAGGGATTAAAGCAGCCAAATACAATACACTTTTATTTACAGATGCAGACTGCAAGCCTATATCTAAACATTGGATTAGCAAAATGACCGAACATTTTGATTCTAAAAAAGCACTCGTCTTAGGCTATGGTCCTTATCAAAAAATTAAAGGGTCATTTCTAAACGCACTGATTAGGTTCGAAACCTTTATGACAGCCGTTCAGTACTTTTCATACACGCTTATTGGGCAGACGTATATGGCTGTGGGAAGAAATCTCGCCTATAAAAGAGAACTATTTTACGAGGCCAACGGTTTTATGAATCATATGAATATACGATCGGGAGATGATGATTTATTTGTAAATCAAGTCGCAACATTATCAAACACTGCCATTTGTATAACCAAAGAAAGTTTTACAGAGTCTGTTCCTAAAAAGACATTTTCATCTTGGTTTCTTCAAAAAAGACGACATATAAGCACTGCCACTCATTATAAACTAAAGCATAAAATACTTTTAACTTGTTTTTACTGTTCGCAATTTTTGTTTTGGGCTCTAGCCATTACCCTAATCGTCGCCATGCATCAATGGCAACTTGTTATAGCGTTAGTATCTCTAAGGTTTATTATCCAGTATACAACTCTTTACTCTGCTGCAGCAAAACTTAAAGAAAAAGACTTAATGCTATTTATTCCGTTTCTAGAATTGTTTTTAATTACTTTTCAATTCTTTATATTTATAAAAAATCTCTTATCAAAACCACACCATTGGAAGTAAAAGACGCTATAAAAAAAGCTAAAAAAAATGATCAAATTGCTTTCAATTTTCTACTAGACAAGTTCTGGAATATGGTATTTGGCTTTCAATTAAAACGTACTGAAAATGAGAATGATGCTGAAGACATTACCATTCAGACCTTTTCAAAGGCTTTTGATAAAATTAATACTTACAATGATAAATATGAATTCAAAACATGGCTAATAACCATTTCTAAAAACATTCATATTGATCTGGTTAGAAAACAAAAATCAACAATATCCAGTCGATCTAACAGTGATGAAGATGATGAATTCTATACAATAATTGATGAATCTCCTTCACCAGAAGACAAGTTAATAACCGAACAAAACTTAGCTAAACTGCTGCGAGATATCAAAAAGCTAAAACCGCATTATCAGGAAGTCATCAATTTAAGATATTTTCAAGAATTGAGTTATAAAGAAATTTCTCAATATTTAGATGAGCCTATTAATAATGTTAAGGTAAAGCTACTAAGAGCTAAAAAGTTACTTGCTGAGATTATCAAAAAAGAATAATGGCTTTTAATCTTAAAAAAATTGGCCCAGGTTTATTGTTTGCAGGAGCTGCAATTGGTGTGTCTCACCTTGTTCAATCTACAAGAGCAGGAGCCGATTTTGGTTTTGGGTTAATTTGGGCTTTGTTACTGGTGAACATTTTCAAATATCCTTTTTTCCAGTTTGGTCCACGTTACGCGATGGCCACTGGAGAAACACTTTTAGATGGCTATAGAAAACTAGGCAAAGGTGTCTTAATTACATATTTCATTCTAACATTTGCCACAATGTTTACAATTCAAACTGCAGTAACTATTGTTACGGCAGGCCTAGCTAAATCCATTTTTGGATTTTCAATATCTACTGAAATATGGACCGTTATTATACTTGGTATTTGTTTTGTGATATTATCTATTGGAAAGTATAGTTTTCTAGACAAATTGATGAAATTTATCATTATTACATTAACAATAAGCACTATAGTAGCGGTGTTCTTTGCTTTCAATAATTTAGAAAAATCAATAACTACTACTCAAATATTTCCAAACGCCATGGAATTTGGTTTTCTTATTGCCTTTATGGGCTGGATGCCAGCTCCTTTAGATATTTCAGTTTGGCACTCACTTTGGGCAATTGAGAAGAAAAAAGAAGACACAACATTCTCTGTTAAATCTTCGCTTTTCGACTTCAACGTAGGCTATTTTGCAACTATTATATTAGGGCTTGGATTTTTAACATTAGGCGCTTTAATTATGTTTAACAGTGGAGAGAACTTTAGTGGAAATGCTAAGGATTTTTCTAATCAGCTCATTTCAATGTATACCTCTAGTTTAGGAAATTGGTCTTATGTCATTATTGGAATTGCCGCTTTTACAACAATGTTTAGCACAACACTCACTACCTTAGATGCATCACCAAGAGCCATGGCCAAAACAACACAATTATTGGTTGGCAACCTTATAAAACAATCCTATTTATTATGGCTTTTAATCTTAATGTTAGGAACCATACTTATCTTCTTTTTCTTTCAGTCTGATATGGCATTACTTATTACAATAGCCACCGTTTTGTCGTTTATTACAGCTCCTCTGTATGCTATTGCTAATTACGTTCTTATTTCTAGCAAGCATACGCCAAAAGAATGGCGCCCTTCAAAACGTATTCATGTTCTGAGTTGGCTGGGACTGCTATTTTTAGTTGGTTTTAGCCTATGGTATATCGTCCTAAATATAGATATGTTTACTCAATTTTATGATTGGCTAACTCAATTACTTTAAACGAATAATTAAGAGAATACTTCGTATCTTTGAGGTCTCTAATTAAAGTAGATGGATACAAATACCGAATCAAAACCAATAGTAGGACGTCAGCCCAAACCAAAATGGCTTCGTGTTAAACTTCCAACTGGAAAAAAATACACCGAATTAAGAGGTCTTGTTGACAAGTATAAACTCAATACAATTTGCACATCGGGAAGTTGCCCTAACATGGGTGAATGCTGGGGAGAAGGAACAGCTACTTTTATGATTTTAGGAAATGTATGCACGCGCTCCTGTGGTTTTTGTGGCGTAAAAACGGGAAGACCAGAAACTGTAGATTGGGACGAGCCTGAAAAAGTTGCCCGATCAATAAAAATAATGAGTATCAAACATGCAGTCTTAACTAGCGTTGATAGAGATGACTTAAAGGACATGGGAAGCATCATGTGGAGTGAAACCGTAAAAGCGGTAAGGCGCATGAATCCCGAAACCACCTTAGAAACACTTATTCCAGATTTTCAGGGCATTGAGCAACATATAGACAGAATTATTGACGTTGCGCCAGAAGTTGTATCACACAATATTGAAACAGTAAGACGTTTAACCCGTGAGGTTCGTATACAAGCTAAATATGATAGAAGTATGCATGTACTTAAATACCTAAAACAACAAGGCCAACGTAGAACAAAATCTGGTATTATGTTGGGCTTAGGTGAAACAAGAAAAGAAGTTATTGAAACGCTTCATGATTTAAGAGAGAATGATGTTGACGTAGTTACTATTGGACAATACCTGCAACCAAGTAAAAAGCACTTACCAGTTAAGCAATTTATACAACCCGATCAATTTGATGAATATAAACAAATTGGTTTAGATCTAGGGTTTCGTCATGTTGAAAGTAGTGCTCTCGTGAGATCTTCATATAAAGCGCAAAAACATATTAATTAATGATTCGAGTTGCAATAAATGGATTTGGTCGTATTGGTCGGCGCGTGTTTAGACTCATTCAAGACCGAGATGATATTCTTGTTGTAGCCATTAATGATCTTGCAGATGCAAGAACCTTAGGTCATCTTTTAAAATATGATAGTATTCATGGTGTGTCTTCTCAAGACATTTCAGCAACTCAAAATTGTATTGTTTTAAATGGTCGTGACATACCATTGCTTAACAATGAGCATCCAAAATATATTGATTGGACACCATTTGATGTAGATTTCGTTATTGAAGCTACTGGAAAATTTAAAACTTCAAAAGATTTAAATCATCATATTAATAACGGTGCTAAACGGGTGATTTTATCGGTTCCACCTATTGAAGATGATATAAAAACAGTAGTACTAGGTGTTAATGATGATGATATAAATGGTACAGAATTAATTTTATCTAATGCGTCCTGTACCACGAATAATGCAGCACCCATGATTAGCATAATTAATGAACTCTGCGGTGTTAAGCAGGCCTATATTACGACTGTGCATTCATACACTACAGATCAAAGTTTGCATGACCAACCTCATAGGGATTTAAGACGTGCAAGAGCAGCAGGCCAATCTATTGTTCCAACAACAACTGGTGCCGCTAAGGCCTTAACTAAAATATTTCCAGAATTATCAGATGTGATTGGAGGTTGTGGTATTAGAGTCCCTGTGGCTAATGGATCATTAACAGACATTACCTTTAATGTAGAAAAAACCGTTACCATTGAAGATATTAATAGTGCTTTTCAAAAAGCAGCTAACGCTCATTTTAAAGGTATTCTTCAATATACCGAAGACCCAATTGTGTCCATAGATATTGTTGGTAACACACATTCCTGCATATTTGATGCTCAAATGACATCGGTTATTGGTAATATGATAAAAATTGTAGGTTGGTACGATAATGAAACAGGCTATTCAAGTAGAATTTTAGATTTAATTTGCAATTTATCGATGAAATAGTGTCTTTTATCGAATAAATATTTATATTTGTCCAAATGAAAGTGGCCAAATATGTCCCAAGTTAAGTATTACATAGTTACTTTTTTAATAAGTTTTTCGTGCACTCTATTTGCTCAAACCAATAGCGATGAGGATAGTGAGGTGCTCAAATTACGCATTGAAAACACCATTACATTATCTGGATTTGATAGTGAGCGTGGTGATTATTTTAGTGCTATGGATAATTTAGAAAAGGCTTTAGAGCTAGCGATTAGTATAGACGATAAAAAAAGTCAAGGTATTATCCATACCAAAATTGGTGAACTCCAAATTGCGATTAAAGAATATGATAAGGCTCTTGCCTCTTTAATTAAGGCAACAGATATTCAAAGACAACTAAACGATTCACAAAACCTTGCCACAACCTACAGTGTCAAAGGTACGCTTCATGCTATAAAGGAAGAATATAAAGACGCTCTAGGATATTTAAAATCTGCCAAAACACTTTTTGAAGAAGCAGATTTAGAAAGTGAAATCCCTGAAATCACATTAACGCAAGCGAAAATTCATTTTAATTTAAAAGATTATAAAACCGCAAAATCGTTATTAGAAAACACCATTGTTTCCGCTAAAAAAAATAATCAAAATGACATTTTAGCCAATGCACTAATTTATAGTGGCAAGACATTAGATAAATTAGGAAATAATAAACAAGGTATTGCGCTAGCAAATGAAGGTCTTCAAATTGCAAAAGATGGTGAATTGGTTGATAACATAAATGAAGGTTATTTGACTTTAAGTGCCATTTATAAAAATGATAATAACTTCGAACAAGCCCATCACTACCTTCAAAAGCATGTGCAGTTTACAGATTCGATACTAAGTATAGAACGTGCAAATCTATCTCCAGAAAAAAGAGCAGAACACATAAACGCCTATAACGCTGAAGAGTTTAAAAAGTTAAAAAAGCAAGTTGAAGATCAAGAGTCTGATAGCAACCTAGCAAAAATCACCACTATATTAAGTATAGCACTTATCACAATCTTATCATTGTTAACGCTATCGCTTTATAAAAACAACAACATTAGATTAAAGTCTAATAACATGCTTCAAGAGAAAAATGATGACCTCATCGAAGCCATGAAAAGAGCAGAATTGGCATCAAAAACAAAAGCTAATTTCTTATCTACAGTAACCCACGAGTTAAGAACACCTCTTTATGCCGTTACAGGTTTGACCAACATGTTATTAGAAGAAGAACCTAGTGAAAAACAAATACCGCATTTAAAATCTTTAAAATTTTCAGGAGACTATCTATTGACATTTATTAATGATATTCTTCAAATTAATAAAATCGAGGCCAATAAAGTTGAGTTAGACCCAGTATTATTTAACCTTAAAACTAAGGTTGAGAATGTCTGTTCTGCGCTCAACAATTCGGCATTAGACAATAATGTAATCATGCATTATGATTACCAAAAAGATTTACCAGAAACCTTTATTGGTGATAATCTTAAAATTTCTCAGATCCTTATCAATCTTATTGGTAATTCTATCAAATTTACCAAAGATGGTGATATTTGGGTGAGAGTATATAGTATTTCTAATAAAGGAAATGACTATACTTTAAGATTTGAAATTGAAGATAATGGTATTGGTATTTCTAAGGAAAAACAAGACAATATGTTTGAGAGCTTCTCCCAAGGCTCAATACAAATCAATAGAAAATATGGCGGAACAGGTCTTGGTTTATCTATTGTAAAAGGTCTTATTGAAATATTAAAAGGAAAAATCTACCTAAAAAGTGAACTCGGAAAAGGAACAACATTCTTCTTCGAAATTCCATTAACCTACGCTCCAGAAACTGTTAAAATCGAAAAAGAAGATTATTCTAAAAACATTAGCAAATTGGACATTAGCAACATTAAAATCTTAATCGTCGAGGACAATAAGATTAACCAAATGATCACCAAGAAGATTCTTAACAAGATGAATCTTGAATGTGATATCGTAGACAATGGAGAAGCCGCTGTAGAGAAAGTCAAAGAGAACAACTACAATGTTGTCTTAATGGATATCCACATGCCAGGAATTAGCGGCTTAGAAGCCACAAAAATTATCAGAACCTTTGATAAAGAGTTAACCATCTTTGCACTTACAGCTGTAACACTAGAAGATAAAATGCATGAATTTGACGAAGCTGGCTTTGATGACATTATATCAAAACCATTTAAGCAAGAAGATTTTGAAAAGAAACTCTACGAAGTACTTGCATCTAATCAAAATACAGCCTCCTCTTTTTAAACAGACTTTATGTACGATAACAATTGAGCGTTAAACTCATCGCTATTGTCTATTTTAAAAGTGATTGGCAAATAATAAAGCTGCGTCGATTTAGCTTCAAAACTATCCTGTAATCGCATAAAATCTTTTTCGGTTGTTAAAATAACCTCCTTTTGTTTCAAGACTTCAATTTCAGAGGCACTAAACACATGATGATCACTGTAATTTAAATGTTCAAAATCTATATGTTTAGAGTTTAAATAACGAACCAATGGCCCAGGGTTTGCAATTCCAGTAACCAAGGATACTTTCTTTCCTTTTAAATGGGTAAATTCATAACACCCATCATTATTCCATATCGTTTCATCATATGAAATCCAACTAAAATACACCTTTTGATGTGCTAGCGGATTTATTTTTTTTAGAATTTGATTTTTTTCAGAAAGCGCTAACGACTCAGGACATTTAGTTACCACGATATTATCTGCACGTTTAGCCCCAGTTATAGGTTCCCTCAAATCACCAGTTGGCAACATCATATCATTATAATACAAGTTATCATAAGCCGTTAGCAAAATAGTATAGCCTGGCTTCACCTTTCTATGCTGAAAGGCATCATCCAACAAAATAACATCGGGTTGTTTTAGATGTATGAGTTGTGAAATACCACGCTGCCTATTCTCATCAACGCTAACAACAATAGTATCAAACTTTTTATAAAATTGAAAAGGTTCATCACCAATAGTGCGCGCTGATGCTTGCTTGTCTGCAATTATAAAACCTGATGTATCTCGCTTGTATCCACGACTTAAAGTAGCCACATTATAGTGGTCGTTTAACAATCTAATTAAATATTCTATTGTTGGTGTTTTACCTGTTCCACCTGTGCTTAGGTTTCCAACGCAAATAATTGGTAAATCGTAAGACTTTGAAGCCATCCACCCCAAATCATAAAACTTGTTTCGTAACCAAGTTATCACATAATAAACCGGAACAAATGGAAAAAGTATTTTTCTGAGTAGCTTCATTAGAACGAAGTTAATATTTTATATTTGTTTTTAAACTTAACACCGTAAATAATATGATTGTTCAAGATGTTATGAATTATCTAGAAGATTTGGCTCCTTTGGCATATGCAGAGGATTTTGATAATGTAGGTCTTCTTGTTGGCGACAAAAATGCCAAAGTATCAGGAGTTCTAGTAACCTTAGACACTCTCGAGACGGTTGTTGACGAAGCTATTAGAAACAATTGTAATCTTATTGTAAGTTTTCATCCCATTATTTTTAAAGGCTTAAAATCTCTTACAGGAAAAAATTATGTAGAGCGTACTGTTTTAAAAGCCATTAAACACGATATTGCTATTTATGCTATTCATACAGCCTTAGACAATGCGCTTAAAGGAGTTAACGACATTATTTGTGACACACTTAATTTAGAAAATAAGTCCATACTAATTCCGCAGAAAGGAACGATAAAAAAATTAACCACTTATGTTCCCTTCGGAAATGCCAATGCCCTAAGGCATAAACTTTTTAGTGCTGGTGCTGGAAATATTGGCAACTACGATAACTGTAGTTTTAATAGCGAAGGAATTGGAACCTATAGAGGTAATGAAGCATCTAATCCAACATTAGGTAAAAAAGGAGAATTGCACGAAGAACAGGAGGTCCAAATCTCAGTGACCTTTAATAAACATATAGAGTCTAAACTATTAAACACTTTGTTTGAACATCATCCATACGAAGAAGTCGCTTTTGAAGTGGCCACACTCGACAATTATGATCAAAATATTGGTATGGGTATGGTTGGAGAACTTAAAGAAGGGCAATCAACAGCATCTTTTTTAGAATTTGTAAAAGAAAAAATGAATGTCTCATGTATTAGACATTCAGAAATTACAACAAGCACGATTAAAAAAGTAGCGGTATTAGGTGGTTCTGGAAGTTTCGCTATTTCAGCAGCAAAGCGGGTTGGAGCCGACATTTTAATTACGGCAGATCTAAAATATCATGATTTCTTCTCTGCAGATGGCAACATAATTGTAGCCGATATTGGACATTATGAAAGCGAACAGTTCACAAAAAACTTTTTAGTAGACTATCTCTCAAAAAAAATTACTAATTTTGCAGTCGTTTTATCAACGACGAATACAAATCCGGTAAAGTATTTATAATTATGGCAAAAAAAGCTGAAGCATCTGTTGAAGATAGATTAAGAGCACTCTATGATTTACAATTAATCGACTCTAGAGTAGATGAAATAAGAAACGTTAGAGGTGAATTACCTCTTGAGGTTCAAGATTTAGAAGATGAAGTTGAAGGTTTAAATACGAGACTTGAAAAGTTGGCAACTAATCTTGATTTAATTGACGACCAAATTAAATCAAAAAAGAACTTAATTGAAGAAGCCAAAGCGCTTATCAAAAAGTACACAGAGCAACAAAAGAATGTTAGAAATAACAGAGAATACAATTCTTTAACGAAAGAGGTTGAGTTTCAAGAATTAGAAATTCAGTTAGCTGAAAAGCACATTAAAGAATTTAAAGTTCAAATAGAACAGAAAAAAGAAGTGATTGATGAGACAAAAGATCGTCTTAAAGATCGTAAAACACATTTAAAGCATAAACGTGGTGAGCTAGACGCAATTTTAGCTGAAACACAAAAAGAAGAAGAAGCTCTAATTAAAAAATCTGAAGATTTTCAGAAAAAATTAGACGAGCGTCTTGTTAATGCTTATCTACGCATTAGAAACAATGTAAAAAACGGATTAGCTGTAGTACCAATTGAAAGAGGTGCTTCTGGAGGATCTTTCTTTACAATTCCACCTCAAATTCAAGTTGAAATAGCTTCTCGTAAAAAGGTTATTACAGATGAGCACAGTGGTAGAATATTAGTTGATGCACAACTCGCACAAGAAGAAAAAGAAAAAATGGAGAAAATGTTTTCTAAACTTTAATCCAAATAATATTTCAAAATAAAAAAAGACCTCAATCAATTGATTGAGGTCTTTTTATGTTTAGTTCTTACCTTATGTAACCCATAGATAGGTTTCATATATAACAAACCGATTTTCATTTTAATAAAACTTTTACAAGCTTCATATTAAGGTTTCTTATCTTTAATCGACTGATTGCAAAAGAAAGTAAAACATTATGAAAAGATTATTCACAACATTAGCTATCGCGCTACTATTTAGTTGCCAACATAGTGCTCAGGTCAACGAGAAACAACAAGCCGTAATTGATGCCAAACCTATTGAAGTTCCTCTAAAAGAAGGTAAAGCTAAAGCCTATTTTGCCAGCGGATGCTTTTGGTGTGTTGAAGCGGTTTATGAAAGTGTAAAAGGTGTAGACGAAGCTATTAACGGTTACTCTGGCGGCTACACAAAAAACCCAACATACCAACTTAGTAACACCGGAAGAACTGGTCATGCTGAAGCTGTTGAAGTTATTTACGATCCTAAAGTGGTAAGTTTTGAAACTTTAGTAGATGTGTATTTTGCATCGCAAGATCCAACACAAGTTAATGGTCAAGGGCCAGACAAAGGGTCTCAGTATCGATCTATTATCTTCTATCAAAATGACGCTCAAAAGAAAATTATAGAAGAGAAGAAAGCTGCGCTTGCCAAAAAGTTAGGAAAAACTATCGCAGCGGAAGTTTATCCTTTTCAGAAATTTTGGGTTGGGGAGGACTATCACCAAAACTATGAAAGATTACACCCTAATCAAGGTTATATTAGAAATGTATCAATTCCTAGATTGAATAGATTTAAGGCCAAAATGCCAGATGTTTTGAAGGAAAAACACTAATGTTAGTGCATTTCATCGATAAAATTTGGTTGTTTATCGATAAAAAGTGTATTTTAGCGATTCAGTAATTAAAGATTGCCCAAATCTAAAATACACTTATGATGAAAAAAATTACGTACCTACTCTGTTTTGCTATGCTTACTAGTGTAGCTTATGCACAAACTCCAGGAGTACCTATGTACTCTAATCCAAATCAATACATAGAATATATTCCTGGAAATTTACCTATCATTATATCTGCACCTCATGGTGGTGTTCTTCAATCTGGACAAACTATTGGTGGTGTATTTTATCCCGATAATGACCCAAATTTACCAGATAGAACTTGTGGAACAAATGAAAGAGATGACAATACCGATGTACTAATTCGTCGTATTCAAGATGAGATTTATGCCCAAACTGGAGGTTATGCTCATATTATCATCAATAACTTGCATAGATCTAAAATGGACCCAAATCGTATGCCTAGTGAAGCGTCGTGTGGAAATAGTCATGCCGCATCTTATTGGAGTGACTTTCAATACTTTATTAATGATGCCAGTGCTAGTGTAGAAGCGAATTGGGGAAAAGGTCTATACATTGATTTACATGGTCAAAGTCATACAGTTCCGAGAATAGAAATTGGATACAACATTACGGCAACAGAACTCAATTCGAGTGACCTCAATGATGTATCGATCATTGACAAATCAACAATTAAAAACCTTGTTACGTCTAATTTAAATAGTCTATCACACAATGACTTGGTTAGAGGAGAACATAGTCTTGGACAATTATTTCAAGAAGCTCCAGGTACTTTTTATAACTCTATAGATCCATCAGGATCAGCAACAAGTTACCCTGGCTGTGGAGTATCTTCTGGCTATAGAGCTGTACCAAGTAACTCAGATTACGGAAATACAAGTTGTGACGACACAATGCCTCATAGCAACTCCTATTTCGACGGAAATTTTTATAATAACCGAAGACATGGCTCTGGTGATGGAACAGGAGGTCCAGTTAGTACAGGTGGTGGTGGTAGCATAGATGGCATTATGACTGAAGTCAACAGACGTGTAAGAGATTTAGGAGCTCCTTATGACTCTAGACCTAATACATTAGAACCATTTGCCATAGACTATGCCAACGTAGTTTTAGAATATCTGAGCATTCATTACGATAATTTTTCTGAGTTCAACTATGATGCTATAACTTATGACGTTACCGATTCTGATCCCACACCAGCATTAACAAATGGTGTTGCAGGAGGAATTTACATTAGTACTCCAGCAGGATTAGTTATTGATCAAGATACTGGTATCATTGATGTATCGGCTTCAACGGTTGGAAATTACACGGTAACGTATTCGGTTGGACCAACATCTGCAATGAGTTCACCAAATAGATTTTATAGTACATCTAGAAGTATTGAAATAACAGATGACGCCTTAAGTGTTTCTGATGAAAACTTAATAACTGTAAAGTTATACCCTAATCCAACAAAAGGATTATTAAATTTCGAATCTAATATTCAAATTACAGAAATTAAAGTATATAGTATTCTTGGTCAACGTGTTAAAACAATAGAAATCAATAATGACCAATCATCCATAGATATTTCTAATTTAAGAACAGGATCTTACCTAGCAACGTTTTACACCAACGAACTATCTTTAGGATCAAAGCTTATTGTTAAAAATTAAAGCTTTGTTGCCTTTATTTCAAATATAAGAGGGTATAGTTTATCCTTGGTTTCATAATTGCCAGATTTAGTTTTTACTAGGTCTGGCAATACATTATAAGGGCTTTCGTCATGTTCATTTAAATAGTCAATTTTTAAACCACCTTCTATAAGCGCATTTACAATTTCACTAAACCCATGATTCCAACCATATTCTTTGCTTATCATTTTTGAGTTTTGGTCGGCATAAGTACCTTCATATTCTTCATAAATAGCTTCGTCTTGCATATAACCATAGCGCATTACCGATTTACCATCTAAATAATCAAACATCCAAACAATAGGATGAAACTCTACCATGTAGAATGTTCCTCCTTTTTTTAGTCGTTCTCCAATCATTTTTCCCCAAGGTTTTAAGTCTGGTAACCAACCTATAACGCCATAAGAGGTATACACAATATCAAAAGTATCTTCGATATGCTTTGAAGTATCCAAAACATTACAACATTCAAATTGCGCATCTAATCCAAGCTCTTTATTTAAAGACTTAGCCAAGGTAATGCCTTCATCACTCAAATCTACACCAACACACTTAGCCCCAAGTCTGCTCCAACTTAAAGTATCTTGACCAAAGTGACATTGCAAATGCAATAATGATTGTCCGCTAACATCTCCTAAAGCATTTAATTCATAAGACATTAATGAGGATTTTCCTTTTTTAAAAGCATCTAGATCATACATCTCACTTTTAGAATGTATTTTTACCTTTTCGTTCCAAGTTGCCTTATTTACTTCAAAATGATCTTCGCTCATAATTTTTAAAATTTGTGGCTCTAAAGTAATAAAACTTCTGAAATATAAAGATTCCATACCTTTACAAAAAAACAAATGAAGCAACTCCTTACCTTATTGTGTCTTTGTTCAATTTTAGCATCTTGCAAAACTGAAACTAAAGAACAAAGCAATCAAACCGAGACTATTTCCGAAGTAAAACAAGAATTAACAATAGCCGAAAAAATAGCTAAAGCTCATGGCTATGACCATTGGAACGCTATTGGACGTATCGATTTCACTTTCAATGTGGACAGAGGCGAGAATCATTTTGAAAGAAAATGGATCTGGGAACCTAAAAAAAATCAAGTCGCTTTTTCAACAGGCGGCGATTCTATTGTAGTTTTTAATCGAAATAAGATAGATTCTACAACTATTGAACTAGACCAAAAATTCATTAACGACAAATATTGGTTATTAGTCCCTTTTCAATTAATTTGGGATAAAGGCACAACCATTTCAAATCCTGTTAAGGGCCTTGCTCCTATATCAAAAAAAGAGTTACATAAAATTGTACTTACTTATGGAAATGAAGGTGGTTATACGCCTGGTGATGCTTATGATATTTTTTATGATGATGATTTTATAATTAGAGAATGGGTGTTTAGAGAGGGAAATCGCAAAGAACCATCAATGGCAACTACTTTTGAAAACTACCAAGATTTTAATGGTCTCAAAATTGCGAAAGATCATAAAATGACAGATGGAAATTTCAACCTTTACTTTTCAAACGTAAAGGTGCAATAACATAGCAAATCTTAAAAAAATATTAAAGTTTGAAAAATCTTGTAAAGAAGACATCTAACTTACGACTTAAGGACGTATATAAAGTATAATATTCCGCGTTAGCGTCCATATATATTCAAAGCGCTTCATCTAAGTTTAGACGAAGCGCTTTTTACTTATCCTTTAAAACCATCTTTTACATGCGCTCCGTCGCAATATGGTTTGTTGTTTGAGGCTCCACATCTGCAAAAAGCAGTAGTTCTATTTTTCGTTTCTTGGCTTCCATCTTTACGAGTTACCTTTAAGGTACCATAAACTAAAAGAGGCCCATCTTCCAGCACCTCTACCTTGGTTTCTAAAGTTTCTGCTTCTTCGTTCTCCTCATCGTTCATGTAATACCCCAAGGCACCTGATGGACAAGCCTTAACCTGTTTAATCAACGCTTCTGTAGATGCTGCATCCATTTTTATCCAAGGACGTTCTTTAGGTTTAAAGACCTCACCTAACCCCTTTACACATATGGCCGAATGGATACAAGCCTCTGGTTTCCATACTATCGTAACCTCTTCATTACTATACTCTTTTGTCTTTCCCATATCATTATACTTTCTTTAAAGATACTAAAAAAAGTATTTCTTTTCCATACAGAAAATGCCGCTTTCATCGCTTTATTTCTTGATATATAATCCTTATTTTTGTTAGACAACATAAAACTAAACATCTTGTCTAATTATCAATTAGGTCTTGAATTTGCTAAACAACAAGACCAGAATGACCAACTATCATCATTTAGAAATAAGTTCCACCTACCAAAAGATCATAACGGAAATGAACTTGTTTATATGACCGGAAATTCTTTGGGATTACAACCTAAAATCACAAAAGACTATATCAATCAAGAATTAGAAGACTGGGCAAATCTTGGCGTAGAAGGACATACAGAAGGCAAGAACCCTTGGTTACACTACCACGAATTCTTAACCAAAACCATGGCAAACATAGTTGGTGCAAAACCTTTAGAAGTTGTGGTAATGAATTCCTTAACGGCTAATCTTCATTTTATGATGGTAAGTTTTTATAAACCTACCTCTAAACGTTACAAGATATTAATTGAAGCAGATGCTTTTCCAAGTGACAAATATGCAGTAGAATCGCAATTGCGTCACCATGGTTATGACCATGAAGAGGGTCTCATTCTATGGAAAGCTCGTGAAGGCGAAGAACTAGCCAATTATGAAGACTTAGAAACTATCTTAAAAAATCAAGGTGACAACATCGCACTTATTATGATTGGAGGTGTGAACTACTATACAGGTCAGTTTTTTGACCTTAAACGTATTACAGATCTCGGTCACTCTTATGGTTGTATAGTAGGTTTTGATTGTGCACATGGTGCAGGAAATGTTAAACTCAATCTTCATGATTCTGGTGCTGATTTTGCCGTGTGGTGTAGCTATAAGTATTTAAACTCTGGTCCTGGAAGTTTATCTGGTGCTTTTGTTCATGAACGTCATGCTTATAGAAAAGATCTAAATCGATTTACAGGTTGGTGGTCGCACAACAAGCAAACGCGTTTTAGAATGCGCGATGAGTTTGATCAATTACCAGGCGCAGAAGGCTGGCAACTTAGCAACCCTCCTATACTTTCTATGGCAGCTATTAGAGCTTCATTAGATGTTTTTGCCGAAGCCAACTTTGACAAGCTTTGTGAAAAATCAAAACAATTAACTGGTTATTTCGAGTTTTTATTGCTTGAACTTAATAATTCAGATATAAAAATCATAACGCCAAGCCATCCAAATGAACGTGGTTGCCAACTATCAATACAGGTTTTAAATGCTGATAAAAGTTTACATAATAAACTCACTGAAGCTGGTATTATCACAGATTGGAGAGAACCAGATGTGATTAGATGTGCTCCTGTACCACTATATAATTCGTTCATGGATATTTATGAGTTTGTAGAACGTTTGAAAACTATTTTGAATTAAAATGAAACAACAAAATATACTTATTATAGGCGCAGGACTTTGTGGAAGTCTTCTCGCTTTAAGACTTGCTCAACGTGGATATAATGTCACTGTATATGAAAGTAGACCAGATTTGCGTACTACAGACATATCAGCTGGACGATCAATTAACCTGGCACTTTCAGACAGAGGCTTTAAGGCCTTGAGATTAGCTGGCGTGGAAGACAAGGCCAGAGACATATGTATTCCGATGATAGGCAGACTAATGCACGATAAAGAGGGGAACACCTTTCCTTCAAATTATTCGGGTCGAAAAGGAGAACATATTAATTCTATTTCTCGTGGTGACTTAAATGGTCTATTATTGACTGAAGCCGATGCTTATGACAACCTAACAATTCACTTTAACATGGAATGTACAAGGGTTGATTTAGATACGAATACCGCGTTTTTTATAAATCATGTCACCAAAAAAGGATTCAATGTTGAAGCCGATGTTATTTTTGGAACTGATGGCGCAGGCTCTGAATTACGAAAAAGTTATTATTTAGAACGAAAATTTCTATTTAGTTATTCCCAACAGTTTCTTACCCACGGATATAAAGAACTAGAAATCCCGGCCTCAAAAGACGGGAAACATCAAATTAGCAAAGATTATTTACATATTTGGCCTCGTGGAGATTACATGTTAATCGCCTTGGCTAATTTAGACGGTAGCTTCACCGTAACGCTCTTTTTAAGTCATGAAGAAGGTGAACATAATTTTAAAGATTTATCTTCAGATGAAAAAATTAACGATTTCTTCTTACAGCAATTCCCTGATGCCTTGCGTTTAATTCCAAATATCGCTGAAGAATTTGCTAATAATCCTACTGGAGCTCTCGGTACTGTGAAATGCTCGCCTTGGTATTATAAGGGAAAAACGCTCTTAATGGGTGATGCGGCACATGCTGTAGTTCCTTTTTACGGACAAGGAATGAACGCATCCTTCGAGGATGTTACGGTTTTAGATGGTTTTATAGAAACCTACGAAAATGACTGGGAAACCATATTTAAATCGTATCAAAAAGCACGAAAGGCCGATGCCGATGCCATTGGCGAATTAGCCGAAGAGAATTATTATGAAATGCGCGACCATGTTGCTAACCCATTATTTAAAGAAAAACGAAAAATAGAAATGACTTTGGAACAACAGTTTCCAAACGATTATTTTTCTAAATATTCTTTGGTGACATTTAACGAAAATATTGGCTATCATGAAGCTATGACTAGAGGCCGAGCCCAAGATAAGGCCATTTTGAATATGTTAGATGATGGTACCATTTCTCCAAATGACAGCCCAAAAGATCTACTAGAAAAAGTAAAAAAAGAAACCCTAGCGATTTTACAAGACGACAAAGTCGCTGGATTACATTAGAATTATGAGTAAAAATATAGTAACCCCAAGAGGCGCTTATCCACATGTAAAACAAGTTGGTGATTTTATTTTCGTGTCAGGAACGAGTTCTCGAAGACCAGACAACTCTATTGCAGGTGTTGATATTATTGATGAGATGGGAACCAAACGTCTCAATATTGAAACCCAAACGCGCGAGGTATTAAAAAATATTGAGGGTAATTTAGCAAAGGTTGGAGCTTCTCTTAAGGACGTTGTAGATGTCACGTCTTTTCTAGTTAATATGAATGATTTTGCAGGTTACAATAAAGCCTATGCAGAGTTTTTTGATAAAGCTACAGGTCCTACACGTACTACAGTGGCAGTGCATCAATTACCACACCCCGACTTGGTGGTTGAAATTAAAGTTATGGCTTATAAAAAACAATAGACCTTTCTTTGAGTAAAACTTACACATATAGTATAATACTATTACTACTTTATTCATGTAATAATACACATCGAGATCAGTTAGATTTTGACGAATACAGAAAACCCATTGTCTCAAATAATTTTAAACTAGATTTCTTAAAAGTAATCTTAGAAGATACGTCGCAAGTAAAACCAAAATGGTATAAAGACCCATATATTTTTATATCAAATATTGAAAAAAAAGATGATCCAACAAAAATAGATACGACGTTGAAATTTTTAAATGAAGTCGAATATCTATCCTTTCATTTAAGAACAGAAGACACGTCATTTATTAAACATCAATTAAATAATAAAATAGTTACAGAAGACCTTATAGATTATGGCTTTAAAACTGTGAATTGGACCAACCTAGTAGACTACCATTTTGAAAACACCGATTTAGACACAGAGTATTTTGTTTCAAAAGATTCTATTGAAACAATTGAAAATTTATTGAAAGAAAATGGTATTCTGTATTTGAGCTCACCCGTATTCAACAACAAATTAAATCTTGCTTATATAGAAACTAGCCACGGGATTACAGGAGAGCATATTCTTTTTGAGAAGAAGAATGACAAATGGATAACGAAACTTGTAATTAGTCAATGGATTAAATAAATCATCCTATAGTTCAGAACGATTAGCTTATTCATAAAAATCTGGCAGAATTTATCGCAACGATAAAATAACACATACTGTTTACGAATCACTTAATCAAATGGTTTACAAAATCTAAAGAGGCCTTCACAAAATTAACCTCAGGCCTAAAAGAAGACGTTCAAAATTAATTTTTCATCAAAATTTTAACGATATTGAACACATAATTTTTTGAAGAGAAAATAAAAAATGGACATTCAAAACTACATCAACGGAAAATTTATGGCACCTGTTGCCAATGAATGGATTGACAACTATAATCCATCAAATGGAGAAATTTATGGGCAAATCCCAAATTCATCAAAAGACGATGTAGAGAACGCATATATTGCCGCAAAATCTGCTTTTCCTAATTGGTCGCAAACCACTTTAGAGGAGCGCAGCCGAATTCTTATTAAAATTTCAGAGTTGCTAGAACTCAATTTAGATCGTTTTGCTCAAGCCGAAAGTAAAGACAATGGAAAACCTATTTCTTTGGCCAAAGCTGTTGACATACCAAGAGCAGCTAGCAATTTTAGATTCTTCGGAAATGCTATAACACAATTTGCTAGTGAAAGCCATGAAAGTGTTGGGCAACAAGCTATCAATTATACGCTTCGCCAGCCTATTGGTGTTGTAGGTTGTATTTCACCTTGGAATCTCCCACTATACCTATTTACTTGGAAGATTGCACCTGCATTAGCTACTGGAAATTGCGTTGTAGCCAAACCTAGTGAAGTGACACCTATGACAGCTTATCTTCTTGGTGAAATATGTAACGAAGCTGGTTTACCTAAGGGTGTGCTAAATATTGTTCATGGTCTTGGAGGCTCTACTGGTCAGGCGATTATAGAACACCTAGATATTAAGGCCATTTCATTTACTGGAGGAACTGCTACAGGAGCGCACATTGCTAAAGTGGCCGCACCAATGTTTAAAAAATTATCGCTCGAACTTGGAGGTAAAAACCCAAATATCATCTTTGCAGATTGTGATTATGAAGATATGATTAACACAACTGTTCGTTCTTCATTCGCCAATCAAGGTCAAATTTGTCTCTGCGGAAGTAGAATTTTTGTAGAAGCATCGATTTATGATCAATTCAAAAGTGATTTCGTTTCTAAAGTAAAACAGCTTAAAGTAGGACATCCATCGCATGCCAATACAAATATTGGTGCTTTAGTATCCAAACCACATTTAGAAAAAGTGAAAGATTACATCCAAATTGCTCAGGATGAAAATGGCATTGTACTATGTGGTGGAAATGAAGTTCATGTTGAAGGCTCTGATAATGGATACTATTTAGAACCTACTGTTATTGAGGTGCCAAACGATGAATGCAGAGTAAATCAAGAAGAAATATTTGGTCCTGTGGTTACTATTATGCCGTTTCAAACTGAAGATGAAGTTTTACAAATGGCCAACAAAGTGAAATATGGTTTATCTGCAACACTTTGGACTAACGATTTAAAACGTACCATGCGAATGAGCAACCAATTGCAAGCAGGTATTGTCTGGGTTAATACTTGGATGATGCGTGATTTACGTACGCCTTTTGGTGGTGTAAAAGCATCTGGCGTAGGGCGTGAAGGAGGTTTTGAAGCACTTCGTTTCTTTACCGAAGCTAAAAATGTTTGTATAAAGTATTAGTTTCTTTACTAATACAAATTCTGTAAATGTACCGTGAAACAGGAAGTTTCAGTTGATAAGGCTATAAAAAGAGGACATTTAATGATTAATGTCCCTGTAATGATTTGCTTGATTGGCAGCCCTGCCGCTGGTATCTATTTATCTGCTCACGATTATATTCCCAACTGGGGACTAGCCATTGCCATAGTGTTAGGTATAGGTTTAGGATGGCTCTTTTGGAGTATTATGATTACCAAATGGCGCATTTGGGCCTTTGAACATGTGAGAAATGTGCATGAACTCAAAGAAAGAGCTATACATGAAAAACTAATTTGGGGTGACGGACATATATTTGAACGGACAGAAATTAGATCCAAAAAAGAGCAGCGAAAATTAGACGAGCTCAATTTAAAATTTAGGGCAGATGATCTTTTTGAAGAGGACCCCTCTATTTCCTCAGTTACAGAAATCTATTTCTCTAAAGGGCATGGTTTATTTTTACTGATTTTTGGAATCGTAACACTAATAGTTAGTATTACTCTTCTTTTAAACGAAAGCCTCAGAAGTTATATACTCGGAAGCATTTTATTAGCAGGTGGTGGATATTTTGTGTTTTCTGCTATTAAAAAATTAGTTAATAATGCCGTTCAAATTACTATAGACAATAATGGTATAAAACTAGGATCTGAACCTAAAAGGAGTTGGTTCGAAATTTTTGAAGAGACCGTTACTTACGAGGGAATTGGAAAATCATCAACAGCTCATCTTACTTTTTATGATGCCGATGATAGGTTTTATAAAATTCTCCTTGAAGATTTAAGAATAAAACCTGCCCAACTAGAAATCATATTAAGAACCTATAGAATTCGCCACGCAAAAAATAACACCTAAGAACATATATCATTGAATAATTTATGTACTTTGACTAAAAATACACAAGAGATGAAAAAACTAACTTTACTTATCTTCCTATTATCAATTAATGTTACGTTTTGTCAAGAAAAATGGACGAACTTCGAAAATGCGACTTATGCTATTGAGTATCCAGAAAGTTGGACATTTGATGATTCTGGTCAAATGCAGACCACATTCTTTATCAATTCCCCTCTTACCGAAGACGATACTTTTAAAGAGAATATTAATCTCATTATTCAGAACTTGAAAGGACAAAACATCAACATGAAAGATTATGTTGAATTAACACAAAAACAAACAAAAGGAATGTTAGATGACGGTAAGATCCTCGAAAGTAATGGTGATGATAAACAGCATGTTATGGTATTAACAGGAAAGGTTTCAGGTAATGCATTGAAATTCAAACAGGTTCTTATTTTTCATCAGGAAGTGATGTATATTCTAACCTTTTCTGCACTCGAAAAATCCTATGACGACTATATCAAAACAGGAAATACAATTTTAAATAGTTTTAAACTAAAATAAATGAACTTAGAATTAAACAATAAATACGCATTAGTTTGTGGAAGCACTGCTGGAATAGGTAAAGCAACAGCATTTGCATTAGCCGAAGAAGGCGTTCAAATTACTTTAATTGCAAGAAACGAAGACAAGTTACAAGCTACCCTCTCACAATTACCTCAGCATAGAGACCATGATTATATTGTTGCCGATTTTTCAAATCCGAAAGCATTAAAGGAAAAGGTTGAAACTTACATTAACAACAATCATGGCTTTCATGTATTGGTCAATAATACGGGTGGTCCCAAAGGAGGCCCAGTATTTTTGGCAGAAGTAGATGAATTTGAAAATGCATTCACACAACATTTAAAGTGCAATCATGTTTTAGCTCAAGCTGTGGTTCCTTTTATGAAAAGTGAAAACTATGGTCGTATTATCAATGTGATTTCAACCTCTGTAAAACAGCCTTTAGATGGATTGGGTGTGAGTAACACCATTCGTGGTGCCGTTGCTAATTGGAGTAAGACCTTGGCTAATGAACTTGGTCAATTTGGCATTACTGTAAACAATGTACTTCCTGGAGCAACTGGAACAGAACGACTAACAGAGATCATAAAAAACAAATCGGCTAAAACTGGAAACACAGAGCAAGAAGCTGCAAATGCCATGAAAAATGCAGTTCCTGCAAAACGCTTTGCAAAACCAGAGGAATTGGCAGATGCTATTACATTTTTAGCAAGCGAACGCGCTGCCTACATTAATGGAATTAACCTTCCTGTTGATGGAGGACGAACAAAGTCGTTATAAGGGCATAATTTCGTTTTTTATTATTAATTTTATTGAATTGATGAATTTGCGTTAAGGATTGAAAGGTTTGTTTGAGCTCATCTCTGATAGCGAGCCTTGAAAGCCTGACCTCATAAGGGAACGCCAAAAAAATATATACCATGAGTACATTAGTTTCGCCTATAAACTTTAAAGAATGGATTGAAGAAAATCGTCATTTATTAAAACCGCCAGTAGGCAACAAAGTGGTTTGGAAAAATGGAGATTTTATTGTTATGGTTGTTGGTGGACCAAACAGCAGGAAAGATTATCATTATAACGAAACGCCAGAATTTTTCTATCAGGTTGAAGGTGATATTACACTTAAAGTCATAGATAAGGGTACACCTAAAGATATTCATATTAAAGAGGGCGAAATGTTTTTATTGCCTCCTAAAGTGCCTCACTCACCTCAACGTGGCGCTAATACAGTTGGATTAGTCATTGAATATCCAAGAGACGAAGGTGTTCAAGATGCGCTGTTATGGTTTTGTGAAAATTGCACAACCAAATTATATGAAGAAGATTTTACATTGGATAATATTGAAACTGATATGCCAAAAATTTTCGATAAATATTATGGAGACAAAGACAAGCGTTCATGCCCCAATTGTGGTGAAGTGATGCAACCTCCAAAAAAAGTACAACTTGACGGCTAGTATATGATAGAAGTCGCAAAACAAAGCTTTTACAAACAAGGGTTTATGAAAACCCTTGGAGCTCAGCTGATTTCTATTACAAAGGGCGAAGTTGTTATTTCATGTACTTTAAATGACACACTCACGCAACAACATGGTTACTTCCATGCTGGAGTAATAACTAGTATTGCAGATGTGGCCTGCGGATATGCCGCATTAAGTACCATGCCTGATGGATCTGATGTGCTGACTGTAGAATTTAAAACAAATTTTATTAGAGCAGCAGAAACCGATACCATCGTGGCAAAAGGGTCTGTTATAAAATCTGGTAGGACGCTCACCTTTTGCGAAGGTGTTGTGACCAACAAAGCAGAAGATGTGATCTATGCAACAATGCAAGCCACAATGATATGTTTAAAACCTAAATTATAAATGAAAAGAAAACTTCGAATAAACGGCCATTCTCACCTACTTCCTTATCCTGAGGAAATTCCTCAGTTTATGAAAGACAAAGGTATTTTTTGGGTTGACAAAGACCGAAAATTCATGCTACAAAAAGATTGGAATCGCCCTATTACGGATTCTAGTTTCTTTTTAAATGAAAAACTAGCATGGATGGAACGCTTCAATATTGATCATGCAGTTGTTCTAAACTTATCACAACTCTACGGAAATGGTTTACGTGTGGAAGAAATGAAGCAGGCCTTGCGTTTTCAGAACGATTTTAATGCAAAGATTCAGCATGAAAACCCAAGTAAGTTTACTTGTGGATTTGTAGTACATCCCGGATTTGTAAGAGGCGCTTGTTGGGAAATTGAACGTTGCGTTGAAGAGTTAGGCATGCAACTTCTTTGCTTACCTACGCACTATATGGACACTATTGGAACATGGCGTTGTATTTTTGATGAAGAGAACGAGCCTATTTTTGAACTGGCCAACAAATACAATTTGGCTGTTGAAATTCATCCTTATGACGGAGAAAAATTTATTAAGCTAGAAAACACGTCTTGGCGTTTTCATCTTATTTGGATGTTAGCGCAATGTGCCGATGCCTATCATTTTTTAACCTTAAATGGTTATCAGGATAAATATCCAAATATGCGAACTTGCTTTGCGCATGGTGGTCAATTAGCTCAAATAAATTTAGGTCGTCGTATTCAAGGCTTTGATGGTCGTCCTGATTTGTTTGAAGGGAAAAGCCACCCAAGAAAAGCCGTAGGCCATCCAAATATCTTTTTTGACACCTTGGTGCATGATACTGGCGGCTTACAACTATTAATTAAAAATCAAACTTCGAAACAAGTACTAATGGGACTTGATGATCCTTATCCGCTTGGTGAAATGGAAAGTGAAAAGCAGTCTTCTTATCCAGGAAAAATTTTAGACCTTGCTATAGAACGTGATATTATTACTGAAACAGAACGTGATGCCATCTGGGAGGACAACGTGATTCAATGGTTATGTGGTGACGACCTAAACGCCAAAGAGAAACTGGTAAATAGAATTTTAGGCAACTAACCATGACTGATGTTTCTGAATTTTATATTCTTTCACATATATTTATTTCATTAGTTGGAGCTACTTTACTTTTAGCCATTTGGTCTAACATTAGACAGCGTTTTAAACAAATATTAGAAGAAAATGACACTCAAAAACGCGTAGACAAAGGTCTTCTATACTTGAGTTTAGCTATGTTTGTTTGGGTTGTTTCGGGTATTTGGTCATATGCAGGGCATTACTTTTCGTTTAAAGAAACCACTTTTTTTCAGTTTGGAATTCATTTGCTTTCAATAGTGAACAATATGTTCTTATTGTTAGCTTTGTTTTACTTCTATTATGCTCCGCGCTTTATTTATAATAACAAAAAGAATATCAGGATTATTCTGTTTGTCATTATCTTAACAGCCTTAGTGACTATAGGACTCTCCATGTTTCCTAAGGTAAACGCTTACAAAAGTATTAATGTAAGCGCCATACCAGATCTCATTCTTTCCGCATTTTTATGCGCTCTTCTAGGCATCTCTCTCTTTAGAACATTTGCGTATCGTGGATTAAAAATAGTTGGTGTCATCTCTACTTTAGTCATACTGTTAGTATTTTCATCTCAATTGTCTGAAGTCTTTGTGAATTACGCCAATGACTTTAGTAACAATCTCATTAAAATAATTGCTAAGACCTCCTTAATTTCAATATTTCTGGTGTTAGCTACTACTTGGGTTATTAGGTTAGCAAATATGCCCAAGCCTAACGAGATGACGATTAGCTTTCTAGATTGGAGCTTGGTAAAAATTAGTATTCCAACAAAAGGCGTTTTTGACGAAACTATTGATTTTGGTTCTAAAACTACACAGTATAAAAATTTACTGAAATTTGCTATTAGACGCAAATATGGTGAAGGCGATGCCCAGAGCTTAATTGTAAGTTTAGGCGGTGAAATCAAAAACCAAACGTATCTCACTAGAATAATAGATAATATAAACTCTATCTTAGAATTAGATCCAACACAACTTCTTGAACGACGAGATCTTTTTACTTTTATTGGAGAAGGACGCTATAGATTACGAATGATTCCAAACCACATTTCCATAGATGCGACTCTTTTAGAAGAGTTTTGCAAAACACCAGAAAATGATACTTATAACGCACTTTTAAGCTAACAATTTGTGAGTTACAATTAAGCACAATTGATTATAATTTGATATAATTAGTTACAAAGTTCGCTATTGAGACATGTTGTAAATACATTGTCCTCAAATCAAAAAATCGAACAAATGTCTATCACAAATTCTAATGAAGTCTTCGGACATCCAAAAGGTTTAATCTATTTATTTTTTGCGGAGTTATGGGAACGTTTTTCTTTCTACGGAATGCGCGCTCTTCTCGTACTCTATATGACCAAACAATTATTATTTACTGATGATATGGCTTTTGGTGTATATGCCGCTTATATGTCTTTAGTCTATGTAACACCTTTAATTGGTGGTATTTTAGCCGATAAAATACTAGGATTTAGAAAAGCCATACTTCTTGGAGGGGTTTTGATGGCACTTGGGCATTTTTTTCTCACTTTTGAGCAGCCTATATTTTTTTATGGATCATTAGGGTTAATCATTGTAGGAAACGGGTTTTTTAAGCCTAATATTTCTTCCTTCGTTGGAGATTTATACCATGAAGGAGATGCAAGGCGTGATTCTGGATTCACTATATTTTATTTAGGCATCAATCTAGGAGCTGCAATTGCTCCTCTGGCCTGTGCATGGTTCGCAGAAACTTATGGCTGGCATTATGGGTTTGTGCTTGCTGGAATTGGAATGGTTTTAGGTCTACTTGTTTTTAACAGAGGGCTTAAAGCCAACATATTTGGCAATAAAGGTTTGGTTCCAAATCTCCCTGTTTACCAAAAAAAATCATTTGGAATAAATCAAGGGCAACTCATCTCTATAATTGCCTTTTTATCTGTTCCCATTTTCGCACTCATTGTTAAATTCCATGAGTTTGAACATTTTCTAGTTTGGATTATTTCGGCCTTTCTAATTGCTTATATTATATACATCCTGACTACTGTTAATCTTAAAGAAAAAAAGCGATTAATTGTTGCTGTATACTTTACTGTACTTTATACGCTTTTCTCTGCTATTTTTGAACAGGCAGGAAGTTCATTGACTTTGTTTGCCGATAGAAATGTAAATCTTGTGGGTATGGATGCGGCAGGAACCAATAGTATTAATGCCGGTTTTATTATTTTATTGGCTATTCCTTTCTCATTATTATGGACGTTTCTAAGTAAGAGAAAAAAGAACCCAAATTCTGCCATAAAGTTTGGCTTAGGATTGGTGTTTCTGGGGTTAGGTTTTGTGGTATTTGCTTTGTCGGCACATAGTATTGACGCTTTTGCCAGAACTTCCATGACGTATTTAGTTTTGGGTTATTTAGTACTTACAATCGGAGAATTATTCTTATCTCCAATAGGGTTATCTAAAATGACTGAGCTATCTCCACTAAAATATGTTGCCTTTATCATGGGCGTTTGGTTTTCGGCGAATTTTTATGGCCATTTCTTTGCTGGTAAAATTGCCAAGCTTACCACTGTTACCGAAGGAGAAACCAATGTCTTTACTCAAGGCATATTTGGAGACATTGTAGAATTCATTACTGGTATTACGCCTGAAATGGCTATGCAAAATAGTGAGAGTTACCAACAACTCTACTCCTATCTTTCCGTATATGCCAGTTTTGGTGTGATTAGTATATTGGTTGGACTAATAGCCATTTTAATTTCACCAAAGATTAAAAAAATGATGGTTGGTGTACATTGATTGCTTAACAGCTTTATTGGTTTTGGAATTATTTCATATATTGAGGTCTAACCAAAACTTATAACATGAAAAAAATTGGAATGTACATCGCTCTTTTTGGAGTATTAGCTATTGTTTTACCCTTTTTTGAATTACAACTCAGACTTTTAAGTTGGATAGATAATTGGGGAGAAACGACATCATGGATAATTAAAATTGGACTCATTGTCGTTGGTGGAATTCTCTTTTTTATGGCTTCAAAGAATGAAACCAACGTTACAAGCGAAAATCAAGGCGAATAATTCCATTCTTAATACAATTACAAACCTCATGACATCTGTTTTTCATGAGGTTTAATTATTTTTATCTATGCACTTTTTACCAGAAAAATTAGATGATTACATTGTGGCACATTCTGAAGAAGAACCAGAATTATTGCAACAACTTACTAGAGAAACTTATCAAAAAATATTACAACCCATTATGCTAAGCGGACCTTATCAAGGTCGCGTTTTAAGTATGATTTCTAAACTAATTCGTCCTTCCACAATTTTAGAACTGGGTACGTTTACTGGTTACGCAACATTGTGTTTAGCAGAAGGCCTATCAAGCAATGGAGAGATTCATACAATAGATATTAATGAGGAGCTCGTTGATTTTCAAAGACGTTATTTTGATAAATCTGAATTCGGCGCTCAAATTCATCAGCATTTGGGTAGTGCTTTAGATATTATTCCAACACTAGACATGACTTTTGATCTGGTCTTTGTTGATGCTGACAAGCCCAATTATGTTAATTATTTTCATTTAATAGTCGATAAATTAAATGCTGGTGGCATTATCATTTCAGACAATGTTTTATGGCATGGAAAAGTAACCGAGCCTTTAAATAATAAAGACCTTTCAACTAAAGCTGTTTTAGAATACAATACTCTTTTAAAAAATGACGAACGTATCGAAACCGTTTTGCTACCAATTAGAGACGGACTTACAATAAGCAGAAAAAAATAAATTAAGATACTTTGACTAATTTAAAATCTGATTTCACATCTATTGATTTTGTTTTTTGAATTTGCTCAGAAATAGTTTGAAAAAATTCATAATTATCAAAAGGTTTGGTAATGATACCATCAAATCCAATTAGTTTATAGTCTTCTTTAACTTGTTCAATATCGGCTGCAGTTAATGCAATAATAGGTGTTTCGGGATCGAACTCACGGATAGCTTTAGTAGACTCATTTCCATTCATTACAGGCATATTAATATCCATTAAAATTAAATCGAAAGCGGTTTGTTTATGAGCCTCTAAAGCCTCTAATCCGTTTTTAGCAACAACGCACTCATAGTTTTCGCGTTGCAACAAGTTTTGAGTTACAATCTGATTGATTTTATTGTCTTCGGCAACCAGAATCTTATACTTATGTGTATCGGTAATAGCTTCTCCTTTTGCTTGTTTTGTTTTTACTTTTTTGACCTTTGCTTTTTTGTCTATTTCAAAGGTAAGATCAAAACTAAAGGTAGTACCCAAATCTATTGCGCTATCTATATCTAATGTGCTTCCAAATAATTCAATAATGTTTTTTGTAATTGGCAACCCAAGTCCTGTTCCTTGATAATTTGTATTGCTATTTTTATCCAGCTGAGAGAAGTTCTCAAATATCATTTTTTGCTTTTCTTTTGGAATCCCAGGACCATTATCTTCAACTTCAAAACGCAGAGATACTTTATCTTCTAAAGTGTTTAACAGTTTTAACCTTACTTCTATTTTTCCATTTTCAGTAAACTTGATACTATTACCAATTAGGTTGATTAGAACCTGAGACAACCTTACATTGTCGCATTTAATGAACTCTGGTATGTTCTTGTCAATTGAAATTTGTATCTGATTATTAGTTTCTTCCAATCTATAATCAAACGAATTCACTAGATTTTCTATGAGTACTCTCAAATTAACTGTAACGTTTTTAAGTTCAATTTTTTGAGATTCAATTTTTCCTATTTGTAAAATATCATTGACAAGATTGAGGAGATAATCGCCAGAATACTTTAACGATTTTAAAAACTTAGTGTCTTTAGAGCTTAAGTCGTTATTTTTTAAAAGTAATGATGTTAACCCAACCACGCCATACAAAGGTGTTCTTAATTCGTGAGTGACATTGGAAATGAAATTACTCTTTAATTCGGAAGACTTTTCTGCCTTATTTTTTGCAATTTCTAATTGGTTGTTTTTAGTTTTCAAAATATTACTTAATCGTCTTTTAGATATGTAACTTCGATACATGGTTAACAACGATATAAACAATAGAAATCCGGTAATTGTAATAATTATATTTACATTTTTTATTTTATTACTGGCGGCTAACTGCTCAATTCTTTCATTATTAGCAAGCTGTGCTACGTTTTTATAACTTTCGATTGAAAACTTAGACTGTACAATAATATCTTGTCTTATTTTCTCTTCATTAAGTAGTTTATCTCTGTAGTTATTATGCTTTAACAATGCTTGATAGGCTTCTTCACTATTCTCTAACGCAGCATAAGTTAATGACAGTTCTTTATAGACATCATTTAAAAGCGCATTCTTATCTTTTACATTAATTTCACTGTGATTTTCTAAAATATTTATGGCTTCGATAAATTTAACATTGGCATTATTGTAAAATTCTTTTTTACTAAAATATTGTCCTTGGACAAAGTTCCATTGTGCTGTGGAATAGCCATGATCTTCTATGCGTTTTAAATTATCCTCAGCTCTAGATAAATAAATGAGCACTTTAGCGTAGTTATTAGTTTCTAAATAAAGCTGTGATAAGTTCAATCTTATTCGAAATAAGATCTCATCCCTTCTATCTACATTATCATGATCTCTAACATTATATTTACTACCAAACTGTATTGCTTTTTCAAAGAACGGAATAGCATCAGTAGGAGGCACTTTGTTCATATAAATTTGACCCAATTTCAGATATGAACTTGCCAACAAAAAATTATCACCTTCTTTTTTTGCGGCATGAATAACTTGATTATAGCTTTTTTCAGCTTTATCATAATCATGCATGAAATCGTAAATCTTACCAATGGTAAAATTTGCGACTGCGTTGCCATAATTATCATTGATAGAATCAGATAATTTAATGGCTTTATTAAATAAATTGAAGGACTTTGCAATATCATTACTTATGTAATGCTGTAATGCGAGGTCGTTAATACTATCAATTTTATTGATAAGTGTTCTTTCGGTCTGACCAAAAGACAATAACGAACAACATAGAAAACAGTATAGTAGGTTTGCTTTCATCATGGATTTAGGTTAATTTGGGATGGTTAAAGTATCTCTAAGTGAGTGACATATCAGAATATAATCGTTGAACACGCTTTTTTATCGGACAAACTTCACAAATTAAAAATGAAAATCGACGAAATGCATACTAAATTTCAAGGATTTAAGTTCAAAATCACCTCATCATTATAAAAAAACCTCTTCAAATATTGAAGAGGTTTTGTATATCATTCTATGTTAGAACTATCATTGAACAGCTTGTAATGCATCAATATTTCCATATCCATAGTTACTACTTTTACTAGGGTAAAAATCGGCAGATTGTTTCAGTCTATTAAGTACTTGAGTTCTACTCCAACTAGGATACCTAGCCCACACCAACGCTGCTATTCCAGCCGTAGTTGCAGTAGCTACTGAGGAGCCACCAGTATAGCGACGATCTCCATTATAAAATCCTAAAACAGGAGGTGCTTTGCTGGTATTATTATCACCTTCCATAATGATTGTGAAGTCAATTTTACTCCCACTATGACAGGTATCGCAGCGATCATAATTACTACCATCATCAACGCCGGTAACTGCTACAGTTTCACTCATCGTTGCCGGAAAAATCACTCCAAAGCCATTTGTGAAACTCGTTGATGTTCCTCCTGCAGCAAATATTAATTTCCCTTTACTATAAGCATACCTTACGGCATCCTTTATATTACCAATAGACCATACATAACCTATAGACATCGAAATTATTTTCACATCACTTCTGTTTCCTAGTTGTGTTAAGGCCTTAGAAACCCCTTTTCGTTCGTGATAATCGTTAAGTAACACATCTTCAGTTGCTCTATAAGCTACTAAGTTCGCATTATAAGCAACACCAACAGGCATTCCATTATCATTACGTGGAGATGCCATTGTAGATCCCATTGCAGTACCATGACCGCATTTATCATGTGGCCCATCATAATTGCTAGACCACCACCATGCAGAGTCTATAAATGTGCCATATTTTTGTACGAATCGGCCATTAGAATAGCCATCATTAATTCCAGAAGAATTTAATAAAGGTTGAGATGCTGATACTCCCGTATCAATTAAACCAATAGTAACTCCTGAACCTGTTGATAGGTTCCAAGCCTGCTGAATATTATGTTCATTAAAATGCCATGACACCTGCGCATTATTTGGGCTTGTTGTTGTATAATGAGCTGGATTGATATAATCTCCATTTTTATCGCAGCCAGAACTAGAACGTTCTGCATTCTCATTATAAGTGAACAAATTATAGCCATTAGGCTCTAAGTAACGTACGTCTTTATGCTTTTTAAGCGCTATAATCGTTTGGATGTTTTCAACTCCAACATCAACAACAGTTAGAATATCTTGTTCGACAAGGACAAGGTCTGTTTTATCTATTTTTTCATTATCGGCAACAATATCTAAAAGCCCATTTTTTTTAGCTTCTAGTTCAACATCTCTTGTTTCACTAAAACTCTGACCTTCATTTCCATAACCAATGGTTAAAACTTTTTGACCATGCATAACCGCACTCCATAAAAAATGCGCATCCTCTTTACTCCAATCGAAATCTCCAGTTTCTCGAATGGTTTTACTAATACGATCGTTAATTTGGTCTACTGTAAGTGGGTCTTTGGGGAATTGAATATCCTGAGATTCGGTTTCAATAATAGTATCTTCTTTAGAACAAGACACCATGGTAATTGCTATAAGTAACAATACCTTTAAGTACATTTTTTTCATTTAATAGTATTTAGATGGTTAATGATGTTCTAAATATATTAAATAATCAAAATTTAATTACATAAATAAATGTGATTTTACTAAAAGAAATCAAAAAATAATATGAATTCAATAATTACTGGTTTCTTCGGACAGAACCTGTAAAATCTTCTAGATCGTCTTTTACTTTATTAATCTCCTGCGTGATTTCTTTTGTAACGTTAGAATCGATGCCTTGCTTTTCTGCACTTTTAGTGATTTCAGATTTAATATCACTCGAAGCATCTTTTAGCATTCGCATTCCTTTACCTAAACCTCGAGCAATTTCAGGTATTTTGTCTGCACCAAATACCATTACTACAATAAGGAGGATAAAAATCACCTCAGTAGTTCCAATGAATAATAATGTTGCTTGCTGTATCACGATGCAAATATAATGAGTTGTTTGCTATTAAAATATTATTTAAATAAATATAGAGTTAAAAAAAGCCGATAGTCTATATATCGGCTTTTTTATAATGTAAATTACAAGAACGGTTTATCCTTTTACTTTATTTTTAAAATTATCAAACTCACTCTCTTTTACCTCTTTTGGCCATGAGTTATTTGATGTATTGATATCTGCAGTTTCTTGTTTCGGGTCTATTTTTATAGACACAATTTCTTTCACAGAAGCAACAGCTTTACTTATTTCTGTATCGTTAAGCCTCCAAACCTGAGCAGGATAAGTTTCTGTTTTAGATGTACCATCTGCGTATGTAAACTCAACAATAATTGGCATTACTAATCCTCCTGGTTTTTCAAAAGTAATATTGTAGAAATATTTAGGTTGTTTGATGTTTTTTCGCTCTTCAGGAGTGAAATTATCCATCATGTATTCTTTTAAAGTAGGTGAATTATCTGCTGAAGTTCCTTTGCGTAGTTTCTCATCAAATTCTTCACTTCCTTCTTCAACTAAATAGACTAAATCTAGGTCCTCTAACTTTAAATTTCTACTTGATGCATAGTTTTTTGCATATTGATTAGGCTCTGATGATACATAATATTTTTTCACGTCTTTAAGTCCAATATCTACCCAATCTGTAGTATAGAACCATCCTCTCCAGTACCAATCTAAATCAAATGCAGAAGCATCTTCCATAGTACGGAAAAAGTCTTCAGGAGTTGGGTGTTTAAACTTCCATCTGTGTGTATATTCTTTAAACGCATAATCAAACAATTCGCGTCCCATAACAGTTTCTCTCAAGATATTTAATGCTGTAGCTGGCTTTCCGTAGGCATTATTTCCAAATTGATATGTATTTAAACCTTTAGTCATAATTGGAGCAATATAGTCTTGATTACCTTCCATATATCTTATGATATTTTTGGCTGGTCCTCTTCGAGAAGGGTAGTGTTTATCTCCTGGTGATAAAGCACTTGGATACCATTCTCCAAAATCTTGTTCGGCAACATATTGCATAAATGTATTTAAACCTTCATCCATCCATGTCCATTGACGTTCATCACTATTTACAATCATTGGAAAGAAGTTATGACCTACCTCATGAATGATAACACTCATCATACCATATTTAGTTCTATCGTCATACTTTCCGTTTTTATCAGGTCTTCCATAATTCCAACAAATCATAGGATATTCCATCCCTTGACGTCTAGCATGAACCGAAATTGCTTTATGGTAAGGGTAGTCAAATGTCATACGAGAATACGTTTTTAATGTACTAGCCACTGCTCTTGTAGACCATTCTTCCCAAAGTGGGTTTCCTTCTTTAGAGTATAGCGAAACTGCCATAACATCCTTATTACCGATTTTCACGGCCATCATATCCCAAATGTATTTTCTAGATGTGGCAAATCCGAAGTCTCTTACATTCTCAGCATATAGTTTCCATGTTTTCTTTTTATTGGAATGTCCTTTTTCTCTAGCTTCAGCTTCGGCTTGAGTAGAAATAATTACGGGTTCGTCATATGATTTCTTAGCTTTTTCATAACGCTTCATCATATCTTTAGAGAACATTTCATCTCTATTGGTCAATTTCCCAGTACCATCTAATAAATGATCTGCAGGAACGGTAATATTTACTTCAAAATTTCCAAACGGTAATGCAAACTCATCACGCCCCCAAAACTGTGAGTTCTGCCATCCTTCAACATCATTGTAAACAGCCATTCTTGGGTAAAATTGGGCAATCACATAGTTTCTATTTCCGTCAGGAAATAACTCATATCCTGAGCGCCCTCCATCGGTAACGTGATTATTAATTTGGTACCACCATTTTATTTTAAAAGAAAACTTATCTCCAGTTTTCATTGCTGCTGGTAATTCTACCCTCATCATTGTTTGGTTGATTATAAATGGTAAAGGCTTACCATCTGTTTTGGTAACACTTTCTATGTTAAACCCACCGTCAAAACGTTCAGACATATATGACGACGTAAACCTTGAAGCTGACATTGCAGGTGTTATTCTACTAGATCTAATGTCTTTTGATGGTGAATCTTTTTCACGAACATTTTGATCTAATTGAACCCACAAGTATGTTAATTCATCTGGAGAGTTATTGGTGTATGTAATGGTTTCATTACCACTTAACACGGCAGTATCATCGTTAATTTCGATGTCCATTTTGTAATCTGCCTGTTGCTGATAGTAAGCTGGGCCTGGAGCACCAGATCCTGTTCTAAACATGTTTGGCGTTGCAAACTCTTCATTGAGTTGCCTAAACTTATTATGGTTGGTATGACCAGGTTTGCGCTCTTGTTCTTGGTCTTGCGCTATCGCATTCAAAGATATAAATGCGATGGATAAACAAAGGAATTTTACTAATTTCATAGCTATTATTAAAAAGGTTGATTTATTTAAAATTTAAGTATTGATTTCGGTCTTCTGAGGTAAATATCAAATTATTTACTTCAGAATTTATTTTCGTTTTAACAACATTTTTTTGCTTCGGAAACAAATCGAAAAGTACAGTATTACTAATTTCTATTGTTGCTATACTATCGACATTCTCTATTTCTAAGTAACACACAACAACGTCATTATCATATTCCTTTCCTATATATTCAAAGGCAACATCTTGGGTATTAATTTTAATCTCTATTTTTTGATTTAAGTACTTCTTGACATAGTCGTCAACCATAGGCTTTTCATCAATTGTGGTCATTTTGATATTTTTATCATACCGTTCTTGTAGCGTTAATTCTAAATCGGCAATATCAATTCTGGAAATAATTTGGACTGATTTTTTTTCTTTTACATAACTCATCTGTGTTACACTCACATAATATTTATGTGCAGTTAACATAACCACAGGAAAAATAACAGCCAGAAAAATGGCTTTAAAAAAGTTCATAACAATCAATAATTCGTAAAAATAGCCATTTTACTAATTAATTTTAGCTTAAAAATGTTAATAATATCTTTAAATTTCGGTGTAGTTAATCTTTAGATGTGTCATCGGTATCGTTAAAGGAATAGAGTTTCTGTATTAAAAACTCATAGGTTTTTAAACTATTATCTGCCTTACACAAATCTAAAAACTTAGGATCATCAGATACATAATAAAAGAAAGCCGTTTTTAAATGTGCTTCAATGTCATAGTTTTCAAATAACAAATCTGAAAACTCTTCTGTTACTTTCTTTAAGCATTTATCTTGTTTTTCTAGCGTTACTGCTCGTTTAAGTTTTTTCGTTCGGCCTGATATTTTATTTAAAATTTTATGAATATTTATACCTATAAATAAAGGTGCTATTACAATAGATTTTCCAGCATCTGCTTCATATAATTTTCGTTCTCTTTGTGTTTTAGGTTTGCCAACATAGCCTGGTATTCCTACATCATAAAAGTTAATATCACGTTTAGCATCACTATTTTCGATGTCAGATAATAAATCTCCCGTTAAAATCTTGCCTACAACCACTTCATCTAGTTCATTCACTCTATCTGACAATGTAATTACAATAGACCTCATTTCAATGGTTGTTTTAGTTACAGCAATATTTTGGGGTGTATATTGAACGCTTGATATAAGCAGAGTGTCATTGAGTTTAGCAGGGATCTCAAAATCTCCTTTATCATTAGTAACGGTAAATTTTTGTGCCGTTATATTAAGTACATGTATGCTTTCTAAATCTGAACTAGCAACGACTTTCCCTTTTAAAATAATGGTCTGAGCATTTCCATTCACCAACGTAAATATGGAAACAATTATAACTAGTATGTAATCAATCTTCCTCAATTTGCAGTTTAAATGCTTTAAGTTTTTCCTTTAAAAACTCAAGCATTTTGAGTTCATTATTTGTTTTACTTAACGGTAAAAATTTAGGATCGTAACCACTAAAGTAGAAAAATTCTTTTCGTTTGGTTACATCTAAAGTGTCTGTTTCAAATAACAGTTCGGAGTAAAGTTCTTCGGTTTTGTCTATAGCTCGATTTAATTCCTCGCGTTTAATTTGCTCTTTTAATCGTTTTGTTCTTCCAGATATCCAATTAATTAACGGGTTTAAAGGTAAGAGACCACCTCCACTATTGGCCTCATACAATCGACGCTCACTTTGCTTCATTCTTGGGCCAGTATATCCAGGTATTCCAACATCATAAAAATTAATCTCGCGTTTAACATCACTGTTTTCGATGTCAGACATCAAATCTCCAGTAAGCACTTTTCCAACAACTACCTGATCTAACTTATTAACATTCTCCTCTAAATTTACCGTAACCGATTTCGTTTGTAAGATAATATCAGTAATAATAAATTCTTCAGGTTTGTATTGAATTCCTGAAATCATGATCGTATCATTCAACTTGGCAGGAATCACAAAACCTCCTTTATCATTACTTATGGTAAATTTACTTGCTGTTTTGTTAATAATATGAATGCCTTCTAAATCACCCTTAGCAACAATTTTTCCTGAAATATCTTTGGTTTGTGCTAGTAAATTTGAAGACAGTAAAACGGCAAACACAAAAAAACAGAGCTTATTCTTTATCACTATCTTTCTTTAAAAATTCTTTACTTTTTTTATTAAGAACTTCAAGAAATTCTAGTTCTCGCCCATAATTTAAAAGACTAAAATCAAAGGTTTTATCGTCTTCAACGAATTGAATAAATTCTTCAACACGATGCTCTGGTATTTTGAAATTATCCATTATAAATTCTGATCCAAAGTAGTATTTAATAGATGCTACAGGAACCTCAGGAATGCCTTTCTTTTTTTTATCCTTTACCTTACTTCTAAATAATGGTAATAACAATTGATCAACGACATTCACAACGTTCAGCCCATTTACCATTGTTTTTGATTGCGAATGCATAGCTTCATTTTTAATCTGAGAGCGCTCGTCATCAGAAAAATCATATTCATCACTCTTTTTTATCCCAAAATATAACGCATCTAGCTTAGGATTAAATGTTTTAACCGTTGACACATCTGTTTTTAAATCTCCCGAAAGCCCTTTAGTTAACACTAAAACCTCATCCAATTTATTGATTTCTTCAATTAAGAAAACGCGCATGCGTTTAGACTTGATAATTGCCTCTGTTATTTGTAAATCGAAGTTTTGATATTGCAAAGCTCTAAACTCTACAAAATCATTTAAAGCAACTTCAATCGTAAACTCTCCATTTTCATTAGTTATTACACCTTTATTTGAAGATGTATTAAACACCGTAATCCCAACCACATCATTACCTTCAACGATAATTTTCCCATCAACTTTTACACGTTTTATGTCCTGAGAAACCGCAACAAAAGAAGACAATGCAATGCAAAAAAGTAATAGTTTCTTCATAGTTGATATTTTTAGTTAAGTAAAGAAATGATTTGAAAACTTAATTTATTAATAAAGACTAACTAAACTTTTGTTAAATTAATCCTTTACCTAAATTTACAACAAATTACAACCAATGAAAAATATAATTATTGCTAGTACATCAACTGTTCATGGTGGAGAGCCTTTAGATTATTTACTAGAGGTATTAAGCGATTTCTTTGAGCATACTTCGGAAATTCTATTTATTCCATACGCAAGACCTGGCGGAATTACGCACGATGAATACACTTCTAACGTTAACAAGGCGTTTGAAAAAATCGACAAAAAAGTAGTAGGTATCCATGAATTTGATAACCCAAAAGAGGCGATTAGTAAAGCAAAAGGTATATTTACTGGTGGTGGAAACACCTTTGTATTAGTTAATCAACTTTACAAAAATGATCTTATTGATACCATAAAAACTACAGTTAAAAATGGGACGCCGTACTTAGGTACAAGTGCAGGCAGTAATATTTGCGGACTTACAGTTAACACTACCAATGACATGCCTATTGTGTATCCTCCAAGTTTTAAAACTTTCGGGTTTGTACCTTTTAATATTAATCCGCATTATCTTGATCCAGATCCAACAAGTAAGCATATGGGCGAAACTCGAGAAACAAGAATTAAAGAGTTTCACAAATTTAATACACAACCCGTAGTAGGTATTCGCGAAGGTAGTTGGTTAGAAGTCAATGGAGATTCAGTTGTTTTAAAAGGACCTCTTGATGCTAGAATATTTGAATACAACAAAGCTCCATATGAAGTGCAATCTGGTATTGAACTCAGTCATTTAAAATAAAAAAACTTCATCAGGTTTTGATGAAGTTTTGAGCGAGAGACCGGGTTCGAACCGGCGACATTCAGCTTGGAAGGCTGACGCTCTACCAACTGAGCTACTCTCGCATTCTGGCGGCAAATATAAACTATCTTTTCACTTTTTGATAAAGAATTTCAGAACTTTTTCAAAAAATGATATCCTAAAATTTCAAAGCCTTCATTATAGTAGAATTTATGTGATGGGTAATTTTGCACATAAGTATTTAGTTCTACCGTTGTGCACCCTTTTGTTTTAACATAATCATAGATCCAATTTAGAAATTGTTTTCCAAGTCCTTTTCCTCTATAGACACTTTCAATATAAACATGATCAATCTCCACAGTTTTTCCAGCATAATGACGTGTACAAAACCAAAGCCCCGAAACACCAATCAATTTGTCATTATCATAAATAACTGCACATTCATAATTCTGAGTTACCATCTCTGCAAAACGTTCTTTTAATATAGCTTCTGAGACTTTATGTGCACTAAGCTCTTGCACTAAAGGAATAACTTCATTTATTTGAGATTTATCTAAAATTTTAAAGCGAAATGACATGTATCAATATTTTAAGTGAAGATAATTATTTTTACTTAAGTTTGATGTAGAGCATCTTCAATATTAGCCAAGATATCACCTTAAATTAAAATGCTGGGCAAAGGAAATAAATTGGCACATATTATGCAATAGAAAAGTATAATGAATAGACGACATTTTTTTAAAACAACAACACTAGCAGGAATAGGTTTATCTATTTTTCCTCAACTTGCATTTCAAAATGCTACAAAAATTATATCCTACAAAGAGCTTATCGGAAAAGGTAATCCACAGTTATTTGGAGACGGTTTTAATCTAAGAAAAGATGCATATGATGCCTTTATAAAATTAACTTCTGAAGCACTAAAAAGTGACATTCGAATACAAGTTGTGTCTAGTTATAGAGGGTTTCAACACCAAAATAGAATTTGGGAGCGGAAGTATAAGCAAAATATTAATAATGGGTTATCACCTAAAGAAAGCATCAGAAAAATCATAGAATATTCAACAATTCCTGGAACATCTCGCCATCATTGGGGAACAGATTTAGACCTCATCGATGCTAACGTAAAACAGCCAAGGCATGTTTTAAATCCTAGTCATTTTGAGGGAGATGGTCCGTTTTCGAAATTTAAATCATGGATGGACGAACATGCAAATGATTTTGGGTTTTATTTGGTATACACCAATGAGAAAGATAGAAAAGGGTTTAAATATGAACCTTGGCATTACAGTTACAAACCATTGTCGAAACCATATTTAAAAGCATACCGTAAGCTCGATTTGAAAGACATTATAACTTCGGAAAAATTAATGGGTGGGACTCATTTTTCTGAAACATTTATCACTAATTACCTGAATCAAAATATTTTAGATATAAATCCAGAACTTTTGTAAATTTATAAACACTAATTATTACAGTCATGAGAGGAAAGAATTTTAAAGTAAGATTACTTATTGGCGTTGCCATAGCACTTTTTTTTGTTGTAAAGCGATGTAGTCAAAGGGAAGAAAATCCATATACTGGACGTATGCAAACCATTTCGATGACGGCAGATAAAGAAATACAGATTGGTTTAGCAAGTGCTCCTCAAATGGAAGCTCAACATGGCGGGATGCACCCTAACAGTCAATACCAAGCAGTTGTTGACAATGTAGGACGTAGTTTAGTTAATAGTAGTATCGCCAAAGACACACCCTATAATTATGAATTTCATTTATTGGCAGATCCGAATACAATTAATGCTTTTGCCTTACCTGGCGGACAAATATATATTACGTTTGCCTTGTTTTCTAAATTAGATAATGAATCACAATTGGCTGGAGTATTAGGCCATGAAATTGGACATGTACTAGGGCGTCATAGTGCCGAGCGAATTGCAGAAAGCGAATATTGGCAAGGTTTAGCCACAGCAGGATCTGTTGGTGGAGATATTGGAGGTTTAGTAAGCGGAATTGGTCAAAATACGTTGCTAACTAATGGTCGAGAGGATGAACTAGAAAGTGATGATCTGGGCGTAAGATTTATGATTAATGCTGGTTACGATCCAGAAGAGATGATTGGTGTAATGGAAATTCTTAAAGCAGCTGCTGGACCTAATCGTGTTCCTGAACGAATGAGCACCCATCCAGATCCAGAAAACAGGAAAGAAAAAATTAAAGAATCTATTGAAAAATATAAAAATGCACTTTAATCTCTTAAAGTGCATTTTCAACTAACTAACTCAAATAATTGTTTCTGCTTTAGAAACTTTTCGTTTACGATTCTAACCCTTTAATGTAAGCTAGAGCATCTTTCGCATTAGAAATTTCAGCATACTTCTTTGCCGTCATTCCTTTAGATGATTTTAAATTTAATTTCGCTCCTTCTTTTACAAGAAGTTTTAAAATATCTAATCTATTATACTTAGCTGCATACATTGCCGGGGTTAAACCGTTTGATTTTTTATTGACATCCTGACCTAAGTCAATTAATTTTTTTACCGTTTCGATATCTCCTTTAATAATAGAAACACAAAATGGGTCTACCACTCTTTTAGCTACCGTAGTTTCGTAAGTAGAAGGTGTTACAATGTCGTTTGTTGCATTTAAAGAGGTAAAAGAAAACCCCAATGCGATTGCGATAATTACTGCTGATTTTTTCATGATGAAAGATTTTAATTAATTGATTTTTGTTTTTTGATTATAATAAAGAGACGACATAAATTCTAAAGTGTTACACAAAAAAATCTTTAATAACATTTATTTAACTCTTTGTAAACAAATATGTTAAGACAATCACAATTAGCCTCGAATTTTTAACAAATCAAGTATTATCCTAATGCATTGATAACTAATGATATTTTGCAATCTTAAATAGAAATTAAATGTGTGAAACATCTATCTTTGATTCCATAATATTTTTTAACAATGAACAAAAAAGTAATTTTAATGATTTTGGATGGATGGGGAATGTCTCCAGATCCAAAAGTTTCCGCTATAGATCATGCCGAAACACCATTTATAGATTCTTTATACCATAACTATCCGCACGCCACCTTAAGAACTGACGGTTTGCATGTTGGTTTGCCAGAAGGCCAGATGGGAAATAGCGAGGTTGGACATATGAACTTGGGTGCAGGTAGAATTGTATATCAAGACTTGGTTAAAATTAACTTAGCTGTTAAAAATAACACCTTAAAAAATGAAAGTGTCCTTACAGATGCTTTTGAGTATGCAAAAACAAACAACAAATCTGTTCATTTTTTAGGCTTGGTGAGCGACGGAGGTGTACACTCTCACATTAATCACTTATTTGGACTAATAGATGCTGCCAATAATTGTGGTGTTCAGCATTCATATGTGCATGCCTTCACCGATGGACGAGATGTTGATCCCAAATCTGGATTTGGTTTCATTACATCCTTAGAAACACACATAAAAAATACCAACACAAAGCTAGCTACAGTTACTGGGCGATATTATGCTATGGATAGAGATAAACGTTGGGAAAGGATAAAACTAGCATATGATGCTTTGGTTAATGGTTTAGGAGAGCATTCTCACTCAGCAACAGATGCTATTGAAAACAGCTACAATAAAGATGTAACCGATGAGTTTATAAAACCCATTGTCATGGTAGACAAGGACAATCTTCCAATAGCCCAAATAAAAGAAGGTGACGTAGTCGTTTTCTTTAACTTTAGAACAGATCGTGGTCGAGAACTAACCGAAGCCCTATCTCAAAAAGATTTCCATGAGCAAAACATGCATAAGCTCGATTTACATTATGTTACATTAACTAATTATGATGATTCTTTTCATGGTATCAACGTGGTCTTTAACAAAGACAATCTTACCGAGACCTTAGGTGAAGTCCTAGAAAAACACAATAAAACTCAAATTAGAATAGCTGAAACTGAAAAATATCCTCATGTCACATTTTTCTTTTCAGGTGGACAGGAAACGCCTTTCGAAGGGGAAACTAGAATATTAAGGAATTCTCCAAAGGTGGCAACTTATGATTTAAAACCCGAAATGAGCGCCTTTGAATTAAAGGATGCTCTAATTCCAGAAATTAACAAAGGCCATGTGGATTTTGTATGTCTCAATTTCGCAAATGGAGATATGGTAGGCCATACAGGTGTCATGGAAGCTGCTATTAAGGCGTGTGAGGCTGTTGATCAATGCGTCAAAGATGTCATTGTATCGGCTTTAGACAATAATTACACAACCATTTTAATCGCAGATCATGGTAATTGTGAAACAATGATTAACCCAGATGGCACTCCACACACGGCACATACAACCAATCCGGTACCTGTGATTTTAATAGATAACGAAAACCTAAAAATTAAAGATGGGATCTTGGGTGATATAGCTCCCACAATACTGAAATTAATGGGGATTTCTCAGCCCGAAACCATGACTCAAAAACCATTAGTTTAATTAATTATGAAAAATTGTATTTTTGTAACTGTACAAAAATTAGCAGATGAATTTCCAAGATAAACTAGTTATTGCCATTGATTTTGATGGTACTATCGTTGAAGATGCTTATCCAAAAGTAGGCAAAGCTCGTATTTTTGCATTTGAAACCATGAAGCGACTTCAAGCCGATGGACACCGCCTTATACTTTGGACCTATAGAAGTGGCTCAAAACTTAATGATGCCGTTGCATTTTGTAAAGAAAACGGTATTACATTCTATGCTGTAAATCAGAGTTTTCCTGAAGAAAAATATGACAATTCCGTAAGCCGAAAAATTTATGCCGATATTTACATTGATGACAGAAATATTGGTGGCATTTTAGGTTGGGGAGAAGTATACCAACTTATCACCAATGAAGAACCCAATATGAAAGCTGCTAAGCAAAGAAAAGGGCTTTTTTCATTTTTAAAACGCTAACTGCTTATCTCTAGTTAATTCAAAATAGGTTTTATCGATTTGCTCTCTATGACTAGGATGTGCAATATTTACAAGTGATTTTACACGCTCTTTAATCGTTTTTCCATATAAATTGGCAACACCATATTCTGTAACTACATAATGTACGTGTGACCTCGTTGTAACAACTCCTGCTCCCGCTTTTAATGATGGTACTATTCTACTAATTCCATTTTTTGTCATCGATGGCAATGCAATGATTGCTTTTCCTCCTTCACTCAACGAAGCACCTCTTATAAAATCCATTTGACCTCCTACTCCAGAATACATACTTGGTCCAATTGAATCTGCACATACTTGACCAGTAACGTCTACTTCAATTGCAGAGTTAATAGCAACCATTTTAGGGTTTTGCTTAATTATGGATACATCATTCGTGTAGTTGGAAGCTCGCATTTCTACAAAAGGATTGTCATCAACATAATCATACAATCGTTTAGATCCCATCAAAAATGTGGTAAGCGCCCTTCCTCTATTTATTTCTTTATAATTACCATTTATGACGTCGTTTAAAATTAAATCAATAACACCATCCGAGAACATTTCAGTATGCAACCCTAAATCTTTATGGTTATTTAAACGAGATAATACAGCATTAGGGATACTACCTATTCCCATTTGTAACGTACTTCTATCTTCAATTAAGTTGGCAACATAACTCCCTATTTTATTCTCAATTTCCGAAGGTTCCGCCATATGATGAATTGGCAATGGTTCATTAGACTCCACAAAATAATCCACTTCTGATACATGGATAATTCCTGCGCCATGTGTTCTTGGCATTTGATTATTCACTTGAGCAATTACGACAGAAGCACTATCTATTGCAGCCAATGTAGCCTCTACAGAAACGCCAAGAGAACAATAACCATGTCTATCTGGAATTGATACATGAATTAACGCCACATCTAAATCGATGCTATTTCTTTTAAATAACAAGGGTAACTCACTAAGAAATACAGGTGTATATGATCCATTTCCTGCCTTTAAAGTATGCCTCACATTTTTTCCGATGAAAAAGGAGTTCACATGAAAACTTTTCCTAAGTTCTGGGTTTGCATAAGGCGCCGCCCCTTCTGTATGTAGTTGGCAAATTTCTACGTTTTCTAGTTCCTCATGCCTCGCTGTCATGGCTTTTATAAGGGTTTGTGGAGCAGCAGCCGCTGCTTGAATATAGACTCTGTCGTTTGAATTAATGGCTTTCAAAGCCTCTTCTGCTGTTACCGATTTGTACATGACTTTTACCTTTTATTTGACTACAAAATTAGCGTAGATTTTCAGCTTAAAACCTGTCAAATATCATATTTCAGTAAAAAAGAATTTCATTTTAATTTTAAGTATCTTTGCCCATATTTTTTAGACATGATTATAGTTAAAACAAAAGAGGAAATTGAATTAATGCGCCAAAGCGCATTAGTAGTTTCAAAAACGTTAGGAATGCTAGCTAAAGAAGTTAAAGCTGGCGTCACTACAATGGAATTAGATAAACTCGCGGAAGATTTTATTAGAGAACAAGGTGCTGTTCCTGGTTTCTTAGGTTTGTATGATTGTCCTTCAACATTACTATGTAGTGTCAATGAAGCCGTTGTTCATGGTTTACCAACTAATATTCCTTTAAAGGAAGGTGATATTGTTTCTATAGATTGTGGTGCTTTAATGAATGGTTTTTATGGTGATCATGCTTATACTTTTGAAATTGGAGAGGTGACACCAGAAACAAAAAAACTCGTACAAGTCACCAAAGAATCTCTTTATATTGGTATAGAACAACTAAAAGTGGGCAACCGAGTTGGAGATGTTGGCTACGCAATACAACAATATTGTGAGTCTCATGGTTATGGTGTTGTTCGAGAATTAGTAGGTCATGGAATTGGCCGTAAGATGCACGAAGACCCAGAAATGCCTAATTATGGACGAAGAGGTCGCGGTAAGAAATTTATTGAAGGTATGGTTGTAGCTATAGAACCAATGATTAATGGTGGAACACATAGAGTTAAACAACTAAAAGATGGTTGGACCATTGTTACTCTAGATGGTAAACCTAGCGTTCATTTTGAGCACGATATTGCTATTGTTGATGGAAAACCAGAAATATTGTCAACATTCGCCTATGTTCATGAAGCACTAGGAATTACATCTGATGAAGAAGATCGATTTAGAAAAGAAGCACTTGTATTATAATGGCTATTGAAATTGCAAATATTCCTCAAAAAGAGATTATTAAAGGCTTTAAAGCCCAGTTTGTTCATAGTGAGCATACCACAACCGCTTTTTGGGAGGTAGAAATTGGAGCAGAACTTCCATTGCACGCGCATGTTCACGAACAAATTTCGATGGTAACTGAAGGGCAATTTCAAATGACAATTGATGGTATTACTAAGATATATTCGCCAGGAATGATCGTTGTTATTCCTTCCAATGTAGAACACTCCGGAAAAGCATTAACCGCTTGTAAAATTACAGATGTGTTTTCTCCTGTAAGAGCGGATTATAAGTAATGAAGAAACTCTTTAAAATAATTTTAAATACAATACCAAGGCCTATTCTTATTAGGTTGAGCTATGTAGTGCGCCCTTTATTGGCTTTCTTTTTAAGAGGAGATACTTTTATAGATCCTATAGACGGAAAAGGATTTAGAAGTTTTTTACCATACGGTTATGGCGATCAACGCAATAATGTTCTATCACCTTCAACCTTAAGTTTAGAACGTCACAGATTATTATGGTTATACTTAAAAGAGGATACGTCATTTTTCACTGCTGAAAAAAAAGTACTTCATTTTGCCCCAGAACAATGTTTCTTAAAACGGTTTAAAAGATTGGCTAATCTCGATTACACTACGACCGACTTAGAATCTCCAATTGCCGATGTAAAAGCAGATATCTGCGATTTACCATTTGAAGATAATAGCTATGACGTTATATTATGCAATCATGTATTAGAACATATTCCTGATGACACCAAAGCTATGCAAGAACTGTATCGTGTTATGAAACCTGGAGGTTATGGCATATTTCAGATTCCACAAGATTTATCGAGAGCAAACACCTTTGAAGATAATAGTATAACCGATAAAAAAGAACGTGCTAAAATCTTTGGTCAATATGATCATGTTCGTGTCTATGGTCGCGATTATTTTGATAAACTTCGAGATATTGGCTTCACAGTTGAGGAGGTTGATTATACCGCTAATCTCTCACAAGAATTAATTGAAAAATATTGTTTAGCTCAGGGTGAGATTATTCCTGTTGTGTACAAATAAAAAAAGCTGAACTAAAAATAATTTTTAGAACAACTTTTTTAGATATTGATTAATAGCACTATTAAGACACTACATATTTATCAAAGTCACATGCTGTTTTTATTCAGGAAATGAATTCAAATTCAATGTTTCGAGTTCTTGTTTTTCGTTTTCGAAAATAATAAACACTTTAAATTCTGGGTGCGATGCTAAAAACGTTTTGACCTTTTCAATTCCCATAGCCTGAAATGCAGTAGCATAGGCATCGGCAATCATGCAATTTTTAGTAATTACTGATACACTTAAAATATTTGTTTTTGTTGGATAGCCCGTTTTAGTATTGATGATATGCGCATATCTATTTCCATTGTCATCAATTTTAAATTTTCTATACGTCCCAGAGGTGGCCATAGCTTCATCTTTTAAACTTATAGCTTTGTAAACAGATTGTCCACCATCAAACCTTGGTTCATCTAGGCCTACACGCCAGGGTGTGTTTTTTTCCAAATTTTTTCCTCTAGCACGTATTTCGCCTCCAATTTCTACTAAATAATTGGTTATCATCTTATGCTCAAGAAATTCACCAATAACGTCTACACCATAACCTTTGGCAATAGCATTGAATTCTAAATAGGCGCCTTTAGGTTTTTCTATTTTTAGAGTACCATCTCCTAAATAAATTGGACGAATTTTATCTAATCCTACAAATTGCATTAAACTATCAATAGTCTTACTATCTGTTAAAAATTTATTTTTATCGGCTCCAAAACTCCAAGCGTTAACAACATTCCCAATGGTTGGATCAAAGGTGCCTTCTGTAGCTTTAAAAATGTCTTGAGACATTACCAGTACCTTTGCAAAATGATCGTCCAAAACAATAGTTTCATTTCTGTTTAATTTAGAAATATCAGAATCTGGTATATAAGTAGACATGGATTGGTTAACAACATTAAACAAACTATCAAATTGTTTACTGTAGTCCTTTTCAGAATTATATATGACATTGTAAGTGGTTCCAAAAACAGGCCCAGATAATGTCATATTTTGAATAGCTTCACTTTGTGTTTTTGTTTCCTTTTTACATGAAAAGAAGGCACAAAGAATAAGTACCAATGTTAACTGTTTCATTTAATTTAAATTTGGTTCTATGACCTGAATGCCGTTATATTCTATTAAATAATCTTCATTAAGATGTACTGGTAAATCTTCACCATTAGGGTTTCCTAGACCAACACCAGCATACAATACTTTGGCGTCTTTTTCAAAAGCATGCTTTTTAAAAGTTTCCATCCAAACAACATCATAATTATTAGGGTTTTCTGGAAGTTTCACCGCTCTTACAATCACAAAAAAGTATTGACTTTTTTTATCAATACAAACAAATTGTGGATGCCGTTTCAATTTACTATTAATAGCTACAAATTCAAATCCACGCTGTTCTAAATCTTTTCCAACATGGTTCATAGCTAGATTATGAAGTTCTTGTTCTGTTAAGGCTTTACTCATGACACAAAGATACGATAAATGCTTTTTTTGATGACATTAAATAACAATTACGATACTTAGATATAATATAAAATCTTTTACAATGAAATTATTAAAATACATCAAATTAGTTATCGTCATTTTTACATTGTTTTCTTGCAGCAGTGGAGACGACAACAACCCAAATGAAAATATAGCGGGTAGAATCTCAAGTTGCGACAATGCTATTGGGTATACAGGTTTGTACTGGGATTTCGCAAATGCCAAACCAACTGGTTTAACACAAGTTCCGTTAATACAAAATCCTGGTCAGCAATTTGTTCACAGTCAAATACCACTTCTAGGATTTACAATACCTCAAGGTTTTACAGCCTTTGAAGTTACAGATCCGCAAACTCAAACTTTAGGTGTTAATGTATTTAGAGATGACAATGCCGTTTTATTCCGTTGGGTACCAACAAGTACTATATTTAACCAAGCGGTACCTTCTCAAAGTGTTATTGCCAACGAAATAAATACAATGTTTAACTTCTACGGTTTTAACGGAACACCAGATGTGCTCTGTTCTGAATTTAAGCAACAGGTCATATCAACAATTCCAATGGAGTTTAATGCACGATTACTTCGTTTTAATGGGAGAATTGCCCAAGTTTGGGTTATTACCACTTATGCTGCTGGAAACACTTATGTTACAATATCTGTAACCACAGCTCCCGAAACAGAATATGACACACAAGTAGCCAATACTTTTCTGCCAATAAACTTTCAGTTGTACGTTAATGAAAGTGGAGGCATCGTAGACAATGATATGGATGGATTTGATATTCTTCGTGATCCAGACGACAACGACCCAACTGTACCAGGAAACAATTAACGGTTTGAATTAGTCTCTGAAAAGTCTTCAATATGATATTGAAGGCTTTTTTTATGATGACATTTTAAAACCACTACGATGTTTAATAAAACAACAATACGATGATAACAGCAAAACATCCTTTCTTAAGTATTATGATAAGTACAATTCTAGTCTCTTGTACCTTTTCTAACTCAGGAAATAGCCAAACGAACAGCACTAACCTTTCTGCTAAAAGAAACAACAATGAACTTCATCAAAATAATTTAAAGTATAACAATGTATACGACAAAAACAACGGTTTAGTTATCTGTAGAACACCATTACCAAAAGATTGGAATTATGATTCTCGAGAAAATGCAGAATTCACCATAACTGGAGATCATAACATTAAAGTATCCAAAACAGAAACGCACAATTATGCTTATGCCAGTGATAATTTTTCACTACAATCACTAAGCCAAATGCAATCTCAAGATTTACAAATTGCGCCTGTAGAGTCTCTCCGTCAGATTTTACAAAACTATGTTATTCCTTCTGCACAATCTCAAGGGTATTCACTTATTAAACAATATGATCTCCCAAGTGTTCTAAAGTTTTGGCATCAATTTGAATCAGGAATGTTAAATACAGGAAGTAAAAGACAGTATAATGTTCTGGGAACTGACTGGAAAGACGCTAATGGAAACAGATCCTTTATAGTATTTGTTCAATCTATCATTTACAAAGACAGTTTTGTGTATTGGACCTTTCAATCTACAGAACTTGAAGCGCCTTCAACTCATTTTGAAAAAGCTAAAAACGCCTATATCTATGGCCTAGCAAATACTCAAATTAACATGCAATGGCAACAGGCTAAAAACACAGAACTATTAAACACTATCAGGCGAAACAATGCCTTCTGGGAAAATGCAACTAGGCAAAGTAAAATAGCTCATAACCAACGTATGGCAGCGATAAATGCTAGAGGAAACAGCACAAGATCTATTGGAGACACCTATAGCGACATTCTAGATATTAGTCATGCCGGTTATCTTAAAAGAAACGATATGAATAATGCTGGCCAGTCAAAAACAATAAATATGATTGGAGAACGATCTACAATTTCTAATATGGCCACAGGTGAACGCTATAACGTAAATGCCGGAAGTAAATATTATTGGGTAAATACTAATGGCGAATATTTTGGTACTGACAATTCTTTTTATGATCCAAGAATAGATAAACGCATTAATCATGAGCAATGGTCTCAATTTGAAATCGAAAACTAATTGAACAAATGTGCAATACCATAAAATTTTTAACATCCTTTGATGACATTATTTGAGGTTTTCGATGTAATAGAAACAAGTTCTTAATTAAAATCAAACTTATTATGAAACAGTATATTTACATATTAGCATTAGCCCTTATTTTTTCAAGCTGCTCGTCTGATGACACTAGTGACCCTAGCAACTCAAATCCAAGTAACTTTTCAGCAAATACAACAGATTTGAGGTTTGATGGAGCCACGATAGAATGGACAGATGCTATAGACCCCGATGGAGACAATGTTACTTATGCCATTATTCTAGAAGGGCAGGAAATAGCTTCTGGAGGCACAACTTTAGTTTATAGTTTTTCCGGACTGGAGCCAGAAACAAATTACGAAGGTTATGTTGAAGCCAGAGATGGTAATGGAGGAACATCTCGAGCAGATTTCTTTTTTACCACAGAGCCTGAGGTAATAATAATGAACGTCGAAATAGAATATAGAAGCTGGACTGGAGCAGGAGGATATGGCATAGTTGCCTATTTTGAAGTGCCAGCGGTGGATAATGCCGTAAGTTATTTTTTAGAGATTTTGGATTATACGCCAGATGTTATCCCTTCTAATGTGGGACGAACTTATTCATGGACACCAGACGACAACTTACCGCAAGGCAATAACGTTGGTTCTGGAGCTAGTCATCTCGTTGAGTATACTCCAGGTATTTATCATGCCAATACGAGTACATCGAGTGGTCCATTATCTGGATTTTCTGATGTAGAAAATTATTATGCATCTATAGTCGCTAATGCACAGCTAACCATTACAGTGGGAGAATGAAACTAGAAAATCTTAAAACACCTTAATTGTTCACTGAAGTTTTTTAAATGGATAAAGATATTTATCCATTTAAAAAACTATTCAAACGACTACTGTTTGTTAGAAAATGAAATAATTGTATCTTTCTAATGTTTAGCTATTAACATGAGGAGAGTTTACGAAACTGACTATAAACTACAATTAATTAGAGATATTAAGGACAATGATGCCGTTGCCTTAAAAAGCATCTACGCCGCTAATTATTTTAAGGTAGAGGCACTTGTACTTAAAAACAATGGGACTAAAGAACATGCTAAAGACATTTATCAAGAAGCCTTTCTAGCGGTATGGCAAAACATAAAACAAGACAAATTCACACCAAAGAATGAATCTTCTGTACATGGTTATCTATACACAATAGCAAAGAATAAATGGATGGATTTTTTAAGATCAAAAGAGTACAAAAAAACAATGGTTTCAGATCAAATAAACAATTTTAACGCTCCTGAACTTGATGTCGATACAGACACTAACAAACTGAAAGAGCAACAATTAACAAATGTCATGCAAGCATTTAAAACACTTGGGGAGCCCTGTAAGTCGCTTTTGCGTCAGTTTTATTTTGATAAAAAATCTATGAAAGACATTGCACAACACCTACAATTAGACGCAGCATCAACCCGAAATAAAAAATACAGATGCATGCAACAACTAAGAGCATTAGCATTAAAAACTAATACCCAATAATGAACCCAAACACCAACATATCGCAAGAGTTATTAGAATCTGTTGAACGTTATTTCAACGGAAACATGACTGCAGATGAACTTAGTGCTTTTGAAGGCAAACTTAAAAGCGATATAGATTTTCAAACGCAAGTTGAAGATATTAGAACATTACTTTTTGGAATAGAATCACAATCACTAAAAGAACAACTAGACGATTTCCACAATGAAATCCCTAATACTTCTGCTAAAAAAGCCCAATCTAAAGTACGATTTTTACATTTCGGAAAAATTGCAGCAGCAGCAATTGTTGTTATTGCTATAGCTAATTTTTGGTTTTTCAATCAAAGTCCCAATGAAAAATTATATGCTAACTTTTTTTCTCCAGATCCTGGTTTAGCAACAACCATGAGTTCAAATTCTAATTTTGAGTTTTACGATGCCATGGTAAATTATAAACAAGGTGATTATAAAGCGGCTATTTCAAAATGGACGACAATTCACCAGAGCAAACCAAAAAATGATACACTAAATTATTTTTTAGGTGTAGCGTATATGGCTAATAAAAATGAATCTAAAGCCATCACATATCTTGAAAAAGCTATTGAAGAACCAACCAGTAACTTTAAAAGCGAGGCCTACTATTATTTAGGCTTAGCATATTTGAAAGAAGGGCATATTGAAAAAGCCAAATCTAGTCTTGAAAACTCTAATAACAACAATAGTAAAGCCCTCTTATCTGCTTTAAATAACTAAGCAACTTTTAAAATTGATGTTTTATGAAACAATGGCGTAATTGTTTAAAAATGACCATTTTATTTGGAGCATTCTTGAGTGTTTTTAGTAGTTACTCTCAAAGTACCATATGGGATGGTGCGCAAACTATCGATTCTTTAATTTCGGTCAAAGCATTTAAAAAAGCTGATACACTCCTCCTTACTAATATTAACGATTTAAGGCATAAAAAATCCTATTTAGAACTAACCAAGCGGATCTACTATTTTGGTAAAATAGCGTTGAACTTAAATCCTAAAGACGTGGCTATTAAAAAAGTCAATGACTTTGCTAATAGTATTACAGATGCCACAGACTCTCTCGCAGTTTCGCGCCAAAAACACTTGGTTCTTGCTAGGTTCTATGTGTTCCTTCGTGATTATCAAAACGCAGCAAATCAGAACTTACTGGCTCTTGAAGAGACAAAAAAAATGCCAGATGCCACAGGTGATCTATTTGGTTTAATACATCATAATTTAAGCATAGATAACAGAAGACAAGGAAATATCAAAAAAGCAACATGGCATAGTCGTAAATCTTTAGATTATTATTTGTCGTATCCTAAATCTGACAAATCTAAAGTACTAGATGCGTACAATTCTTTAGGTGCCAGAATGTGGGATGTCTTTAAAATTGACAGCGCTTTGTTTTATTTTAAAAAAGGAGAAAAAATCATAGATGAACTGGAGCCTACAGCTATGAATAAATTTTACCATAGAGCTAAATCGCAATCAAACATTAGCTCTGTTAGTTCACTTCTAGGAAATTCTATTGAAGCCATGCTTTACAATGAAAAAGCCATTAAAAATTATTCTAACTTTATTAAATCTGATGCAGACGGTAAAGATTTCTTCAAAGAAGAGGCGCGATTATTTTTATTTTTAACGATTGAAAATTATGCAGACGATTTCAGCAAGCAAGCAAACTATACCAAAGCAAGAGATCTTATTCAATATGTCTATGACCAAAAGCTAAAATTTCTGTCTCCAGACGACTCTGAAATTGCATATTCTGCGTTGCAATTGGGTAATATATATTTAAAACTAAAACAGCATAAACTTGCCGAAGAATTATTTAATAAAGGATTAGAAATCTATACGAAAAGTGAGCAAAAAAATTACTTAGGAATTGCTGATGCCTATTACTATAAAGGTGTTATTAACGAGTATTATAACAAGGTCGATTTAGCTAAAACATATTACGAAAAAAGCAAAACCTATTACGAAACTATTTTTGGTGAGAATTATGATAAATTTTATCTGGATGCCATGGTCAATTATTCAAATTTCTATTCCAATAATGGTTATGCAGAAAAGGCCATAGAAATGGCTACCAATGCTTATGATTACGTTGTGAAAAATCAAGGACAAACAACAGCTTTAGAAAGTTCACAGTTATTAAATTTAGCTTCCATTCATTTTAACTCTAAAAACTATAACAAGGCATTTAATTATATAAACAAAACACTAAAACTTCTCAATACTTCGAGTAACGAACAAATTAATGAGTTCAGCATTGAAAAGCCTAAAGCGCTCTTACTGAAATCAAAAATAGAAGTCGAGTTACATAATTCGAAAGACTCTTTGTTTTTAAAAGATCAATATGTAAATATAAAAAAGGCTATTTCAATTTTAGAAAAACAAAAAACGGTAATAACCGAAGACCAAAATTTATCCATTATTCTTTATAATAATGATGAAATTTTTGAATTTTCAAAGCAACTTGCATTAAGACTATACAATCAAACTAAAAACCCTATTTACCTCAAAGAACTGCTTAGTTTGCACGAGTCTAAACTTTATAATAAAATTAGACAGCAACTTAATGTAAAACAGTCTTTTACCACAAAAGATATTCCTGAATCTGTTTTAGCAAAAGAACAACAGTTAAAAGCAGATCTTAATTCAATTTTAAAAAATCAAAATAACATTGAGTTCTTTATTGAAACCAATAAGACATGGCAAAACTTTCTTGAAACACTTCAAAAAGATTATCCAAAATACTACAACCTAAAATACGCATCTGTTGCAAAGTCTCTAGACTATTTTGACACACATTTTCCTGAGAATTCATCAATAATTAGATATGTATTTATCGATAAAAACCTCTATGCTTTCGTGATTGAAAAAAAGAAAATAGAAGTGCATAATATCGATGTTACTGCATTAAATAAACTTTTATTTGATCATAAAAACAATCAGCCAATCCTAGAAAACAACTTAGAGACCAACCACAATCTTTATAAGGTTTTATGGAAACCTTTCGAAAATACTATCACTAATAAAGACATCATTATTATTCCAGACAGAGATCTTTTTAATTTGAGTTTTGATGTACTTACACCTAAGCATGTCGCAAATTTTAAAGCGTTGCATACCGAAAGTTTATTAAGCAAATACAACCTGTCTTATAATTACAGTCTACTCTTAATCAACAAAAATAAAACTCCAAGTTTTTTCGAAAATAACTTTGTTGCCTTTACGCCAGAGTTTAATGATCAAATGAAGACTAAATATAAAACGGCTATTACCGACTCTGTGTTTCTAGACAAAACATACCTAACACTTTTACCTCAACCTTTTGCCGTAGATTTAGCAGAAGAATATTCTAAATTATTTGATGGTACCTCCTTTCTTAATGAAGACGCATCAAAGCAAATATTTACCGAGCAAGCGAAAGAGCATAAGATAATACACATTGGCACGCATGCCGAATCTAATAACGTTTCGCCAGAATTGTCTCGCCTCATTTTTGCTAAAAGTGCTGCGAAAGAAGACAATTCACTCTATACTTACGAAATTTACAATCAAAACTTATCCTCAAATCTCGCTATTTTAACCGCATGCGAAACTGGAAAGCCAACGTATCAATCTGGTGAAGGTATGATATCATTGGCCCATGCGTTTAATTATGCTGGTAGTGAAAGTATATTAACAAGTCTTTGGAAAATAGATGAAAAATCCAGTTCTGAAATATTAAAACTATTCTACAACAATTTAGCTAATGGTTTAAAAAAAGATGAGGCACTTAGACGCGCTAAATTAGATTATATCGCATCTGCAGAGGGAAGAACAGCAGCACCTGAGTATTGGGCTGGGTTAATTTTAATAGGAGACTCCAACCCAATCGAGATACAAACGTCATCCAATATTATATTTTGGTTAACTATTGCATTTGTGTTTTTAATTCTAATGATAGTTGTTGCAAAGAAAAAAAGCGTTTTCTAAATATAGAAAACGCCTTATATATAATAAACTCCTTTAAATTTTCCCCAAAACAAATAACATTCGAGTTTATACCTTCTCATCGGAGTTTTATTTAAATGTGAGCATTTCTCACTTAAACCTAACAAATTTTGAACTACTAAAAGTGTAATTAGAAACCGGTATAACCGCATCTTTTTCAAGTTGATACCAAGGCGACAGTGTAGCGTCTTCTAAATTTTTTACCAAATGAACACTTTGCGCAGGTGTATTACCTTGAAACAGTAAAAAACGTTTTTCTCCTTTTTCATTAATAACCTCATCACATATCATCACAATATGTCCTGGCGTTCCTCCTTTAATAAGCATATCTCCTATTTTAAGTTGACTTACATCTTCAATTTCTGAGAGTTCGTTAAATAACGATAAGGTTCCTGAGTAGGTGTAGATTAAATTCAAATACTTGTAAAAATTGGCTTCTGTATCATTAGGACTTGCTGTTTTACTAAAGGTCACCTTACTTCCGTTAATTTTTGGACGATACCCTTCGGCATATTTTTTCCATGAGCAATAATGTCCAGAAGTGAAATTAAAGCCTATCTCATCTTTTCTATTATTTTTCCATAGATATTCACTCCTAATTCTAATAAGCGCATCGGCACACTGCTGAAGTCCATTTTGAGGCACAGGTATTTCTAAAATACCCACATGACCACCTTGCCAAAAATAAGCAGTATCATCATAATTTATAATCTTACTCCCAAATGGTTTTAACTTATAATGTCTAAGATATTCTTCAAAACTCCCTTTTGCATAAGCCACACGTTTATAGCCTTCAGGACAATTAACACGCGATTTGATAGTTAAACTATCCTTATTTATTAGACTAGGTGTTTCTAAACTTGCCTTTACTGTATGCACTACTCTTTTTACCGGTTTTAACTGAAACGCTAAAAGAATAAGACATATAATAATACCAATAGTGAGTAATAGTTTTTTCATAGTATAATTAACGTTAATACATTAAGCTTTGTTATTCAACAGATAAAAAACTTAGTATATTTATCATATTAAGACAAACATATGAGTTCATCAGCTTCGGAAAAAGCATTAACATCAGAAAAATTTAATGACCTGAAATTAAAAAAACCAGCAACAAATAGTGTTGGTTTGCCTGCAGTAACATCGGCCATTAAGCATGCATTAAAATATATGGATGCGAAGACAGCTTTTGAAATATCTAAGAAAATAAATCAAAAAGGAGGTTTTGATTGCCCAGGATGTGCATGGCCTGATCCAGATGACGAGCGTTCTTCACTTGGTGAATATTGCGAAAATGGATTAAAAGCCATGGCAGAAGAAGCTCAAAACAAAATAATTGACGCCTCTTTTTTCGCTAAAAATAGTGTTGATGAGTTAGCCGAACTCTCAGATTTTCAGATTGGAAAATCTGGTAGATTAGCACAACCCATGTATCTCGCTAAAGGCGCTGCGCATTATACAGCTATTAATTGGGAAGATGCATATAAAAAAGTTGCTGATCATCTTAATAATTTAAGCACTCCTGATGAAGCCATTTTCTATACCTCAGGCCGAACAAGTAATGAAGCTGCTTTTTTATACCAACTATTTGTTAGAGCCTACGGAACTTCAAATCTTCCTGATTGCTCAAACATGTGCCATGAAGCAAGTGGTAAAGCCTTATCTGAAACCCTTGGTATAGGAAAAGGCTCAGTAAAACTTGACGATATATACAAAGCCGAATTAATTCTGGTTGTTGGTCAAAACCCTGCAACAAACCACCCAAGAATGTTGACAGCTCTTGAAAAGTGCAAAAAAAATGGCGGAAAAATAGTAGCCATAAACCCCTTACCAGAGGCAGGTCTAATAAAGTTTATCAACCCACAAAGTCCTCAAAAAATCATAACAGGAGGCACCAAGATTGCTGATGTCTTTGCTCAGGTTATGATTAATGGAGATGTCGCTCTGATAAAAGCCATCTTACTTAAATTGGTAGAAGCCGATGCGACTAATAATGCCGTTTTTGATCATGAATTTATTCAAAAGAATACAAGTTTCTATTCTGAATTTATTTCAGATTTAAAAACGTACAATTTTGACGATTGTGTGAAACGTTCTGGTGTTTCTGAAAGTGTCATTTTAGACATTGTTGATTTAATTATCAAGCGAGATAAAATTATTATCTGTTGGGCTATGGGTTTAACTCAGCATAAAAATGCCGTAGACAATATTAGAGAGTTTGTAAATATTCTACTTTTAAAAGGAAGTATTGGAAAAGAAGGTGCAGGAACTTGCCCAGTTAGAGGGCATTCTAATGTTCAAGGGGATCGTACTGTTGGTATTTGGGAAGCTGCTCCTCAAGCCTTTTTAGATAAAATTGAAGCCAAGTTTAACTTCAAACCACCAGTAAAGCATGGCTATGCCGTTATTGATGCTATAAAAGCAATGCATGAGAAAAAAGCAAAAGTTTTTTTTGGTTTAGGAGGAAATTTTATTTCAGCGGCACCAGATACAGTGTATACGGCAGAGGCCTTAGGAAATTGCGATTTAACCGTTCATGTGAGTACTAAACTTAATCGGTCTCATTTAGTAACAGGAAAAGAAGCATTGATACTTCCGTGTTTAGCCCGTTCTGAAAAAGACGTACAAAATGGTCAGGAACAACTCCAAAGTGTCGAAAATTCAATGGGTGTGGTCTCGGCTACAAAAGGAATTCTAACACCTTGTTCAAATCAGCTTCAAAGTGAAGTTGCCATTGTTTGTAATATCGCTCATGAAACTTTAAACGAAAAATCCACTGTAAACTGGTTACGTTATATAGATAATTATGCGCTTATAAGAGACGATATTCAAGAGGTGGTAGCAGGATTCGAAGATTATAACAATAAACTTCAACGACCTGAAGGCTTTTATTTACCTAATGGTGCCCGAACCAGACATTTCAAAACTAAAACAGGGAAGGCACACTTTTCTATTAATAAATTACCTGATTGGCAGTTAAAAGAAGGCGAGTTTATGATGACCACCATAAGAAGTCACGATCAATTTAACACTACTATTTATGGCTTAAATGACAGATATCGCGGTGTTTTTAATGAACGACGTGTTGTTTTCATGAATCCTGAAGACATGGAACAAAAAGGTTTAATGGCGAAAGACATTGTTAATATAACATCTACGTTTAATGGCGTGATGAGATCAGCACAAAAATTTAAAGTTATTCCTTATAAAATCCCTAGGCATTGTTGCGCCACATATTTTCCTGAGGCCAATGTTTTAGTGCCAATAGATAGCTATGCACATACAGCAAAAACACCATCCTCTAAAAGTGTCATTGTTACTATAGAAAAAGAAATCATTCAAAACATACCAAAATAACAGTTTAATATTATGAAAACACATTGCACACCTCTACTTTTTTTGTTTTTATTTTTTAATTCAATATTACAAGCACAGGAAGCCTATTTTCAAACAGATCCAACACTGACTCCAGATGGAAAAACTATAGTATTTAGTTATGATGGTGATTTATGGAAAACTCCTACTTCTGGTGGTGAAGCCTTACGAATCACAGCTATGGATGGTGAAGAAACTCTACCTCGAATTTCTCCAAATGGGAATTGGATTGCATTTAGTGGTACACAATACGGCAACAAGGATATTTATATTATGCCTATTAATGGTGGAGAGATTAAACAGCTTACATTTCATGATGCAGCAGATGATGTAGACAGCTGGTCTTGGGACTCAAAGCAAATTTATTTTACTTCTTCGCGTTACAATCGATTTGCTGGCTATGCTTTAAACATAGATGGAGGGACACCTGTGCGATTGTTTGATCATTATTTTAACAATGTGCACAATGTTGTTGAACACCCAAACACTGGTGAAATCTTCTTTAATGAGAGTTGGGAAAGTAAAAACTTCACTCATCGTAAACGTTATAAAGGTGATTACAATCCTGATATTAAGTCGTATAATCCAAAAACCGACACCTATAAAGAATATACAAGCTATAGAGGTAAGGATATGTGGGCAACAGTAGATCGAAATGGTCAAATATTCTTTGCTTCAGATGAGAACAACGATGAGTATAACCTCTATACATTTTTAAACAATTCTAAAATAGCTCTAACTAAGTTTTCATCGTCTATAGGGAGACCACAAGTAAGTGCAAATGGTCAAAAGGTAGTATTCACGAAAGACTACCAAATCTTTATATATGATGTGGCCACTAAAAAAGCACAGAAAGTGGCAATAAGACTAAATAGAAACAATACCCTTTCTAAATCGCAAGATTTCAAGGTAAAAGACAATATAAGTTACTTCGACATTTCGCCAGATAACAAAAAAATAGCCTTTGTATCACGTGGAGAGTTATTTGTATCTGATATCAAAGGTCAATTTATCAAAAAGCTAAATACCACTTCAAATGAGCGTGTTTTAGAAGTGAAATGGCTAAAAGATAGTAGAACATTATTGTACAATCAAACGGCAAATGGTTACAGTAATTTATTCACCATTTCGGCCGATAGAGATGGCACAGAAAAGCGTGTCACCAATGAAGCCAAGAATAACATCAATATTGTTCTGGATCACAAACTTGAAAACGCATGTTATATAAGCGGAAGAGACGAACTCAAACTTATGAGTTTAGGTTCATTTAAAAGTAAAACTATTGTTAAGGACGAGTTTTGGGCACTATATGCAGGTGCGGCTTACTTCTCTCCAGATGATTCTTATCTGCTTTATAATGCATATCGAAATTTTGAACTCGATATTTTTACATATCATATTCCATCAAAAAAAGTCATCAACTTAACCAATACAGGGGTTAGCGAATCTAATCCTGTATGGTCGCCAGATGGCAAGTACATTTTCTTTGAATCTAACTTAACTGAGCCGGGTTTTCCTAGAGGAAATAGAGAAGTTCATATTTACAGAATGGCATTAGATAAGTATGAAGCTCCTTATAAACTGGATAAATTTGATGCGCTTTTCAAAGAAGAAAGCAAAGACGATAACGATGATAAGGACAAAAATGATGACAAAGAAGATGCATCTTCTAGCGCTGTTACTATCGTAATTAATGAAAACGGCCTAATGGAACGTATAGAGCGTATAGGTCCTAATTTTGGATTACAAGGTGGTATAGATATTATTGGTAAAGATGAAACTACTTATATTTATTATTTTTCTAATCATGATAAAGGCAACTATAATTTATGGCGAACCATTATTAAACCTTTTGAACCTAATAAAACTGAAAAAGTAGGAACACAAAGTATTAGAGGTTTTCAAACAAAAATTGTAAAGAACACTCCATATATGCTCGTTAATGGCGCCATTAATAAAGTAAATCTAAGCTCTAATAAGCTCACTAAAATTAAAATCGACGCTACATTTCAGAAGAACTTAAACGATGAATTTAATCAAATGTTTTTTGAAGCATGGGCAGGTTTTGAATCTAATTTTTATGATGAAAATTTCCATGGAGAAAATTGGCAGAAATTAAGAGACAAATACGCCTCTTTTTTACCTTATATAACAAAGCGTTCACAGCTTAGCCTATTATTTAATGATATGTTAGGTGAGTTAAATACGTCTCATTTCGGATTCAGATCTAATGGTCCAGAAGATGATGCTTATTATGGAAGTAGAACGATGGAAACCGGAATTCAATTTGATAAAAACAATCCATATACTGTGGCGCGTATTGTTGCTAAAAGTCCTGCTGACGTCACTGGAAAAGATATTAAATCTGGTGATGTGCTTACACATGTTAATGGTCAGGCTGTAGATGCAAAAAGGAACAGAGCCTACTATTTCAGTAAGCCATCAAGGGATAGAGAGATACGTCTAACTTTTAACAGAGCTGGCAAATCACACGATGTGAGTATTCATCCTATTTCATCAGGAAATTTAAGAGGTTTATTATATGACGAATGGGTTGCTAATAATCAATCTTATGTAGATCGTAAAAGTGGAAATAAGATTGCCTATGTGCACATGAAGAATATGGGAGGAGGCCAGCTGAACAATTTCAAAAGAGAAATGGTATCTGAAGCCTATAATAAAGAGGCCTTAATTCTAGATTTAAGAAATAATACTGGTGGTAATGTTCATGATGACGTTTTACAATTCTTAGCACAAAAGCCTTATGCTCAGTGGAAATATCGTGAGGGCAAACTTGCTCCTCAACCAAATTTTGGACCTGCTGCAAAACCTATCATTATACTTGTTAATGAGCAAACTCTTAGTGATGCCGAAGTAACTTCAGCTGGATTTAAAGAGCTCGGATTAGGAAAAGTTATAGGAACAGAAACGTATCGTTGGATCATATTTACATCTGGCGCAGGATTAGTAGATGGCTCTTTTTATAGGTTGCCATCTTGGGGTTGCTATACTTTAGATGGAGATAATTTAGAGTTCACTGGTGTAAGTCCAGACATCTATGTAAAAGAAGACTTTAAAGACCGCTTACATGATAATCAACCTCAACTCGATAAGGCCATTGAGGACATTTTGAAAAGCCTAAAAAAGTAAACATTATTAATGCGTTTAAAAATAGAGTTCTTATATAATAGTCTAGTTGTAACACTTGTATGCTTCTTCCTACTTATAGTTAGCTGTAAGCATCAAAACGATCTGCCAGACCCTTTAGAAGCTGGCTGGAACAATGAGTCGGTTTGTGAGGTTGTTGAAGACAATGCAAATGCCAGAGTACTTAAGTGTACATTTAAACCAGGTGTTGGACACGAAAAACATTACCATAGACCGCATTTTGGATATACCATAGCGGGAAGTAGATTCAGAATTAAAGATACTACAGGAACAAGAGACGTAAATGTGCCAACGGGTTATAGTTTTAGTAAAGATGAAATGACTGTCCATGAAGTATTAAATATTGGTGACAGCACAGCCGTTTTTTTAATAGTAGAATACAAATAAAACGTCATGAGTGGATTTGACATTGTTATAGTAATTACCGTAATCCTATGTGCCAGACTTGGTATACGATTGGTTGCGGCATATATTAAAATGAAACAGGAATCAAAGGAAGATTATCCGAAAGACAACTCATAAGCTACTGCGCTTTAAAAAACAAAAAACCAACTCAATTGAGTTGGTTTTTTTTATCTAGATTCCACATCGTTATTGCGAAGTGATTGTCATAATTACATAACATTTAGTGTCTATCCACCAAAGTCATCAAATCTAATATTCTCGTCATCTATACCAAAATCTTCACCCATTTTTTGAACAGCTTGATTCATTAATGGAGGGCCACAGAAGTACAATTCGATATCTTCTGGTGAATCATGCTTTGATAAATATTGGTCTATTACCACTTGATGAATAAAACCTACAAACCCATCACCTGCTTCGTCATTTATATCAGCCTTAACTTTCCAATTGTCTTGTTCTAGTGGTTCTGATAATGCCAAATAGAATTTAAAATTTGGAAAATCTTTTTCTAATGCTCTAAAATAATGTATATAAAACAACTCAGCTTTAGAACGTCCTCCGTACCAATAAGTAACTTTACGACCTGTTTTAATAGTTCTAAACAATTCGTATAAATGCGAACGCATTGGCGCCATACCAGCTCCTCCACCAACGTACAACATCTCAGCTTCAGACTCATTGATAAAGAATTCGCCATAAGGCCCCGAGATAGTCACTTTATCTCCTTCTTTTTGGTTAAAAATGTATGACGATGCAATTCCTGGATTTACATCCATCCATCCACCTTTGGCACGATCAAAAGGAGGTGTTGCAATACGAACGTTAAGCATGATTTTTCTTCCCTCAGCAGGGTAAGAAGCCATAGAATATGCTCTTTCAACAGTTTCAGTATTTTTCATTACCAATGGCCATAATCCAAATTTTTCCCAATCTGGTTTAAATTTATCTGGCTCTCCTGGATGATCTTCAGGATGCGCAGTAACATCCATTTCAGAATACTTAACTTCAATTTCTGGAATTTCAATTTGAATATAACCACCAGCTTTATAGCCCATATCTTCTGGAATCTCTACAATAAATTCTTTAATAAACGTGGCTACATTATAGTTAGAAACAACTGTTGCTTCCCATTTTTTAATTCCAAAGATTTCTTCCGGAATGGTGATTTCCATGTCTTGTTTTACCTTTACTTGACAAGATAAACGAGCACCATGTTGTAATTCTTTTCTACTGAAATGTGGCGTTTCTGTAGGTAATGCTTCACCACCTCCAGATAAAACGTGACATTCACATTGTATACATGTTCCACCTCCACCACAAGCAGATGGTAAGAATATTTTTTCTCCTCCTAATGTTGAAAGTAAAGTACCTCCAGAAGCCACTTGAATCTCTTTTTCACCATTTATCTTAATCGTTACTGGACCAGATGGTGATAATTTTTGTTTAACAAACAATAATAGGGCAACCAATATTAATGTTACTAATAAAAATGCTGCTACTGTAGCTATTACTGTTCCTAATGTTCCTGCTGCTAATACCATGTTAATTAATTAGTTGTGTTATCTCCAAATTCATTATTCTCTTCCTCATTTTGAAGTTGTTGTACTTCTTCTTGAGGATTTGTGCTTTCTTCTTCACCTCCAGTTAACATTCCACCAAAACTCATAAAACCAATAGCCATAAGTCCAGTGATAATAAATGTAATTCCTAAACCTCTTAGAGCAGGTGGCACATTAGAGTATCTAATTTTCTCGCGGATAGCGGCAATAGCTAAAATTGCTAAGAACCATCCTATACCAGAACCTATACCATAAGTTGTAGCTAATCCTAATGTTGCTATTTCTCTTGATTGCATAAATAATGAACCACCTAAAATGGCACAGTTTACAGCAATTAATGGTAAAAAGATACCAAGAGAGTTATATAATGAAGGAGAGAATTTCTCTACTACAATTTCCACCAATTGTACCATGGTAGCAATTGTTGCAATAAACATGATAAATGATAAGAAACTTAAATCATAATCTGCATACTCTGGTCCCATCCAAGATAGTGCTCCAGGTTGTAATATATATTGATCCAACAACCAGTTTAAAGGCACTGTAATCGCTAATACGAAAATTACAGCGGCTCCTAAACCAACAGCTGTTGACACTTTCTTAGATACGGCAAGGTAAGAACACATCCCAAGGAATGTGGCAAATACCATGTTATCTATAAATATTGATTTGAAAAATAATTCTATATGTTCCATATTTTATATTTTTTCCTCTTTCATTTTTTCTCTAACTAGAATAACGCTTCAGAGAAATTGAAGAGGATTTTAATCCTCAATTAATGTTTTGTTTCTTGTACGTTGTACCCAAATAATAATACCTACAACTATTAATGCCATTGGCGATAATAACATAAATCCATTATTCTCATAACCAAATGCATAAAGTCCAGTTTTCTCAATAGGGTCTCCTAATACAGGAATACCTAATAAAGTTCCAGAACCTAAAAGCTCTCTAAAAAACCCTACAATAATTAATATTACAGCATATCCTAATGCGTTTCCTATACCATCCAAGAATGATCTCCAAGGTCCATTACCTAAGGCAAAGGCTTCAAAACGTCCCATGATAATACAGTTGGTAATAATTAATCCTACAAAAACGGAAAGGGTTTTACTTAATTCGTATGCAAAAGCTTTCAGAACTAAATCCACTATAATTACCAAAGTTGCTACAACAATAAGCTGTACAATAATTCTAATTTTTGATGGAATAATATTTCTCATTAATGAGATAACCACATTACCTACACCTAATACAAACAATACGGAGATTGACATTACTATAGATGCCTCAAGCTCTGCTGTAATTGCCAAAGCCGAACAAATACCTAATACTTGGATTGTAATTGGGTTATTATCTGCTAATGGATCTTTTATTAAAGCTGCGTCTTTTTTTGAAAGTAAGCCCATATTACTATTTTTTTAAGTTTTTAAAATAAGGCACATAAAGTTTTAAGTCACTTTTAATCATTGCCGAAACACCATCACCTGTAATAGTGGCTCCTGCAATAGCGTCTACCTCATTATCTGTTTTATCATTATTTTTTGGATCTGCATTACCCTTGGCAACATTAATTCCTTTAAAACTTCCATTGGACATTAAGTGTTCTCCAATGAAATCATCCATAAAGAAACGTTGTTTAATATTAGCACCTAAACCAGGTGTTTCTCCTTTATGATCAAAATATGCACCTTGCACAACCATATTCTCATCCATAGCAACATAAGCCCAAATGGCATCCCATAGACCTTTTCCTCTAATTGGAGCGATATAATATGTCTTACCATTTTCATCTTCTCCAACAAACAGAGGTAATTGTCTTTCTTCACCTGCCTTTGCTTTTGCTTGCTCTTTCTTAACATCGATTAAATACGCTTGATCATTCTCTACAGCCTGACCATTTTTACTTACAACCAATTGTTGTTTGATGTATTTATCAAATAATTGTGGAGCATCATCTGTTGATACAAAGTTTGCACTAGTACCTTCATTTTCATTTATGCCCATAGCATAGAGAATATTTTGTTGTTTCTCTAAACGTTCATTTTCTGTAATTTTATCTTTTGTTGCTTCTGCAATTCCTGATAAAAGTGTACCAACAATCAATACCATAGCTATGGCAAAAATTATCGTATATGAGTTTTTATCTGTTCTCTTTTCCATCATTAAGCAGTTTTAACTTTTAGACGTTTCATTCTTTTCTTCACATTACCTCGAACTACGTAATGATCTATAGTTGGTGCAAACACATTCATTAATAGAATAGCTAACATTACACCTTCTGGATAGGCTGGATTAAATACACGAATCATTATTGAAATAAACCCAACTAAAAATCCGTAAATCCATTTTCCTTTATTTGTTTGCGAAGCTGTTACAGGATCTGTAGCCATAAAGACTGTACCGAAAGCAAATCCACCAATAAGTAAATGGTGCCAAAACTCTGTATTCATCAAGCCAAAGAATTTGCTTGACTCTGTTATCCATCCTGAACTTATTACACCATTAAAAATTAATCCCATGGCTAATGCTCCTAAAACAGATGACAACATAATTCTCCAGCTTCCAATCTTCGTAAAGATTAAAAATAATCCAGCCAATAGAATTAAAATTGTTGATGTTTCACCAACAGAACCAGGAATAAAACCATTGAACATATCCATGATCTCATAACCAGCTCCTTTATTTTGAGCTAGACTTCCTAATACTGTTTCACCAGATATGGCGTCAAGTTTTTCACCAGCTGCAATCAATTGATCGCGCTCAACCGCACCTTGAACCCAAACTTTATCACCAGACATCCATGTTGGATAAGCGAAGAATAAAAAGGCTCTAATGGTTAAGGCAGGATTTAGAATATTCATTCCAGTACCACCAAACACTTCCTTTCCAATAACAACACCAAATGCTACAGCAACTGCAAGCATCCATAACGGTGTATCAATTGGTACAATTAAAGGCACTAACATACCTGTTACCAGATATCCTTCTTCTACCTCATGTTTGTTTTTCATTGCAAACAAAATCTCAATGGCTAAACCTACACCATAAGACACGATTACTAATGGAATAACTTTCCAGAAACCAACCATAAAGTTGTCCATAGTCCAAAATCCAGAACTAAAGAAACCACCTGTTGCTTGTTGAATCTCTCCAAATGCTAAGTGATGTTGGTAACCAGCGTTAAACATTCCAAAAAGCAAACAAGGAACCATTGCCATAATCACAATGTTCATGGTACGCTTTAAATCATCGGCTGCTTTTATATGAGTCCCATTATGGGTTGTCTCATTAGGTAAGAATAAAAACGTATGAATTGCCGAAAATGCAGGCAACCATTTTTTGTCTTTGTTCTTTTCTCTAAAATTATGTAAACTACTTTTTAAACCCATTATCCTATCTCTTTAAGCATTAAGTCTAATCCTTTTCTAATTATATCTTGGTGTGGCTGTTTGGAAACACAAATAAATTCTGTCAAGGCAAAATCTTCAGGTGCTACTTCGTACATTCCTAAAGCCTCCATCTCATCTAAATCTTCGTACATACATGCTTTTAGAATTTGCATCGGATAGATATCCAATGGAAAAACTTGCTCATATGATCCAGTCACAACAAAAGCCCTATGTTCACCATTTGTATTGGTGTTTAGGTTATACTTTTTCTTCGGATTCAACCAAGAAAACGTCAATGCTCTTGATGTTGATATTTTATTAAAAATTGGTTTATTCCAACCAAAAAATTCATAATCATCTCCTTCAGGGATAACGGTAATGACATTATCATAATATCCTAAACTCCCATCTGGTTTTACTTGTTTTCCAGATAATACATTACCAGAAATAATACGATCGTTTCCATCTTTTTCAACACCATTATCGTACACCATAGTTGCCACTTCGCTTCCTATTTTGGTTTTAAAGTATCTCGGTTTTTTAACTGAAGAACCTGCTAAAGCCACAATGCGTTCTGCATTAAATTTACCTGTAAGCAATAATTCACCAATAACAACAAGGTCTTGTGCATTTACAGTCCAAACAGTCTCGCCTTTATTTATAGGGTCTATTTTATTAATATGAGTTCCAACATTTCCTGCAGGATGAGGACCAGATACTTGATGAACTGTTGCGTCATTCATATTTGCCAATGGTGAGTTGTTAGACCCAACAGCAATATGAACTTGACCATCTGTTAATTTTGATAAGGCAGAAACAGCCGCTTGTAATTCGGTCTCTTTTCCTTCTAAAACAAAATCTAAATCGGCCGCTAGAGGAGCTGTTGCATAACCAGAAATAAAAATCGATTTAGGCGATTTTTCAGGATTTGCAATTACATCATATGGTCTTTGCTTAATAAATGCCCAACAACCTGAAGCCAATAAATGGCCTTTTATTGCCGCTGCATCAGCGTCCATATTAAACTTTCCAAAGTCTTTAAAGGATTGCTCCTTGTCCGCTTGAATCTTAATAGCATCAATACGTCTTTTAGGACCTCTTAATACTTCTACCACAGTTCCTGAAACTGGAGACACGAACTTAATGTCTTCATTTGATTTATCATAAAAGATAACATCACCTGCTTTTAACGTAGCACCTTCTTTGGCTACAAGTTTCGGAATAACGCTGTGAAAATCTTCGGGTCTGATAGTGCAGAAATTACTTATAATGGCTTGTTCAACTGCTTTTTCAGCTTCACCAATAAGTTTTATATCCAGACCTTTTTTAATCTTAATGTCTTTTGACATACGCTTTATATTGAAATTAGTTGTCTAAAAATCGGTGCAAATTTACGAATTTACCACGTAATAAAATAGTAAGGCTTTCTAAGTTTGTTATTTTTAAGGATTCTAAATAAGCTGAACAATATTAAGGCATAGATTTTGTTTATCTTTACATATCAAACTATTATTAATGATTAAGAACACTTATTATTTTCTGTTAGCTTTACTGGTTTCGAATTTGGGATTTTCCCAAGTTGAAGAAGTAAATCCTCCCGATTATATCAAGACCATCACCTTTAAAAGTAGAACGTCTTCGCAAGGACAACTCCCTATTATTAGATTAGGTGAGGCCTTTAATTTAGAATTTGACGTTCTCACTACAGATGAGCCCGATTTCTATTACAAAATAGAGCATTACAATTATGATTGGACGAAATCTAATTTGGTAAAAATGGAATACATGAGCGGCTTTGATAACTTCAGAATCATCAATTATCAAAACTCATTTAATGCCTATCAACTCTATTCTCATTATGATCTACAAATCCCGAATAAGCAAACACGGGGTTTAACCAAATCTGGAAATTATATCATCTCTATTTTTAACGAGGATGACGAACTTGTATTCTCTAGAAAATTTATGATTTATAAAGAACAAGTAGGTGTAGGCGTTAGCATTAAAAGGTCTAGAGATGTCAAATACCTAGAGAGTAAACAGAGTGTTGATATTGTTATAAATTCTGGTGGTTTAAACTTAAACAATCCTAAGGAAACTGTAAAAACTCTAATCATTCAAAACAACAATTTACACACGGCCATTACCGGAATTAAACCTCAATACACTATTGGAAAAGAGCTTATCTACAAATACACCACAGAAACAGCATTTTGGGCAAGTAATGAATTTCGGTTCTTTGAAACTAAAGATGTTAGAGGGGCCAATGTTGGTGTTCAATTTATAGACCTTAAAGATATTTACAACAGCTACTTATTTCTTGACGGACCACGATATAGTCAGCCTTATACTTATAATCCTGACATTAACGGTAATTTTTTAATTACTGCTTTAGATACCGATGACGTAGATATTGAAGCCGATTATACAAAAGTTCATTTCTCTTTGATTCATCCAAAACTTGAAGATGGTAAATCTGTGTACGTCTATGGGAATTTCAATAATTATGGGCTAGACGACTTAAACAAAATGTCATATGACGATACAAGTGGTCGATACGAAGCTGTAATTAAACTCAAACAAGGATTCTACAACTATAAATATGTTGTTGCCGATAGTAAAGGCCAAATAGATGAAGGTAAAATTAGTGGCAATTTTTGGCAAACCGAAAACAATTACAAAGTACTCGTGTACTATAGAGATTTAGGTGCTCGTTTTGACCAGCTTATTGGTTTTGGAGAAGCAAATTCGGTAAATATTACTAATTAATCTCTGAGTGCTAATTGCTTAAAAGTATCGTAATTCAATTGTCGGTCAATAAAACGTTTAGTAGATTCATCATACGACACGCAATTTTCAATAGGTTGAGCATATAAATGTAAACTTATAGAAGAGCCATTAGCACTATTTTTTAATTTATGAAACCCAATTTTGTCGTTCATAAACGTAAGCTGCTGTGGTATTACTTTTTGTGATCCTACCTCCTTTAAATGATCTAAGTCATCAAGACTAAACATAACTTCTTCCATTTCTCCCTCTAGTAAATACACCCAGCAATCTTCACCATCATGACCATGAATAGCCGTGCCTTGACCTTTTTCCCAACACAATAGAATAAGCTCAAATTTATCATCTCTATACAAACAGTTTCTCGTGTATTTTTCCTCAGACCAACTTTCAAACGGTTTAAAGTCTATAGTCTCGAAATTAAAATTATTAAGCACACTATTGTAATCTTCAACTGAAGACTTCGACAAAATCGCTATTAGTTTTTGAATGTTCTCTGGAGATTTCAAAGTAAGAATCTGATATTTAAGGGGATTTTCATATTATTCCGAAAAATAGGAATAAATTTACACAAGCCAAAATTTAAGACCCATCACTGCAAATGCAAAACGATTTATCTTTGTTCTCAGAACTCGTAGAATTGCTAATTTCTGAAGAAAAAAATCATCCTGTAGCAACTCCTATTGACACAAATGTTCTCTATGAGACACTCGATCTTCAACTTACTAATGAGCCAACTATTGACAGTGATTTTAAGACTAGCTTAAAAGACATTATTAGAAGTACTCCTAAAACAGCATCTACGTCTTTTTTTAATCAATTATTTGGTGGAAGAATTCCAAGAGCTACATTAGGCGATTTACTGGCTGTTATGCTCAACAATAGCATGTACACATACAAAGTAGCTGGACCGCAAGTAGGCATTGAAAAAACGGTATTACGCAAAATTTGTGATATTATTGGTTATCCAAGTTCTGCAGATGGCACTTTTGCTCCTGGTGGATCTATGAGTAACTACATGGCAGTACTAATGGCTAGAGATAAATACAATCCTTCTGTTAGAAATGAAGGAATTAATAACACAATGACACTCTACACCTCCGAGGTATCTCATTATTCTATTGCAAAAAATGCATCTTTTATAGGTGTTGGAAGACACCAAGTAAGATCGATAAAAACAAATGACAAAGGCCAAATGTTAGCCGAAGATCTAGATGCCAAAATCACTCATGATATTGCTCAAGGATATCAACCTTTTTTCGTGAATGCCACTGCCGGAACTACTGTTTTGGGAGCCTTTGACGATGTTAAACAACTCAGCAAAGTTTGCAAAAAACATGATGTCTGGCTACATTTAGATGGTGCTTATTGTGGCGCTGTTATTTTTAGTGATGACTATAAACATCTAACCAATGGTATAGAATACACCGATTCATTTAGTGTAAATGCTCATAAAATGCTAGGAACTCCATTGAGTTGTTCTATAATTGTTACAAGAGACAAAGCCCATTTATATCAATCTTTTTCTAATGAGGCAGACTATCTGTATCAAACCAATAATGACGATTTTAACTTAGGAAAAACATCACTACAATGTGGTCGCCGAAATGATGCCTTAAAATTATGGACGCTTTGGAAATCTGTTGGTGGTAACGGACTTAAATCTATAGTAAACCATCAATTCCATCTAGCAGATATTGCCAGAAATTACATAAAAAACCATCCTGACTATACCTTATACAGTTATGACAACTCCATTTCGGTTTGCTTTAACTATAAAGCTATTCCTGCAAAAACTTTGTGCACAGCTCTATATGAGCATTCACAATTAATGGTAGGTTTTGGGAATTTCCGAAATCAAGATTTTGTGAGAATGGTAACTATTAATACTGTCCTTCAAGAAAAGGACATCATTAACTTTTTTAAAACCATTGAGGAATTTGCAATTTCAACTGATTTTTAAAACCGTTAATCGGCTGAAAATCTAAATGTTGTTAAAAATTTGCATAATTTTAAAAAAGTGTCCAATTTAGTTGAAAATTATTTATTTTTGTAAGCTATTATTTTCAATAATTCATGGTTCAACAAGTTACAAGTGGGATTAAAATCTCTGTCGAAACATCTTTCGAAGGTACATTTTATAAAAACTATAAAGTGCACTTTGCTTTTGGCTATAAGGTAACTATTGAAAACCAGAGCAAAGATTCTGTCCAACTCAATTCAAGATATTGGAGAATACTAGATGCACTCAATAATGTTGATATTGTTGAAGGCGAAGGTGTTATTGGTAAAAAACCTGTTTTAAAACCTGGAGAATCACATACCTATAATTCGGGTTGCTTGTTAACCTCTCCTTTTGGTGCCATGCAAGGTCACTATAATATGGTTAACTTTACAAACACCAACAAATTCAAAGTTATTATTCCTTCGTTTAAATTAAGTGCTCCTTTTGCTCTTAATTAACTGAAAAATGTTTTTGAAATTCAAACTTGTAGGTTGTATCATTCTGCTTGATATGAAAGAACTTACAGTTAGAATAATGTACAAACTCGTAGGCAGAATTAATATCAAAACCCTCTAAAGTAATTTTATAAATTCCATCACAATCTATATCGCCATGTGGTGAAATTCGTCGATACCTATAATTCACTTTGCAATTTAAATCATGAATCTCAAACCATGCTCCAGCGCCAATACCACTTAACCATTGAGCATGATCAACCTTAACATTATTTTGTTTGGGTTCAAGGCCGCCAACCATACTTGGCCTATACCCTTTAAGTACGTCTAAAAACAAACGTCTATTCTCTTTAGCTACTGTTGACTTAAACTCAGAAATCTCACCGGTTTCCGAAACCTTATATACAAAATCTTCGGTATCAGCAATCACAACATTTCCTATTGTACTTGGTGTAAATCCCTTTGACTTAATAAGTTTCGATTTAATCTTCTCATTTGTGATACTCGCAATCAAACTATCTGTCACAAAACGTGCACAGTTGCATGCCTCTTTTACAAAAGCCGCATATCTCACAAAACCTTTGCTTTGCTCATTGTTAATATAAGTTCTTGCTTTTTTGTAATCAATAGCACTGCATACAGAAGCATATAAATGACCTTCTCCATGTGTTAATTTAGGTTGCGTTGCCAAAAATTTCAGAATGTCCTCAAGATTTTGAATGGTATCACCTTCAATCTTAGCTTGGATCGGGAAATTTAGCTCAAAATCTGTTTCTCTTCCTCTCACTCTTCCGTGAGATGAAGTCGTCACATATCTTCCAAAATCATGATATTCTAAAATACCTGTAGACTTATCAATAAGAACTAAAGCAGCATGTCCAGCCCTTACATGTTTTTTATTTCCAATAAAAAAAAACCTCAAAAATCTAGAGTACCACTCATCTGCATGAGAGACAATTGTTTCTGGGTAAGCTAGAGTTAGAATAATTCCGTCGTTCATATAAATAGTATTGATGGCAACTTACAAAAATTTACCCATTATTTTAACCTTGTTTTAATGGTCATTTCGTCATTAGTCGTCAAAAAATCGTAACTTTGCATCTTCAAAATAAAAAGCAATTTCTAAATCAAAAATTTAAGATGGGAAAAGGATTTTTCAACGTACCAGTAGCTATAAATGAGCCTGTAAAATCTTATGCTCCAGGATCTCCTGAGCGTGAAGCAGTTTTAGCCGCTTACAAAAACATGTGGAATACTAAAATTGATGTTCCATTATATATTAACGGAAAAGATGTGACGACAGGAAATACTAAAACCATGTCTGCACCTCACGACCATCAACATATTGTAGGAACGTATCATTTAGCCGAAAAATCTCATGTAGAAGATGCTATTGCTACGGCTCTTAAAGCTAGAGAAACATGGGCTGAATTACCTTGGGAACAACGTGCAGGGATTTTCTTAAAAGCTGCCGAATTAATTGCTGGACCTTACAGAGCCAAAATTAATGCAGCAACCATGATTGCTCAATCGAAAACAGTACACCAGGCTGAAATTGACGCAGCGTGTGAATTAATAGATTTCTTGCGTTTTAACGTACAATTCATGACTGATATTTACCATGAACAACCTGAAAGTACAAGCGGCGCTTGGAACCGATTGGAATATCGTCCTCTTGAAGGGTTCACATATGCAGTAACACCATTTAATTTTACTGCAATTGCAGGAAATCTTCCTGCTTGTATGGCCATGATGGGGAATGTAGTAGTTTGGAAACCTAGTGATAGTCAAATATTTTCTGCAAAGGTAATTATGGATGTATTTAAAGAAGCTGGTGTCCCTGATGGCGTTATTAACGTCGTATTTGGAGACCCTGTTATGATTACAGATACTGTAATGGACAGTCCTGATTTTTCTGGATTACATTTTACTGGTTCAACATACATTTTTAAAGAACTTTGGAAAAAGATTGGAAATAATATTCATAACTACAAAACCTATCCTAGAATTGTAGGAGAAACTGGAGGTAAAGATTTTATTATTGCCCACAAAACAGCCAATCCTATTCAAGTTGCTACAGCCATCTCCAGAGGTGCTTTTGAGTTTCAAGGACAAAAATGTAGTGCAGCTTCAAGGGCTTATGTACCTTCGAACTTATGGGAAACTGTGAAAAATCGCGTTATTGAAGATGTAACATCTTTTAAAATGGGGTCGCCTGAAGATTTAAGTAACTTTGTTACAGCTGTAATTCACGAAGGATCATTTGATAAATTAGCTAAGTATATAGATGCTGCCAAAAATGATAGTGATGCTGAAATCATCGTTGGTGGACATTACGATAAAAGCAAAGGATATTTTATTGAACCAACTGTTATTGTAACTAACAATCCAAAATACACGACTATGTGTACAGAATTATTTGGCCCTGTTATTACAATTTATGTATATGATGAAAATGAGTATTCTGAAACTTTAAAACTAGTAGACGAAACTAGTGAATATGCATTAACTGGAGCTGTTTTAGCTACAGATAGATATGCAATTCAAGAAGCAACAAAAGCACTTCAAAACTGTGCTGGAAACTTCTATATTAATGATAAACCAACAGGAGCAGTTGTAGGTCAACAGCCATTTGGAGGAGCAAGAGCATCTGGAACAAATGACAAAGCTGGTAGTGCTTTAAACTTATTGCGTTGGGTATCTCCAAGAATGATAAAAGAAACATTTGTAACACCAACAGATTATCGTTATCCGTTCTTAGGATAAAACCTTATATGTCAGCATTTAAAAATCCTCAAATTGAACAGTTTGAGGATTTTTTTTACGTTTAATCTTAAAACGCTAGATAACATACGGTTAACTTAATGAAACTTTGTATCTTGTTAGTCACATTAAAAAAAATAATTGACTATGATGAAAAAGTACTTTTTACCTCTATTATTATTCCCTTTTTGTGTTCAGGCGCAAACGATAGAATTTGAATCTACACGTACAGCAGATTTTACTGGCTATACTGGCGAGACAGAATTTGCAGGATTAGGAGAATATGAAATATTTCTAGATACAGATACTGGTGTTCTTGACAAACCCATCATCTTAGTCGATGGATTTGACCCAGGAGACACAAGAACCATTGCTGGACTATACAGTTTATTAGATTTCACTGGTTCTGAAGGTGATCAAAATTTAGCCGACTTAGTTCGAGCCCAGGGATTTGATGTTGTTATTTTAAATTTCCCATCATATTTCAGGCTTAATGACAACTCGCTTTTAAATATTGATGACGCTACTGATACTAATGCCGATATGGTAATTGATGAACTTGACTATCCTGGTAGCACACTTGTAAATGGTGGTGCAGACTTTATAGAGCGCAACTCTATGTTATTAGTTGATCTTATTGAGACACTAAATGCAGACAAAGTTGGCGACGAAGAATTAGTAATAATTGGTCCTAGTATGGGCGGATTAATTTCTCGTTTTGCATTGAATTTTATGGAAAATGATGCTGGATTAGATCACGAAACACGATTATGGATCTCGTTTGACTCACCTCATCTCGGTGCCAATGTGCCATTAGGTTTCCAACACCAATTCAATTTTCTTGGATTTGGTCTAGGTGACGATTTAAATGTAGTTCAATTACAAGATGTTGTAAATGGACTCTTAAAATCACCTGCCGCAAGACAATTATTAGTTGATCATTTTGAAGCTCATCTTATGGATGGTAGCGAGTTTGATTTTGATCCTACAAAGTTATTACCCGAAGCACATCCTTATAGAGCTATTTTTGAAAACAACATCAATAGTTTAACCCCAACAGGTTTTCCTCAGAATACACGAAACGTATCTATTATAAATGGTAGTGGAATTGGCGCTGCATATAAAGCCGTCGATGGCACCACAGATGTGACACCCGGTTTTGTTGCTTTAGCCATTGAGGATCTCGAAATCCCTGGATCTCCATTACCGCAAACAACAGCCGATATTAATATTAACTTTACACCTTTTACAGAAGATGATATGGGTAATAATGTTGGCCCTCAATTAATTAGTAAAGTTTTTGTGGAAGGATTTTTGATTTTTGGTTTTATAACTCTTGTAGATGTCGAAATACAAGCAGAAGCTCCAAGTTTTTCAGATGGTGTTGATGCAGCTTCAGGAGGTCTTTTCGATCTAGGAGGCTTTACAGATGGACTCGGTGGAGATCCGATTATCGATAATTTTCTTACCTCATTAACAGTAGATAAATTTAGTTTTATCCCTTCTGTTAGTGGAATGGCCTTAGAAATCACAAACAATGAAGTTAATTGGTATCACGATATTAATCTTGGTGATCCAGGTGGCACAGGAGATACTTTAAACAATACACCTTTTGTAAATTGGTATATGCCAGATGCGAATGAAAATCACGTTGAACTTACTGAACAAAATGTAGCATTTGCTCTAACTGAAATTTTTCAAGAAACCTTGTCAAATACAGATTTCGAAAACATAGCATCAATTAAGGTAGAAAAAAACCCTATTGAAAATGAACTAACAATTTTAAGTAGTGAGGTTCTAGATGACGTCAATATTTCTTTAATAGATATTACGGGAAAACTTGTCTTTTCATCTCATCAGACCTTAGATAGACGATCAAATATTCCTTTAAATCTAGATTCTGGACTATATATTCTAAGTCTTCAATCAAAGGAAAACTTCAATTACCGAACAAAGATTATTATAAAATAACATAAAAGCCCTCTCAAATTTGAGAGGGCTTTTTTTTAGAATTTTCTATATTCCTTGTAAGTATTTTATCAATACTTCTACAAAGACTTCATGATAATATTATATTTCATCATTGGCGTTTTTGCAAGTATTGTTGGTGCTCTACCTTTAGGCGCATCCAATATAGCAGTTATAAATACAACAATAAAACAAAATGCAAAACAGGCTTTTAAAATCGCTATTGCAGCTGGTGTTGCCGAAGTAATTCTTTCCTACTACGCACTACATTGCAATATGGTTGTGAGAGATTTTTTTGACCGTAACATGTGGATTCAAATTACCATTGTTATTATTTTAATGATCGTTGGTGGGTTTTTATTTTTCAGAAAAACCAAAACAAAAGCACCTAAGAAAAGAAAGTTAACTTCATCTAAATATGCCACTGGCTTCTTTTTAGGAATCTTAAATCCGCCTGTTCTAATTTATTGGATTGTTGCTTTTGGTATTATTAATAATAATGACTTAATGCTATCTCTTGGCTCACCTCTATTTGTGTTGTTTCTCTTTTTTACTGGTGTATATCTAGGCAAACTTTTAACCTTATATCTCTATAGTAAATTTAGCATTGCCATTAAAAATAAGGTTCAAAATATTACCATTGTTATCAATAAAGTTACTGGAGTATTACTCATTGTTATTGGTGTTGCTCAAGCAATAAAATTATCATTTTAATGTGTTGTGCGATTAGATTGCACTCATATATTAAAGTGTAAACCTAAGCACTAAGCCTTCATTTGCTCTTACATTAAAAACAGTATTATCTTCAAAAATGAGATATTGTCCTTTAATACCCACCAATTTACCAGTATAAGTCTTTAACTTTTGAATATTAAGACTTTTAGGCTTTTCAGGGTATTTATGAACTGGAAATTTAAGGTTTGTTTCGGTATTTGAAGCGATATAATAATCCTGAGCCTCATTAGGAATGAATTTTTTTAAGCGCTCACGCCACTCTACTAAGTTTTCATCCTCAATTTCATTTTTAAGCATTTTTCTCCAATTCGTTTTATCAGCTACATGATCTTTTAAGGCAACTTCTGTAATTCCAGCTAAATATCGGTTTGGCACCTCAACAATTTCAATTGCTTCATGCGCACCTTGATCAATCCAGCGTGTTGGAACTTGACTTTTTCTGGTCACACCAACTTTAACATTACTAGAATTTGCGAGATAAACAATATGGGGCTGTAATTGTGCTTTTTTTTCGTATTCCAAATCTCGATCTTCTTTTCCCAAATGTGCTGTGCTTAATTCTGGACGCATAATCCAATCACCAGCTTGAGGGATATCAAAAAAATCCTGTTTACAAAATCCTTGACGGTAAATAGGTCTATTTAAACCACACTTTAAACATTGATACTTTACAAATTCCATCGTAATGGTTTTATCTATTAACTGATTCATATTCAGAAAATCATCTTCGAAGACTAAATAATATTGAATAGGTTCTACAAACTCAGTTTGCATTTTTGTTAAAACACCTTGATAAAACATATAAAAAAAAGTATTATTTTTAAAACTTAAAGATACTATAAAAATGCCGATTCCATTAGTAAATTCTATTGCTTCGTGGTTCTTAAAAAAACGATTTCATCAAATTGAATTGTTTTTAAAATACCCTAATGAAGTGCAAAATGAATTACTTTTTCAACTCCTTTCTGCTGCAAAGGATACTGAAATTGGTAAGGCGTACGATTTTGACTCTATCTCAAATTACCAAACCTTTTGTGAACGTATTCCTATTTCTTCTTATGAAGATTGTCAAGATATGATTGAACGATCACGACGAGGCGAACAAAATATCTTTTGGCCTCATCCCATCAAGTGGTTCGCCAAATCGAGCGGAACAACAAATGCCAAAAGTAAATTTATACCTGTTAGTACCGAATCTTTAGAAGATTGCCATTATGCTGCCAGTAAAGATTTACTGTGCATGTACCTCAACAACAATGAGGATTCACAATTATTTACGGGTAAAAGTTTGCGCCTTGGAGGAAGCAAAGAACTCTATAAAGAAAACGGAACTGTATTTGGCGACTTATCTGCAATACTTATAGACAACATGCCATTTTGGGCTGAGTTTAGTAGCACACCAAGTAGCAAAGTGTCTTTAATGAGCGATTGGGAAATAAAAATGAAAGCTATTGTTGAGGAAACTAGAAATGAAAATGTAACCAGTTTAGCAGGCGTCCCTTCTTGGATGCTTGTTTTACTTAATAACGTCTTAGATGCCACTGGAAAAGATAACCTCTTTGACATCTGGCCAAATCTAGAAGTCTATTTTCATGGTGGTGTAAGTTTCGTTCCTTATGTAGATCAATATAAAGCCATACTACCAAAACCTCATTTTAAATATTATGAAATATACAATGCTTCGGAAGGCTTTTTTGCCATTCAAGATCAAAATAATAGCAGTGAGTTATTGTTAATGCTAGACTATGGAATCTTTTATGAATTTATTCCTATGGACACCTACGGAACTCCACAACAGAAGGTAATACCCTTAAATGATGTTGTTGTAGGCAAAAATTATGCTGTTATTATTACTACAAATGCTGGACTTTGGCGTTACAAGATTGGAGATACAATACGGTTTACATCTATCAATCCATATCGCATAAAAGTATCTGGAAGAACCAAACATCATATTAATGCTTTTGGAGAAGAGCTAATTATTGAAAATGCTGAAGATGCTCTACGCGATGTATGCTCTACAACTAATGCAGAAATTGTAGACTATACAGCTGCTCCAATTTTTATGAATGGTAAAGACAAAGGGTCTCATGAATGGTTAATTGAATTTAAAAAACCGCCTCAAGACCTGCATACCTTTAATACATTACTGGACACAAAATTAAAATCATTAAATTCGGATTATGAAGCAAAACGCCATAACAATATGACATTAAACATGCCAACTGTTCACGTCGCAAGAGAACGTCTCTTTTATGACTGGTTAAAACAACATGACAAACTTGGAGGTCAGCATAAAATACCGCGATTATCTAATAGCAGAGAATATATAGATGAGCTATTAAGTTTAAATTTTTCATCTTAATGTTTTAACCATTCATCGATAAAATATGCGTAAACCCTAAATTAGTCGGATTTACACCCTCTTTTATCTAATAAACACAATAAAAAAAGTTATTTAATGTTTTAGATTATAATTTTAAGACATAATTAATCCCAAAAACCCTCACAATGAAAACGCCTTTCCTCACGGTGTTTACCCTACTATTATGTATGGTATCCTCACCTACCGTTTCAAACCTAAACGACGAATCCAATAATCCAAAACGTATTGATAAGCACAATAAAAGCGGATTAGAATTTTATGTTTACAATTCTGATGTTAACACAAAATATTCTGAAATCCCATCGGCTGTGTTTAAAAACAAGCTGATTATGGTATCCTCTAAGAAAATTGGCGGATTAGGAAATGGTATAGATAAACATACTAATGAGCCATTTTCAGAATTATTCTGTCTTGATATTGATGCTTATGGTACTGCCAAAAACCCTTTGTTTTTCTCAAGAATTATAAACACTAAAGACAATGAAGGGCAGGTTGCTTTTTCTCCAGACGAGCAAACAATGTATTTCACAAGAAGTAAACGTGAAAACTCGCGTAACTATCAATTATACAAAGTTGTTCTTGAAGAAAACTCTAATGGTAACTGGGTAAATGAAGTAGAATTAAACATTAGTAATGATGGCTATTCTATAGAAAACCCACATGTTTCATTTGATGGTACCGAACTCTATTTCTCATCAAATATGCCGGGCTCTTTTGGAGGCTATGATTTATATGTCTCACATATTAATCCAGACGGCTCTTTAGAACAACCCCAAAATCTTGGGCCAAAAATAAATACCCAATTTGATGATAAGTTTCCTCATTTATCAAAAGACGGAAAAAAACTATTCTTTTCATCAAAAGGTCATAATGCCATTGGCGGTTTCGATATTTTTGTAAGTTCTATTTCAGAAGACATTAAAACACCTAGAAATCTTGGTACTGAGGTCAATTCAGAATTTGATGAAATTGCTTTTATGTTTACAACTGAAGACCAAGGCTTTTTCTCTTCTAACAAAGAAGAAGGCCAAGGTAGTTTCGATATGTATCGTTTTAAATCCAATATTATTTACCAACAGTTACAAGGTGTTGTTGTAAATGATCAAGAAAAACCATTACCCAATACAACAGTGGTTTTATATGATGTAGACGGAAATGAGCTTGAACGTCAAACAACAGGAATTGATGCATTCTATAGCTTTAAAGTAAAAGCATACGAACGCTATTCTCTTAAGGTCTTGAAAAAAGGATTCGAAAAATTCGAATCACGATTTTCGTCATACAAAACAGACGCTTTAATTTACAAAGAAGTCTTAAAGTTGTCATCTAAAGTATCGGCTTTGGATCATTAATATGATAAACCATTTTTAAAACATCGATGAACGGTAGAGGTTTTTCCCACACAACGAGTATTTATTGATGTTCGTCCAAAAGCTGGCAAAGTCATTTTTATTCTGAAATTATTGCTCCTATATTTACGAAGTCTTGAAGCAAAATAATGTTAGAAAGACCTAGAATTGTAAAAAAATATTCAAAATATTGTTTAGCAATATTAGTTTTTAAATCCTAATAAAAAAACCACTCTCGGGAAAGAGTGGTTTTCTTTTTTTTACTGAAATCTCAAATTTCAATTTAAGAAACTGCCTTCAATTTTTTAAGTTTTGTTTTGGTAAGCTTACCTTCGGCGTAAGACTTCGTTACGTTTAATTTCTTATCGTTTGAGCTAGGCATTTCAAACATAGCGTCAGTTAAGATTTCTTCGCATAGTGAACGCAAACCTCTTGCTCCTAGTTTATACTCTATTGCTTTGTTCACAATAAACTCTAAAGCACCTTCAGTTATAGAAAATTCGATATCATCCATAGCAAACAATTTCTTGTACTGCTTGATAATCGCATTTTTAGGCTCTGTTAAGATAGCCCTTAATGTATTACCATCTAAAGGATCCATGTACGTAAGTACTGGAAGACGACCAATGATTTCTGGTATAAGACCAAAATCTTTCAAATCCTTTGGTATAATATACTGCAACATATTATCTGGATCTGCAATTTCATCATCATGAGATGCCTTATAACCAATAGCAGCCATATTTAATCGTTTCGAAATTACACGTTCGATACCATCAAATGCTCCACCAGCAATAAATAAGATATGTTGTGTATTAACTTCAATGAACTTTTGATCTGGATGCTTACGACCTCCTTTTGGTGGCACATTAACAACTGTTCCTTCAAGTAGTTTTAATAAGGCTTGTTGTACACCTTCTCCAGAGACATCTCTTGTAATTGACGGGTTATCACTCTTACGTGCAATTTTATCGATTTCATCAATAAACACAATGCCACGTTCGGCCTTTTCCAGGTTATAATCTGCGGCCTGAAGTAAACGTGTTAAAATACTTTCTACATCTTCTCCTACATAACCTGCTTCTGTTAGTACAGTTGCATCAACAATGGCAAGTGGTACATTAAGCATTCTTGCTACAGTTTTTGCCATTAATGTTTTTCCAGTACCTGTTTGTCCAACCATAATAATATTTGACTTTTGAATTTCAATATCATCATCTGATGAAGGCTGTAATAAACGTTTATAATGGTTATACACCGCTACAGACATTACTTTTTTAGTGTGTTCCTGACCTATAATATATTCGTCAAGAAAAGACTTAATCTGCTGAGGCTTTTTAAGCATTAGTTCTGAAGACAACTCTGCATTATCAGACTGCTTAGATTCTTCTAAAACAATACCATGGGCTTGCTCTATGCATCGATCACAAATGTGCGCATCCAAGCCAGCAATCAATAGATTGGTCTCTGGTTTCTTTCGTCCACAAAACGAACATTCTAATTCTTCCTTTGCCATAAATCATTTTAAAACCTACGGGTTTCTAAAAACCAATAAGCGTTTGTTTTTTATCCTCTTGATAGTACTTCATCTATCATTCCGTATTCTTTAGCTTTATCTGCCTTCATCCAGTAATCGCGATCACTATCTTCGTAGATTTTGTCGTAATCCTGCCCAGAATGCTTACTAATAATCTTATATAACTCCTCTTTAAGGGTTAATATTTCACGTGCTGTAATTTCAATATCACTCGCTTGTCCTTGCGCGCCTCCTAGAGGTTGGTGAATCATCACACGTGAATGTGTTAATCCGCTACGTTTTCCTTTTTCTCCAGCGCATAACAACACAGCTCCCATAGAGGCAGCCATTCCTGTACAAATAGTTGCTACATCAGGCTTAATTAACTGCATCGTATCATAAATTCCTAAACCGGCATACACACTCCCTCCGGGTGAGTTGATATATATTTGGATGTCTTTAGAAGCATCTGTACTCTCTAAAAACAATAATTGCGCTTGAATAATATTGGCTACTTGATCATTAATCGCAGTCCCCATAAAGATAATACGATCCATCATTAAACGCGAGAATACATCAAAAATAGCGATATTCATTTGGCGCTCTTCAATAATATTCGGTGTTAAGGCCGTTGGATACATACTACTAATAATTTTGTTGTAATATGTGCTGCTAATGCCTTGATCTTTTATTGCGAATTTTTCAAATTCTTTTCCGTAATCCATATATAGTCTTCAAATTTTTTAATGTAAACAAAAAGCGCAAGACGGTGAAGTCTTACGCTCAAAGATACTAATTTATAATATTATTTCTCCCATTTAAAAAAATAGTGCCAGTCAATACTCAAATATCGAATTTCAGCTTACCTACTTCCTTTTGGCAGAATACCCATTATGGGTTTAGCTGTAAAACTCTTTTACAAAATCGTCGTAAGTTATCTCTTTTGTCTTAAGATTAGCTTCGGCTTTGTATAGGTTTAACAGTTTTGTACTCATCAATTGATCTGACAAACGTTTTACCTCATCTTTATTAGATAAGATTCTTGCTGCAATACCTTCTAACTCTTCATCACTAGAACCTGTTTGACCAAATTGTGCCATTTGCGCTTTAATCATCTCTTTAGCGTGATCCTTTAAATCATCAAATGATACTTGAAGGTCATGCTTTTCAATTAACTTACCTTCAATTAATTGATAGCGCATGCTCTTTTCAGATTTTTCGTATTCCTCTTTAGCCTGCTCTGCATCCATCACTTCTTCACCTGCAGTTTGCATCCATTTTTGTAAAAACTCAGCTGGTAAATCAAATTTTGTATTGTCTACCAAATACTCAGTAACATCATTTAATAGCTTTTGATCACCTTGCTGTGCAAATTGCTTTTCAGAATCTTCTTTAATTTTAGCCTTCAATTCTGTTACAGAAGTTACAGCTTTTGGCCCAAATAACTTATCAAATAACTCTTGATCTAAATCTGCTAATTCTCTAGAATTAATCTCATTAATTGTAAATGAAACCTCAATCTCTAAACCGTGAGCATCATCATGAGACACCTTTAAGAAGGTCATTAAATCATGATCATCGTTAAATAAACCTTTAGTTTTTAATGTAATCACATCACCAACTTTAGCACCAATAAATTTCTTTGCAGTTGCTTTTCCTTTAAACTTATCTAAAGTAATCATTGTTGAGTTATTGATTTCTTTCTCTTCGTTAACAAAAACACCTGTGATTTCAGAATCTTTTGCTACTTCAGTTTCAGAAACAATTTTACCATATTGTTTTCTAATATGTTCAACTTGATTATCTAACATTTTATCATCAGCAACGATGTTATAATGTGTAATTGCTTTTTTACCTTTTAAGTTAACATCAAACTCAGGCGCTAATCCCAATTCAAACTCGAAGCTAAAGGCATCTGCATCCCAATCTAAATCATCTTGAGGTTTTGGTAATGGATTACCTAAAACGTCTAATTTTTCTTCGGTTAAGTATTTACCCAAAGCATCTTGCAAAAGCTTATTTACCTCATCAACTAAAACAGCCTTACCATATTGCTTTTTTACTAAGCCCATTGGTACATGACCTTTTCTAAAACCAGGTATATTAGCCGATTTACGGTAATCGCTTAATATTTTTTCTACTTTATCGCTGTAATCTTCTTTAGCGATATCTACTTTTACCACTGCATTTAATGCATCGATGTTTTCTCTTGTAATATTCATTGTATCTACTATAAACCCAAAATGGGAATTAACTTTTTGTACTAAAAAGGGCTGCAAAAATACGACTTTTTTTGCAACCCAACAATAGTTTAATTAACTGATTTTGTGACTACTTTTTCTTCTCTTTTAAAAACGAGTAAGCAATAGATTGTGAGATAGATAACAGAATACTAAAGAGTAAAGCTGTCCAAAAGCCATTCACACCAAAACCATCTATAAATTTATCTGCTAATAATATGATACAAGCGTTGATTACAAATAAAAATAGGCCTAAGGTAACGATAGTAATAGGCAAGGTTAAAATAATGAGTATTGGTTTTACAATAGCATTTAACAACGCTAAAACAACAGCTACAATTATAGCCGATTGATAACCATCAAGTCCTACGCCTGGTAAAAAATGGGCTAACAACATCACAATACCTGCGGTGAGTAATATTCTAATTATAAGATTCATAAGCTCTATGTTTTGTTGTTATGAAGTTACAAAATTTATAACTGCATCGTAAAAATCGGCTGGATTTTCGGCATGCAACCAATGACCAGCATTACTAATGGTTTCTATTTTTGCAAGTGGAAAGTGTTGCTTAATCAATGCTTCATCGCTTGGCATCACATATTCGCTTTTGTCTCCTCTTAGGAATAGGGTTAGTTTTTCAAATTTGTTATGCATAGGTAGTGCTTCTCCAACTTCGGATACGTTGGCTTTTAAAACATCTAAATTAATTCGGAGTCCGAGCTGTCCCTTTTCAACCCAATATAAATTTTTAAGCAAGAACATACGTGTTCCAACTTCGGAAACATACTGCGATAAGAAAGTGTCTGCCGCTCCCCTAGTTTTTATATGGTCAAAATCTAAGGCACTGAGCCCTTCTAAAATAGCATCATGATGTATGGGATAAAAACGCGGACTTATATCTGCTACGATCAATTTTGATATGAGTTCAGGATATTCAGTCGCGAAGAGCATGGCCGTTTTCCCCCCCATTGAATGCCCCAACAAAATACTATCTTCTAATTGATGTTCATCACAATATTGTTTTAAGTCTTGAGCTAGCACGTCGTAACTAAATTCGTTATCATGAAAACTGCGCCCATGATTACGCTGGTCTACCAAATGTATTTCAAAGCCTGCATCTGCAAACTTATTCCCGAGTGTTTTCCAGTTATCGGACATACCTAGAAATCCGTGGAGGACAATAAAAGGTTGCCCTTGTCCTATAATTTTTGAGTGTAGCATCATTGTAATCGTTGTAAATACATCTGTACGACATTTTCAACACCTAAGTATAAACTTTCAGATACTAGAGCGTGTCCGATGGACACTTCTAATAAACCAGGAATATTCTGTTTAAAAAACTTGATATTCTCTAAAGACAAATCGTGTCCTGCGTTAACACCTAATCCAATTTCATTAGATAACTCGGCCGCTTTTGTAAAAGGCTCAATTGCTTCTTTATGGCCTAATCCATATTGATGTGCGAAAGTTTCGGTATATAATTCTATACGATCTGTCCCTGTTGCTTTAGCACCTTCTACCATCTCTAAAATAGGATCTACAAAGATGGAGGTTCGAATAGCATTCGATTTAAATTCGGAAATCACTTCAGTTAAAAAATCTTTGTGTTTTATCGTATCCCATCCAGCATTAGATGTCAAGGCATCAACAGCGTCTGGCACCAAAGTAACCTGGGTTGGTTTTACCTCTAGTACTAAATCCACAAATGATTTTATTGGGTTTCCTTCAACATTAAATTCGGTATAAACTTCTGATTTTAAGTCTCGTGTGTCTTGGTATTTTATATGGCGTTCATCTGGTCTTGGATGAACCGTAACACCTTCGGCTCCAAATCGCTGTACATCTTTTGCAAACTGAACAACGTTTGGTGTGTTACCGCCTCTCGAATTTCTTAAGGTTGCTATCTTATTGATATTTACGCTTAACTTGGTCATAACTTTATAATTTGATTACAAAAATACAAAGTCCTTCAACCTTAATTGTGGTTATTTTTAATTAATTTTGAATAGAATTTAACAAGATTATGCCTTTACGAGAATACATTATTAACGATATAAAACCACTCAATATAAATGATAAGGTAAGTGATGTTCAGCTTATATTTAATGAATTGACCTATTCACATATTCCTGTTGAAAATGAAGGCACTTATCAAGGCTGCATTTCTGAAACAGATGCACATTGTTTTGAATCTCAAAAAACTATAGCCAATTGCAACTACGCCCTAGATGGTTTTTACGTAAGAGCAGACACTAATTGGCTTGACGTACTTGAGACTTTTGCTCAAAACTCATGTAATATCATGCCTGTACTTGATAAGCATAATAATTACTTAGGCTATTATGAACTAGGTGATATTATTGGTTTATTTAATGAAACACCATTTTTTGCAGAACCTGGTGGCATTCTTATTGTAGAAAAGGGGATTCAAGATTATTCCTTTAGTGAAATTAGCCAAATTGTGGAATCTAATGATGCCAAAATACTTGGTGCCTTTGTGTCTAAGATGGAAAGTGACGTGATTCAAATTACGTTAAAAATTGGAAACTCTGGACTTAATGATGTGATTCAAACCTTTAGACGCTATAGCTATAATATAATTTCTGGTCATGAGGAAGACACTTACGTTGAGAATCTCAAAGAACGCTCAGAATATCTTAAGAAATACTTAGACATTTAATGATGAAGGTAGCCGTTTATAGTCAGTATTATCCAGAAAAATCTTTAAAGTCATTTGAAGACCTTATCAAGGTGCTTTTAGATAATAATGTACAAGTGCACGTAGAAGACACTTTCTATAATGCTTCGAAAGACTTGGTTGATATGAACTCAACTGTTCAAAAATTCTCGACACTAGATGAGAGTTACGACCTATTAATAAGTGTAGGTGGTGATGGTACCATTTTAAGAGCAATTACCTTTGTAAGAGACTTTTCTATTCCTATTGTAGGCATAAATACAGGACGATTAGGATTTTTAGCTACCATTCAAACCGATGAAATTAAAGTCGCTATTGAGCATATTCTCAATGGGAATTACAAAATTTCAGAACGCACCTTACTTAGTGTTGAGACCAATTCTGAAAATGAAACCTTAAAAGACACTAACTTTGCGCTTAATGAAATTGCTGTAAGTCGAAAAAACACAACCTCTATGATTATCGTAGAAACCCATTTAAATGAAGAATACCTTACTTCATATTGGGCAGATGGACTTATTGCAGCAACACCAACAGGCTCAACAGGCTATTCTTTAAGTTGTGGCGGTCCTGTGATAACACCAGAAGCTAACAGCCTAGTGTTAACGCCTATTGCACCTCATAATTTAAACGCAAGACCTTTAGTCATTCCTGATGACACAACTATACAACTAAAAGTAGATGGTAGAGAAGACCAACATTTGATGTCTTTGGATTCTAGAATCATCACACTATCTAATGCTACCCTTATCACTATCAAAAAAGCCAACTTTAAAGTTAAAATGGTAGAGCTCTTAGACGAAAGCTTTATTGATACACTCAGAAAGAAAATGCTCTGGGGAGAAGACAAACGTAATTAAACAATAAAACCTTATAAAATCTGTTTTCTGTAAGACTATTTGCCACAAATTACCATAGGCAATTCATATTTATTATATTTGCAAACTTTTAAAAATTTATGAGGTATTTAATCTTATTTTTATTGAGTATATGTTTCGTGCAAAAAAGCCACTCTCAAATCTATGAAGTTGGTGTGTTTGCTGGTGGAAGCAATTTTATAGGTGATGTAGGACGAACCAACTACGTTAACCCAAATACAGCTGCTCTTGGTTTACTTTTGAAATGGAACAGAAGCCCAAGACATTCTTGGAGAGTCTCAATTATATATTCTGATTTAAAAGGTTATGACCAAAAATCGGATGACCCAAGACGTATAGAACGCGATTATACATTTGACAGTAACCTTTTAGAAATCTCGGCAGGTATGGAATTTACCTTTTGGGATTTTGATTTACACCAAGGCGATTTAAAAATAACACCATATTTATATTCTGGTATCTCAACAGCGAAACATCCTAATTATTTTTTCAACGCTTCTGGCCAATATACCTCAGAAGGTACGGATAGTTGGGCTTTTGGAATTCCAATGGTACTTGGTATTAAAAGTAATATCACGAACCATTTAATTTTAGGTTTTGAAGTGGGCGCCCGATATACGTTTTCGGACGAATTGGATGGTAGTGTTCCAGACGCAAAAGAATTAGAAGTATTTTCTTTTGGTAATACAAACAGTAACGATTGGTATGTTTTTACCGGTTTTACACTAACTTATACATTTGGTCAAAGACCATGCTATTGTAATTTTTAAATGAATTTGAAAGATCAAATATTAACCGAAAAACTTCCACATCACGTTGCCATAATTATGGACGGAAATGGGCGTTGGGCAAAACAGCAAGGTTTGCTTAGGGTAATAGGTCATGAAAACGGAACAAAATCTGTAAGAGATGTTGTAGAAGCAAGTGCCGAAATAGGAATAAAAAACTTAACCCTTTATGCGTTTTCTACTGAAAACTGGAAACGCCCTAAACTAGAAGTTCAAACATTAATGAAACTTCTGGTTAAATCGTTGAAAAAGGAAATTAAAACGCTTCAAGACAATAACATCCGCTTATTAGCTATTGGAAATCTTAAAGATTTACCAAAAAAAGCTCATCAAGAGTTGTTAGAAGTTATAGATAAAACCAAAAACAATACACATATGACATTGACTTTAGCCCTTAGTTATGGGGCTAGAGAAGAGATTGTTAAGGTTATAAAGGAATTAACGGATAAAGTTAAAAATAATATAATTTCTGTTGAAAGTATTGATGAATCAATTATAAATAAGCATCTTTACACGCATAATTTACCAGATGTTGACTTATTAATAAGAACGAGTGGTGAACAAAGGATAAGCAACTTTTTGCTTTGGCAAATTGCTTATGCCGAATTATATTTTACAGACATTCTTTGGCCTGATTTTAAAAAGAAGGACCTTTATGAAGCTTTGATAAATTATCAAAATAGAGAACGACGATTTGGAAAAACAAGTGAACAACTTAGCTAATTACTTACTTTTGAAAACATATATTAAGCCACTACTCCTAGCATTTATTTTTATTACTTCTAATATAGTAGTTGCGCAACAATCAGATTTTAACCAAGGTAAAAAGTACATTTTAGAAGAAGTGACTGTAACTGGTAATACAAGTTACAACCCTGGAACCATTGTGTCTTTCTCAAGACTAAAAATTGGCGAAGAAATTGTCATTCCTGGAGAACAAATTAGTATTGCCATTAAAAAGTTATGGAATTCTAATCTCTTTAGTAGTATAGATATTTATTTAACCAGAACCGAAGGTAATAAAGCTTATTTAGAAATAAATCTTGAAGACCTTCCTCAATTAAATAATATTGATATTCAAGGTGTTAAAAAAAGTAAAGTAGAAGAACTTAAAAAAGAAAATAACCTTGCTAAAGGTGTTTCTAAAGTTACCGAAAACTTAATTACTACAACACGAAATTACATTACCAATAAATATAAGAAAAAAGGGTTTTTAAATACCAAGGTAACGGTTAACACTAAAGAAGTTGATAACGATTCTATTGACAAAAGTCAGGTGGACATGCTCATTTTTATTGATAAAGGTGAAAAAGTAAAAATTAATAAGATCATTTTTAATGGCAACGATAAAGTTTCAGATAAGAAACTTAGAAAAGCCATGAAAAACACGAAACAAAAAAATCCGATACGTATTTTAAAACGTTCGAAATTTATCAAAGATGACTTTGAAGAAGATCTCGTAACTCTTATTGATGCTTATAAAGAAAGAGGATATAGAGATGCAAGAGTCATTTCAGATTCTATTGTTTATAAAGATGATAAGACCATTACGCTCTATATCAATGTTGAAGAAGGAGAACAGTATAAATTTGGGGAAATTAAGTTTGTTGGAAACACTGTTTTTTCAGATAAATACTTAGAAAACTATCTTAAAATTAAAGAAGGGTCTACTTATAATGGTGTTGAATTACGTAAGCGTATTGCAGACAATAGTAAGCCAGATGCCCTAGACTTAACCAATCTTTATCAAGATAGCGGTTATTTATTCTCTACTATAAACCCAGTAGAAACTAGTGCAGAAGGTAATGTAATAGACATGGAAATTAGAATTTCCGAAGGTAAGCCAGCCTATTTTAATAACGTAACAGTTACTGGAAATGATAAAACAAATGACCACGTTATTTATAGAGAGCTAAGAACTAAACCAGGTCAACTATATCGTAAGAGTAATGTTATTAGAACGATTAGAGAACTTGGGCAATTAGGATTCTTTGATGCGCAACAGTTAACACCAAACATGAAAAACTTCAATACACAGGATGGTACTGTTGATATTGAATATCAGGTTGTGGAAAGAGGGTCTAGTCAAATTGAACTCCAAGGTGGTTATGGAGGTGGTGGCTTTATAGGTACTTTAGGATTGTCATTTAATAACTTTGCTATTAAAGATATCTTCAATAAAGAAGCCTACAAGCCAATTCCGTCTGGAGATGGTCAAAGTTTAGCCTTGCGTTTACAGGCATCACAATTTTTTCAAACTTATAGTTTCTCATTTTCAGAACCTTGGTTAGGAGGTAAACGTCCAGTACAATTATCGACATCTATTTCTCATACGAGACAATTTTTATTTGATCCAATTTCAAGACGAGCAGATAAAGACAGACGTTTTAATATTACAGGTATTACCGTTGGATTGGCAAAACGTTTAAAAGTGCCAGATGATTTCTTTCAATTGTCTCAGGCCATAAGTTTTCAGCATTATAACTTAAAAAACTACAATACAGGGTTATTTACTTTTGGTGATGGATACTCAAACAACTTATCGTATACTATTGGTTTAACTCGAAACAACACACGTACAGACCCTATATATCCAACAGGTGGTTCTAATTTTTCTATTAGTGCAAAGTTATCTCTACCATATTCGTTATTTAACGATGTGGATTATGAGGCACTAAAAGACGAACGTGCATTACTTGATCCAACAGATGCAGATGATGTTCAAAGAATTGGTGAAATCGATCAAGAACGTTTTAATTGGTTAGAATTCTATAAAGTTAAATTTAAAGGAGATTGGTATACACGACTTGTTGATAAATTAGTATTTAAATCTAGTGTGGAGTTTGGTTTTCTTGGAGCTTATAACCAAGATAGAGGTGTTATTCCTTTTGAACGTTTCTTCTTAGGAGGAGATGGTCTAGGTAATTTTGCCTTAGATGGAAGAGAGGTTATCCAACTTCGAGGCTATCCAAACCAATCATTATCATCTCAAGATGGTGGTTCTATTTATAACAAGTTTTCTCTCGAATTACGTTATCCTATTACATTAGGAGCTCAAGCAAAAATCTATGCGTTGACCTTCTTAGAAGCAGGAGCATCGTTTGATAACTTTAGAGATTACAATCCGTTTAACGTTAATCGTTCTGCTGGAGCAGGTATTAGAATATTCATGCCAGCATTTGGATTATTAGGTATTGATTTTGGTTATGGGTTTGACGCTCTTCCAGGTCAAACTGTTAGAAATGGATTGGAAACTCACTTCATAATTGGACAACAATTTTAATTTTGGCACGATATTTTCTATTATCAATATGACGATTTAATGAGTGTGTTAAAATTTTTCAGAATATATTTCGTTAATTTGAAAAACCAAACACAATGACAGGATCGTAATTTTAATCTGTCGTTATATAGTTTATAAAAGATATCATAAATCAAAAATAATACAGATGAAAAGTAAAGTTCTTTTTTTAGTGACCGTTTTAAGTCTAATGAGCTTTGTTTCTAATGCACAACGAGGTGTTAGGATAGGTTATATAGATACCGAATATATTTTACAAAATATCCCTGAGTATCAAGAAGCATCCTCTCAACTTGACCAAAAAGTTCAACAGTGGAAAACAGAGATAGAACAACGTCTTACAGTTATTGATTCTAAAAAGAAGCAATTAAACAGTGAAAGTGTTTTATTAACCAAAGAGTTGTATGAAGAACGTCTAGAAGATATTTCTTTTGAAGAAGCTGAAATTTTAGATTATCAACAAAAGCGTTTTGGACCCAATGGAGATTTGATGATTCAAAAACAGCAATTGATTCAGCCAATTCAAGATCAGATATTTGCAGCAGTACAAGAAATTGCTAGTGGCAAGAAATATGATTTCATTTTTGATAAATCTGCAGACGTGGTGATGTTGTTTTCGGCAGAACGATTTGATTTAAGTGAATTAGTTATAAGAAGTATAACACGATCGGCAAAACGAACTCAAGCAAAATCTAGAGCAGATCGTAAAAAAGCTGCAAAAGAAGATGTTGTACCAGTTGTAAATAAGGAAGTTGATGAACGCCAAAAGGCTATTGAAGATAAGAAAACAGCTCGTGAGGCAGAAATTGCTAAACGTCAAGAAGCTCAATTAAAAAGAAGAGATTCGCTTAAAGCTGCTGCTGCCGCAAAACGTCAAAAAATATTAGACGATAGAGCTAAAGCAAAAGCAAAGAGAGATAGTACAAATGCTTCGAAAACGCAAAAAAAGAGTACGACAGAAAAAGGCAAAAATGCAAGAAAAACGGATTCAACAGCAGCAAACGCAGCGTCAGGAACTAAAACACCTGCGCAGTTAGCTGAAGAAAAAAGACAACAAAAAATAAAAGATCGTGAAGCAAGAAAAAAAGCGCTTGAAGACCGAAAAAAGAAAATTTTAGAAGACCGAAAGAAAGCAAAAGAAGAACGCGAAGCTCAGAAAAAAGCAAAAGATTCCGTTCCTGATGATAACTAAAACAATAATTATAACACGTAACAAATTTTAAAATGAAACACTTAAAAACCCTATTATTCGCAGCTATACTATTTGTTGGTACGACAAGTCTTGCAACAGCGCAAAGTAAAGTTGCACATATAAATACAACAGAGTTAGTTCAAGCTATGCCTGAAATGAAAGCGGCTCAAGCAGAAATTGAGAAGTTGTCAAAAACTTATGATGCAGATTACAAAACTTTGGTAACTGAGCTTCAAAATAAAGTAAAGCAATATAGAGCTGAAGTTGATACAAAAACGGAAGAAGAAAACACAAAGCGTGCTCAAGAAGTACAACAAATGGAGCAAAGTATTCGTGAGTTTCAAGCTGGAGCGCAAGAAGATTTATCTAAAAAAGAAGCTGCATTATTGAAGCCTATTTTTGAAAAGGCAAAAGCAGCTATCAATAAAGTAGCAAAAGCACAAGGATTTAATTATGTACTAGATTCAACACAAGGTGGTGGTGTATTAGTGGCTGATGGAAAAGATCTTTTGGCAGACGTAAAGAAAGAATTAGGATTCTAATATAGAAATACTAAATAAATAGACAAGGAAGCCACTTTAAACAAGTGGCTTTTTTATTTTTGTAACTATGAGTAATAAACCTATTGGCATATTTGATTCTGGAGTTGGTGGCACCTCTATCTTTAAAGAGATTCATGCGCTTCTACCAAACGAGGACACCATTTACCTTGCCGATAGTAAAAATGCGCCCTATGGAGGAAAAAGTAAATCTGAAATCTTAGATTTAAGTATTAAAAACACAGAACTTCTATTAGAAAAAAACTGTAAACTTATTGTGGTTGCTTGTAACACTGCAACTACAAATGCCATAAAAATGTTAAGAACTACTTACAAAGTGCCTTTTATAGGCATTGAACCTGCTATTAAGCCAGCCGCTTTACATACCAAAACAAAGGCAATTGGTATACTAGCAACAAAAGGTACACTTGGTAGTGAGTTGTTTCATAGAACAACAGATTTATATAGTAACGGCATAAAGGTGGTTGAACAAATTGGTGAAGGCATTGTTCCTTTGATTGAAGCAGGCCTAATTAATAGCAACGACATGAAATTGCTTTTGCAGACCTATATAGAACCAATGATAAAAGCCAATATAGACTATTTAGTGCTAGGTTGTACACATTATCCTTATTTGATGCCTTTACTTCTAGAACTACTCCCAAAACACGTTAAAATTATTGATTCTGGATTAGCTGTTGCCAAACAAACCAAAGCTGTTTTAGAACATCACGAGCTTTTAAACGATAAGAACACTTCTCCTAAACATCTCTTTTTTTCTAATGGCAATATTAATGTGTTAAACGCTATTCTAAATGACGAGTTTTCGGCGAGTTCTTTAGGTTTTTGATTTATTGCTTATATGACTTTACTTTTTGTTTATAACGCTAATTCGGGAAAACTTAACACGCTATTAGATGCTGGCCATAAGTTGCTGAGCCCAAAAACATATCAATGCAATTTATGCGCATTAACATTTAATACTTTTTCTGAAAATTCTATTTGGACATCTTTTAGAAAGAACAGTAAAATTGCTATGGTATTCTATCATAAAGATGAATTTGAAGCAAAATTCCCTAAGTCAACAATACCGTATCCAGCCATTTTAAAATTAGAGGATAATGCGTTAACAATGCTTTTTGATAACGACCATTTAGAAAACATTTTATCTGTAGAAGATTTAATTACCCAGATTAAGTCTAAGATGTGAACCAACTTGAATATTTCACATAATTATTGGCTATTCTATGGATCTCTCCTGAAATTAATTCTTCGCTAACATCCTTAATCTTCCTGGCAGGAACACCTGCATAAATACTTCCTGATTCAACAATTGTATTTTCAGTAACTACTGCTCCAGCAGCAATAATACTATTACGTTCTACAATACAATTATCCATAATAATACTTCCCATTCCAACTAATACATCGTCCTGTATGGTACAACCATGAACGATAGCGTTATGACCAATAGACACATTGTTCCCAATGGTAGTTGCTGCTTTTTGATAAGTAGCATGAATTATAGCACCATCCTGAACATTAACTTTGTTTCCCATCTTAATAAAATGAACATCGCCCCTTATAACTGCATTAAACCATACACTACATTGATTTCCCATAGTAACATCGCCAACAATGGTAGCATTCTCTGCTACATAGCAGTCACTTGGAATTTGAGGTTCTTTTCCATTTACTGGTTTAATGATTGGCATAGCATAATTTTTATATTAGACGAGGTTTTTGATACTATAAAACGATTATGTTTCTACAAAGTTATCATTTAAAATAAGACAGTAAACCAGATTTTTTAGACGCCGAAACCATAATCTCTTTTCCGTTACTCAATACCACGCTTCCACCTTTTCCTTTAACATATTTGGTTACCTCATTAACATTTACCAAATAACTTTTGTGTACTCTAGCAAAGCCACTTTCGGTAAGTGCATCCTCAAAATACTTTAAAGTTTTGCTTACCAATTTCTTTTTGTTGTTATTAAGGTAAATCTCAGTATAATTATCATCTGCCTTACAATACATAATATCTGATGTTTCTAAAACTTCAAATCCGTCTTGCTGAGGAATTGTAATTTTACCATTGACCTTATGGGTCTTAGGAACCAAAACTTGATCTTGAAGGGCATCTTCCTTTGTTCTTATTTCTGTCACATAATCGACCGCTTTAATCAACTCATCAATGGAAATTGGTTTCATTAAATAGTAGGATGCATGTGCGTTTAACGCATCGATTGCATAATGGTTATATGCGGTTACAAAGACAGTTTCAAAATCGATATCACCAACCTTGTCTAATAAATCGAAAGCATTACCATAAGGCATTTCTACATCAAGGAATACAAGGTCTAATTCTGTGTTTCTAATGAGTACTAAGGCCTCTTCTACATTTGATGCTTCGCCTAAAACCTCTACATTAGGACAGTACTTATTGAGATAATTTTTCAGAATTTTTCTACTTGTTTCTTCGTCTTCAACAATTATGGATCTTAATTTCATTTTTAGTCTTTTTTTATGGTTACAACGACCTTGGTACCTACATCCTCTGCATCTTGATAATCGTCAATATAAACGTCTACTTTATCTTTGTACATGTCGTTTAGAATGGCAACACGTTTTTTAATATTGCCCATCCCTTTTGATTTTTGTTTTTGTTGATTGGCTGTTTTTAAGTGTTTAGAACGCTCCCTTCCAATACCGTCATCTGCAATTGTTATCGTGATTTCAGTATCATTCTTTTTAGAAATCGTAATATATAAATGGCCTTTTTCAGTTTTGTAACGTAAGCCATGCCATACAGCATTTTCTATATAGGGTTGCAACAACATTGGCGGAATCTGATAAGACTCCACATCAACATTTTCATCTACAGTAATACTATAATCAAACTTATCTTGAAATCTGAAATGTTCTAACTTAGTATATAAATCTAACAGTTCGATTTCTTTTTGCAGCGGGATAAAATCTTCTTCACTGTTTTCGAGCACAGCTCTCATAAGATATGAGAAATCAGATAAGTACTTATTCGCTGTACGCTCATCGTTAATAGTTATGAAACTATTTACCGAATTAAGTGCATTAAAAATAAAATGCGGATTCATTTGACTGCGTAATGATTTTAATGCTAATAGATTATTTGCCAATCGTTGCTGTTTTATGTATTTGTACATAAAGAAAGCCGCAATGAGTAACATAATTAATCCGGCTATTAACGAATAGATAATTAACTGTTGATTTTTACTACGCGCTTGGGCCAAACTTGTTATAAGTTCTTGATTACCCGTTAAACTATTGATTCTGTTTTGTAGAGAATTAATGTTACGTCTAAAGCGATCAGATTGCGATAGTTCCTGTTCACGTTTTATATATAATTCATCTACAACAAGTTTATACGCTTCAAAGGTCTCTTTTCCCATTTCAAAATTTCCGGCGTCAACATGCACATCAGAGAGCTTTTTTGTCGCATCTTTTTTTACTATCAAATCCCCTTTAGCATCCGCTTCTTCAATACTTTTTTCAAGATAAGGTATGGCATTTTCATAATCTTTCTGTAGAAAGTATGCATTCCCTATTTTATAATTTTGCTTTTGTGGTGTTAAGGCACTTTCATTAGCAATAATGGAGTCTCTTTGAACATCTTCTACATCTTCAACAATCTCCTTTCTCAGCTGTATTTCTGCAGAGTAGTTTCTATTAGTATTTTGAAAATCTGCAACCGTAACCTTTTCTTCTAAAGCACGTTTTTTTGTTTCTTTTTCAGCAAGGTTAAGAGAGTTTCCAAAAAACTGCTCGGCTTTATCCACTCGACCAGCACTATTATAAGACTGAGCAATTTTGGAGTTAAGATCTACAATTTTTGGTTTTATAAGATGTTTATTGGCTATTTCTAAGCCTTTTTCATAGGCATCAATAGACGCTTGAAAATTTTTAATACTAAAATAGGTGTCCCCTAAACCTTCATAAAGCGTAACCAATTGATAATTACTCAACGATTTCTTATGTATAGCTTCATAGGTTTCTAAACTCTCTTGGTAATTTTTATTGCGTTCATATGCTTTTGCTAAACCTAATTTAGCTGCATTAGTTTCTTTATTTTGCAGACTCACCCTGTAATTGGTAACCGCCAAATCATACTGTTCCCAATGCATATAAACTTCGGCAAGTAACAAATAGGCTTCGGCATTCTGAGAGACTGTTGTACTCTGCGACAATGCGTCTCCCACAAATCCAATACTTTTTGCTACATCTAATTTCTTATACTTAGACACAGAATCTATAAACGCATTAAATGCTTTTATATCGACCTTAAATTTTGAACTTGACTTTTGACTGATATCAGCCGGTTCAACCTCTACGGTTATTCTATCATTGTCTTCAATAATATGATAGACCGTTTCAAAATCTTTATGCCTTACGATTAACTCATCTCCTTTTCGAGCTTTAATGGTGAATGCGCCATTGGCATCAGTTCTCGTATAGTCGCCACCATTAACTTCAATATTAACTTTTGAAATAGGTTTATAGGTATCACTCTCCCTTACAGAACCTCTAATAGTAAAGAATGGGTTTTTCTCTTCTTTTAATTTTAAGGCATTTTTTTCTGCCTCATTATTTTGCGCAGATAGAGTTCCAAAAGAGCAAAGTATGAGTAAAACACAGAAGCTATATGTTAATAATGTTTTCATTGTTTAAATAGAATGGAATAAACTTACATACTTTAATTGATTAAATAAAATCGTCATCATGCTCAAAACTTAAAATCACAACCTAAATTGCAAGGCTCACTCAGTTAAGTCTCATTTTCCCTCATCCAGTAACGTAGTTCACTCAATATGATTTTTTATTAAAAAAAGTTGATTCTAGATTTACAGCATTAATCAAAAATCGATAAAAAAGTAATGAAAAATCAAGCCCTTAGCATTGTGCTAATTTTAGTTTGCATGGTAATATCCAATGCACAGCACAAAGGAAATTATGATCAAATATCAAGGCAGAATATTTTACATTCTGGAAATGCTACCATTTATAATCCAACCGTACAGCAACAAATAAACAAAATATTAAACCCGAGTACACACGTATTTATTGATGTAAAAGCCTTACAAAATGTTGAAGCCACAACATACACCGCCATTTTTAATGTCTCACAAATTGGACCGTCAGCAGACAGTACTAATTTGCTTATGAACCAGCGTATTGATAAAATTAAAAACAGTCTAAAAGCCGTAGGAATTTCAGAAGAAAATTTTGCTGTCGATGTGATTTCATTTGTCCCTAATTATGAAATTGAAGTCCAAAAGAAGTTATTCAGTAAAACCTATACTGAGGTTCCTAACGGATTTGAACTTCAACAGAATTTACATATTCAGTTTACAAAAACCAACCAGTTCGAAACCATACTAACAGCTTGTGCTAAAAGTGAAATTTACAATTTAGTTAAAGTCGATTACTACATCGAGAATATTGCTGAAGTTTATAAAAACCTTCAAACAAAACTTTTAAAACTCATTGAAGAGAAGAAAGCCTATTATAAAGTTTTGGGCTTCGACTTAACCGAATATAATGTTGCTATAGCTGACGATCAGTACTGTTATTTTCCAAAAGATTTCTATCAAAGTTACCAAGCCTTTAATAGTGTTTCCTTTGAAGCCATTAAAAAGAAAAAAGGCGTAACTACAGCAAAAAAGCAGACCTCGTACTATTACCAACCCTTGTCTTATGAGAACTATGATGTCGTCATTAATCCATCTATTTTAGAACCTGTTGTTCAAATAGGAATGAATATTCGATTACAGTATACACCTAAACCTAAAGAAGCAAAACCTAAGCCTGTAGTTAAGACCGAAATTAAACATAAATACTATGTCGTTTCTCCAAACGGTACATTAGATATAAAAGCACTACAAACCAATTAATCAATAATATTATGAAAACAACATTCATATTTACATGCATCGCCTTATTGATATGCATTCCAGCAGACACTAAATTACCAGATTTCAGAAAGTCAAAAGTGAGTTATTCAGATTTTGAAACCTTGGTTAGACAGGTAAAAAAACATCGAAAAAAAAGATTGATTGATTTTAACGAATTCTTGGCTAAAAGCAAAGAAGAGAACACCATCATATTAGACACACGTTCCAAAGACATGTATGACAAAAAACACATTAAAGGGGCTATTCATTTAAACTTTTCAGATTTCACACAAGAAAACCTTGCTAAGATTATTCCTAACTGGAACACGAAAATTTTAATCTATTGTAATAACAATTTTGAAGGAGATCGTATACATTTCGCCAGTAAAGTAGCACTTCCAAAACTCAGTTTAAAATTAAAAGAAAAAGAAGAAGCAAGAGCACTCACACTAGCGCTCAATATTCCAACTTATATTAATCTCTATGGCTATGGATATGAGAATGTCTATGAGTTATCAGAACTCATATATCCATTAGATGATCGTATAACCTATGAAGGTTTGGCCGTACCAAAAGAGGACAAATAATTATTTAAAAAAAGAACATATGAAAACACTAATTAAGACACTCGTACTCTCATTATGTATTATAAATTTTACATCATGTAATGCGAACGAAAAAAAAGATACAGCATTGGTTTTGGCCAAAACGGAAAGACATAATCCCAATAAACAATTTATAAAAGTGGCTTTGCTCCTCGATACGAGTAATAGTATGGACGGACTTATAGATCAAGCAAAAGCACAGCTTTGGGATATTGTAAATGAACTTTCTTATGCCAAGTGTGGTGAAGATAAACCCAAATTACAAATTGCTTTATATGAGTACGGCAATGATAATTTAAATGGTGATGAAGGGTTTATTAGGCAAGTTTTGGCCTTTAGCAATGATCTAGATGAAATCTCAAAACAACTCTTTTCACTAACAACAAATGGCGGAAACGAATATTGTGGTCATGTTATTCAAACCTCATTAAACCAGTTAAAATGGGGCGAAAACGAAGATGACTTAAAACTCATTTTTATTGCTGGAAACGAGCCCTTTTCTCAGGGTAAAATAAGTTACCAAGACGCCGCTAAACAAGCACACAAAAACGGAGTGAGCGTCAATACAATCTTCTGCGGAGACTACAATCAAGGCATTGCCACCTATTGGAAAGATGGTGCCGATTTATCTCATGGTGATTATATGGCCATCAATCACAATCACGCCACAACCTACGTTGCAACACCTTATGATGACAAGATTCTGAAGCTCAATCAAAAACTAAATGGCACGTACGTTGCTTATGGTCGTATTGGCGAAAAGAAAATGGCGCTTCAAGCAGAGCAGGATTCTAATGCAGAGAGTTACAGTGAGGCAAACGCTGTAAGTAGAACCGTAAGTAAAAGCTCTCACTTATACCAAAACTCAAATTGGGACTTAGTTGATGCCGAAAAAAGAAAGGATTTTAAATTTGAAAATTTAAAAAAAGAAGACCTTCCACAAGAACTCAAGGATAAAAGCATTACCGAAATTAAATTGTATGTTAAAAACAAACGTCAAGAGCGTGAGGTAATTCAACTAGAAATCCAGCAGTTAAATGAGAAGCGTAGATTATATATAAAATCTAAAAACAGTGAAGATAAAAACGGCTTAGAAAACGCCATGATAAAAGCTATAAAAACACAAGCAAAAGAAAAGAAATATACTTGGTAAGGTTTGGGCGTTACCCTCTTTAAATTTACGCTAATTAAAAGAGCGTCGTGCTCTCGGTAGTCGCTTCCAGAGTTATGCTCTGGTGAGCTCCATCAAAACCTCCATCACTAACGCAAAAAAGTCCCGATAGTAACTAACTATCGAGACTTTTTTTGTTATACTTAATTTATGTCTTTAATTAATTGCTGGACAATTACACTCATACTTCTCTCTTCTACAATTGAAGTTGTAACCTAATGTAATTTGGTGAAATCCTCCGTTATTAAATACAACAGAATTTGCTTGATACGAGTAAGTATAAGCAAATACAAAATTGTTATAATCAACACCAACAAAAGGTGTGAAATACTGGAGTTTTTGACTGCTTACTCCTGATCCATCTAAAAATTCAGCACCATCTAAACTCCTGCGATAAGAAATTCCGCCCCAAAGCGTTCCAAAGTCCATATCCTTATAAGCCTTAGCGTTAATATCAATAGATGCTTCTTCTGTAGCATCTCTATACATAAACATTAACGATGGTTCAAAACTCCAATCGCTTCCAAATTTATGAAATGTGTTCCCTGCAGATAACAAATATGTTCTCAGGTTATCATAGCTTAAACCTTGTTCGTTAAAGTTAATTCCATCATTATTTAAAACATTTTTAACTGTTGCATGAGCATAGAAGTCGATTAAGTGATACGAAAACCCAAAATCTACATTAAAGTTAGTTGCACTTTGCTCAACACCTGCTATGATAGGATCAAATCCATCAGCTAAAAATTCTGTTTCATCTAATTTATACTGAATAAATCCAGCACTCAAGCCAAACGACAACATGTTTAAATCAATTTCATTACGAGAAAACATGATATGGTGCGCATAAGTTAGATACGCTCCTGTTTGAGAATGATACCCATTCTTATCATTATACACAATACCACCTATTGCAGATGGAGAATCTCCTAACCTACTATTAACACTTAATGTTTGTAAATTAGGTGCTTCATCTTGCCCAAACCATTGTGCTCGCGCAGTCAATCTTACTTTAGCACAATTTGCCACTCCGGCCATAGATGGATGTATGAGATAATAGTTATCAGTTAAATAATCTGAATAAATGGGTAGTCCTTCTTGCGCTGTTCCAATAAATGAAAACAATGCTAAACTTGCTATTATATAATACTTTTTTAGATTCATATTAATTTTATCTTTTCAGGGTAAAATGGGCTTTAAATTCTTTACGGTCACCTGTATTAGGTTCATTATACTCAACTACAAACC
>NZ_CANLUG010000005.1:0-320076 GCF_947494225.1 uncultured Psychroserpens sp.
TCGCGGATTTTCTATTCGGTTTTTATTTGCTAAATTAGTTACTTAAACACGCCACTAATCATACACAAACACGTTAGGCAACATTTCAGCACAACCAAATTAAATTATCAACATAAATTCTAATGAAGAAAATAATTTATAAAAATGAGTATGAAGCGATAATTAAAGAAATAGAATTGCCAGTGGATGAATACTATTCTGAACCAAATGATATTCAAGGGAAATATAAAACTCGAGAAATTTATAAAAATGAAAAACTCAACGAGTATATCATTTTCAACGAAAGCAATAAAAGTCGAATCGAAATACTCAACAATGTAGGTTTACAGGAAATAAAAATTGCTATAGGACAGAGAGAATATTTAGGGGATTTTAGACATGAAAAGTTATATCACTATAACAGCAATAAAATTTTAGAAACTATTATTAATTTAGTTTATGACAATGAAAATAATGTAATAGTTTCAAGTTTTACTGATGATATTGAAAGTGAAATTCCATACTGGAATGGAACTTCTAAATACTATTATGATAAATCAATTAGAGCAAATGATTCGTTATTTGAATGTTACTACAATGACAACGGCGAATTAATTCCTATAACTATTGACGTAGAAGAATTAGATTTAGGCGACCATGATGGAGCTTGGATTTATAATGATGCAGATGGAATTGAAGATTTAATGAGAATATTTAATATGCCAAAGTATCTTGCTGAATTTTATGTTAGTTCTGAATTAATACCCGAAAAAACGTTGCCTAACAATGTGTATAATTAATTGCTCTGGCAAGTGCTTATTTGGAAAATTCCTTCGGAATTTTCTATCGTTCGTTTTTGTTTACTAAATTAGTTGCTGAAACACGCAACTAACCATACACAAACACGTTGTGGGTAATTTACACTCGATATGAAAAGAATACTAAAATTGATGTTTCTGACAGTTGGAATAATTTGTTTTATGCGATGCCAAGAAAAAGTGAACATATCGAATGGAATTGCATTTAATGGAAAACCTAAAATTGATTCTGACACTCTAAAAAATTTGGACAGTTTAGATATTGATTTTCAATTAAGAGGTAATTGCTATGCATTTAGCAGTCAAAAAAACGCTAAAGAATCAAATGGTGAAGCTCATTCGGAGAATATACCTAAGTCTAATAAAGGAAAGTTTGAAAAAGATTTATTCGGACTTTATTTGAGCGAAATCGAACTTCAAAAAGTATATGAAACATATATTGGACATACTCTTTATTTAATCAACACTACTGACAAAAATATTGACTTATCAGCACAAGACAGTCGGCTTGATATAAAAACAGAGATTAAATCTCATATCGGAATATGGACAGAAATCACTTATTTACCTTCAAGTTGGTGCGGAAATAGTTATCATACTATAACTCTTGGTACAGACGAGTATTGGGAATTTGTTCAACCAGTATTTAAGGGAAGTTTCAAAACAAAGCTTCGCTACAAATTGGAATTTGAAGATAGAACAATTGTTTCCAATGAAATAGTTGCTTTTATTAATCCAGAACAAATGGATAAAGACAGAAAGGAAGGCCATCAAGCGAACAACATAATGGATCCTTACAATGAATAAAAACTACCCACAACAACGTGTATAGTCAATTACTAGTACAGCTTGCACTCGGAAAATCCTGCGGATTTCCCTAATGGTTCGTTCTCTTTTGCTATCTTAGACCTAGCCATCGTAACAAACCATACACGAACACGTTGTGATTAATAATGCCAGACTTCTGGGACTTCCCCGTATTGATTGCAAGTATCGAAATTTGTAGACGAAGGTCAGTTCTCTAAAACTCATACGCCATAGTTGACTTTACCACAAGATTTTTTCCACTCAAGCTTTCGATTAAAATCGGATGAGAGTTTTACTCTCACATACGAATTTTGATTCGCATTAAAGCTTGAAAAAGGTAGTCTAAAATTTTTACAAAGTCAAGTAAATCAAGTTGTTATTATTTTAAAGCACGGAATTACTTTGCGCAACAAAGACGCTAGCTTGCTTTAAAAATAACGAACCATATCTAATGATATAGTACATGATTTTAAAACCATCAATACGCGGAAAGATCTTGCCCATGTAGCGTCTGTCATTCCTACGCAATTTGGGATATTTCCCAAAGAAATCTCCAAATTACTAAACACAACAGCGCATATAAAATATAGCTAGGCTATTTTTTGATCAATTATTTTTGTTTATTTATAAGATCAAACTAAAACTCAGAAGTATATGACTTTGTAGTCGCTACATTTCATATACGAACACGTTACCTGTAATTATGACAAAAATCTCTCTTAAGATATTATCTCTGATTCTAATGTTTACTGCTTTATCATGTAAAAAAGAACTTGAAACATTGATAGAAACTGATTACAAAGTAATCGAATTCGAATACGGATTTGATAATTATATGAACAATTTTAGATCTGAATCTGATCCGTTTATCATTAAGGAAAGAAACATTGTAATTATTAATACAAATAAAGATGGAATGGTAACAATTGAGGATAGTTTTGTTGAAGACAGTTTAATTACTACGGAACTTCTAAAATATATAATTCCAAGTCCTGAAAACGAAAAAATGCCAATTACAATTGAAAAAGAATTTGAGCTTTCTGGAAAAGTGATAGTTAATAAAAACCTGATTATTCTGGCTAAGTTTAATGAAAAATTGGAGTATGAAAAGTATCGCAATATTAGAAAAAGTATTTATTCCGCATACAATAAAGCTCGAAATGAGTTTTCAATAAAGAAATTTGATAAGAACCTAATGGAATTAATAAATTCGTCTGAAGAAGATGATATTACAAAATGGAGAGAAATTAGACAAGCAATTCCAATTCAATACACAGAAATAGTGCAATGAAATAACTACAGGTAACAACGTGTATATTTAATTGCTAGTTCTGTGTGTACTCGGAAAATCCTACGGATTTTCCTCTGGTTCGTTTTTGTTTACTAAATTAGTTGCTCAAACACGCAACTAACCATACACAACAACGTTACCTACAATATGAGAAAATCACTTCTTTTAATATTAATAGCCTTTTCAATATTGTGTTGTAACGATAAAAAGAAAACCGAACCTTTAACTTTTGAACAAGCAAAATTGGAATTAGCAGATTATAGTGAGGAAGATCAAGAAAAAGAATATGAATTCTTAAAAAAAAACATATTTAACGGATTGAAAAACCTTAATGACGGATTCGACGCTGAATCTATATATTATTTCTCAGAATCAGATTTTGAAATTGTACTCAACCGAATCGAAAAAAACGGAATAGCAATTTATGGAATCGAACCTTGGTTTGACGGAGATTATTACGGAGTAAAAGTTGCTGAAGAATATAATAGCTTGGCTACAAATCCGAATTGGTATAGAAAAGCATTCTCAGAATTCAAAAAGAGCGGAAAAGGATTAATGTATGCTGCAAGTTACGGAGTACCGAAGGAATTATTTGAGGAATAAAATACTGTAGGTAACAACGTGTATAGTCAATTGTTCGGTCTGTGTGTACTCGGAAAATCTTACGGATTTTCCTCTGGTTCGTTTTCTTTTGCTAACTTAGTTCTTACCAACGCGATCAACTATTAAAGCTAGTAGATTTTTGCTCGACATTTTGAAAAAATGACGCCAGCAAAAACGAACTAGGGAAAATAATCACCGAAGGTAAACCATACACGAACACGTTGGCAACAAGCACAAAAACATTGTGAAACAAGACTTTAAAAAATACATTGAATCTTATATCGAGTTATTCCCTGATTTAAATTCAGAAGAGATAGTTTTTTTAAAATCATATCTTACAATAGAAGAATATTCTAAAAAGGGCTTTTTATTTAAAAGTGGAGAAGTTCAGAAAGAGATCGGGTTTATATGCAAAGGGCTCTTGAGAAGATATTACATAAATGAAAAAGGAAATAAAATAACAACTGGATTTATAAATGAAAATAAGTATGCAACCGATTACCCAGCTTTTATAAGACAAATTCCCTCAAAATACTTTATTGAATGCCTTGAACCATCAATAATTATAAAGTTGCCTTATGATAAAATTCAAGAAGGATATGACAAATTTAAACTTAGTGAAATGTATGGTAGATTGATAGCTGAATATGTTTTGACTGTACAAACCGATAGAGTAGAAAGTTTTTTATTCAAAAATGCTGAGGAAAGGTATCTTGATTTTATTCAGCAAAACAAAGACATCATCAACAGAATTAGTTTATCTCATTTAGCATCACATTTAGGTATAGAAAGACAATCTTTAAGTAGAATTAGAAGTAAACTTACCAAAAAATAAATATGTCACAAATGTGACAGGTACTTATTAATTTAAAGTTCCACCTTTGCTTTATCAAATTCAAAAATATTATTAAATGATTTCAAAAAAAGCAAATAGTAAGTTTATTTTAATACTATCATTCCTATTTTTCACTCTAGTTTCATGTGGTCAAAGTATTAATAAAACAGAGGTTTTTCATAAAAATATTCAGGAAAAAACAGACATAATTTTTGATAGTCTAGTAAAAATACGTCAAGATTTACATAAAAATCCTGAAGTATCCGGAAAAGAAATAGGAACTTCAGAAAAAATAGCTAAACACTTATTATCATTAGGTCTAGAAGTAAAAACTGGAATTGGTGGTTATGGTGTTGTAGGTATTTTGGATACAGGTAAAAAAGGAAAAAACATTGCATGGAGAGCAGATATGGACGCTGTATCGGTTCATCATAATTCTGAAAAAAATGCATCAAATGACAGTAAGGCACATCATATATGTGGACATGATGTAAACATGACTGTCGCACTTGGTATTGCAAACGTATTAATGAGCCAAAAAGAACAATTGTCAGGAAAAGTATATTTTATTTTTCAACCAGCTGAGGAATCTTATACGGGAGCAAAGGCCATGATTGATGATGGTTTATTTGATATTATTAATCCGGATGAAATTTATGGTTCACATATTGGCCCTATGCCAACAAATATAATCTCGACAAAACCAGAGTGGATGTTTGCTGATTATAAAACAGTTACTATTTCCTTCAAAAATTCAAATAAAAATGAAGCAATTATAAATTATAGTAAAAAACTTATTATGGAACTTCAAAATGTAGCCCCAGATAGTAAGTTTTGGAATCCTAATAATTTAGGAGATCCTAACATTGGATTGGCAAGCCCTAATACTATTTTTAAAGATTTTCTTTTTGTAAATGAAAGAAGTTTTAAAGTTACTGAAACCAAGAAAGAAGTAACTATTTCAGCATATTTTGGAGCAAGTACAAAGGACAAGATAAACTCTGTAATACCGCAGTTGAAAGATAAAATAAATCATTCCAAGTATGCTCGAAAATTAATCGATGTTGTTTATTCTTACCAACGAGCAAACCTATACAATGATAAAAATCTTACTGAAAAATCTTTAGCACATATCTCTAAAACTTTCGGTGCAGAAAATATCATCCTGCTATATGGAGAAATGCCTGATTATCGAGGTGATGATTTTGCTTATTTTCAAGAGCATGTACCTGGAGTCTATTTTTATTTAGGAGGTTCAAATTTTGAAAAAGGAATCATTTCAATGCCACATCTACCTAATTTTAAAATTGACGAAAACTGTATCAAAACTGGTGTTAACTACTTTTCTTCATTGATAATAGAAAGGCTTTTTGATTAAAGAAAAAGCCAGTTGCCAACAACGTGTATAATTCATTGCTAGTACAGGCTTACATACGAAAATCCTCGCGGATTTTCTATTCGGTTTGTATTTGCTAAATTAGTTGCTGAAACACGCAACGAAATCATACACGAACACGTTAGTCACCATAAAATTTAAAAAATGAGAAGAACAATCATTATAATTATTCTGACAATTCAAGTAGGTTGTAAAAACAGTAATGAGACGAATATTAAGTCTGAAAAATCTGTCATCACTGAATTAACGAAATGCAACTACAATAATGAAGCAATTACTAAATATCACATTCTAACTAATAAAGCTGAAATTGAAATTTGTGACGGTAATTTTGAAAAAGCTTCAAAATATTATTCATTGGCATTTAGAGAAATTAAAAAACCTTTTGGTCATGATGTTTATAATGCTGCACTTTCAAATCAACTCTCTAATAATTTAGATGAAAGGAATATAAATCTGCAACTACTTATAAATAATTCTGATGATTTAAGTTTGCTAAAGTCAATTTTTGTCAACACATATATAGATGAAAACCTTTGGAATTCTTTTATAGAGAAAAGGACGACTGAATATGACTCAAGATTAAGGAATGAATTCAAATCAATTTGGGAAAGAGATCAATTATTCAGACCAATGTATGATACTCATGATGACACTATTCAAGCTAATCGAATAATAAATATGAACAGGATACTTTCAATAACTGATTCTATTGGCTTCCCTTCTCAGATAGAGCTCGGTTTTAAAAAATCCTTAAGAGGGCAAAATCATGATGTGGTTTTAGTTCATACATCTCAAAGAAGAAGCAGCAATAAAAACATAATTGATCTTGAACCAATTCTTTGTAAGGCAGTAAATGAGGGACGATTTGATCCTGAACAAGCAATCTCTTATCTGCATTTTCAAAATGATAAAGACAAAAGAGATTTTGAAGTTTACTCAACTTGGCAATATAGACATAACTTGTTGCCAGATTCTTTAAATAACAAAATATGGCTTGTAAATTTGAATAAGGAAAAATATGAGCATGCTAATGAAATAAGAAAAAAATGGAATGCTGATCAATTAGATGACATTGCAACAAAATCTGATTTTATTTCGAGAAGCAACATTCCGTTCATATTTACATCAGTTATGACATTCATTGAAAATATGCCAACAGATCTTACTCTGGAAGAGGCCTTGGAACAATATCAAATGACTACTTCAGATAAAAGACCATTTGAAAAGTCAAAAATACGGTAACTAACATCGTGTATAGTTAATATGACTAAGAAAATTCCTCATATTTCATTTGAATCAAAATTTCCAGAGATAAAAGGGATAGAAATATTTCCTATCGAAAACTTAATTGAAAGAAAAACACAGTTAGACCATAATCCTGAAAAAGCTCATCAGTTAGAATTTTATATGTTAATTTTCTTTACTAATGGAAAGTCAAAACATCTTGTAGATTTTGTTTGGCATGAAGTAAAAGAAAACACTGTTATTTATTTAACCAAAGGGCAAATAAATGCATTCCACTTTAAAAAAGAGATGAAAGGGTTTATGTTACTTTTTACAGAAGAGTATTTTAATGCTCAATTAAATAAATTGCCAAATGATACAATTATAAGATTGTTTACTTCTCATTTATTTTCTCCCAAAGTACAAATTCCCGATAATTCAAATGTAGGTGATTATATTCGTTTTCTCTTTCACGAGTTTTATAAAGAAGAAGGTACATTTAATAGAAAAAATATTATTAACAATTTATACAGCATTATTTTTTCTAAACTCGAATCATTAAAACAATACCAAACATTTTATTTAAAAGATTCTGACAAACTAAAGACATTTTTGAATTTTAAGACTTTGCTAGAAAGAGATTACCACAAAAGCAGAAACGCAGATTTCTATGCTTCTCAACTACATATAACATACAAGCATTTAAACTCTATTTGCAAAGAAGTTATAAATCAAACAGCAAAGCAATTTATCGATGGATTTATCATTCTTGAAGCTAAAAGAAATCTTATTAACTCCTCTATTAAAAGTACAGAGCTTGCATACTCAATGGGATTCGATGAATCAAGTAATTTTGTAAAGTACTTTAAAAAACACACAAGATTAACCCCAAATAAGTTCAAAAAACTACACAAATAGATTTACAGGTTCGATATTAACCTATTTTTATCTGAAATTAACATACACATCTTTTCTTTCCTCCTTTAAATTTGCAGTGTAATTAAAACCAAAAGGCATGAGATCTTTAACTATTATTTTATTGGTATTAATCACAGTAGCATGTAATACCAAAAATAAAAGCAACACTAAAAAAGTAGAAAAAATGGAAGCAAAAAAAATTCAAGTAATCGGGAACAAGTTCAAAGTAAACTTCGGAGAAGGTTTTGTGTTTGAGCTTAATTTTCATTCAGAAACTAAAATGACATGGACACCTTTACAGGGTGATGACAAACAGCCACATACAGAGGACATTACAATGGTAGAAATCAGGCCTAACGTTTATATGATATACTGGAAAGAAGAAAGTGGTAACAGAATAGTGCACGTAGAAGATTTTGAAAATGAAATTGCACATACTAACATTGCAATACCAGATGAGGAAGGGACTTTTTACCATTTAAATGGACCACTTACATTAATTAAATAGATTAAAAATGAAATCAGCGTTAGCAGCATGCATCATAATTTTAACTTTTAGCGCATGCAAAACAGAACAGAAAAAAGAAGAACAAACAACTAAAAATCAAGAAAAAATGGAACTATCAAATAAAGAAAAAGCAATAGCACTATTAAGAAGTTTTGAAACAGGAGACTCTCAACCTGTAAGTTATATTAATCCGAACAAATATGTTCAACACAATTTAGCAATAGGAGATGGTTTGGCTGGTTTTGGGGCAATTATGGAGAATGCACCAGAAGGTGGTTTTAAAGCAAATGTAGTAAGAGCATTTCAAGATGGAGATTATGTATTCTTGCATACCATATATGATTTCTTTGGTCCAAAAATAGGTTTCGATGTATTTAAATTTGAAAATGGCTTAATAGTAGAACATTGGGATAATTTAGGTGATGTAACACCTCCTAATCCAAGTGGTCATTCACAAGCAGATGGGACAACAGAACTAAAAGATTTAGATGAAACAGAAGCTAACAAGGCTTTAGTAAAAGATTTCATTTCAACAATATTAATGAAAGGCGAGATGGATAAAATTGGAAATTTTATTGAAGAAGGCAAAGAAAACTATATTCAACATAATTCTGTAATTGGTGACGGTTTATCAGGATTGGGTCAAGCATTAGAAGGAATGGCTAAACAAGGTATATCAATGGGATATACTACTATTCATAAAGTATTAGGTGAAGGTAATTTTGTGTTAGCAATAAGCGAAGGCGCTTTTGCTGGAACACCAACATCATACTACGATTTATTTCGTGTGGATAATGGAAAAATAGTTGAGCATTGGGATGTTATGGAGTCTATTTTACCAGAAGCTGAGAGGAAAAATAGCAACGGAAAATTTAATTTTTAAAATACTACCTACAACAACGTGTATAAGTAATAGCGATTTGAATCTTAATTCAAGTCGCTATTCTTTTTTATTTTGTATTTTCCTTTCCGAAAAGTAACGCATTTAAACTCGCTACTACTCATACACGAACACGTTAGGTGCAATTATAAATGGAATATAATATGCTGAATAAAAAGAATTTGATTTTTGTTATTATTGGAGCAATGATTTTTTTAATATTCGCATGTAATTCTGATCAGAAAACATCTCAAAATGAAGTGACAACAGAGACCGCTTCAGAACCAAATTCAAATATTGAGCAAATTTGGCCAAATAACAATGAATCAAAAGAGTTCAAAATTGATTCTTCGGACTTTAAGATATATGCATCTAAAGAAAATTTGGGAATTAGACTTGAAAAATCATCAAGTTATAATAGCCAATTGAATAAAATCAAAATGACACTTACTACAATCTCAGAAGAAATTGATTTAAGAGAATTAAAGAAGGTAATGATTCAACCTTTAAACTATGAACTGTTGTCTAATATTGCTTCGGTATCCGAGATTCAATCAGAAATGATTCAGAGAGATGGAAAAGTCAATTCAATGAAAACGGTTTCACCAAATGCGTATAAATCAGAATATTTAACTGAAATCACGAATATATTTCAACAATTCGAACTTGAACCATTTGATTATTATATTGACAAATGTCGAGGTGAAGAAATCCAAGGAGATTCAGCATCATATACTTTAAGATGTGCATCGATAGGATTTAAACTAAGAAAAATTGAATAAAAATAAAAGCACCTAACAACGTGTATAGTTAATAGCTGGTTCCAGAATTACTCGGAAAATCCTACGGATTTTCCTCTGGTTCGTTTTTGTTTACTAAATTAGTCCTAGCCTACACGATCAACTATTAAAGCTAGTAGATTTTTGCTCGACATTTTGAAAAAATGACGCTAGCAAAAACGAACTAGGGAAAATAATCACCGAAGGTAAACCATACACGAACACGTTGGCACTTATTATAAATTCATACTTACTACGACAATTTTATTAATAATTTAACTACTTGTGCTTACTAAATGACATAGATTTGAATTTAATTTAAAGCCTAGTTGAAATGACAATAAAAAAACTATGTATATTTTTTTCTATATGCTATTTCTGCACAAATATATATGCACAAACAGTAAATAATTTAGGGGTTAATTATACAATTCATTCAAAAAGTTTAAATGAAGATCGACAAATTCAAGTATTTGTCCCTGAAAGTTATAAAACAACAGATAAAAAGTACCCAGTATTATACATCTTAGATGGTCAAAGGTTATTTCCTTTTGGAGTAAGCCTTTTAAAATCTAATACTCATTTTCAACTGACACCAGAATTTATTATTGTAGGAATTACAAACAAATATCCTGATAGATTTGGGCATTTTATTGATATAGAAAAAAGATTCTTAAAATTTATCGAAGAAGAAGTCATTTCTTATATTGACAATAGTTATCGAACTTCTGATAAACGTATATTATTTGGTTGGGAATATGGTGGAAGTTTTGTAGTTCAGACAATGATGGATAAACCAGATCTTTTTGATGCTTATCTTGCCGCCAGCCCTTTTCCTTTGGACAATAAAATTGAAGAACTAGATAATTTTCTTTCAAATAATCCGAGAATTAACAACATGTTATATTTTTCAGTAAGTCCATATGAAAACCAAGTTAATATTGGAACCAAAAAATTGGATAGTTTGCTAAAATTGAAAGCTCCTAAAACACTGAATTGGAATTATAAAGAATTAGAAAATGAAGAGCATCTTTCTACACCTTATTCAACTATTTATTTCGGTTTAAAAAAGTTTTATGGCTACTATCCAGAATTACAATTCAATAGTCTTGAAGAATTTACAAAAGCAGGTGGACTAAATTATGTTAATGAGTATTACAAAAAAAGAGCTTTAGATTATGGGTTTTCAAGTAACCTTTCCGATTGGACAATGTTTAGTTTAACAAGAAACGCGATAAGAGCAAAAGACTATAATCAATTTGACATATTTATAAATGAGTTTAAAGAAACAGGGTTTCTTGAAAGAATAAGAATAAATCGTTCTTGTTTAATTGCAGAATACTATTTAGAAAATAAACAATACGATAAGTCCATAGAGATATTTAGTCTCCTAGCAGATAAATATCCTAATTCAGAATTACCACTCATAGGATTAGGAGATAATTATAAATCACTTCTGAATAATAAAAAAGCTTCTATGTATTACAGAAAGGCTGAAAAATTATTTAAAAATAAATCTAACTAAATAATAATAATAATAATAATAATAATAATAATAAGAGCCAACAACGTGTATAAGTTATAGCGATTTGAGTTTATATTCAAGTCGCTATTCTTTTTTATTTTGTAATTTACTTTCCGAAAAGTATCGCAAATAAATTCGCTACTACTCATACACAAACACGTTGGCATTCATATTGACAAAGAACACGAAAGAAAAAAATGAACAAAAAAAATAGTGTATTTATCGCAACAAGTTTAGATGGATTCATCGCTGACAAAAATGGCGGAATAGATTGGCTTCATACAATACCAAATCCTAATATGGATGATATGGGATACGTAGAATTCAATAACGATATTGATGCACTTGTTATGGGAAGAACAACGTTTGAAACTGTGTGTGGATTTGATGTCGATTGGCCTTACGATAAACCTGTATTCGTATTAAGTAACAAATTAAGTGAGATACCTGAAAGTCATAAAGGAAAAGCGTTTTTAGTTAAGGGAACTTTAATAGAAATTTTAGAACATATTCACGAAAAAGGTTTTAACAGATTGTACATTGACGGAGGAACTACAATAAGAAACTTTCTGAAAGAAGACTTAATTGACGAAATGGTGCTTACAACGATTCCTGTTTTATTAGGTGGTGGATCTTCTTTATTCTCTGAACTTCCAAACCAATTGAATTTCGAACTGGTTGAAACTAGAACATATTTGAATCAAGTAACACAAAGTCATTATAAACGAAATAAATAAATACGAAATGCCAACAACGTTTACAATCAATTGCTCGGTTATTGCCTACTCGGAAAATCCTACGAATTTTCCTCTGGTTCGTTTTCTTTTGCTAAATTAGTTCTAGCCAACGCAACGAAATCATACACAAACACGTTGGTAAACATTTGAATTAAAATTAAAACAAAAATTTTATTTATAGCATTTGTACTTTTTCATTCCGTCTTCAGTTAAATACGGGAAGATCAAATTATTTACATAAACTACGTATTTGTTTTTTAAATTTGGATTTAGAAAATCATCAGCATTAAGGTTCATAAAGAAAAAAGTACGCATCGCACCACTTAAATCCATTAAATAATCTAAATCGTTGTCGGTTAGTTCTTTTCTCAATAAATTTTGAACTTGTAGCTGTTTTAATATGTTTAAATATCCATTTTTTCTAGCATTATTATCTTGTTCTATCTTTAAAGAAAGAGCTGAATAACTTCTCTTAATTTCAATAAAATCAACATAGAAAAATAAATATTTTAATGAGATTTCAAAAGTGATTTTTGGCGCGTCAAGTATGCTTTTCAATAAATTACCGAAATCAAAAGTCTTAATAATTTCCACCGTTTCTTTTAGCATATCTTCATATAAACTAAGTATTAATTGATTTTTCGTTTCGAAATGATAGGTAACATTACCATAGCTAATAGAAAGTTCTGTAGCGACTTCTCTTAACGTTACGTTTTTAAACCCTTTTATATTAAAAAGTTCTCTAGATATATTCTTAATCTTGTCTTTTGTCTTCATTATTACATAAAATTAGGTCATTTGGACTAATTTTAAAATTATTTAGATATCTTTGCTTTAAAATATATTCAAAGTGAAATCAATATACAAGAATAATCAAGCAAAAATTGATTTAATGAATCTTTATGATAAAAAATTAAAAGATTTGCAAATTGATTTTGAAAACATAGATATTGACACAAAATTTGGAAGAACAAGAGTTGTAAAAGCAGGCAACTATAGTGGAAAACAAATTGTAATGTTTCATGGTTATAATGCAGGATCACCGATTACTTTAGAAGCAATAAAAGACATATTAAACAACTATTGTTTTTATGTTATTGAAACTGTCGGACAGGCAACCAAAAGCGAAGAGTCAATCATCAATATTAATGACGATTCTTTTGCGCTTTGGGCAGATGAAGCATTGGAAAAGTTAGAAATACAAAAAGCAAATGTTATCGGTATATCATATGGTGCTTTTATAGTTGGAAAAATAATTGTCCACAAACCTCAACGAATAGAAAAATGCATTCTTGTAGTTCCAAGTGGAATTGTTAATGGAAATGTTTGGAAGTCAACAAAAAAATTAACCTTTCCATTAATTAGATGGAAAATCACTAAAAAAGAGAAGCATTTAAAATCTTTTTTAAGCGCATTTGTTCCTGTTGAAAATGATTTTTTATATCAAATGTTGAGTTTAATCATGAAAGGTGTAAAATTAGACACAAGACTACCTAAACTGCTAAAAACTAAAGACGTTGAAAATTTTACAGCACCTGTTTATGTAATTGCAGCTAAAAATGACGTTTATTTTCCTGGTGAAAAAATTGCGCGAAGGTGTAGGGAGCTGTTCTCAAATTTAAAAGAAGTCCATATTTTAAAAAATTCAAAACACATGCCCTCTAAAGATACGTATCCTATTATTCAACAAAAAATAGAGGAATGGATCAACTAAATATTAAGGTGTTATAACAGTGAATCTAGCCGAAAATAGCTTGAGGGTTTTTGCATAAATAACCACAACGAATACGTTGACAAACAGTTGAAAATATCATGAATTACAAATTTTATTTTTTATTATTATCATTAATCCTTGTCAGTTGTAATAACAACCAAGTTAATTATAAAAAAATCGCTTCCTTTCAAGATCATTCCATTAAAAATTTAGAAATCTCGGCAGATAAAAACACACGTGTTCTACTTATTTTTCCTCATGCGGATGACGAGATTACTTGTGTTGGACTTACTTCTTATCTGAAATCGAAAGGAGCGAAAATCCATATGTTAACTCTAGGGCACAGCTCAGAAACCAAAATAAATGAAACTAGAATTGAAGAATTAAATTGTTCGGCAACTAAAATGGGTGTCGAAAAGTTAGAAATAGCGGGTCTAATTATTAACAAATGGGATGATATAATGAATGATAACATTTCATTTTGGTATGACAAAAAAGACAGCATTAAAGCTATAATTTCAGATAAGATAAAAAGGTACAAACCTCAAATATTAATAACATACGATACTGAAATTGGTGGATACGGTCATCCTGAACATCGAATATCTGCACAATTAACTGAAGAAATATTTCATGAAAAGAAAAGTGATTCTACACTTTATCTTGAGAAAATTTATCAATTTAGCTTACCAGAAAAATTAGAAAATTTCATGCTAAGTAATATTCCTGCTTATGATTATTCAAAGAAATTAACAAATAGTGAAGGTCTTCCAAATCCAGATGTTGCGCTTAATATAGCCGATTATTGGAAAATAAAGAATGACGTCGCTCTTTGTCATGAATCTCAATTTAAAATTTTGAATAAATTCCACATGATAGCCAAAAAAGGTGAGTTAAAAAATCATTCAGAGGCATTTAGCAAAGAATACTATACTGTTATAGAATAAACGATTTGCCAACAACGTCTATAATTAATTGCCTGATTCTAGACTACTTAGAAATTCTTTCGGAATTCCCTCTGGTTCGTTTTCTTTTACTAATTTAGACCTAACCAACGTGATCAACTATTAAGGCTAGTAGATTTTTGCTCGACGTTTTGAAAAAATGATGCCAGCAAAAATGAACTAACGAAAATAATCACCGAAGATAAACCATAGATAAATACGTTGTGCGTCATATCAAAAACAAAAAACGAATAAAATGGATATTGAAATAAGGCCTTTGACTAAAGATTTACAAGACGATTACTTGTTTCTCTTTGATAATATGATTCACAAAGAAAATCCTGATTGGTCAAAATGCTATTGTAATGACTATCATTTTCTAGGAGATGTGGAAACATGTACACGTGATATTAGCCGTTCTTTGATAATTAATCGTATCAATGAGAGTGAGTTGCAAGGTTATTTAGTTTTTGAAAATAATAACCCAATTGGATGGTGTAATGTAAACGATAGATTAAAATATCAAAGGTTATTGAGAGACTATGATTTGATTGATAACCCTGATGATAAGGTTTGTTCAATTGTTTGTTTTTTAATACATCCCGATTATAGAAGACAAGGGATATCTCAAAAGATTCTTGAAAAAATTATTACAGATTATTCAAATACAGATTATCATTATATTGAATCATATCCAAAGAAAGGAGAATCAAATGCGAGTAATTTCAAAGGTCCAATAGAATTATATAAAAGAAACAATTTCAAGACGCACAAGGAGTATGATCAATATTATGTAATGAGAAAAAAACTAAAATAAATACAGTGCACAACAACATGTATAGATAATTGCTCGTTCTGTATGCACTCGGACACGAGCGAAGCGAACTGGCGCAAGGAAAATCATACGGATTTTCCTCTGGTTCGTTTTCTTTTACTAACTTAGTTCTTACCTACGCGATCAACTATTAAAGCTAGTAGATTTTTGCTCGACATTTTGAAAAAATAACGCCAACAAAAACGAACTAGAGAAAATAATCACCGAAGGTAAACCATACAAAAACACGTTAGCAAACATTGGATGAAACTCAATCTTTGGAAAATTATTTTGATTTTAGCATTATCTTTTGGTTGTCAATCTGACCAAAATCTTAATGGAAATTATTTCTCATGTAGCATGGGAGAATATACTGAGGTTTATTTCAAACAAGATTCGATGAGAGTAACGTTGAAAAATGAATGGGTTCAACTATCAGAATGGCGAAAAATTGAAATTAAAAATGATACTCTTTATTTTGAGTCGTTCGGAGAATGGAGTGAGAATAGGAAAGCAAGAATAAGATATATCGGAATAAATAAAATCGAATTACATGTTTTTGAAAACAATGACAGGGTAGATTTAAAACCAATTAATGAGAATCTAAACTTTGAAAATCTCGATGAATTTTGGAATGGATTTAATAATCGATTGAAATCCAAAAAATGTGAATAAAAAAAAACGTTAGCTACAATTTAAAAAAATGAAATCCCAAGAAAAAATATCGAACGAAAAAGGTAACTGGTACATCGTTGAGATTATCGAAAAATGCGAGCCAGTTGATCGCAATGAAAAGCAAGATTTAAGGAGAGTTACGACTTGGGGAAACCATCACCTGATTAAAGCTAATTCTCCTGAAAGGGCATTCGATAAAGCTGTAAAACTCGGAAAAGAAGCTGAATACAAATTCACTAATACTGACAAATTGGAAATGGAATGGATTTTTGTCGGAATTGGAGAACTTTTACCAATTTATGAAGAAAATATTGAGGACGGAACCGAACTAATGTGGAGAGATTACGGATTTATATCTGATCGGAGAACCAATCGATTAGTTTTTGATAAGAAAGAGTTATTAAAGAATTTTAAACCAATGTAATTTTAATTGAACAAACTTTGAATATGTTTAAATGGTTAAATAGATTCTTTAAGAAGACAAAGAAAACTAATCTTGAAAATTTAGAATATCTTGTTTTCGGAAGATTCTTCAGTGATAACTATGGCACTTATGAAATTTACAAACTAACGCGTTCGGAATTATTAGTAGATAAAAGAGAGTTGTGGCACAATGAAAGACATACTAAAAATGGATACACGTTCGTCGGTGAATTAATGTCTCAAGAAAAATTTGAACTTATAAAAGATTTAATTAACCAAGTACCAAATGACATGCTTGATGAAAATCTAAACGGATTTTATACCACTGGAAATAAAAACGAGGATAAACTGATAGTGGAAATATGTGATGGAATTCTAAAGAAAGAAATTACAATTGATGATTATGAAATAGAAACTGAAAACCTACCGACCGAATTGAGAAAATTTAGACTTTTAATAGAAAGTAAAATAAAAGAACTCGATTGAAAAAAACTACACCTAACAACGTGTATAATTCATTGCTAGTACTCGCCTACTTACGAAAATCCTCGCGGATTTTATATTCGGTTTGTATTTGCTAAATTAGTTGCTAGAAATACGCAACGAAATCATACACCAACGCATTGTACACCATTTAACAAAAATGAACGAAGACAAATAATTATGGGAATGAGAACCACTTTATATGGTTATATTGAGGAAATGGATTTTTGGAAAAGTCCTGTTCAAAATAAAGTCAAAAAACATAATCATGAAGTAATAAAACAGATGAGTGGCCACCACTTTCCTATGAAATGTTTTCTATAACCCATAACTCAAGTCACGAAATTCCTCGTGCGAATTTGGAGTATTCTGGTAGAATTATCCACTTCGGTGCAAATCTAAAATCGGTTGAATATGAATTGGACGAATGGATTGCTAAATACGAAAAACTATTATCTGAATTAATATGGTTGGAATCAAAAGTTCATTTTCAAACTGAATACTCTGAATTACAAACGCTCTCATGGAGTGTTGACTTGAATACCTATAAAGTAATTCACAATGGAGAATTTCCTGAAAATATTGACAAATCTTGTTGGAATTTTGAATCGACTTGGAAACGACAAACATAAAAAAACGTTGTACAACAACATGTATAATTCATTGCTAAGTTGGCTAAGCACAAGAAAAATTCCTACTTTTAATAAAAATCAAATCTAGCAGAAAATAACGCACGTTCTTTTCCGTAACATAATCCTACACGAACACGTTGTTATCAAGCTAAAAATCCAGAACAAACAAAAAATAGAATGAACTTAAAAATACTAACTATTAAAGTTGTTCTAATTTTTGGAATTTTAACAACATTATTTACATGCAACGGACAGAATAAATCTAAAAAATTAGATACGCCTGAAAAAGTTATTGAACTTGGTGAAACTGTTTCTAAGCTCGACCAAAAAATATTACTAATCTTCCAAGATTCTAATAATAATATTTGGTTTGGAGGTAATGATAAAGGAGCTTATAAATATGATGGGGAAAGTCTAGTTCTTTTTACTGATAAAGATGGACTTATTGAAAGTAATATTTGGGGAATACAAGAAGACAGATTTGGAAACATCTACTTCGACACAGCAGAAGGAGTGAGCAAATTTGATGGGCAAAAATTTACAACTTTAGAGATAGTAGAAGATAATTCTGTAGAAAATGAATGGAAATTAGAACCGTACGATTTATGGTTTAGAATTGGATGGAATAATAACGGACCATATCGATTTGATGGAAAGTATTTATATCATTTAAAATTTCCAAAAAATGAAGTAGAGAACGAATTCATTTCCATTAATCCTAATGCTAGTTACAATCCTTATGGTGTTTATTATATCTATAAAGACTCTAAAGGAAATATGTGGTTTGGCACTTCTAATTTAGGCGTTTATCAATATGATGGAAAGGAAATTCGTTGGATGTATGAAAAACATTTAACAGAAACTCCTGAAGGCGGTTCTTTCGGGATTCGTTCAATTATTGAAGACAGAGATGGATATATCTGGATTTGTAATCCGAAATATAAATACAAAATATTACTGGATGACACTAAGTCTAATGAGCTCAAATCAATAAATTATCAACGAGAGTTAGGAGTAAAAAGTAAAGAATTAGAAAGTTTGTATTCTATGTCGATGACTATAGATAATGATGGAAGCTTGTGGATGGTAACATACGATAATGGCGTATGGAGAAGTAATGGCACTGAACTAATTCATTATCCAATTAAAGATGGCGAAACTGATGTTTTACTATTTTCAATATATAAAGACAACCAAGATGTTCTATGGCTCGGAACACATAACGCTGGAGTTTATAAATATAATGGAGAGTCATTTGAAAAATTAGAACTGTAAATAGCCAGCTTACAACAACGTGTATTGTTAATTATTCGTTCAGGTTGTACTCATACACAAGCGAAGCGAACTGGCATTAGCAAAATCCTACAAATTTCCCTGTGGTTCGTTTTCTTTTACTAATTTAGTTCTAACAAGTCATACATAAACGTTAGACGATTAAACCAGACTACAATGCTAAAAAATAGTGATATAAAAACTCAACTTAAAATTGAACTAGAAAATGCAATATCTGAATTTAAGTCTTCTGATATTGATGTGAAGCTACAAATTGGTTATGATAAACTCATGAGCTTTGATTTTGAGTCTTATAAAGTTAAATTAAAAGAAGAGATACATAGGAAACTATCCTCTGTTTGGACAAATGTTGAAAACGGAATAAACCCTGAACAAAAATTAGATGCAATTTTATTAGAACATTACATACCTAATCAACTAAATTTAGAGGCTTACGCTTACGGCATTATTGAATGGGAAGAAAGAGATGTAAATGACGTGGATGTTGATATGGGATGTAGTTATGATTTTGCAGATGGATTAGAACAAGATGAAGGAATTACACTTGATTTCTTTAACCCTTATGTTGAGATTATTAATGACGAATCAATAGACGATTACAAATTGGCTCACTGCTATAGATTAAAAGGATTTATTGCTATTCATGAGGTTTTCTATGAGCTATACAAACAAAATACATTCAATAAAATTAACATGAATGATGAATTCTATATTTTAGTAGGTGAACATGACTCCTATTGCTATGCTGTTTTATCAAATCTCGAAAATTAATAACACTACCTCACAACGAATATAACCAATTACTTGGTCTGTGTGTACTCTAATACGAGCGAGGCAAACTGTGATAACAAAATCATACAGATTTCCGCGTTGATTCATTCCCTTTTACTATCTTAGACCTTGCCAACATAACGAACCATAAACCTACACGTTATATGCAAAAATTAAAGCAACACATTTATTAATATTTAAAATTTAAAAATCATGGGAGCAATTAGATTAGGTGATGAAGCACCAAACTTTACAGCACAATCAACAGAAGGGGAATTAAATTTTCATAATTGGCTTGGAGATAGTTGGGGCATTTTATTTTCACATCCAGCAGATTATACTCCTGTTTGTACCACCGAACTGGGAACAGTTGCTAAATATAAAACTGAATTTGACAGAAGAAATGTAAAGGTAGCTGCATTGAGTGTAGATGGTTTAAAGTCGCATAATGGCTGGATTAATGATATTAATGAAACACAAAATACAATTGTAAACTTTCCAATAATTGCAGATGAGGATAGAAAAGTAGCTATGCTATATGATATGATTCATCCTAATGCCGATAGTAAATTGACAGTAAGATCTGTTTTTGTTATAGATAGTGATAAAAAGGTGAAATTAACTATCACCTATCCCGCTTCAACAGGCAGAAATTTTGATGAATTACTAAGAGTTATAGATTCTTTACAGTTAACAGCTTATCATAAAGTTGCGACACCTGCAAATTGGAATAATGGCGATGAATGTGTTATTGTTCCTTCTGTTTCTAATGAAGATATTCCTAGCTTATTTCCAAAAGGACATACTGAAGTTAAACCATACTTAAGGTTAACACCTCAGCCTAATATTGATTAAAATTAGTATATAGCAAGGTGTATAGTTAACAGCTTATGCCATATGTAATCGAACACGAGCTTAACAAACTGATATTAGCAAAATCCTACAGATTTCCCTGTGGCTCTTTTCCTTTCGCTAAATTAGTTACTACCAATGCATCAACCATACACAAACACCTCGCATTTAATTATGAGATACCTAATAATTTTAATAACTATACTATCATTTTCAAATCTTTATGCTCAAGTTAATGAGCAAGAGATTTTAATAAAAAATGGTATTACAAAGAGAATAATTCAAGGATTTGAATACAAAAATGACTCACTTATAAAACAAACTTATCTTGTTGATCAATTGGATGAATTTGGAAATACAATATCATTTCGAGAGTATGATTTAAACGACTCATTAGTTGAAGAAACAAAATACAAGTTTTCTGATGACGGAATGACGGAATATGGGGAAATGCGTGATAAAGACGGTAAATTAAAGTATACTATCGTTACCATAAAAAACAAAGAAAAACGCTCTATAAGAAGGATGCAAATAAGCTCCAAGAATGACACCCTAGTTGAACAAGTTTGGATTAGAGATAAAAATTTGAATGACAGTATTCTTTACCGAGTGAGAAATGGGAAAAAAATCGTGAGTCATAAATGGAATTATAATCAAGGTCATATGCTTACATCAAAAGAGCAGTATGACAAAAACGGTAATTTATTTTCGAGCCAATCATATACTTATGAAAAAAGTGGAAATTGTATGAAAAAAAGAGGAAACAGAAATAAACTAGTGTCTATTAAATGTAAAGATGGAAACAAGAATATTTGGAAAATCCTTAAAGATAATGTGGGCTATCTCTCTGGTATAAAACTTGTTTTAGAAAAAGGAGGTGAAAGAATCGAAACAAAATTAGAAAACGGACTTATTGAAAAAATTGAATATTTTTCAAAAAAAGGAAAGCTACTAGCGCAAATAAAATACACATACGAAAGAAGTAATTAAGCACAGTAAGGTCGATATTAATTTAAAGATGGAATTTGAAGAGGTATTAAATAATCTAAAATTAGAAAAGGAAAATAATTTAGCTCAGGAATGTTTGAATGAAATTCAAAACAGGCAAGTATTATTTCATTCTGGATTTGAACAGGAGAAAAAAGAACTTACTAGTCTTTATCGTCTTAGATTAAAAACAGCAATGGACTTAAACCGAGATAAGTTCGAAGAAGATGTTCTAGCCAATTGGAAGAAAACAATAGATGAGTTAGAATCTTGTTCCGCAAAAAAATTAAAATTAAATTGGGTCAGAACTGAATTCAAACAATTCATGATATTCTGGAATTCCGAAACAAAAAAACTTGAAGGTATTTTTTATTTGTATCCAAAAAACACTATAAAGGATCAAGAGGAATATAATACTGGCATAATTAACGGAGGGCTTACCGTAGGTTCAAAAAAATATAATAAAGGAACGTTTATTAAAGAGTGGAAATAAAACAGCGCCTTACAACCGATATAACGAGTTGACTGGTCTAGTGTACTCGAGACACGAACATAGCGAATTGGCCTTCCCAAAACCCTACTAATTTCCCTCTAATTCGTTTTCTTTTATTAACTTAGTTCCTAACCAAAATAGCGCACCATAACAAGAACATCTTGTAACCAATAAAAAAGAATACCAATGAAAGACATCCCTGGAATCGATGAAAACGGTAATCCTAAACATGGACCTTTTAAACTGTTCTTCAAAAACGGTCTTATCTCTTGTCAAGGTGAGTTCGACAACGGAAAGAAATCAGGAAAGTGGACCTATTTTCTCAACAATGGCCAGATGCAATCCACTGGTAGCTTCAAGGACGGAAAGATTGTTGGTCAGTGGACATGGTTCTTCAAAACTGGTGAGCCTCGAGGAATTGGAGGTTTCAACGATAACGAACAGAAACATGGTCTATGGAAGCGATACCATGCCAATGGTCAACTCTGGGACGAAGGTCAATTCGAAAACGGCAAGAAGAAAGGTACATGGAAGGTCTATAGTGACGCTGGCGAACTCCTAAAGACGCAAACTTTCAAATAGCAGAACGACCCCAACTTAAACAAACACCTTATAAACAAACTTAAAAAACTCATGATATATTTACTGTGGTCCATTGTTAATTTAACCATTGCATTCTACTTTCTATATCTGGTTGTTGGATTTATTAGAAAAGGTATGCGAATTTTTAACCCTAAATTTAAAGTTGTTTCGGCATTTGTAATGCTCATTGGAATTGTCCAAGTAATTTCGGCTGTTAATTCGGAAGAAAAAACGAACCAAATAACCATTACAAACAATTATAATAAAAAGAATAATTCTAAAATAGAAAAAGTAAAACTCGAAGATAACCTGACTTTTGATATAAATATGCTCGTAAAGTATTCGATTGAACAAAACCAATGGATTCCTATAGAGAGTAATAGTTCTATAACGGGATTTGTTAGCGGTTACGATTGGGAATTCACCGCTATTGAAACTGATAATTATAAACCGAATGGGAAAGCCGAATTTACCGCAAATGGAATTTTGAAGTGGCAGCTTTTCGGAATAACCGTTTATAACGAATCGAAAACATTTAACGGAATGATACAATAGAACCAACACATCAATACTAATTATTTAAAATGAAAAATAGCAACGAATATCCTGTTGGATTCTATTTTTCACTTTCATTTGAAGGCGAAAATGTAGCATTTAAAGAAGTATCAGGAATCACGAAAGAGCTTGGCGTGAAGGACATAACTAATGGTGGAGAAAGTCGATTCAAATATCGATTACCAACTGCCAACTCAAGTAAAAACTTAGTCCTCAAAAGAGCCATTGTTCCATTGGGTTCAAAACTTATTGCCTGGTGTTCCGAAACGCTCAATGATGGATTAGGAGCGGCAATACAAACAAAAGATGTATCTGTAGAATTGATGGACAACGACAGCAAAATATTGATGAAATGGACATTTTACAATAGCTATCCTGTAAAATATTCGCTCTCCGATTTAAAATCGCAAGAAAGCGAACTATTGATTGAAACGGTTGAATTAGCATATGCCTATTTCGACATGACACCTTCTACATAAAACTTATTTAACCCATAACTAACCTCATACAAACATGTTGTGGTACATTTCTGAATTCATCATAAACTGTAACATTCCCTCAAATTATATGACTAATAAAATGGATAAATACACCATTTAAATGAAAAAAGAAAACAAAAAAGCCTTGTTCAAATTTCTTGGAGTAGTTTTATTGTTTATCACAATTCTAGTTATTGGGTTAAACACCACTAATCAACACGGAGAATATTACAAAGAAGTCAATCTTAATTTTACAGGTATAATAAAAGAAATTAAACCTTTAAATAAATACGGTCATGGCTTTGGTGTAATAGCAATTGATATTCATGACTCTAATATAACTAACTACGATGAACGTAAAAATTTAGACAAATATCTTGGTGTAATAAAAGGCAAAAAAGCAGATTTAGTTTTTAGTAATGTTAATTTATTAAAATCAGGTGATTCAATAGTATTTAAAACTCAAAACTATAAAATTTTCAGAAACGGAAAACTAATTAAAGAAAGTGTAGTTGATTTGCCTAGAACAAATTTCATTTTCAAACCATTTAACGAAGTTAATCAGCTAATTGATCTATAAGAGCTTATTACAACATTAAGTATAGTGAATTGTTATGTAACATAAACAACGAACTCACGTTAACAAATCTCGTTAGTTCGTTTTCTATTTACTAACTTAGTGCTAGCCAAAGCAACGAAACATACACCAACACATTATCACAACGTTCGTATTAATTATTAACTCATACTTAGAAAAGACATTATGAAAAAAATTGGATTCCTACTACTATTAACAATACTATTCGGTTGTGACAATTCTGAAAAATACGACTTAATCACTGGCAAATGGGGATGTGGCAGCTGGATCATTGATTCTAATGGCAAAGACAATTGTAAAGATAATGTTGAACTTATATTTTCTGCTGACAAATCTTATACCTCCAAAATCGGAAACATCTCTGATTCTGGAAAATTTGAAATATCTGGCGCTCAATTAATCTGTTATCCCGACGGTAAAATGAAAATAGGCGTTCATTTAGACAAATTAAAGATTGACACACTTCAGTTTACTATGAGTAGATCTGGACAAAAAGAGGTTATGACCCTAATACGGGAATAAATTATTAGTGTCATCGGCTAGCTCAGGCAACGAGCTATACACGACTATAAACAGAAAATGAGCAGAGTTAAAGACTTTCTTACCAAATTAGACGATTACGAATTAGCAAATTTTGCAAAATTCAAGCGTCTAAGCTATATGAAAGAAACGCAATTAGAAATAGAAAACTATTTAGCTGCACGCCATCTAACCGAATCCAGAATTAATCAACTGATATCTGAAAACAAAAAGAGAACATTCAATGATAATAACATTAGATGCTCAAGGTGTTATTCAAATAAAATTAGAGTTGAAAAAACCGAATTCACAAATACAACAGATGAGTTCGATGTAGCTGTACTTGATGGGATTGCTGGGAAATCTACTTATAAAGATAAAATTATTTGTAACGTTTGCGGGTTATGGCTAACAGACCCAAATAATGAAAAAGAAATCACAACATGGAATTCTATTTGGAATTTTATAACGGACTTACTTAGCAGAATTTAAAAATACATGTACGAACAATATATGTAGCTGCTTGCCGTTAAATTTCTTAGACAAAATTCAACGCGTATTCTCTGCCTTTGAATTACAATAAACCATGAGAGCTAATTTTCCAAAATAGACCATACACAAACACATTACCCAACATTTGAAAAAGCAATACGAATGAAAAAAATGACAATTATTTTTGCCCTTCTAATATGTATTAGCTGTAGCAATGACGATGACAACAACAATTCTACAGTAGAAACTAATATTGAATTAGTAACTGGTATTAATATTAGAAGTTCTGAATTTTCAGCACCTACGCAATTAGGCAATCCAAATGTTTTAACCAATAATCAATTTATTGCTTATCCAAACCCGCCAGCTGGAGCATTGAGTTTACTCGCGTCTGAAAACATTTCTGATGTTTGGATTATACCTGCCAATGCACAAAAAACGTTCCAGCAAACCGATTTCAATTCAGTTTTGAACTCCAATTTGTACGCCGAATCGTTAATCGAATCAAATGCCGAAATGGAATTCATGAACTTGAATACAACAAATTTAGTGCTCAATTTAGAAAATTTAGCTGCTGGATATTATAGAGTTTTTGTGAAAATCAACGGAACCTTATATTGGGATAATATTTACATTCCTGAAGACAACTTTGAAATTGACGATTTAATAAATTATTGGAATTAAAAACCTTGGGCAACAACGTCTATAAGTAATAGCGATTTGAATTAAAGTTCAAATCGCTATTACTTTTTATTTTGTAAATTACTTTCTGAAAAGTGCTGTCTAAATACCTTATGGCGAACACTACAAGAATACGCTGGTAAGTATTGTAAGGCAACTTAAAATCATAACGAAATGGCTAAAACAAAACCACCAAAACCGAAGTAGACGTCTTTGATTTTATTGAATCATACGTAGATAATGATCAAAAGAAAGCTGATAGTTATAAATTAATAGAATTAATGAGCGAATGGTCGGGTTTTAAACCAAGAATGTGGGGTCCAACAATAATTGGTTTTGGAAGGTATCATTATAAATATGCAAGCGGCCATGAGGGTAATGCTCCTTTGTTAGGTTTCTCTCCGCGAAAAGCTCAATTTTCGCTCTATATCTATTCCAAAACAGAAAAAAGTGATGCGCTTTTGGAGGATTTAGGCAAATTCAAAATGGGAAAAGCTTGTATTTATTTTAAGAAACTAACAGACATAAACATTCCTGTTGTAGAACAACTCAGTATGGAAACAATTGCATATCTCAATGAACATCATGAGTGTGCTTGTAGACAGTAACTTTTAGAAAACCAGAATCTTATAAAACAGAATTATCTATTTTAACAATATTTGTTGCCTATGAATTAAGTGAGTTCCTCAAACTAACCTAATTATGGCTAAATTAAATAACCAAAGGCTAACCCTACTCAAGTACATTGATTACAAGCAGAAAACACCTATATGGAGGAAAAAGAAAAACCTAGACTTTCAAGATTAACTGCTATTCTTACTCAACTACAATCTAAAAGAATTATTACGGCAAAACAACTTGCTGAAAAACATGGCGTTAGTGTAAGAACCATTTATCGAGACATTCGTACCCTAGAAAAATCGGGAATACCTATTGTAACCGAAGAAGGAAAAGGCTATTCTATTATGGAAGGCTATCACCTTCCTCCTGTTCTCTTTACCGAGGAAGAAGCAAATGCCTTAATCACAATTGAACAATTGGCAATCAAAAACAAAGACGCATCGCTTGTTAAAAACACCACAAGCGCCATAGAAAAAATAAAAGCCATCTTACGATACTCTCAAAAAGGAAACGCAGATTTGTTAGCAGACAGGATCTACTTTAGTGGAAACAATAACGAAGAGAAAACTAGTAATAATCTAATGCAAATACAATCGGCTATAACCCAATATAAAGTCTTAAATATGGAGTATCTTTCTTCCGAAAACAAACAATCCACTAGAAGCATTGAGCCGTTTGCTATTTACAGTATTCATGGAGATTTTCTGTTAATCGCCTTTTGTCTATTACGAAATGATTTTAGACATTTCAGAATAGATTTCATCCAAAATCTTAGGACTGATACCGAAACATTTAGTCCGCATAATATGTCTATAAAAGAATATTTTGAAAAATATGTAAAGCACCAAAAACACCCTTGACATACCTTTGTCACAACCTCAATTTACATTTGCAGATATATTAATACTAAAACATCTAAAAATGGAAATTATCAGTATCGCAACTTTATCATTATCGGCTTTAATGCTCATCTTCGTTGGTATAATGAGGTTGAGTAATCCTATCAAAACTTATGGAAAGAATTCAGGAATCAGACTAGAACGTGATGCTAGTCTTTTAAACGAAATGAGAGGAGTTAGTGCAGTAATGCTTTCGGCAGGAATTATTATCGCTTTCGGTTTATTTATTGAAAAACTTACCTTTTCTTCACACCTTATTGCATCTCTAATGTTTCTAGGTTTCGCGATTGGTAGATTAATTAGTTTAAAAGTTGATGGTAAACCAAGTAAACAAATTACTCAAGGAATTCTATTTGAACTTGTTTTAGGTCTAGCAAATACTTTTTGCTTAATAACTATTTATAGTTAGTTTAAAATACTAGTAGTGGCTAACCATGTGAATACTCAATTACTAGTCCCAGCACTCGTAAAATCTTACCTATTTTTCCTCTGGTTCGTTTTCTTTTGCTAATTTAGTTCTTGCGCGTTCAATCAATTATTAAAACTAGTAGATTTTTTTGGGCAAACCTGTATAAACCTTTAACAAAACTAAATGTCGGCATTAGGAGAACTCATTGTTTTCGGAATTTATGTGATACTCATTATTCCTATCCTTTTGACTTTAATTGTATGTATTAAAAGAAAAAAGAAATTGAGTGGTACTCTATTTATAATAATATCGTCAATACCGCTAGCCCTTTTCAGTTATAGTCAATATCAAAATCATAGAGATGCTGAATTAGACTATGTTGGAATTTATGATTTAACCGAATATCCAAATTGTGATTCCTGTATTTTAAAACTGAATGACGACAATACGTATTTAGTTTCAATAGAAGGCAGTAAAATTGAACATGGACAATGGAACTATAGAAGTGGCGGAGATTATTGGATTGTTGACATGGGAGAACATGGAACACTTGGAAGCGGAAGATTTAAATACACAACATATAAAAATAGGTCGTCAAAAGAATAGAACAATACGTAATCAATTATAACACAAACTTGTTGACAGTCATTAGAAAAAAAACGAAAACTAGATGCTAAAAAAAATACTTTGGGGACTATTAATTCTTGGTATTATAGGAGGCATCTTTGGCTACTATAAATATTTAAGAATAATGGGGCCTAATGTTCCTGAAAAACTGGAGAACACTTCTGTTATTATTCCGGCAAATTCCTCATTCAATGATGTCGTTGACATCCTTTATAAGAATAACCAAATCATAGATACGGTTTCCTTTCGCGAGGTGTCAGAAATGATGAATTACAAAAAAAGTATTATGAGGTCTGGACGCTATAAAATTAAGCCTTCTTGGAGTAATCGTTCATTAATAAGTCATCTCAGAGCAGGAAAACAGGAAACTGTAAATTTAGTTTTAACTCACGGTTGGTTATTGTCAGATGTCGCAGGCAAAGCCGCTAGATTTATAGAAAGTGACTCAACAGATTTGCTTAACCTTTTTCAAAATGAGGATTATATAACCAAATTCGGATACACCAATGAGACCCTTATGAGCTTGTTTATTCCAAATACATATGAATTTTATTGGAACACAAATGAAAAGGACTTTTTTGAACGCATGATTAAAGAACATAAACGTTTTTGGAATGCTAACAACAGACTTGCAAAAGCACAAAAAATAGGATTGACTCCCGAAGAGGTGTACACCTTAGCTTCAATTGTGGAAAGGGAAATTTCAAAGGATGAAGAAAAAAAACGAGTTGCAGGATTATATTTAAATCGAATGAGAATAGGCATGAAATTAGATGCAGATCCTACAGCAAAATTTGCAACAAGAGACTTTAGAGCAACAAGGATTTTATATAAGCATATTCGTTTCGATTCTCCCTATAATACGTATTTACACAAGGGACTTCCGCCAGGACCTATAAGTATGGCTTCCATCAAAAGTATTGATGCCGTTTTGGATTCGGAAAAGCATAATTTCTTTTACATGTGTGTAAAACCAGAAGATCCAGGTTATCATGTTTTTGCAGAAACGATAACAGAACATCATAGAAATGCTAGGAAATATCATCGCTGGTTGGATAGCATCGAAAAGCAAGCTAAAAATTAACAGTATTCACAATGTAAAAAGTTAATTGATGATTTTTACATACAAGTATCATGACGTAACCAACTAACACAACTAAGACATCACAGGTTCCCTCTGGTTCATTTTCTTTTACTAACTTAGTCCTTTCTTACCAACGAAAATAAACACGAACGCGTTTGAACAATCGAAAATGAAAACATATCTAAAATTATTAATTCCTCTTTTCTTAATTCTAGTAGCCACTAATCAAATTAATGCACAGGATGTCACAAAAGACCATAAGGACTCCCTTAAAACAATGGTTAAGAAATATTATGATTTAAACCTTAAAATATTTCAAGCAAATTCTACTGTGGAAGATATCAACAACGCCTTTGAACTTTTCACGAAGGATTTCACATATGTTCACCCAAAATATGGTGGAATATATACTCGTGACGATTTGTATAAAGGATATGTCCGAAACCAAAAAAATGGAGGTTATGATGGAAAAATCAAAGAGATTAAAATACTAAACGAAATTATCGGACTGAATGCTGTTGTTGTTCAAAAAGTGTTCGTGAAAAAAAAAGATGGTAAAACCGAAGATGGAGAACCTCAAATGACACTTTTTGAATTTAAAAACGGTAAAATAGCTCGAATCTTTGAATATTGGTAATAACATAAAAAAAGTGATTTGAGATACCTTCTTAAAATAGTAACAATATCCTGCCTGCTAACTGCAGTATCATGTAATGAGCCTAAAACGATTACAGAGAAACAGAGCATTGAAGTTGCTGATGACGTCAAGCAAACATTGAACAGTTACTTTGACGACATTCGAGAATCAGGACTTACAGCCGAATTTAAATACCTCGATAATTCTAAGGCGTTTTTCTGGACACCTCCAGGATTCGCTTCATCTATTTCATACGATTCTGTGGTCACAATACTCAAACAAAGTGCTCCACGTTATCAATCTATTGACAACCAATGGGACGTGTTAAAAATCAACCCTTTAACTAAAGAGTTTGCAACATATACAGGTAAATTAAGTTCTATAGTGATAGACACATCAGGACAAGTTTTTAAAGTCAAACTTGTTGAAACTGGCGTTGTAGTAAAGCGACACGATGGATGGAAACTGCTATGCGGACAAACTTCAACAATTTCAGACTAGTTAATTTATGGTAAATTTTCATCTGGTTTCTTCCCTTTTAGTATCTTAGACCTACCCTATCCAGCTAATCATTAATAAACGTGTTATAAGTAATTGCATGAAAACTTTAATCGAAACAGAAAGGTTATTATTAAGAGAAATCACCCTTGATGACAAAGAGGCATTATTTAAATTACATTCTAATCCTGAGGTACAGAAATATACTGGAGAACCTGTAGTGAAATCTATAGAAGCAATGACAAAGGCTATAGAAAAAAGAATTATTAATTATAAAAAATATGGATTTGGTAGATGGGCGACTATATTAAAAAATGGAAATCAATTTGTCGGTTGGTCAGGATTGGCATATCTCCCAGAATTTGATGAAATTGATCTTGGTTATAGGTTCTTACCTGAATATTGGGGATTAGGCATTGCAACCGAAGCTTCACATGCAATTTTAAATTATGGATTTGATAGACTCAAATTAAAAAAGATAATTGCCATTGCAGAAAAAGAAAACAAAGCGTCTATCAGAGTGATGGAAAAAGTTGGAATGAAATTCGATAAATTTGCGCCATATGAACCCGAAAGCGAAGACGCTATTTGGTATTGGTGTGACAAAAATCTTATAAATGCAAATGCCAAATATAGATAACGACATATATATATTTAGAACATTAAGTGTCGTAATTGGCGTTATCTGTTTGATTGCTGGCATAGTTTCAATCGCGCTCGATTATAGAAATTTTGGCAGTCTTCTATTATTAGGTGCCGTTTTATCTTTTTTTTGGTTCTATATGCTAAATGGCACATACAAAACATATAAAAAGGTGTATTTAGAATATTTACCTGCCAATAAAGTTTCAGAAATGTTGCATTTTGGTTCATTTAAATTCACAGACGAAAGCCTAATATATGAAAGCAAAAGAAACCATCAAGACATAAATTGGACAGATATATTGAATTATAAAGTGGTCAATTCAATCCATATTGTTATGTTTAGGAAAAATAAAGACGAACACAATTTGATAATAAGTGAAACCCAAATGGATGCATCTGATTTTCAAAAAGTACTTGGGTTTTTAAAAGAAAAAGTAAAAAAAAGACCTTACGATAGCGTATTTAATTAATTACTTTGGCATACTCTGAAGTTCATCTTGATGGCCTTCTGGTTTAGAATAATCTGTAACTTTATGTATACTAACACTACTAACCTTAGACAAACACATCCCATTATATCTTAGAAAAGCAATATGGAAATAGGAACGAAATTAATAAAAATGAGCTTGAAATTCCGAATACTATTCGCCGTCGGAACTGCAATTCTTTATTCCATTTTACTGTGGACATTTGATTATTTTTCAGATGAAGACATTTACACTAGTAATAGTATCATTTTTCAAGGCGTAGTATTCGGGATTATTTTTGGAATCGGTTTTCCTTACATTAATGAAAAACTTGCTGGAAGATTCTCGAATACAATGGGAGCTGCAATAAAACCAGAATTAGAACCCGACGAAATTATTGAAATTGAAGGTCCTGCAAATGTATTTCGAGGGATAGGTGGTGTTGGTGGAAAACTATTTCTGACCAATAAAAAAATGATATTTAAGTCGCATAAATTGAATATCCGAAAAGAACAAACGACTATTGCATATCAGAATATCAAAACAATCATTAAAGGAAAAACCGCTAAAATTATTGACAACAAAATCAAAATTGTAACACTTGATAACAAGGTCTTTAATTTTGTTGTTAATGAAAGAGACTTATGGTTTGAGAGCATAGCAGAATCAATTAAAAAACACGCCTCACAATAGCACTTTTGATATATATAAGTAAATTTTAATCTTATAGCGATTATATTATTACTATGTATTACAAACAGTATTGATCGCTTAAAAGTTGAAAGGAATACATTAAAAACCCCTGAATAGAACACAATCCAAACAGCAACGTGTTCAGTTAATTAATAGTCCTTAGAGTGTTAAAAATCACGTGCTAAACGTCTATTTTTATTATATTTCTTTTTAAACTTAATAATCATGTCGAAATCACATCTTTTTATTTTGTCGAATGTGTTGTTTCTTTTCTTCATATCCGATTTTTGTGTGGCCCAAGATGAATTTCAACTTGTAAATATTGTCAAGCAAAAAGGACCTGTAGCTTATCGCGATCCTATTGGTGCTGTATCACCAGATGGTAAATTAGTTGCCTTTTCTGATTCAAGGCGATTAGAAATTCAATCTATTACTGGAGGCATATCAACTAAACTCGCTAATAACGGATCTATTATTCGCTATTTTACGTGGACACCTAATGGCAATCTCATTACCTCCGAATTAGGAGGACCACGCAAGACATGGTATACATACAACATTCAAGCAAATACTAGTAAACCGTTATGGCCAGATAAAGAGGCATTTATTGTAATAAAGCCAGATGGTACAAAAACCGAGATTTCTCGGCATAACCTGCGAGAGCTTACTTGGTCTTTAGACGGAAAACACATTGCTGGTAGTGCTAATCTAAATGGAAGAACCGCTGTCATTGAATTTGAAGCAGGTGGTAACAATCCAAAAGTGGTTTCAGATTTTGAACACGTAACATCCTTACAATGGAATCCGAACTTATCTTGTTGGGCCGGAATTGTAATTAAAGATGATGAGCGGTATATTCAGCTTGATCTTGGAAACCCAAAAGCTCAAAAAATAAGTGGAAACATTTATGGTAAAATTGCATTTACAAACGATGGTAAGTCCATGTATTATGCCTCAGGAAATGACAATAAAATTTTAGAATTATGGAAACAAAATCTAGAAACCAATCAAAAACAGCAACTTACAAACTTTTCTAAGGACACTTATGCTCCAAGCATCAGCAAAGACGGCAAAGTGTTATTCAAATTAAAAGATTATCGCATATCCATTGCAACTGTTTCTGGTCAAGGCGGTCCATCTACCACACTCACAGGGTTTCAATCTGAAATTCCTTACTGGCATCCCGATGGAAAAAGAGTGGCTTTTACCTATGGCAACTGGAGGACTGTAATGGACGATGCCAAGTACCCAGATATTGATCAAAATCTAGGTTGGGCTTATGTGAACAGAGAAAGTCCGGCTAAACAACCCGATACCATCATAAGAGCTTCCTATTCAGAAGATCAAGGCATGTGCTGGTCCCCGAACCTCAAATGGATTGCATTTCACACACACGCAGATAAAACTGATGACCTTTGGATTATGCCTGTATCTGGAGATAAAATGGAGCAACCGCTAACTAAAGGTGGATATGAAACGGGTTGGCCAAGATGGTCAAAAGATGGTAAGTGGATTGTTTCAACAACAGGCACAAAACAGGGCGAAAAAATGGGTTTAATCATTGTTGGTATAGACCAGGATAAAGGTGAAATTACCTCACCGCAAAAATTAATTTCCCCAATTGGTTTAGAAAATGGCAGTTTTACAGACGTTCAATGGACCTCTGATAGTAAAAGTCTAGTTGTAGAATATGTGGTGGATGACAATCGAAAAGAAATATGGTGCATCCCAATAGATGGCGGGAAAGGTAAATTAATCTATTCATTTAACAGTGATCAACTATATTCTGGAATTGGCCTATCATCCAACGACCAATGGATAGCTTATATTGCACCTGACGACCAAGGATATTATCAATTATACAAAGTGTCTTTTAATGGTAAACAATTGAAACAACTTACCTTTGACCCAACAGACAAAGCACATCCTGTCTTTTCCCCAGTTGAGGATAAAATAGCCTTTTCAGTCTTTAGCTATAAGGTCATATTTTGGCAGTTGGATAATTAAGTCTGAAATAGTAAAACAACCAAATCTCGCTAGTCTTTATAAAATGAATCAAAAAGAAGATCATAAAATATTACTCGTTCTAGACATTGACGAAACTTTAGTTCATGCAACTCCAAAGGAATTAAATAGAAAAGCAGATTTTAAAGTATTTGACTATTATGTTTATCGCAGACCATATTTAGATCATTTTTTAGATCAAATTAAGGATGACTTTTTAATAGCTGTATGGTCATCTGCATCTGATGATTATGTTGAAGAAGTTGTTGACATTATTTTTCCTGCAGAACTAAAATTAGAGTTTGTTTGGGGAAGAAGCAGATGTAAGCCTAAACGGTTTTTAAATACAGATGATTTTGGCAACTATGAAAGTAGATATATGGATCATTATAATTTTATTAAACCATTAAAAAAGCTCAAGAGAAGAGGGTTTAGCCTCGATAGGATGCTTATTATTGATGATACACCTCATAAATCAAGTGATAATTTTGGGAATGCAATTTATCCAAAAGAGTATGTAGGCGATCTCAACGATGACGAATTGAAAGCGCTATCTCAATACTTGAAAACGCTAAAAGACAAAACACATGTTAGAAACATTGAAAAAAGAGGATGGAGAAAAACTTGAAGTAAAATGAGGCTAATAGCTTATCAAACATTTTGACAAATCATCATCATTTTTCAACAATTCAGGCTTTGTTAATTCTTAATAATCTAAAAAAGGTAGAATTTTAAAAATATTAATCAATCAAAACTATAATGAAATCAAAAACCATTTGTTTACTTGGACTAATCTTTTTTGTCATAAGCTACATCTACTTTGCTCAAGGTTCTTTGAGCGCCCAGAAGCATATCGACTTAGCCCATTGGTTTAACCTAATAGGAGCAGTATTATTGTTTTTTTTCAATTTCGTATTTCCTAAAAACAGACTTAATTCTGTTGCGTCTATTTTAACTGGACTAGGAGTAATAGCTCATATCGGACTTTGCACTATTGATTTTATGATGTGGAGTTTCGGAAATGACGATATGGGAAGAAATGCATTAAGCGAACAAATAAGTAATACACCTTCGATTTTATATCCTTTTGTGATAATTGGACCATCATTACTTTTCGTCGGTTTAGCCCTACACGCTTTAAATTTTATCAAAACCAATACAATAAGCTCTCTTATGGTTATAATAGGTGGACCATTTGTTGGACTCTCTTATTTTATCTGGAATAATGGGATTTTAATGTTAATTAGTTGTGTCGTATTCGCATCTGGACTAGCACTACTTCTTTATAGAAAAGAAGAATTAACAACACACAATTAGGCATAAACGAAACCACAGCTATTCATTACAAAATGTATTCTGAAATAAAAAAATTTAAACAATTGATAAAAGTGTTTGTAATCTAAATTCTAAGAAAACTCTGTTCATTACAGTTGTCTTCTTGCCCTTTTATTTCTACTGCTCCTGAAGTTCTTCCCATTTCTGGTAAAATAGGTCGTAAAACCCCAAACTACACTTATAACTATAATTAAAATAATTATCTGATAATATTCTTCTGATAAACTCATATCTAAATATACGAAAATCTTTAAACTTGTATCTAAACGAAAACCATTGGTTCCTTAGCTGTTCATAAATAAACATCATTTCCTCTGGCTCGTTTTCTTTTATTAACTTAGTCCCTAGTCTACAGAACTATTCATAAATGGATATGTTCACACTAACTAGTATAGGATTAAAAATGAAAGTAACCGCTGAACATAACGAACGTATTGCAAACTTGGTCTTTGGCTCAATTTATCCACATTATGTGACTAAAGTGGAGAACAAAGGACGAACCAAAGAAGAACTAAATCAAGTCATAGAATGGTTAACTGGTTTTGATAACCATCAATTACAAGAATTAATTGACAGTAAGGTAAACCTTAAAACATTTTTTGATAAGGCAAGCATACATCCAAATGCTCACCTTATTAAAGGAGTGATCTGTGGTTATAGAATTGAAGACATTGACAATGTACTAACACGACAGATTAGATATATGGACAAGTTGGTTGATGAACTAGCAAAAGGTCGCAAAATGGAAAAAATTTTGCGAGAAGAAAAGAAATAAAACTTCCATAACAGCTATATTTTAACTGCATAAATTAGTGTAAAGGTTTAAGGTAATTTTTATAAGTTTTTAACCTCATCCATCGTTTTCTTGAATCTATTTACCAATTCGTAAATTTCTTCTTCGTTATACGATGCAAAACCAATTCTAATATAATTATGCTTTAGTTTAGCGCTATCATAGCGTTTCCAGTTACCAATGTCTAAGTGGTAGGTCTTAGCAACTTCAGAAACAGTTGCCCAAGAATAATTCGAATTCAACTTTGCCCAAACAGCCATTCCTCCCTTTGGAATTTCGAAATGGAAAAAAGCACCTAATTCTTCATTAAAAAGTTTACAAAACAAATCGCGACGTAGCTTATAGATTTTCATCACTTTTCGAATATGTCGATCTAAATCTCCAGATTTTATAAAATCTGCAAATGTCAATTCTAACAAGGCATCACCTTGCCTATCAACAAAGCCTCTTAGTTTAGCAGCTTCATCTACAAATGCTTTTGAAGCAATTAGATAACCAATTCTATATACTGGAGCAACCGCCTTACAAACCGAGCCAATATAAATAACATTTCCATTGACATCATGACTGGCTAAAGGTAAAATTGGAGCGTGATTATAATTAAAATCGTAATCATAATCATCTTCAATAATCGCAAAATTGTATTGCTTTGCTAGATTTAAAAGGTGGATTCTTCTTTTTGCTGAAAGCGTTACTGTAGTAGGATGATGATGATGCGTTGTTACATATACGGCTTTAATTTGTTTTCGTTTACACAGCCTTTCAATCTCATCGGTTATGATACCATTCTCATCAACCGTTACGCGTTCTATTGTCGCTTTCTGATATAGAAAAGTGGAATCTGCCGATTCATAATTAGTAGTTCCTACAACTATAATATCTGCTTTTTTAAGCACCAATTGTGAGGTCAGCCAGATACCCATTTGACTCCCGCGCGTAATCAGTACATTCTCTTTGGTTATATGTAAACCTCGTGTAGCATTCAAATAGTCAACCAATACATCTCGTAAAGAGTCATTACCATAAGTAGAACCATATGACAAATGCTCGAAAATCATTTTTTTGTTACAAACTCTTCTGTATGTTCTCGCTATGTCATCAATTGGTGTCAATCTTCCATCAGAAATTCCATCATTCAAATACATAAAATCAGCATCGCTTTTTGAAGGCTTTTCAGGCAAATTCGCATGGTTATAAAAAGAAAAACCAGCAGTTGTCTTGACACCAAAAACCTCAGCGTCATCTAACTTTTGCTGATGTAATATTGGCAGACTACCAAGTACAAATGTTCCTTTCTTGGGAATACTTTCAACCCATCCTTGTAATAACAACTCCTCATAACACGCTACAACCGTTTTTCTATGCACATTTAATAGTTCTGCTAAAGTCCTACTCCCCGGAAGTTTAGTATTAGGGGCTAAGGTTTGATCTTTAATATATTGAATAATTTGATTTGCCAATTGTAGATACAAGGCCTGATTACACGTTCTATCAAATTGAATACTCGTTTTATATGGAAACATCTGGACTATTAATTATATTAATTCTGGATCATCAATGTAGTCCATAAATATAATATTTTTGAATTATAAAAGCATAAAAGCCTTAATTAAAATGACAAAACTAGATTTAAAATCAGCAGAATTCGATAACTACTATCTAAGATATATTGACAAATTATCTCATAAAACTGAACTAAAAAAAGGCTTTTCAACAGGTAAAGACACCTTAATTGATTTTTTTAAATCAATTCCAAATGAAAAGCTCATGTATCGCTATCAAGCCGAAAAATGGAGTATAAAAGAAATTTTGCAACACATCATAGATACCGAACGAATTTTCATGTATCGCTGCTTTAGAATTGCTAGACAAGATACGACACCTTTAGCCGGATTTGATCAGAACGTATATATGAAACCATCTGAGGCCAACCTCAAATCAATAGAACATTTATTGAACGAATTTGAAATCAATAGAAATCATTCCATATCATTATTAAATAGTTTATCTAATGAAAACTTATCCTTTATAGGAAATTCTAACGGAGGAGCTATGTCTGCACGCGCAGCAGCTTTTACAATTTTAGGTCACGATATTTGGCATATGGAAGTCATAAAAAACAAATATTTATAACATGTTAGACCTTAGACCCAATTGTGAGCATTGTGATAAAGACCTGCCCTATACATCTACCGAGGCAATGATTTGTTCCTATGAATGCACGTATTGTAAAACATGCGCGCTCGAAATTTTCGAGAATGTATGCCCTAGCTGTTCTGGGAATTTTGTTGAGCGTCCAATTAGACCTAAAAAAGAAATAGAAAGGAACCCAGCTTCAAGCAAACGCATATTTAAACCAAAAGATGTACAAAAGACCAAATTAAATTCAGATAGATATAAAACTATTCCTCCAGAAAAAAGATAACAAACAAAAAAAGCGTGAAATGATAAAAATAAAAAAAGCTATAGAATCAAATACAGACGTTTTAGCTCTTTTAGGTCGGCTTACTTACGTTGAATCTCATGGTCCCTTTATTGATGACAAGAATGACCTACTTCAATATATTAACGAAGCATTTTCTGTATCTAAAACAAAGGAAGATATAAACAAACCTAAAATCATATTCTACATTATTTATGTTAATGATCTGCCTGCTGGTTATGCCAAATTAATAGTAAATGCTTACCACAAAGATGTGGTTTCTCAAAACAATTGTCGACTAGATCGTATCTACATCTTAAATGAATTTATACCATTAAAGATTGGGCAACAGCTACTAACTTATGTTGAAAAGCAGGCCAAAGAACTGCAATTAGATATGATATGGCTTTCGGTCTACGTAAAAAACCATAGAGCCATAAGATTCTATGAGAAAAATGAATTTAAAAACGTAGGAGAATTAAACTTCCTAGTTAATGGAAAACCATATGATAATATCGTATTCTCAAAACACATATAACAATGACAGACTATTCAAAATCAAAATTAAATAGAATAAAACGCGGACAAATACGAGCGTCCTATGATGTTGAAAAAATCAATACTATTTTGGATGCGGGTTTTATTGGTTACGTAAGTTATGTTTATGAAGGTAGAGCCATAACGTTACCTATGGCTTACGGCAGAAAAGACAACAAAATATATTTACATGGCTCACAAGCAAATAGGATGTTGCTCCATTTATTAGAATCCAAAAAAATGAGCATGACTGTCATGCATTTAGATGCATTAGTTTTAGCGCGTTCAGGCTTGCATCACTCTGTTAACTATCGCAGTGCAACGTTATTTGGCACAATTAAAAACATTAATGATCCGAAAGAAAAGGAACTAGCTCTTCATTGTTTTATGGAACATATGATGGAAGGGCGTTGGGATGGTATTAGACCCATGCATCAAGAAGAACTAGATAGAACATTAGTAGTGGAAATGACTATTGAAACCGCTTCAGCTAAAATTAGAGATGTTGGCGTTGGAGACGAACCCGAAGATTATAATTTAGATGTTTGGGCCGGATTAATTCCTATAAAGCAAGTAGCCGAATACCCTGTCCCTGATGAAGGTTTACCTCAAAAAATGGAAATCCCTAAACACATTTTAGATTATTATCATCAAAACAAATAGAACCTTATAATCAATTTTCTATTCGGTTTGTATTTCCTATTTTAGTTGCCTAAACACGACGGCATTACGTAAACCTGTAGTAGCCCCTTTTTAAGCCTCCTAAATGGAAAAGAATTATTGCCCAACATGTAGCATCGAAATTGAAGGAAACTATTGCTCAGAATGCGGAACTAAAGGACTTAACAACAATAAAACAGAAGCGCTATCTATTCCTAATTGGCGTACAGAAAAAGACTTCGACTTGTTAATCAAAAACCCGAAAGTTCATAGTTTTATCTCTCATTTTCTAGAAAATTCTAAACGCTCTATTTCTGCAGAAGTATTTTTAGAACGTGCAGACTTACTCATTGCTCCGCTAACAAGCTTATCGGTAAAAAGAACCGCAGATATTATAATTCCTATCTATAAAAATCTTGGTGTAAAAACGGGGAGGTCTAGCACAGCACATTTCGACATAATCATTCAAGAACTCTTTATAAAAATCTTGTGTTCACTAGCGAAAAACAACTACCCTTTAGTTAGTGTTGAACAAGCAGATAACGGTATTGTAATGCTTGCAGAAATTCCATCCGACTTTAAAACTTTCGGAGGAGATATTATTATTTCGTTACAAGAACATGACGATAACATAAAAATGGACGTCGATGCAAAAATTAAAGGTCAGCTTATTGATTGGGGCAAAAGTAAAAGTGTCATCAAAAACATTTATAAGGATATCGAAGAGATAGAATTGAAATTAGATTAAACTGTTTGTTCTTTTTATGCCCTAAATTACATACATATATTACTCTACTTCGTTTTCTTTTGCTAACTTAGTTCCAAACCAGGACAACACATTTACTGCCATCTAAGACAACAAACTAATGACATTTTACGAAAAAGAACTTGATAGAATTCGAGATGTGGTCTATTCAAACGAAGGACAAATTAACACCGTAATTGGAATTCGAAACTACATCGAAAACAATTATGATGTCGATTTAAATTTGGATGTGTTGTCTCATATGCAGTATGTTTCTAAGTATCATTTGTTACGCTTGTTTAAAAAATATTATGGCCAAACGCCAAGACAATACTTAATAGACAAACGAATTGAGAAAGCCAAGGAACATCTCGTAAATGATATGTCGGTAACTGAAACCTGTTTCGCTGTCGGTTTTGAAAGTCTAGGTTCATTCAGTACTTTATTTAAGAGAAAAATAGGAAAATCACCTGCCAAATTTCAAAAAGAGCAACTTTCGAGAAGTAAAATAGATAGGGAGTTCTGAACTTTGCCTAACAATAAAATAGAATCAAGATGAAAGTAACACTAATTAGTATTCCAGTTCGTGACCAAGAAAAAGCATTACAATTTTATACAGAAAAGCTGGGCTTCTTAAAAAAGAAAGATCTGCCATTAGGTGGAGGCAATAGATGGCTAACCTTAGTTTCAAAAGATTGGCAGGATGGTCCAGAATTATTACTAGAACCTGCTCCGCTTCATTTTGAACCGTCTAAAGTCTTTCAAGATGCATTGATGGAAGCAGGATATCCATGGACTCAATTTGATGTAGACGATGTACAATCTGAATATGACCGACTTATAGATCTTGATGTTGAATTTAGTGTAAAGCCAACGGAAATGGGCACTGTAAAGGTTGCTGTTTTCAATGACACCTGCGGAAATAATATTCAATTAGTAGAAGAATTATAAAACCTTATTCCCAAAACTTAACGTATAAGTCAATCATTTCCATCCCAGCCTAACAGCAACGGAACGATATTTGATAAATGTTATAGAACTAACATTATGAAAAAACTTGTACTTCTCTTTATCTTTACTTTTGGCGTTAAATCGGCTTTTGCAGATTGCTCTAGCAGTGGAATGTACTTCTTTCCTGAGCAAAAGAACATTAGTTTAAATCCTATGTTTATCATAGAAGGCTATTATTTTAGTCAAAAAACAGTTAATAGCTTTAAAGAGCGCAGTGTTTATTTGGAGAGTGAAAATGGAGAATTAATTGAGTTAAACCTTCAAGACATATTAAAAGGTCAAATGCATTTAACCCAGGCTATCTTTTGCACATCAAGCCCTCTAAAGCCAAACACCACTTATGTCCTCAAATATGCTAATCAAACAAATGCTGAATTAGCAGAAATGGTAAGGTATAATAGAGAAAAAAAGAAAAGAGAAAAAATTTATTGGACAACGTCAGATAAAGAATCACTGGCCGAGCTAAACTCGGATTTAACGGTAGAATTTAAAAAAACAGAAACAGTGTTTTATGGCTGCGGACCAGCATCCTATGCTATTTTCAATGTAAAGCATATACCAGATGACGAATTATGGTTTAAAACAGAAGTTGTTGAACTTTCCTCCAACAAAAAAACAACCTATTACTTACGCATGTGGAATGAAAAACTAAGTGTTGGACATGGCATGTGCTCTGGAGCCTTTACCTTTAATAAAAATGGAAAATATAAGGTTAGGTTTATCCCAATGACCATAGATGGAAAAGCATTAAGCCCAACCCGCTGGAAAACTTTTGATAGCCCTTGAATATCCAAAAACGCCCTTTCGGATATTAAAATATTATAAGCTCTAACTTGTATCATTATAACGTCATCGGAAAATTAGTGTCAGATTTTCAGAAGGTTCGTTTTCTTTTGATAACTTCGTTACTACCTATCAACATATAGTTCAAATGAAAATACACACAATACTTATACTACTAACTTTAATGTCAACTCATCTGTTTTCTCAAAACTTAAAGACATCAGAATCTGTATTAGTTAACGGAAAACATATATACTATGAAAGCTATGGACAAGGAGAACCTTTGTTTCTTTTACATGGTTATTCACTGTCTTCAAAAGCATGGCTACCTTACGTTGAAAATTTTGATTCATCATACAAAGTTTATCTAATTGATTTAACTGGACATGGTAAATCGGATGCTTTTAAAGAAAACCTATCTATAAAATCGGTAGCAGAAGATCTTAATGCTTTAATTCAATATTTGAAATTGGATAAGATTAAAGCCATAGGTTTTAGTTTTGGTGGTGACGTCCTGTATCAACTTGCTTTACTAAACCCTTCTTTAATAACCTCTATGATAACAATTGGCGCTGTTGGGACTTGGACTGTGAACGATTTTCCTGAATACCAAAATGCTTTTACTTTTGAAAATAAAGAAGACTTTCCGTGGTTATCAGATTATCATGGCTCTGATGACAAAATAAAGGCAATTATGAAGCAGTTTAATAATTATACGGTTGCATTAACCAATGAAGAATTAAAAAGCATAAAGCCCGAAGTTCTAATTATGATGGGTGATGATGATGAAGGTATGGATTTAGAAGAAGTTGCTCGAGTAAGAAAAAATCTGCCTTTATCTGATCTTTGGATATTACCAAATGTATCTCATGGAGCTCATGAAGGTGAAACTAAAGATGAATTCATTTCGAAGTCAAAAACCTTTCTCTCTAAACATTAAAACGCATGAAAATAAAAATTTTAGCACTCGTACTAGTTCTTATATGCGGAAATGTTTTTTCTCAAGAAAATGAGGTAGAGATAATGATTAACCTACTTGAAAACGAAAAAATAAGCGACATTAACATTGATGAAGACGCATTTATCAATTCGATTTCAAAAATTACAGATTACTGTAAATCGAGCTTTAATGACCTCCCAAAAACTCAAAAAATTGGAATCTTAATAATTGCCCATAAAAAAGGAAAGCCAACCTATGAAATCTATTCAAACCCAAAAATAGATAACACTTTAAAGGATCAAACTTTAAAAGACTTAAGTAAACTAAAAATAGACAATACTAAACTCGTCGATTTTCCTATTTTCATTTCTATAAATAGTACTAACAATGGAGAAATAACCGACTTCAAAGCATTTACAAATCCAGTTAAATTAAAATTAGATGCATATAAAAAAGCAGATTTAAAAACGAAGTTAAAACTAAACAAAGCCTATGCTATTAATGAAGCGCTTCCAATATTAAGTGCTTATCAAGTTATTGTAAATGACAAATTCGTTGGGGTTAAAACATTTGGAAACCTCATACAGAATGCTAATTTTAATAAGACATATGACACTCAAAAAGCAACAAGTTTAAACACTAATTATTGGAGAGCTACTCTAGAAATGGATAGAGGAAATCAGCTCATTCCAATTACTAAAATCTATGCATTAGTAGCACAAGGTGAATTTGATCATGCAAAAAAATATATCGAAATTCTTCGTCCATTTTCAAATCCACAAACAATTTCAAATGATTACTTAGAAACCATTAATTACAGATTAAATTTGTTTTATCAAGATCTAGAAAAAGAAATACTTAAAGGAATTTCAGAACACGATAAAGGCAACTATAAAGTAGCAATAAACATCTATAATGCTATTCTTGACATTTACCCAAACTCTGCTTGGGCACTTTATGAGAAATATTATTCTGAAAACGCACTAAAACTAAAAGAAGATAAGATATCACCAGAAGACAAAAAAGATTGGGATATTGCCAAGGTTGAAATTTATAAACATAACCCGTTATATCATATGGATGTAAGAGCAAAGACAGGAAAAGACGCCTATCTTTTATTTAGACGTCAAGAAATTGGTGGTTTATTCAAAAATGAAAATGAAAAATTAAGCGATGTCTTCAAATATGCAGAAATAGCATCCGATTTAGGGATTTATGATTTTGCAGCGCAGTTATTTTGGCTAACAGCAACGTTTGATAAAGATAATTCTCAAAAGTCAATTCATAACTTTCTGTATTGTTTAGACAAGCTAGGAGACACTCAAATAAAATCAAATTTCAAAGGTGACTTTGAAAGCATATTTAAGGCTATCGAAAAAGAGAAACAAACTAAAATGGAAGATAGTGCGATATTTAAATCAATGAAAAACTAGCGACACTACTAAGAATAATGTATACCGTTATTAATTCTTAAAAACAGGTGTAAAATTAGGCACAACCCCAAAACTTCGTTCTTTTTTCCTAACTTAGTTCACAAGTCAGAGTAAGCATTTCACACTTATTTATTGCGAGTTATGACATTTGAAAAACATATGATATGAAGATTCATTTATATACCCTAATCCTTGGCCTAGTTATATTTGGATGCAATACGCCACAAACGAAAACGTCTAATGAAGACACCGCCAAGTTAGAATCTTTTATCACACAGTATTACTCGGTAATGTCTGAACGAGATTGGAATACATACCGTCAATTTTTTGCAGATAAAGCAATACTAACAACAATTTGGCATGGCCCAAATGACCCAAAACCAACACTATTCTCTAATTCAATTACAGAATTTTTAGCTCAAACAAAAAACGGTCCCGATAGTCAACCCATTTTTGAAGAAAAACCTTTAACAATAACTACCGACATAAAAAATGATTTAGCAAGTGTATGGGTAAAGTATACAGCAAAGTTCGGAACAGAAAGTAACTTAATGCAATGGCAAGGTTACGACGTATTCAGTCTTATCAAATTTGAAAATAAATGGCACATAACCTCTATCACGTATTTATCAATCGAATCAGAATAATGATGACATATAAAACCTATCCTACAATTCAAACGAGCGATTGTAAATGTCATAAACCTCCACTTTTATTCTCAGATTATAAATCACGTTTGGTTGGTATCGATACTACTAATGGTAGGTATGGAGAGGTTACCATTGAAAAATGCGTGCATTGCAAGTCGCGATGGTTACACTATTTGGTAGAATATGAATCCTTCTCAAGATCTGGCAGATGGTATAGAGGCTTAATTTCAAAAAAAACGATTAAAACAATTACACCCGAAAATGCAGTAGATGTACTAAAATCCTTAGAATGGTATCTTTATGGAGGTAGCTACTTTAGTTCTACTGGCCAAAAAGGACAAGGACGTGTTAACGTAGACAGGTGAATCTAAAATGATAAAAACAGTCGCTGCATATAGGAGTAAGTTTATACTTTGGGTACTTATAATAAGTTGTTACTCTTGCACATCGAATCCAAAACAAATTGGCATTCAACCTTATGGAGAGCCTGATAAAGCAATCATTAACTCGGTTACTAAAATCTTAAAAGAAACCTACAATGCTAATGTCATAGTGCTAGATAAAAAAGCACTCCCAAAACAGGCATTTGTCAATATTAAAAGCCCTCGATATCGTGCCGATTCTCTTCTCAAAGACTTACTAAGGCATCGTCCAGATTCTATTGATTTCATACTAGGAATCACGTCAAAAGACATTTCTACAACCAAAAGAGATGTCAACGGAAACATTAAGCAACCCGAAGCAAAATATGGAGACTGGGGAATTTTCGGATTAGGATATAAACCAGGTAAAAGCTGTGTCATTTCTAATTTCAGATTAAAAAATACAACACCCAAAACGTATATAAATCGAATTCAAAAAATTGCTGTCCATGAAATTGGACATAATCTAGGGCTTCCCCACTGTGATACAGACAAATGCGTCATGCAAGATGCAGTAGAAACCATTAAAACTGTAGACTTGGCTGGTTTTGAATTATGCAAAAGCTGCTTGCACAAGATAAACTAATCGGTTCTTAAACATCTTTGTGCTGCGACGTTACCCCTTTGGTTAACTTTTATAAGACTTTACCTTTCTTTCTTTCATTTTGCTACTTTTAATTATAACCATATGAATACACACTCAGTAGACCTGAAACTTATAAACCTTTTTTAATGAAAGAATCAGTACTAAAACTTCAAACATTTATGTCATCAATATCTAAAATGCTCATCGTTTTTTGTCTTTTCTTCTGGAGTAATATAAGTAGCTCTCAATCAAGAAATGCATCATACTCTAAAGATGGGAGCACAATAGTTTATGTGTCAAACGTAGATGGTATCAACCAAATTTTCACAATGAACACTGATGGCTCCAATAAGAAACAACTCACCCGCCTTCAACATAGTTGTTATTACCCTTTCTTTTCACCAGATGCCTCCAAAATTGTATTTATGTCTTTAGCAGGAGAACACACTATTATTTGCCTTATTGATAAAGATGGTAGTAACTATAAAGCCCTAAGTACTGAAAAAGATATGACTTCAGATCCTAATTGGTCTCCAGATGGCAGCCAGCTCATTTTTAGCTCAGCAAAAGGAGGCAATAACAATATCTATGTAATGGATGTAACTGGAAAAAATTGGAAACAACTCACCCATCACGAGGCTTCAGATCAAACCCCTTCAATTTCTCCCGATGGTAAACATATTGTTTTTGTATCTAATAGAGATGGGAATAACGAGTTATATATCATGAATAGTGATGGCACTAATGTAAAACGCCTAACAACCGACCCACGGTCAGACCGTGTTCCGAGATGGTCACCCGATAGCGAAAAAATTATTTGGTACTCAAGAGAACCATCAAAAGTTGCAGGTTCTGCAAAAAAATCGTGGTCAGGAGCAGAGATTTACGAAATTCAAAAAAACGGTTCTAATCGAAAACAAATTACACATAATAGCTATAGAGACCAAGGTCCTAATTATGTACCAGGTAAAAATCGCGTTATCTTTACTTCAAAAAGAACAGGGACATATCAGCTGTTTGATTTCAATCTTGAAACATCAGAGGTGACACAACTTACCAACAAAAACGAATAGCCTACGACAACAATACTTGTAATTTCCTTTCGTTCTTCTTTCTTTTGTTACTTCATTTTAAACGATGTAATTTTACAAACACATGTAACAAGATAAAACTAAGCATGAATCCGCTAAATTTGTTTAACACATGGTATCAGGAAGAACTTAATAAAAGTACAGTTCCTCTACCTTCCGTTTGCTGTCTAAGCTCCATTGGATCGGACGGCTATCCTAATTCCAGATTTGTATCACTTAAAGAGGTTATAGACCAAAAATTTGTGATTACTGGACCAATTAAGTCTAGAAAAGGGGTAGAATTATTGGCAAACCCAAAAGCAGCGCTCACATTTTGGTGGACAGCTACTGAACGTCAAGTGAGAGTTCAAGGTGATGCCATTCAAATTGAAAATGACCTTGCCAAGACTTATTTTAGTAAAAGATCCAAAGGCGCACAAATAGTAAGTCACATCTCTAATCAAGGTGAACAAACCAATGACTTTTCGGAATTGGTGAGCACATTTGAAAAAGAAAAAATAAATACTGTCAATTCTATCATAGATAAACCAAAACATTGGTCTGGTTTTTATATTGTTCCTAAACGAATTGAACTTATGACGTTCAAAAAAAACAGATTACACTATCGCGAATTATATGTTAAAACCAACAACAAGTGGTCTAAATTTATTTTACAACCCTAATGCATACCAGGGTATTGCCTTTTATTAACTTAATATATCAAAAACCCTAACCACAATAGCTATTCGACACAGTAACGTTTTAACAAATTTTTAATCCAATTTTCTTCGGAAACAGGTATTAAGAAATAGATATTTTTCGATACATTTGCCTGTGAAAATCAAGACTACTAACTGATAATTACTCTAATATGAAAAACACAGCTTTAACCGCAACTCACGAAGCCCTAGGTGCAAAAATGGTACCTTTTGCAGGATACAATATGCCTGTACAATATGATGGTGTTAATGTAGAACACGAAGCCGTAAGGACTGGAGTTGGTGTATTTGATGTGTCTCACATGGGAGAATTCCTTATTGAAGGACCTCATGCTTTAGACTTAATTCAGAAAGTATGTAGTAATGACGCCTCTAAATTAACAATTGGAAAAGCACAATACAGCTGTCTACCAAATGATGATGGTGGTATTGTAGATGATTTAATTGTCTACAGAGTAAAGGATGAAACTTACCTTTTAGTCGTTAATGCTAGTAATATTGAAAAAGATTGGAACTGGATTTCTTCAAAAAATGACATTGGTGCTGAAATGCGTGATTTAAGTGAGTCTTACTCCTTACTTGCTATTCAAGGTCCAAAGGCAGTAGAAGCCATGCAGAGCTTATCAAGTCATGACCTTTCAGAAATTAAATTCTATAATTTCGTTGTTGGTGATTTTGCAGGTATTGAGCATGTTATTATTTCGGCAACAGGCTATACAGGAAGTGGTGGATTTGAAATCTACTGCAAAAATGATGAAGTGAAGCAAATTTGGGATAAGGTTGTAGACGCTGGAGCAAAGCCTATTGGCCTAGCTGCACGTGATACGCTACGTTTAGAAATGGGATATTGTCTCTACGGAAATGATATAGACGATACAACATCTCCAATTGAAGCTGGTTTAGGATGGATTACAAAATTCTCAAAAGATTTTACTAATTCTGAGGCTTTAGAAGACGAAAAACGTCGCGGGCCAGAACGTAAACTTGTGGCTTTCGAATTAGACGATCGTGGTATTCCTCGACAAGGCTATGACATTGTTGATTCTAGTGGAAAAACAATTGGAAATGTCACTTCTGGAACTATGTCGCCAAGTTTAGGGAAAGGTATAGGCCTTGGTTATGTGCCAACCATCTTCTCGAAAGTTGATAGTAAAATTAACATACAGATTCGTAAAAATGCAGTGCCAGCTACTGTAGTAAAATTGCCTTTTTACAAAGGATAATTTATAGATTGAGGCGTGATTAATGAAGGCATTTGAAAGTAAACATCGTATTTTAATTTTAGGTGCTAGCGGGTTTATTGGTAACGCGATTTACAAAGAACTCTGTGCCTATTTCAAAACCTTTGGCACCTATCGTATTCCCAAAAAAATCTATGAAAACAATCATCATTTTTTTCATTACAATGTAGAGGAAGACGATGTCTATGATGTACTAGAAGCAACTAAGCCATCTATTATTATATCTTGCTTACGTGGCGATTTTAGAGCGCAAACTATAGCACATCAACATATCGCAGAATATCTTATCGATAATGACTGCAAGATTATTTTCTTGTCGTCAGCAAATGTATTTGATGGCTATAGTAAATACCCAAGTTATGAACTTGATAAAACCCTAAGTGATAGTATTTATGGGCATTTCAAAATTAAAATTGAGAACATGCTCTTACGCTTACCTAAAAAAAAGGTTGCCATCGTAAGATTACCTATGGTTTTAGGCTCACAATCTCCAAGATTAAAAGCATTAAAACAACATCTTCAAGAAAAAACCGCCATTGAAATTTTTCCCAATATTATAATGAATGTGACCACAGATACGAAAGTCACCCAACAAATTCACTATATAATTAATCGAAACAAACATGGCATTTTTCACTTAGGTAGTACAGACTTGGTCCACCATGATGAATATTTTAAAGATATTATTAAGCAGTTATCTTCAAAAAACGGCGTCGTATACAAACATGTATATACAACTAATGAAGACCGTTATCTTGCTGTGCTTCCAAAATTCAACAAACTACCAAAACACCTAGAAATTACAAGTTCAGAAGTATTAGAAGACCTTTTGAAGTCTTAGAATGTACAGTTTACAGTAAAAAGTATTCGGTTCGTCTTTTTTTATAGTTCCAACCAGTTATTCCTCTTATTTTACATCAAATTATAGTATTTTTAAGTAAACCTTTTACAGTATGAACGTTATGAAAGATGAAAACATTGAAAAGCGATTACTCCGCTTTCCTGATTGGGAACATAGAAATAATGCATTGTATGCCGAATTTGAATTTGATAATTTTAAGGACTGTTTTAGTGCTATGAGTAGAATAGCATTTGAATGTGAAGCGCAAAACCATCACCCAGAATGGACCAATGTTTACAATGTTTTAAAAATATCGTTATCTACTCATGATGCCGACGGTGTTACTGAAAGAGATTTTAAACTTGCTGAAGCCATAGAAGCCATAGTTGAAGTTCAAGACTAACATATTTGGTGCGATTTTTGATTTATTTTCCTTATCTAATCTCTATTTATGCTTAAACGATTTTCCATAATTTTATTATTGTCTGTTTGCAGTTTTGGTCAAAGCCAAAACAGTAATCTATTCTGTGAACAGTTGCAGGCATTAAAAAAACTGGTAAAAACAAGTCATTATTCGCCAAAAGAAATTAATGATAGTTTATCAACACACGTGTTAGATTTGTTCTTATATAGTTTAGATGAAGACAAACGTTTATTCACCAATGATGATGTCATAATTTTTGAAAAAGACAGAAATACTTTAGACGATTACATTAATAATAATACCTGTGATTTTATTGATAAATACGTTGAAATATTATCTAAACGTATTGAAAATTCCAAAGAGGTTATTTCTGCGCTTGAACGAGAAACATTTGATTATTCGGGAAAAGACACCTTACGATTTAAGCCTGAAACCAAGTATAAATACTTTAAAGACAATGCAGCAATACAGAAATATTGGAGTAAAAGAATGCGTTATAACATTCTATATACGCTTGTAGAAAATGATTCGGTTTTGGAGAATTTGCAAAACAATTTCAAAAGCCTAGAGGCCGAATTAAAACCTAAACTGATCCAAAAAGAAATCTGCAAACTAGAAGAATTAAAAAACAGGCTTGGCAACGTTGAGAATTTTGTCAAAGAAGCTTTTTTTAATGCCTACCTTCATTATCATGATCCTAATTCTTTATTTTTTACACCTACAGAAAAAGACATTTACGAAAACTCTTTATCCAGTAATCAATTGTCCTTCGGAATTATTACATCTAAAAATGACAATGGCGATATTATAATTGCGCATATCACACCTGGAAGTGCAGCTTTCAATAACGGCAACTTTGATGTTAACGATGTTATAAAATCGCTAACATCTAACACTGATACTTTAGAAACCTATTGTATTTCTAACGATGACGTCTTGGCTTTTACAAGCAATCAAAAGCATCAAACAGTCACTTTCAAAATAAAAAAACAAAACGGAGCTGTAAAAGATATCGAGCTTACAAAAACAGAAACCAAAATTGAAGAAAATACAGTTTCTGGTTATGTTATTGAAAACAAATCAAAATTAGGTTATATCAATATCCCAAGTTTTTATTCAGATTTTGAATCTCCTAATGGTTTGGGGCTTGCCAATGATGTGGCAAAAGAGTTGTACAAACTCCAAAAGGAAAAAATAGAAGGACTTATTCTGGATTTAAGGTTTAATGGTGGAGGCTCCATGAAAGAGGCTGCAGACCTTTCAGGAATGTTTATTAATAGAGGCCCCATTTCAGTATTAAAGTACAACAATGGTGAAACCTATACAATTAGAGATGTAAACCGAGGTTCATTATTCACAAAACCAATAATCGTTTTAGTAAATAACTATAGCGCCTCTGCTTCTGAGTTTTTTGCAGCAACCATGCAAGACTACAATAGAGCAATAATCGTCGGAGCAAGTACACATGGTAAAGCCTCTGCTCAAGCCATTTTACCATTAGGTGATACCGACTCTTTAGGCTACTCTAAACTAACCGTTGAGAAATTCTATCGTGTAACTGGTAAGAGTCATCAATCTGTAGGCGTGATTCCAGATATTATTTTACCTAATGTATATGATGGTTTTGGAACCCAAGAACAGTATGAAGATTTTGCGCTTCAAAATGACACCATTCCTGGAGTAAAAAAATATCCAAAACTCAAGCCACTTCCCATAAATGAACTAAAAAAAAGAAGCGCATTGCGTATAGCCAACGACAAGTCTTTCGCCTCTGTAAAAGACCTCAACACATTAATTATCGATAACTATTTTCAGATAGATACCGAATATCTTCTTACCTTAAAAAATGTCTATACTGAAATGACTAATTATCGTAAGCAATGGGAAATTATCAACTTACCCATTGATAATAACGAATCTGATTTTACCGTAAAAAACTCAGCCTTTACTCAGGAAGTTATGAGCTATAATGAAGATCAGAAATTAATAAATGAAACCATTTTAAAAGACATAAAACAAGACATTTATATTGAAGAGGCTTACGCTATTCTTCAGGATCTTCTAAATTTAAATCCTTTAAATTAAGTATGAAAAACATTAGCTTAAAACTAACCATCGCCTTTTTATTTGTAATTACTTCTATGTCTGCTCAAAACTTCAAAAGCGCAACAGACTATTTAGATTTTGTTGGAAAAGAGCAAAAAGCCATCACTAAAAATATGTGGCGATATACCAAAGCAGTTGCACACAGCAAAAGTGATCGTAGCATTGATGGTAAACGAAAAAATCTTCTAAAATCTGTTGATAGAGCCATCTTAAAAATTAAAAAAGCCAACGGTTTTGACGGCGACGATTACAAGAACAAAATATTAGAACACCTCACTTTTAATAAAAATCTACTCAATCAAGACTACGCTAAAATCATTGACATGAAGGCCGTTGCAGAACAGTCATATGATGCTATGGAGGCCTATATTTTAGCTCAAGAATTAGCAGATAAAAAAATGGAGGAATCGCAACGAGATTACGAAAAAAACCTGCATGAGTTTGCCACTAAACACAATATAAATATTGTTGAAAATGAAACCGACCTTGGAAAAAAAATGAAAATTTCCAACCAGGTATTTGAACATTATAATGATTTGTTTCTAACTTATTTTAAAGTATATATCAATGAGGTATATCTCTGGGAAGCTATAACGGCTAATGATGTGAGTGCTATTCAACAAAACGCAAATGCCTTGAATACTGCAGCTAAAGACGGATTAGAAATTTTAAAAACTAAATCCACTTACAAAAATGATACTTCAATCCTGAATGCAACTAAAAAAGTGTTTGAGTTTTTTATAGACGAAAGTGAAAACCAAATTCCGGTGATCACCGAATTTTTAATTTTGAATGAAGATTTTGAAAAAATCCAGGCATCTATTGATCAAACACCAGAACGTAAACGTACTGAAGCTCAAATTGATAATTACAACAAAAAAGTAAAAGAAATCAATGAGGCCGCTGATAATTACAATAAGGTAAACGTAGAATTAAATGAGCAACGCCAGAAAATGATCAATAGTTTGAATGCCACTAATTCGAAGTTTTTATCAAAACACATCCCTAAAGACTAAGCTCTAGTATTGTCAAATCGATATAATTTCGATAATTTTGAACTTCACTAAAATGATTTTTTAAAACAGAACACTAATGGGAAGAGCTTTTGAATTTCGCAAAGCAAGAAAAATGAAACGATGGTCGGCAATGAGCAAGGCCTTTACACGTATTGGTAAAGACATTGTTATGGCTGTTAAAGAAGGAGGACCTGATCCAGATTCTAACTCTCGATTGCGTGCGGTAATTCAAAACGCAAAGGCCGTTAACATGCCTAAAGACAATATCGAGCGTGCTATTAAAAGAGCTTCAGATAAAAATCAAGGCGATTATAAAGAAGTTGTTTTTGAAGGTTATGCACCTCATGGTATTGCCGTTTTAGTAGAAACTGCAACCGACAATAATACGCGCACAGTAGCTAATGTTCGTAGTTATTTTAATAAGTGCGATGGTAGCTTAGGGACATCTGGATCTGTAGTCTTTATGTTTGATCGTACCTGCAATTTTAGAATAAATGCTGAAGGTCTTGATCCAGAAGAAATTGAATTAGAATTTATCGATTATGGTGCTGAAGAGGTTTTTGCTGATGACGATGGTATTTTAATTTATGCCCCTTTTGAGAACTTTGGTACCATTCAAGCCGAATTAGAATCAAGATCTATTGAAATTTTATCATCTGGCTTTGAACGTATCCCACAAGTCACAAAAAAACTCAGTACAGAACAAGCTGAAGAGGTAGAAAAATTACTCGAAAAACTGGAAGAAGATGATGACGTTCAAAACGTCTACCATACCATGGAGGAGTCTACTGACGAATAAATAAAATGTAATCCTATATACCCGAACTTGTTTCGGGTTTTTTTATGCTTTTAAATCACGAATTTTTTGCTTCAATCCACTTACTCATAAACTTAGTACTTTGCAAAGTATGATGTTGAAGTACTTGTCCGATAAAGTTTTTCTGCCTATGTGATTCTAAGTCTTTGCAAACCACATGCAATCGGTCGTTAAACTGAACTTCAAAGTTTGTCTTTGAGAATTGTGTGTTTAAAATCTGAAACCCCATCTTTTGTTGCGTAGTCCAAAGTGATTCGCTTTGATATAGCTCTACTGCGTAATCTATAAATTCTTCTGCCACATCACACACAAAATCCTGCTCTGCATCTTCTACAACACCCTCTGCTCCAATTGTAGTTGTTACATATGGTGTGCCATTTTGCATGGCATCAAACAACTTTCCTTTCAGCCCTGCTCCAAACCGAATTGGGGCTAAAAGCACTTTCGATTGCTGCATAACATCTCCAACGTCTTGAGCAAAACCCTTAATTAAAAACCCTTCATTTTCGTTATGTAACTGATCTACTTTCTGAGAAGCGTAGGCGCCATAATTGTGCAATTGGGCTTTAGGTAGTCGTTGTCTAATCCCTTTCCAAATGGTTTCTTTTAAATACAACAGTGCGTTATAATTGGGCTCATGAAGAAAATTTCCTATAGATATAAAATGCTGGCGTTCTTCAAAAGTAGAACATGTTTGTTGTTGTTCTTCGGAAATAGGATCGATAAGAAATGGAAGATAAAGCAATAGCGATGAATCAATTTTAAACATCTGCTCTAGTAGTTGCATTTCGGCTTTTGAAATAATTAAACTCAAATCACAACGATAAATACTAGCGATTTCTCGTTTTGTCGTGTCATTAAAAATATAATCGTTAGAGACGGCTTTCTCATCTTTAAATGCCTGCAGTCGTGCTCGTCTCAAGAAATGTAAATCTTCTGTATCTAAAATTTTGATAGCCTCTGGGCATTGCTCAGTAATTCGCCAACCAAACTGCTCTTCGGTCATAAACCGATCAAAAAGCACAACATCTGGATTTAGCTGTAATGCAAAATCATCAAAACTTGAATGGTTGAGTTTAATAGTGATTCTATCTACTCCAATCGTAGAGAGGTCAAATGCATTATCACTCTTAGCACAGGCGCTCGCAAAACTGACGCTATAACCTTCAGACTGAAAAAATGCAATGAGTTGCATCATTCGGCTTCCTGCCGCCGAGCTCTTAGGCTCTGGCCAAACAAAACCAATAATAAGCAGTTTTTTATTCAAATGACACGGAGTTATTATGGTTGCATCTGCTCGCTATACTTAGCTCTAACTGCTTTGCCCCAATCGACAATAGCTTTAATTTGTGCTTCAGAAAGTTTAGCATCACCATGAGTCCATGTATACGACGGAAGCGGCATCTCTTTAGCCTCAACCATTTCGATAAGCTCATCCATTTTGTGATCTTTCTTTTTTAGAGAATACCCTTCCCAAGACGATACATCAAAATGGCCTTTTCCATGATCTATATGATCTGCCATCCAATAATTTATAGGTGTGATTTTATTATACCATGGATATCTTGTCACATCACTATGACAATCAAAACAAGCATTTTTTAAAATTTCATGTACATCGTTAGGCGGATTTGTATCTGCTATAAAAGCATTTATAGAGGTTAAATCACCCTCGTTTTTGTCTGGTCCGAAAAATTGCATAATTATGAAAGCAATTAATAAAACAACAAGTATCTTTTTTATGATTTTCATTTTATATAATTTTAGTGATCTAAAAATACAAAATCAAGGTGACTACAGATCAACTTTATCAAGAATTAAATTATGTGAATCACTCTCGTGAAAAACGCCTCTATTATGCCAACTTGGTCATTAATAATCCAGATTTAATTCCGAAGCTATTAAACATTCTTTTTATGGTGGATGATAAAATATCCTGTCGTGCTGCATGGGTGTTTGAATTTATGTGTGGTGAGCGTTTAGAAGCTAGTCTTCCATATTTGGACGAATTTACCGAGAACATACACAAAGTACATTTAGATTCCGCCGTAAGACCTGTTGCCAAAGTTTGTGAATATTTAGTAACAGCTTATTATTCAAAACACGATAACAAAATAAAAACTGCGCTAACCCCTAAGCATAAAGAGAAAATTATTGAAGCCTGTTTTGATTGGATGATTAACGACGAGAAAATTGCCCCTAAGGCTTATGCCATGAATTCACTATACCTTTTAGGACAAGATGAAGATTGGATTCATCCAGAATTGGTTATGATTTTAGAACGCGACTATCAAATGCAAAGTTCTGGTTTTAAGGCCAGAGCTCGTCATATTTTAAAGAAGGTTAAAAAGAATTAAAGCGCCATAACTTTTGCTAGTTCATTTTCGGAAATAACTAACAACTTACTTTTAACCAAGCGTCCAGTTAAAATCCGCCAGTTATTGTCTTTTTCAAAAATAGATTTCAACACAGGATGCGCTTTGTCAAACTCTTTATTATTTAATAAGTTAATAGCGTACCAGTACTGCATTTCAAGGTTATCTGGAAATAATTTTTGTGCGCTAAGATATAATGATTCCGCCTTTTCAGAATCACCAGCTTCCATCGCCAAATCGCCTTTATTCATAAAGTCGTAAGCCTTTTGAACTTTAATCAATCGTTCTAATTCGTCAATGGGTTTTTCATGATCTTCCACCCGCAAATCCATTATAGTATCTTCCCACGAGTTACCTGTTGCTGTTCCTTTTACAATTAAAATTGCAGCAGACTGTTGACCTCTAATATCTCCTTTTTCACCTTCGGCAGCTTTTAGTGCGGCAAGAATTCGCATACTTAAATCACCTTTGGTAGTTTCGAAGGCTTTCGCCATGGCATCCCAAACGGTATTGCTAAGCATCATATTTGCTTGTACCGAAAAATTCTTGCCTTGTCGATGTCCAGCTTCTGCAATGCATAAACTACCAGTATGTGTAGCCACATCTCCTTTTACATTTAAAAAAGCCACTTGACGATACATTTCTCCCTCATCTTCACCTATTAATGTCTTTAAAGCATCATTAGGACTTATTCCTTCGGCCATCAAAGCCAATCCTTTTGGTCCATAAGCAGGATTTACTAAAGACTGAGTTGCCACAACACCAACGCCAGCTTCACCATAAGTCACTACAGAACCAACACTAAACCAATGGGATTGTACAGCAACACCAATATCTCCTGTAACAGAATCTCTGGCAACAATAGAATAGGTATGCGTAAAGGGTTCAGATTTTTTATAAACTTGTGAAGACATGGTTTGAAAACTTAAAATAAAAATGAATAGAAAGAGCTTCTGCATGATAGTAAAATTTATGCCCTAAGATAACTAATTTATCTTCAATTTAACGTTCGATTTTTCTATCTTTGCTGCCCTAAACACACAACTAATGTCAATATCATCTCTCAACGCCATCTCACCAATAGATGGTCGCTACAGGAATAAAGTAGATAAGTTAGCACCCTATTTTTCTGAAGAAGCACTCATTAAATATCGCGTTTTAGTAGAAATAGAATATTTTATAGCACTTTGCGAAGCCGAACTTCCACAACTTTCAGATATTGATACTTCGGTTTTTGATGATCTTAGAGCAATTTATAGGACATTTTCTTCGGAAGATGCTCAGGCTATTAAAGACATTGAGGCCATTACCAATCATGATGTTAAAGCTGTTGAATACTTTATTAAAGAACAGTTTGACACGCTTAATTTATCAAAACACAAAGAGTTTATCCATTTTGGATTAACGTCTCAAGACATCAATAACACAGCCATTCCATTAAGCATAAAAGATGCTATGAATGATGTTTATGTTCCTGAATACTTAGAAGTTCTTAAAAAACTAAAAGAATTAGCAAGTGAATGGCAAGCTATTCCGATGTTAGCCAGAACACATGGTCAACCTGCATCGCCAACACGTTTAGGAAAAGAAATACAAGTTTTTGTGACGCGACTGGAAGAACAATTTAATTTGTTAAATGATGTGCCTAGTGCTGCCAAATTTGGAGGTGCAACCGGAAACTTTAATGCACACAAAGTAGCTTATCCAAATATGGATTGGAAAGCTTTTGGTACCAGTTTTGTTCAAGAAAAATTAGGTTTGCAGCATTCGTTTCCTACCACGCAGATTGAACATTACGATCATATGGCAGCCTTGTTTGATGCTTTAAAACGTATCAATACTATTGTTATTGATTTAGATCGTGATATTTGGACATACGTGTCTATGGATTACTTTAAGCAAAAAATTAAGAAAGGTGAAGTTGGAAGTAGCGCTATGCCACATAAAGTGAATCCCATAGATTTTGAAAACTCTGAAGGAAATTTAGGAATCGCTAATGCTATTTTTGAGCATTTATCAGCAAAGTTACCTATTTCGAGATTGCAACGTGATTTAACAGATAGCACAGTACTTAGAAACGTTGGTGTTCCATTTGGTCATACCTTGATTGGTTTCAAGTCGACTTTAAAGGGTTTAAATAAATTATTACTAAACGAAGATAAGTTTGCTCAAGATTTAGAAAACAATTGGGCTGTGGTTGCAGAAGCCATTCAAACCATCCTAAGGCGAGAGGCTTATCCTAATCCGTATGAAGCCTTAAAAGGCTTGACGAGAACTAATGAAACGATTAATGAAAGCTCTATTTCAGAATTTATTGATACCTTAGAGGTTTCCGAAGCCATAAAAACGGAATTAAAAGCTATCAACCCAAGTAATTATACAGGAATTTAATCTACTACTACAAATGCCTCATAAAAATACAATAACGCTAGTGTTTTCAGGATTGATTTTCGCTGGATTCTTTGTATCAGGCGTTTTAGACATTTTAGATTACTTTATTGTAAAAGCTATTTTATTCTCGGCATTTGCTTTCTTGGCTGTTCACTTAATACTTATTGTTCTCAAAGACTCTGAAAACAAAAACCACCTTAAGTAGTCAGACTTAAAGTGGCTTTCTATTAACATTTTAAATATTAAGATCTATTTAAAAAATTTGGCGATGTCTTTGAACTGAGTTTCCTCAATACTATTTTCATCAAAAACAGATGCCAGTTCCATTATTTTATTAAAGTTCATATCGTCACCAAGAATTCTCACAACAACAAATCCGTTATCGTTAGAATTTCCGAAAAGGATAAACTCATCAACATTATCACCTTCACCACCAATACATTTTACAACGAATTTTCCATCGGTAGAATTTCCACCTCTCATGAGCTCTTCATACTTGCTGTCTTTTAAGATGGTTTTTATTTTAGCAATTTCTGTATCCATTTCTGCTTTGTTGCTATCGTCTGCAACAAAAGCTAAAAGACTTAACTTGTCTATAGACTCATAAGCATCTTTCTGTGCTTCGGTTAACGTGCTTTCATCAATTTTAAGCATACTTGTTGGTACGTCTAAACTTGTGAAACCTGGTGCCAACTCACTATCTACATAATAGGTTTGCAATGTTAAATCCTGGTTGCAACTTTGTATAGTCACAACCAAGATTAACATTTTGATTATTGTTTTGATTGATGTATTCATAATCTTTAGTTCTTTTTACTTGCCTTCTTTAATTGGTCTCCGCCTGGCATGTTCATCTGGCTTGTTAACTTAGAGATTTGTCTTAAATCTATATCTCCCGTAAGCGTTAACAACACAGTTTCTACTTCTCTTTTCTTCCCGTTTATAGTAATATCCTTACCGTTAGTAAATTCTTTCAAACCGTTAATGAACATTAATAATTCTTTCACGTGGTTTTCATCTTTACCTTCTTTTACATAAAACTTCACCGTTTGGTCTCCATCTTTGATACGCATTAATTCATCTAATTTTGATGATTTTAAATACCCATTTACAGTAGCATTCATATCGGCAGAGATTTTTTCATCTCCAGTAGTAAATACTTTAAGTCCTGTAATCTTTTTTGCCATATCTACATAGGCTTTCATTTCTGGATCGTCGGTATCTATACCTACTGTAGCTAACATTTTAAACATTCGCTGTGTAAGTACAACTGTCATTACACCTTCTTTATCTTCATATTTATCAAAAGCACTTTGAGCAAACATTATATTTGACGATAAAGCAATTGTAAGTATTAATATTAATTTCTTCATGATTTCTAGTTTTTGTTTTTACTTGTTTTTTTCTTCTTAATTAATTTGTCTGTTGTTTTGCTAAACTCACTCACGTGGCTCGCTTTTTCTGCACCTTTATTAAAACTGGTAGATACAAGACTCAGTGTATTTACGCTACTTGCTGCATCATTAAAATTTGATGATAACATTGATAACGCTTCTTTGGTTTCGGTGTAAACTTTACGTTCTTCATCAGTTAAACCTGCAAGCGGGTCAACTAGTTCTTCACCTCCCAAAACTTTAGGAACCATAATTCCTAACATAAGAACCGCAACTGCTGCGACAGAAATCCATTGATAGATATAGCTTTTTCTAGGTTTTAATGGAACGTCTTTCGTATAAAGCTCTTGTTTTGTGTTGTTAAAGTATTGAAACATCATTTTGTACGACTCTAAATGTGGAGCAACTTCTTCTTGAGCGAAATAAGCTTTTAAATGCTGCTCTTCTTTTAGCGTTGTTTCGCCATTGTCATACTTTTCCAGTAATTTTTCTATACTATTTAATACCATAGCGATGTGTATTAGTTAATTTTTCTCTTATTGTTTTTCTTGCTCTTGATAAAGCGACTCTAATGGCTGTAGGATTCATGTCTACTACTTTTGCTATTTCATCAAAGTCATACTCTTCTATATCTCTGAGTTGTAATATTATTTTTTGTTGTTCTGGTAATTCTTCAATTATTTTTGATACCCAATCAACACTATCTTTATTTTCTACTTGTTTTTGTAAAGACGTGTTATTGTCTTGATAATTACTGTGAACAATTTTTAAATTTTGCGCTTGTTTTGATTTTAATCGATCTAAGCAAAAATTCTTTGTCATTGTCATTGAAAACGCTTCTACATTTTTATATTCAGCTATTTTCTCTCTATTGCGCCACAATTTCATTAAAATCTCTTGCGTTGCATCTTCAGCTTCTTCTGTAGAAACTAGAAGTCTTTTTGCTAAACGAAAGACTTTATCCTTAAAAGGTAATACCAATTTTGTAAAATCAGTTTGTGTCATTTGTGGTTTGTTAGTTCAAAACAGTTGATTATTCTGCTTCTTGATATTACGACGAACGTGCTTCAATTTTGTTACACGATATTTTTTAATTTACAATAATGTAAGTAAATTTATAGTTTACTAGACCAATAAACTATTGGTTTAGCTAATAAAATTGAAAAAGAAAAAGATATGAAATTTTTAAAATTATGCATTGTGTTGCTACTTGTTGCATCTGTAACAAGTTGTTTCGAAGATAGAGATGACAACTCTATTTCGGCAAGTGAAATTAATGACTTTGTTTGGAAAGGAATGAATGCGGTCTATTTATACAAAGACAATATTCCAGATTTGGCCAATGATCGCTTCTCTTCTAATGAAGACTATGCCAATTATCTTAATAGTTTTGCTGCACCTGAAACTTTATTTGAAAGTTTAATTTTTGAACGAGAAGTTGTAGATAGGTTTAGTATCATTATCCCAGATTATATTGAATTTGAGCAGTTATTAGCGGGAACATCCAAAAGTAATGGCCTAGAGTTTAATTTTTATTTAAAACCTGGTAGCGCCACTGAAGTATTTGGTATCATTAGACTTGTACTTAATAACAGTGTTGCTAGTGGATTAGGTTTAGAACGCGGACAAATATTCGACGCTGTTGATGGCATTGCCCTATCAACGAGTAACTTAAACACTCTTCTTAATCAAGATACTTATACGTTAAACTTTGCAACCTATAATGACAATGGTACAGAAATGATTGAAGACGACACTATCGTGTCTTCTAATGATAGTATTGAACTCACAAAACAGGTTTATACAGAAAATCCAATACATCAAACGAATATTATTGATGTAGATGGCGAGAATGTGGGCTATTTGGTATACAATGGGTTTAACTCAAATTTTAATACCCAATTAAATGATGCTTTTGCCGAGTTTGCAGCCAATAATGTGCAACATTTAGTATTGGATTTAAGATACAATCCAGGAGGTTCTGTAAACACGGCTTCACTATTGGGAAGTATGATAACAGGACAGTTTAATGGAGATATTTACTCTAAATTAGTATTTAATAGTGATCAGCAGGCTTCAAACACCAATTTCACCTTTGTTAATAATTTTAACGGAAATACTATAAATAGTTTAAACCTCAATAAAGTTTATGTGTTAACAACAAGTCGTTCTGCTTCGGCAAGTGAATTGGTAATTAATAGTTTAAGTGCTTACATTGATGTAGTCCAAATTGGTGACGCTACTACTGGAAAAACCCAAGCATCTATAACCATTTACGACTCCCCAGATTTAACTTCTGTGGATATCAACCCTAATCATACCTATGCTATGCAACCATTGGTAGCAAACTCTATAAATGTAAATGATGTAGCCGTACCTTCTGATGGTTTAGCTCCAGACATTGCTTTAATCGAATCTCCAAGAAACTTTGGAATTTTAGGAGACATTAACGAGCCACTGTTAGCTTTAGCGCTTGCAGACATTCAAGGTTTAGGTCGTTTTGGTAATTTTCAGATTGATTTTCACCCTATAAGAACAGATATAAACATCAAGCCTATTGAAGAGAACATGTATATAGATAATGAAATTCCTTTAAATCGTTTAGAGTTTAAATAATAAATATGATAAAAAAAGCCACAATTAATTAATTGTGGCTTTTTTTAACGCTGTTTCGCCAGTTAACTCACTTGACGCTCTAAAGCTATAAAATGTGTTGTCTTGTTGTTACGTAACGGAAATATCTTGACTTCACACCTATAAGCTGTCTTATTTTTTCTATAGTTAACAATAACCTCTGTAAAATGAACATCTTCATCAAGTTTAGTTCTTATGTGATTTCTTGATGTATTAGAAGTACCTATCCCTTGCAATAGACGTGGCGTTTTATCCAGTACTTCATTTTTAGAGTAACCTGTCATTGTGGTAAAACCTTGATTCACCCATATAATGTTTTGATTAATATCTGTTATAAGAATAGCTTCAAACTGTTGCTGTTCAAAAATTGAACTCATATCATTTTCCCAACCAAACCTTTTAGCTAGCGACCTTACTTTGAGAATATCTTGTGAGCGTTGCGCTTCTTCTAATTCTCTTCTTCGAGTCTCACTAAATATATCCCAACTCATTAAAGGTAACTGAACCTTTTTATTTTGGTTTAGTTTCTGAGAGACCTGAGCGTATTCATTTTCATTTAACGATGACAAGTACAAATCTAAAGCCATCATATTAGACAAACCATACTTCATAATACAAACTTATTTATTTAAGTTATGACACTACTACATGCGGGTCAAATAAAAAGAGCCACTTAAAAAATGGCTCTTTATGTTATAAACTTAGCGCAAACCCTATATTAATATTTCGCCCTCTGGTTGAGAAACCAAACAACTCTTCATACGCTTCGTTTAAAATATTGTTCACGTTTGCAAAAATTGTTACCCTATCTTTTGCAATTTTATGACTTATATAAAAATCTATTAAACTATACGATTTCAAATTAACAGTTTCACTTTCAAAAGTGACGCTATTAAAAAAGGCATCGTCTCTATCATCATTAAACTGATAGCTAAGACTCATAAACGTTTGGTCATTGCATTGATAACTTAACGCAGCATTTATTTTTAATTCTGGAATTCTAAGATTTAAATCTTCATCAACCTTAGTATAGGTTCCGTTTGCACGCAATTTTAATGCTTCGGTTATGGTAACATCTGCAACAAGTTCAATACCACTTGCCGTAAAATCGTTATTCGTATTTACATATTGAAACATAAAACTTCCTTGATCTACGAAATCTACAAAATTCTTTTCAGAGCGATTAAAATACACCACGCTCACGGTTGCTTTGTCTTTTATGTTTAACTCTGCTCCTACTTCTATGGTCGTATTTTCTTCTGGTTCTAAGTCGATATTTCCGAAAGAAGGTTCAAATAATTGATATAAAGAAGGCGCTATGAAGGATGTGCTATAACTTGCTAATCCTTTGATATAACCAAAATTGAGTTCCTTTTTAAAGGACGGATTTAAACTATAAACCAAATGGCTGCCATATTCACTATGGTTATTTAGGCGTAAACCCGCGTTAACGTTAAGTCCGAAATCTGAAACAAAGACAACATTGGCATAAGGATCAATAATAGTGTGGGTTGCATTTTCTGGGCTAATGTCTTGAGCAAAGGCTGTCCCTCCAAATGGGATAGAGAAACTCTCAATTTCATTTTGTTGTGCATTAACACCTAAAACGGTATAAAATTTATCATTAAAATTGTAGCGATTATAGATATCTCCTATAAAACTTTCTGCGTTGAATAGCGTTGGAAAGCTCGATTCTACCTCTCGTTCAACATTATTATAGGCCGCATTTAACGTGATACTCCCTTTATCATATGAAAACTCAGATGATACGCCTACTCTATGTTGATCTGTAATTGACAAATTACCGGCATCTATAAATCCGAAGGCATCATCAAAATCTGCCTTGAATGAATCAAAACTCGCATAGGCATTTAGCTTAAACGCATTAGAAAATCGATATCCAAGTTTTACATTTCCATTGTATGCATTGTATGCATCCGATTCGCTACCTGAAGCAATTGCTGATAATCCATCTGTAAACTGATGACCAAAACTGGCTAAATAACTGAACTTATCTAAGGTTCCATTAACAGAAACACTATTTACAAAATTTTCAACTGCATAATTATCATCATCCTGAGACTGATTGGTTCCTAAAGTACTTTTCAAGTTTAATACAAAGGCGTCTCTTGAGGCTTTTTTCAAAGTGATATTAATCACAGCAGTAGATGCTCCAGTACCATAGAGAGAACTAGAAGCTCCTTTTAATATTTCAATACTCTCTACCTGATCTGCATTTAATAAACGTAAATCATAGTCATTAGCAATTTGGGAAGCATCAGTTATTGCAACGCCATCAATAAGAACTAGGACCTGACGATTTCGTCCGCCACGAATAAAATAACTTAAATTCTGACCAGCATTACTTTTGGCTCCGTTAATTTCAATGCCAGCTGTAGCATTAATAATTTCTGCAATAGATTTCCCCTGCAAGTTTTGCAGTTCTTTTTGAGTGATTTTGGTAATAACCTTACCAGAATTTTCACGTTTCAATTTAAATTTAGAATCGGTAATAACAACCTCATCTAATTGCTCTATTTCTAGAGTGTCGGTTTGCTGTTGCGCAAAACCACATGCCGCTGCGCCAATAGCTAGCATACCAAAAAACTTTGTTTTTGTGTTCATTGTAATGTTTAATTACTCGGAATAGTATGACTCAACACACCAAAACTTTTATCCCGAAAGTTTGACTTATTTGTTCGAAATTGGCAGGTCTCCTGACTTGCGTCTTGCTATTGGTCTTCCCATCTTTTTAATTAATAAGACAGTGACATTGAAGGTAATAGCAAGCATAATAGCTTACAGTTGCGGGAACAGTTCTGGACTTGAAATATTTGTTCTCACCAGATTCCCTTTTAATCTATTTGGAAGCACCAAACAGAACCTAAATTCGCTGCGAAATTAAACATTTTGTTTAATGATTCACTCAAAACTTGAAATAATATTACTTTTGAAGAACAAAAACCTCTATTTTGAAAAAGATAATTCTCGTACTTCTATTAATTGTTTGTTCCTACTCTTGTAATTTTGATTCTAGCTCAAAGAAAAGCACCTTAGAGATAAGTACTACTGAAAAACCTGGTCTAAAACATGCAGATGGATTTGAAATTCGTCATTTTAAAGCACTTGATCTTTTAGAAATTACGAATCCGTGGCCTAAAGCAGACAAGACCTATAAATATGCTTTACTCACTAAGGAAAACGCAGCCAAAACAACCCTTAATAAAGATGAATTTGACGCTATTATAACGGTTCCTATACAATCAATAGTTGTAACCTCCACAACACATATTCCGGCTTTAGAATTGTTGGGTGTTGAGCAAACTTTAATTGGGTTTCCAGGTACTAATTATATTTCTTCTGAAAAAACCAGAACTAGAATTGATAACGGAAGTGTTAGAGAACTTGGTAAAAATGAAGGTATTAATACTGAAGTGTTATTAGAATTACGTCCAGATGTTGTTGTGGCTTTTGGTGTTGATGGTACGAATAAAAGTATGGAAACTATTGAAAAAGCCGGAATCACAGTGATTTACAATGGTGACTGGGTTGAAAAATCCCCATTAGCAAAAGCCGAATGGATTAAATTCTTTGGTGCTTTATACGACAAAGAAAATGAAGCTAGAACGCTCTTTAACCAAATTGAAGAAGATTATAGCGAAGCAAAATCTATAGCTGCTAAAGCAACATCGAAGCCAACAGTTTTATGCGGAGCGATGTACAAGGACGTTTGGTATTTACCAAATGGGACGAGCTCTGAAGCGCAGTTTTTACATGATGCCAACGTTAATTATTTATGGAGCGACACAAAAGAAACAGGGAGTATCGCCCTTAGTTTTGAAACCGTATTTGACAAAGCTAAAGACGCAAAATTCTGGTTGAGCCCTTCATATTATACAAGTTACCACGCTTTAGAAAAAGCAAATTCCCATTATACTCAATTTGAGGCATTTCAGAATAAAAACATTTTTACCTTTTCGAATACCACAGGCAAAACGGGAGGTGTAACATACTACGAATTAGGTACAGCAAGACCCGATTTAGTACTCAAAGACATGATAAAAATTTGCCATCCCGAGTTGCTCCCACACTATAAAACGACATTTTTCAAGCCACTAGATTAATTGAAAACTCGCTATACATATACGTTTTTAACTTTATCAGTAGTTTTAGTACTATGTTTTTTCGCGAATGTTAGTTTAGGTTCTGTAGGCATTCCAATAGAGGAAGTTTTTCAGAGTATTTTAGGAACGTCAACCAATGAATCTTGGCAATATATTATTAGAGATTACAGATTACCTAAAGCATTTACTGCTATTTTAGTTGGTTCTGGCTTAGGTATCTCAGGATTGCTCATGCAAACACTTTTTAGAAATCCGCTAGCAGGACCATTTGTGTTAGGAATTAGTTCGGGAGCCAGTTTGGGTGTTGCGCTCGTTATATTGGGCGCCAGTATATTCGGCGGTGCTTTTTCTGCTTTATTGGTTTCAAAGTGGAGTATTGTTATTGCCGCAAGTTTGGGTAGTTTTCTTGTGCTATTGGCTGTTTTACTAGTATCTTCAAAAGTAAGAGATACCATGGCTATTTTAATCATTGGTTTAATGTTTGGTAGTATCACAGCTGCAGTTGTAAGTGTGCTCTCCTATTTCAGTTCAGCAGAACAATTACAACAGTATATTTTTTGGGGTTTTGGAAGTTTAGGTAATTTATCATGGAATGAACTCTTTATTTTCTTCGGCATTTACCTCTTAGGATTAATACTAACCTCATTATCAATTAAGGCTTTAAACACCCTCTTACTTGGAGAAAACTATGCTAAAAGCCTTGGATTAAACATTAAACAAAGTCGCTTAATTATCATAATTGCAACAAGTTTACTAGCAGGAACAATAACTGCTTTTGCCGGACCGATTGCTTTTATTGGTTTGGCAATTCCTCATATGACGCGTCAATTGTTTCATACTTCAAATCACAAAATACTATTACCAGCTGTATTTTTGTTTGGAGCGATTATAATGCTTATTTGCGATAGCATTGCTCAATTACCAACAAGTGACTATACCTTACCTATTAACGCCATTACCTCTTTAATTGGTGCTCCTGTAGTAGTGTGGTTACTAGTAAGGAAACGTAAAATGATATTTTAATTATGAAGCAAGAACTTGTACATATAGCTCTGGTAGTGGACGACTATGACGAAGCCATCGCTTTTTACACCAAACAATTAAATTTCGATTTAATAGAAGACACAAAACTTAGTGAAACGAAACGATGGGTTGTGGTAAAACCAAAAGGAACAAATGGATGTTCTTTGTTATTAGCCAAAGCTGCAACTGATGAGCAAAATACTAGAATAGGCAATCAAACTGGTGGACGCGTATTTTTATTTTTACATACAGATGACTTTAATAGAGATTATAACAACTTATTGCGTCATAATATTGCTATTGTACGACCACCTTCGGAAGAAGTCTATGGAAAAGTACTTGTTTTCTCAGATTTGTATGGTAATCTTTGGGATTTAATAGAACCGAAAAAGAAATAGTGGCAGAACAAAAGCAACATATCATCCTCGAAACTCAGGGTCTTTCTATAGGCTACCAATCTAAGAAAGCCACATCTGTTATTGCCAGCGATATCAACATAGCACTATATCAAGGTGAACTCGTAGGACTGGTTGGAGCAAATGGTATTGGAAAATCGACACTATTAAGAACACTTACGAACATCCAACACCCCTTAGATGGTTCTATTGCCTTAAAAAAAGAGCCTCTTGAAAACTATAGTGCTATGGCCTTAGCAAAGACAATGAGTTTGGTATTAACCGAACAACTTATGTCTAAAAATTTATCGGTTTTTGAACTTATAGCGCTTGGTCGACAACCTTATACGAACTGGGTAGGTAACCTCTCTGAAAACGATATAACTATTATAAACAGATCGATTGATCAAACACATCTTTCAGATTTAAAACATCGCAGGTGTTTTGAACTAAGCGACGGACAACTACAAAAAGTCATGATTGCTCGAGCATTGGCACAAGACACCAATTTGATTATTCTAGATGAGCCAACCACGCATTTAGACATGTATCATAAGGCTTATATTTTAAAACTTTTGCAAAGACTAGCCAAAGACACCAATAAAACAATTCTATTCTCATCGCATGAAATAGATTTAGCGATTCAATTATGCGACAGCATGATTGTTATGACAAATGACCAAGTCATTTCTGATACACCTTGTAACCTTATTGAACGTGGTATTTTTGAAACATTATTTCCTGAAGACCTTATCGATTTTGACAAAAGCACTGGACGTTTTAGGGTGAAGAAATAACTTACTTCATCTAACTTTAAATTATAAATTTAATTAATCACGTCAACACCATCTTGAGCGTTTAAAGTAAATTCAAAAGTTCGTTCATGACTTTCTACAGTAAAACCAAATTTGGCTTCTGTCTTTATTTTAACATTTAACACCAACTGAGGTATTGGATCAGTCTTTGTCCCCATATTAGACACATATTTTTCATCAATTTTGGCTTCGCCATTAATAATCCATGGAAAATTCGCATGACATTCACTAAATGTTATGTGTACATTTGGAATCCATTGCCCACCAAAATCGGGATTTACAGCGCGGTATGTTCCGGCAACCTTAAATTTCACCTTATAGCAATTAACACCCGCAAAATTATCTAATTTATACGTAACTTCCTTCGATTTGAAATTTTGAGCTTTTTCATAATCCTCCCATCGGTCGTCCTTTACAGATAAAATTCTGGATGTTGTAGCCGCAGTTGCTGCAGAAGCTTTAGAGTCCTTAATAATATCCCATACAAATTTTGAAACTTCAATAACGTCTCCAACGCTTGCCTTGGCATTCATTAAAGGAGATTGTTTATGATTTAATGTTTGTTCTTCTTGAACTTGGAGTTCAACTAACGTTCCTTCTCGGAATGATGTCTCTTGATCATCAATTAATACAATCTCTTTAAACCTCTCTTCTTGTCCCATCTTAGCTTTTATTTATTTTAGATATCTAAACAAAGAAAAAGGAACAATTTTTCACTTTTCCGAAGACTAATACGTAATTATAAAAACAGGTGTTTTTACCTAAAAGTTGATACCATGTGCATTTTTAAACTGCTAATCATCTTACCTCCAACTAAATTTTCGATACCAAATCCAAACAAACATAAGATTGATACTAAGGGTATAGAGTAATAGATAAAAAAAACCTAGCCAAATAAAACAAGCGCCGAATGCAATCATAGATGGTAGCATAAACGCCGAAATTTTATCTCTCTTACTCTGAAATTCAGGAATTAAAAAATAGATGCCATAAATTAATAGGCTAATCACACCCCATACTATCACGCCTACATAAAGTATTTGAATTTCTCCCGTTTCATCACCTATAACAACTTTAGAAATCACATAAGGTAAAACAACGTTGAGCACTAACGAGATGAGGTAAAAATAAATTACTAATTTTTTCTGTTCTGAAACTGCCATTACAAAATACTTGAGCTCAAATTTAAATAATTTTATACATTCCTTTTTGTGAACAAATCGCTTATCTTTGAGTAAATTTCTATTCTCTTTTATGAACGATAATCTTATTCTCATTTTAGCTATTCTTATCTCTGCGGCTATTGGTGCTTATTTGGGCATGCTTTTTATAAAACTGAAAAGTAAAAGCGACCAGAGTACACTTGAAGAGCGCCAACACCAAATGACGTCTACAATAGAAGACTTAAAACAAAATGTATCCAAATTAGAGAACACGCGAGATGAGATTAGACGAGAAAAAGAATTTCTAAACACAGAGTTAGCTCGTAAAAATACAGAGTACGAAAATCTCCAGCAACAAAACTTAAAGCGTGACGAAGAAATAGAAGAACGTCAAGAACAGTTGCGCAAAGACTTTGAATTATTGGCCACGAAAATTCTAGATGAAAAATCTGAGAAGTTCACTCTTCAGAATAAAGAAAACATTAAAAATATATTGAATCCGTTACAGGAAAAAATTCAAGTATTTGAGAAAAAAGTTGAAGACACACAAAAAGAAAGCATTAGCATGCATTCGGCCTTAAAAGAACAACTTTTGGGTTTAAAAGATCTCAACCAACAAATGACAAAAGAGGCTACCAATCTCACTAAGGCTTTAAAAGGAGATAGTAAAATGCAAGGAAATTGGGGTGAATTGGTACTAGAGCGTGTCCTTGAAAAATCTGGTTTAGAAAAAGACCGAGAATATTTTGTACAGCAAAGTTTCACACTACCCGATGGCACAAGAGTACTTCCCGATGTGGTATTACATTTGCCAGACAACAAAAAAATGATAGTCGATAGTAAAGTATCGCTAACCGACTATGAACGTTATGTCAATGCCGATGATGACGATCGTAATTTTCATTTAAAAGCGCATATTAATTCTATAAAAAAACATGTAGATCAGTTATCTGACAAAAACTATCAGGATTTGTACGACATTGAATCACCAGATTTTGTATTGTTATTTATTCCTATAGAACCTGCCTTTGCTGTTGCCATCAATGAAGACAGTTCATTGTATAATAAGGCTTTTGAAAAAAACATTGTCATTGTAACTCCTTCAACATTGTTAGCAACGTTGCGAACCATAGATACGATGTGGAATAATGAAAAGCAACAACGAAATGCCATCGAAATTGCTAGGCAAGCTGGTGCGCTCTATGATAAATTTGAGGGCTTGGTAAAAGATTTGACTGGTGTAGGTAAAAAGATTGATGACGCCAAACGTGATTACTCATCTGCCATGAATAAATTGGTAGAAGGTCGTGGTAATCTTATTACGAGTGTAGAAAAACTCAAGAAAATGGGAGCCAAAGCGAAGAAATCGTTGCCTGAAACTATAATTAAGAGAGCGAAAAACAACGAATAAGAGCATCATGGCATACAAGACAGTAGACTCTTCTCGAATTAGTATTTCAGAATTAATGCAACCATCACATTCTAATTTTGGTGGTAAAATTCATGGTGGTTACATTTTAAATCTTATGGATCAAATTGCATTTGCATGTGCCTCCAAACATTCTGAAACCTATTGTGTAACGGCGTCGGTAGATACGGTTGATTTTTTAAGTCCAATAGAAATTGGTGAGCTCGTAACGATGAAAGCGTCTATTAATTATGTTGGTCGTACTTCAATGGTTGTTGGTATTCGCGTTGAAGCCGAAAACATTAGAACTGGTGAAGTAAAGCACTGCAACTCATCTTATTTCACAATGGTTGCTAAAGATGATCAAGGCAACATTGTAGAAGTTCCTGGTCTTATAGTAAATGACAAAACTGAAGTAAAACGTTTTTTAAAATCTATTAAACGCATCGAAACCAAACGTTCTAGACAAATAGAGTTTGATCGAGAAAACTTCTCACCTACCGATTATTTAGACGATTTAAAAAAGTACAAGGTTAAAGTAGAGCTTCCCGATAGCTATTAAAAGTGCACTCGCAATACAGCATTTGGAGTTAAGCCCAAAGAACTTTGCAAGGTTTCATTAACACCATCATTAATAATTCTGTAAAAATTATTTATTTGATTGTTTTTGTCTAGCACATTCCAAATGGAAATTCCTAAATCTGCTTTAGTATCCTTCCAAAGGTTTAAGTCATAAAGCGCAGAGATATCAATTCTTAAATAATCATTTAATTGACTCGAATTTGTTCCTTCAAAATTAATCGCATCATTTACAATTTCATTACCAGGTATTGGTCGTGTCGTCGGTTTACCAGAGTGCCAATTGAGTCCTGCAGACAACTTCAAACGTTCCATTGAATAAGCAGCTCCAAACGTAACAGAGTGACTGATGTCAAAATTATTTGGAAACGAATTTTCTGGAAGTCCATTAAAGGTATAATTACTATTCATATAGGTATAACTTAGCCAGGCAGTAAAATCTTTAATTTCTTTTCTTAAAATGAAATCTGCACCAAAAGCATCATAATTTCCGTTGGTTTTTACAAATTCATATTGATTTTGAAACCCTTGACTTTGCGTTGTAATCCCCTTCACATATTTGTAATATCCATCTGCACTAAGCAACCAACCTTTTTTAATATAACTCAAACCGAAAGACACCTGTTTACTTCTAATTACAGGAATATCTGCATCGTTTGATAATTGCCATCGTCGTTTTTCAATCCCTAAAAAGTCATTTTGAAAATTGATAATTTGTGATGTATTTTGATGTTTAAATTCTCCTAAAATCTCAAAATTAAAATGGCTTAAAAACTTATGATTAAAGGCTAATCTTGGTTCTAGAATATGCTTTTTAAACTTATCAATATAATTATATCTTAATCCGAAATTTAAGTTCGTTTTCTTATTGGAAGACCTATAATTTAGCTGAGAAAATAGACCATGAGTTCTTACAACTTCAGATACCAACGAACGAAAACGCGGATTATCAACATCATCAAGATTAGTGATTTCGGTTTCAACAAAATGGTAGCCATTGAACCATTGCAACTTATCGTTTATCTTATAATTAGCTTTAAGTTTTAGGCTTGTTTCAGACACCACGTTTTCTTGCTGAAATCGTTGAGCGTCAATAATATTGGCATTGATAGCCTTTAATTTATAATCGGTTTCATAAATTTCAAACGTTGTTTGCCAGATATCATTCCATGATCTTTTATATTGAATTCCCCCAGCAATGCTATTCTGTCTCAAACTACTCTGACGTGAGGTTTCGAATCCATCTAAGATTGAATTTTCGTTAAAGCTTAATTCGTTACTTGCGTTCAAAAAATTAAGCTGAAGTCGGTCTTTTTCAGAAATAGAATATAACCAACGAAAGGACATATCATAAAAATCGAACTCTTGGTCAGAATTTAAAATATCATTAGTATTCATTTCTACTTCGGTATCTTGAGCAATACGATCAAAGAAATTCGCATAGGTTGGCGTTTCAGTAAAATCGCTAATCGATTTACGTGCAGCAACCTGCAAAGATGACTTTTCATTGATGGGAATATCGGCGAAGCCATTGGTATCTATAAAATTAAGGCCTAAACTCCCCTTAAATTTATCATTAATTTTAGTGTTAGTTTCCATTGAAATCGTCCCTGATACACCATCGGTAAGTGCAGTTTCAGTACCATTCTTTAGGACACTAACTTGTTGAGTAATTTGAGGATTAAACATTGAAATTAACCCAAAAAAATGTCCCGATTGATACATTTTTATACCATCCCATAAAATGAGATTCTGATCATGTGTTCCTCCTCTTATATTAATATTCGATACAGTTTCATTGATACTTTGAATCCCTGGAAGTGCCTGTACTGCTTGCAAAACATCAGTATCTGTTAATCCTGGAAGAATATCAAACTCCGAAAAATTAATTTCGTAAGCCCCATCACTCAATCTATTAATCCCCTTAACAATATATTTGGAGACAATAACTTCAGAAAGTTGTTGTAGCTCAAATGGAGTTTCTTTAAGGCGAACTAAAATAAATGTGCCATCAAGATTTTGAAATGATAATTGGGTATTATGTTCCAAATAAGATAAGACTTCAGTCAAGCTAAGATCTCGTTTAGGAGGAATTACATTAATACCTTCTAGGCTATCTTCGGCATAATTAAATTGAACGTTATACTGCTGTTGTAAGCGTGTAAGGACTTCCGTTAACGGCAAAACTTCTCTAGTCTCTTGAGCACAAATTTCAAAAGAAAATATAAAAAAAAGAAAACATAAAAAATACAGCTTATTTTTTATTGCCATGAATTACAACGTCGTTTGATCCATTAATTTTAAAGGTTAGATCCATTGGTTCTGTAACAGATAAAAGGGCTTTCTCAATATCGTCATGCATAAATCCTCCTGTAAATAATCGTTCGGTATTTACATTATCAACTATAATTTTTATGTCATATTGTCGTTCCATTTCAGCAATAACGGCCTCAAAAGGCACCGCTTTAAATGTACTTCTGTTTTGGGTCCATTGCGGTTCTACAAACGTTGTTTTGCCCCAAGTATATACATCGTCTAATAAGCGATAAGTATCTCCTGCTAAAAGTTCTTTCGTTTTACCTGCTCTCGAAGTTACACGTACAATCCCTTCAAAGCATTGTACTTCAAAATAATTTTCTCTTTGCTTTACATTAAATTCGGTTCCTACAACTGTAACCGTAGCTTGAGATGTAATAACATCAAACGTTTTACCCTTTGCTACTTTAAAATAAGCTTCGCCACTAAGCGTTAATCGTCTATTATCCTCCCAATCTTTTTTATCATATAAAATAACTGAACCTGCATTTAATGTGACTTCAGATTGATCTGGTAATTCAATCGTAGTTTGTTCACTTGCCAGTGTTTCTATATGAGCAACCGTTTTATAGAATACACCATAATAGATCCCAATAGCAATAACAACCATACCAGCTATTCGTAGTATTTTGCTTCTCCAATTTGAAGTTTTACCTGCGGAATGTTGCGCCTCATAAGCCGATTTAAAATCTTCAAACGATTTAGGTTCTGAAAAGTCTGAAGCCTTAAATTTTTTAGCACCACCAATAATCGCTTGATATAATGCAAAATCTTCGTCCTGCTCGAACGCTTCTTTTTCGGCAGGTGTTAACTCATCATTTAACCATTTCTTGATGTGGTCTTCTGTATTCATAAATCGATTTACTACTTATATAACAACTTTAATTCTATTTCTCCTGATTATTTTATTTTAAAGCCTTCCAATTCTGTTTTTAATATTTTGAAAGCACTATAAATACGATACTCTACTACTTTTTTGGTCACACCCAAAAATTCGGCAATTTCACTATGCTTCTTCCCTTCTACTTTATTTAATAAGAAAGCAACACGTTGCTCTTCACTTAAACCCTCTAAAACTTCTTTATATCGCTGAAGAAATTGCTCTCCCTCTAAAATAAATTCTGGTGTTTCATTGGTGTGAGATTTAGGGGTATTCTTTTGATGGTTTAAAACTACTTTATGGTGTTTGATATCATTAAGCACCATATTATTAGCTACTGTAAATAAAAAAGACTTTGCTTTATTAAGTGTTACCTTTTTACAGTTATCCCAAAGTTTAATAAAAGCATCTTGCATTTTATCACTTGGGTTAAATTGCTCTCCATATTTATAATACAAGAAGTCATGTAAATCTTTTGAATACGTATTATACACATACTCAAAAATTCTGGCTTCGCATATGTTTTCATTTAGGTCTTGTGGCAAGGCTTTTTTGTTTTAGCATTTAAAGGTAAATAAATATTTACTTTAAAATTTCAGGAGTTTTAAAAGTTGAGTTGTTATATATTAAATTGCATTAAAATTATATAAATGCAAAATTATGAAAGCAACACTTAGATTCACATTAGTTTTTCTTTTTTCTTCAATGATGGTATTGACATCTTGTAGAAAAGAGGAGACAGAGTTTATAGAGACACCACCAGAAGACATATTACATGCAAATTCTGTAGTAGCCGATCTCATCCAAAGAACAGCATCTAATGACGGCTCTAACGATAATATTTTAGACTTTGCAAATTGTTTCAATATCAAACTGCCTATAGACGTTACTGTCAATTCTACAACTATTGAAATTAACAATGAAGATGACTACTATGAAGTAGAATCTATCTTTGATGATAACGACGATGATATTGATGAGTTAGATATTAACTTCCCAATTACTATTATTAATTCGGATTTCACTGAAATATCTATAAACTCGCTAAGCGAATTAAATGCCACTGCTATGAATTGTAATGGTGAGAATGTGGCCGACAACGATATTGAATGTCTGGATTTTGTTTATCCTTTTACGGTTTCAAAATTTAATACCCTCAATGAGTTAATATCTACGGAAATTTTAACGGGTGATAAAGAACTTTATGATTTTATCGATTCGCTAACTCCTGAAGACATTACAAGTATAAATTTTCCAATTTCAGTTGTACTATACGATGGTTCACAACTCGCTATTAATTCTTTAACAACCTTAGAATCTACAATTTCTAACGTTCAAAATTCGTGTGATGAAGACGACGATTTCGATTATAACGATGATGACTGTAACCATTGTACTCCAGAATTACTGGAAGAATTCCTTGTAGGTTGTGAAGATTGGTACGTCGATAGACTCAAAAAAGATGATGTTAATTACCACGATATATACGATGGTTATGATTTTAACTTTTTTGAAAATGGTACGATCACTGTGTATTGGAATGCAACATCAGCCAACGGAACTTGGCTTACAACAGGCACAGGGAATAATATATCTGTACTTATAAATATTCCAGCACTTCCTTTATGTAATAACAATTGGAGCTTGCAGGAAATTAATAATACCAGTTTAAGCAAAATCGACCTTAGATTAAGTAACGTAGATCGATTGCGCTATAGAAATACATGCAATTAGCATTCACAACATTCATTGAAAAAGAAAAATAAGGGATCCTATTTTTGAATTAGTTGTTTGTGTTCCAAATTGTATTAAACTGCTTTAGCTAAAATAAAGTTAGAGCAGTTTTAACCAAAACATTAACAACGATGCGAAAACGAATTATCATCCTTATTGTTCTAGCTATTGGCTTAATTATAGGCTATAACTATATCTATCAAGATCATCGAGATATAGAAAGTGAAAATGCTAAATACAAGATGACTACATCTGATATTGCTTTAAGTTTTTCAGAAAACATCTCAGAATCTGAAGCCAAGTATCTCAATACTACCATTGAAGTGGCTGGTAAAATTTCAGAAAGTGATAGTCACTCAATTACATTAGATGACAAAGTCTTTTGCCAGTTTACTAATGCCATTCAAAACACAATAAAACCAAACTCTCAGTTAAAAGTTAAAGGGAGGGTTATTGGTTATGACGACTTGCTGGAACAAGTTAAGTTAGACCAATGCATTATTGCAAATTAATACAATCACTAAATATAAATTACTATGAAAACAAATTACTTTTTTAAAACCATTCTAGCATTAGTTTTTACTATTGCACTAAATTCTAATATGAATGCTCAAATTAGAATCTTAAATGTCGATCCTGCTGGAGATACAGTTACTATTAAAAATTTTGGAGGAGCAACTGTAAATATTGCGTCATATAGACTATGCTCTTTATTCTCATATAAAACTTTATCTACCCAAACAACTGTTGTAGATGGTTCGTTAAATCTTGGTCCAGATGCAGAAGTAACAATCTTTGCTGAAAACTATTTGAGTTTAAGTACAACTGCGGCCGATTTAGGGCTTTACTTTCCTACGGGTAATTTCGGAACAGCATCAAGTATGGTAGACTTTATGCAATGGGGAGCAGGTGGCCAAGGTCGAGAAAATGTTGCTGTTGCAAAAGGTATTTGGACTGCAGGAACTTTTGTAAATGTGGCTCCTCCATATTCATTTACAGGAAGTGCTGTAGATACAGGAGTTACTTTCTGGGACACCTTATTAAGTGTTGATGATATTGAAACGACATCAAGTTTTACCGTTTACCCTAACCCTACGAATGCACTATTAAATATAGAAATTACATCGAGTGAAGCAGGCCTAACGTATCAAGTTTTTGATATTCTAGGAAAGCAAATCATTTCTAAAAATTTAGAGTCTGAACGCTTATCTCAAATTGACGTATCAAACTGGAATAGCGGCTTGTATCTCATTAAAATTTCTAATGGAGATAAAACCGAAACAAAGCGTTTCATTAAACAATAACAACATAAAGCCAAATCTTTATTAAAGGTTAAGGTTTGGCTTATTTTTTAATCTATTAACTATGAAAAAAATATTCATACTGGTAGCTCTTATCCCAATTTTAACGGTAGCTCAAGATGATTTACTAAATGAAATTGACACAGAAAGCACAGATAATCAATACGCTACAGCCGCATTTAAAGGTCTTAAAATCGTGAATTTTGAATCTACAAAGTTAGTTGCAAAAGACGAATTAACTTTTATAGTTTCACATCGGTTTGGTAGTATTGAAAACGGGTTTGATAGTTTTTTTGGGTTGGATGATGCAGTGACTAGATTGAATTTCGTATATGGCATTTCCGATGGTTTTAATATTGGTATTTCTAGAAGTTCTTTTCAAAAAATATATCAGGCTTCAGCTAAATATAGACTTGTAAGACAGCAGGACAACGGCTTTCCTTTTACCATCGTTGGGTTTAATGCTGTTTTAATTAATACAGCACTAGACAAAAACAATTTGCCAAAGTTAGAATTTATAGATCGCCTTGGCTATACAACACAAATAATTATATCTCGAAAGGTAAACACCAACTTTTCTTTTGAAATGGTGCCCACTTTTTTCCATGATAATTATGTACAGCAAAACAACCAAGATAATTCGCAATTTGCTCTGGGTTTAGGTGCACGTCATAAGCTCTCTAAGCGTTGGTCTATTAATGCAGATTATGGTTGGCACCTCAACAGAGCAGATAATTCTCCATTTAAAAACCCATTATCTATAGGTATTGATTTAGAAACAGGAGGACATGTATTTCAAATGCATTTCTCTAATGCACAAGCCATGAATACTAATGGTTTCTTGGGACAAGCTACTGGAGATTGGAGTGATGGTAACATCTATTTCGGGTTTAACCTAAGTCGCGTTTTTTAATTAAAATCTACAACATAAAATAACACCTTTAAACGAATTTTAGAATAATGAAAACTAAATACAATCTATATCTTATAAGCCTGCTACTACTATTTAATTGTAGTAACACCAGCGAAGAAGATTTAATAGACGCCACACCAATTTTAACACTGGTAACGTATGTGGACAATATAAAACCCATTATTGATAATAATTGTATTGGTTGTCATAGCAATCCTCCAATAAATGGTGCTCCAATTTCTTTAATTACTTATGACAATGTCAAAAATGCTGTTGAAAACAACGGTTTGATTGATAGAATTTCATCTACTGATCAAGGGTTTTTAATGCCATTTGGTGGGCCACGACTACCACAAAACTTAATAGACCTTGTTATACAGTGGGAAGCAGATGGTCTACTAGAAAACTAATTAAATTTAAAACAATGAAAACTATTCTATTTGCATTCATATTTATGAGCTTAAACGTAACAGCTCAAAACAAGTTTATCACTAAAACCGGAACAATTAATTTTGAAGCATCAGTAGCGTCTTTTGAGGAAGTTGCTGCAATAAACAACTCGGTCACAGCTATTATTAATGCCGAAAACGGAGAATTTGCAGCCCTAGCTTTAGTTAAGGGGTTTCGATTTAAAAATGCACTCATGGAAGAGCATTTTAATGAGAATTATGCGGAGTCTGACCAATTTCCGAAAGCAACATTTAAAGGAACCATAGAAGACTTTGACCTTAAAAAGGCACTAGCGACTTATACTATTAATGGAAGTCTTACATTTCATGGGCAAACAAAGACTCTAAAAGATATTGCAATTACTGTAAAGACAGAAGAAAATAAAATCATGATAAGCGGTGATTTTGTAGCTAGTGCTTCAGATTATAACATTGAAATCCCAAAACTTGTTAGTAATAAAATTGCAGAAGATGTAAAGGTTTCATTTCAGTTTGAGCTGCATAAAAAATAAAGACCATCCACATCTGGATGGTCTCTACAAACATTTTTTAGTTGGTTGACCTTTATTGTTTGATAAATCGTTTGGTTTGAGTTACATCATCACTGGTAACTCTAACAATATAAACACCAGTGTTCCATTTACTAACATCTATTGATAGTGCCTGAATACCGCTTATTTCTTTTTCAATAACTTTTTTTCCTAGAAGATCAAATACTTTGAGCGTTGCATTTTCAACACTTCCAGGGATTTCAATATTAAGGTGTAAGGATGCTGGATTAGGTGAAATTGAGAATTTTGAAACATCTCCAATATCATCGACACCAAGAAGTGTATCCCAAAAAGTTACACCAAAATCTGAAGTTCCGCCAGTAAATTCATAAGGTGCTGTAACATTAATAAATGTTCCTGCTGTCCAAAATCCATTGGTTACGGCTTGAGCTTCTCTACCAATACCTCCTGCTCCCCATTGCATAAAATCAATCATATTAGCAGCAACACCAAAATTTCCTGTAGGAAGATAAAGTCCTAAATCTGATGAGGCATCTGTAAGAACATTACCATTAGAAAAGGATACGGTCACTTCAACTTCTGCATCTGGTGCAAAATTCACAAGATCCCCGCTCAGTAGTGTCATACTGCTCAAAGCATTATAAGAAAACCTAGCACATAATCTATAGGCAGAAATATCTTCTGTGGTAGTTCCAAAGTTTTTAATTTTCACGCGTTCAGTAGAAGGATCTACCTCAACAATCCTAAATTGAGCATTTGATTTCTGAACAGAAAACCCAAAACAGAAAAGTGCAAATAATAGATAAAACGTGTATTTTTTTCTCATAATATTTCGGTTTTTAGATTTGAGTGCTATACAATTTAGTGAAATATTTTGATTGTTTTACAAAAATTAACAAAATTAAAAGCCCATCAATTTGAAATTGATGGGCTTTTATAAGTTTTATAATATGCCAATTATTGCTTTACAAAACGCTTGGTAATGGTTTGTTTATTGGTAGAAATTCTAACAAGATACACTCCTGTTTTCCAGTTAGATACATCTATTGATGATTCTATTGCGTTTAAGTTTTTAGCATGCACTTTTTTACCCAAAACATTGTAAACTGTGACATTTGCATTATCTAAAGCATTAGACAATTTGATATTCAATTTAGACGATGCAGGATTTGGAGAAATCTCAAAATCATTTTGAGTTTGTAATTCTTGAGTACTCAATGTTGTAGATGCTGTGATATTATCCAAGTTTATAGTTGATATAATAGTATCTGCACCTGTCCATGTAGGCGCTGCGCTACTCATAATTCGCATTGTACTTACAGCTTCAAGCGCATCTGCAATAGATACAGAACCAGAACCACCAACAGCAGTAAAATCAGAAGCAGAAATTGGAATTGTAATCGATTGCCATCCAGAGCCCGCAACTACATTAACTGCATTTGTTGTACAAATTCGTTTTCCTCCTGGTCCTTGGAACGCGACTCTTAAATTTAAATCTGTGGTTAATACCCTAACGTCCATTTTAATTGCTACTATACCTTCACTAGTAAAATTAGATGACCATTGATTCATAGCACTAAAGATGATCATTTTACTCCCAGCTCCACCTGATTCAGGCGGGGTTGACGTATAAGTCAAATAATTATCATCAATCCCATCTGGTCCACCACTAGGCTCGTTGGCAGGAGGAGACACGGCATCTCCAGGGCTTCCAATAATCCAATTTTGTGTTGTACCATCTTCAAAATCATCAACTTGCCCTGCCATAACTTGAGACAAAGCAATTGAAGATGTTAGCAGTAATGATAAAAAAAGTAGTTTTGTTTTCATAGTTTATCTTTTTCAGCACTTCAAATATAAAACAATTTATATTTAAACTAATAGGTATCAAAAATGAAGCCAATCATATAAAAACAAAAAAGCCACTAATTAAATTAATGGCTTTTGATATAAAATAAATGGTCTTTATTGCTTTACAAAACGTTTCATTTTTGAAGTGTTCTTGGTTGTAACCTTTATTACATATATACCAGTACTCCAGTTAGAAACGTCAATCACTGATGATAAAGAGTTTAATTTTTTAGAGAGCACTTTTTTCCCTAAAACATTATAAACCTCAATTTTAGTATCATCGGTATATGTTGGTAATTCTATCTTAAAGCTAGTCTTAGCAGGATTTGGTGAAATTTCGAAATTATTAACTTCCTGACTTTCTTCACTTAAAGTCAAAGATTGCATAGTAATTCCTCTATTTTCGGTGCCATGCCATTCTAAACTATAGCCTTCAAAACGAGCTCTTGCCCAAGCCAATTCTATAGACGTTGCCGAAGCTGAGAACACATAATCGTTATTATTACCTGTATTGGTTGCTCTTGTAGCGATTATTGTTCTTACTCCAGAATTTACGGTATTAGATGTTATAGACCAATCTCTTTCCCCTTCTAAATCTTCGGTAGGAATAATTCCGGTAGCGTCATCTCCAGGTGTTTGTCCATCAAACCCAAAATATCTATCTGTAAGTCTCGAGCCATCATAAATAACGACATCGTCTCCTGCAGTCATTCCTTGAACTCCAAACCCTAGACCTAACCATCTATTATCAGGTCCTATCATCGTTAAGGTAACAATAGTAGATGTTACATCAATTTGAACCGAATACTCTAAACCAGCTGTATTAGAAAGATTTACCAGGCCTGTTGAATACGTCTGGCTAAATCCAGAACTAAAACAAAATAGGGTAATTAAAGCAATTGTAATTTTTTTCATATTATTTTTCTTTTTTTATAAGCTTAATGATCGTATCATTCTGAGTCATCATTGCATAATCTTTTGCGTTCTTTCCTCTTTTATCCTTGAAATTTATATCGGCATCAGCATCCATCAGTAACTTTATTATTTTCTCATTACGAAAAATTATAGCATAATGCAGAGGTGTTGTTCCATTAGCATCAGCCGAATCTGGATTTGCTTTTAACTCAAGTAAGCGTTCAACAATTACAGGCCTGTTCTTATAAACAGCAGCCATTAATGGCGTACCATAATTACTGTTACCATCTATATCTTTTACTTTAGCGGCTAAAAACAAGGCAACGTCTTCATTTCCCTTATAGCAAGCTAGAGTTAATGGACAATATCCATTGCTATCAAAAGCGTTTATCGTATCAGCATTAATAGCCATCAAGGCTTTAACGTCTGTAATCGTTCCAGAACGAGCCACATCGAAAATATCACGTTGTGCCAATCCATGGAAAACAGAAAAAAACAAACAACTAATTAAACAAAGTGTTTTAACATTCAAAACAATAAATTTGAGAAATTCTAGGCTAAAATAGCAATTAAAAGCTGATTATTACAAGTCGTTTATCGAAAAAATAGTCTATTTGCTCAAATACATTTTACGTCTTGAGTATAAATTATAAAACTCATCATCCTTTAGACTATCAATAAACAGAATACTTTCGCCTGTACTTTTCATCTCTGGTCCTAATTTTTTATTCACATTAGGAAACTTATTGAATGAGAACACTGGTTGCTTAATGGCATATCCTTCAAGCCTTGGTTCAAACTTAAAATCGGTAACTTTCTTCTCTCCAAGCATTACTTTTGTCGCATAATTAACGTAAGGCTCTCCATAGGCTTTTGCAATAAAAGGAACAGTTCTCGATGCTCTAGGATTAGCTTCAATAATGTAAACCATATCATCTTTTACAGCAAACTGAATATTAATTAATCCAACGGTGTTAAGAGCTAAAGCAATCTTTTTGGTATGATCTTTTATTTGTTGCATTACAAATTCACCTAAATTAAAAGGTGGTAATGTTGCGTTACTATCTCCAGAGTGAATACCACATGGTTCTATATGCTCCATAATACCAATGATATATACATTCTCACCATCGCAAATGGCATCGGCTTCAGCTTCTATAGCGCCATCGAGATAGTGATCTAAAAGTAGTTTATTATCAGGCATTTTTCGAAGTAAATCGACAACGTGCTCTTCTAATTCTTTTCTATTAATTACTATTTTCATTCCTTGTCCACCAAGCACGTAAGATGGTCTTACTAAGATTGGGAAGTCTAATTTATCGGCAACAGCAAGTGCTTCATCTGCTGTTGATGCCGTATCAAATTCTGGATAAGGAATATTGTTCTCTTTAAGTAAAGTAGAAAAACTCCCTCTGTCTTCTGCTAAATCTAGAGACTGATAGGTTGTACCAATAATTTTAATACCATATCTATCTAGCTTTTCTGCCAATTTTAATGCGGTTTGACCACCTAATTGTACAATAACACCTTCTGGTTTTTCATGACGAATAATATCGTAAATGTGTTCCCAAAATACAGGTTCAAAATACAGTTTATCGGCAATGTCAAAATCTGTTGATACTGTTTCAGGATTACAATTAATCATGATGGTTTCATAACCACACTCTGCACTTGCCAACACACCATGAACGCAGCAATAATCGAACTCAATTCCTTGTCCGATTCGATTTGGACCAGATCCTAGAACGATAATTTTCTTTTTATCTGAAACGACGCTTTCATTTGCTGAAAACTTCTCACCATTAGCTGTTTCTACTTCATTTTCGAAGGTAGAATAATAATACGGTGTTTGCGCCTTAAATTCGGCTGCACACGTATCAACGAGTTTGTAAACACGATTTATTTTAAACGCATCTCTTTTGTTGTAGACTTGACTTTCAAGACATTTAAGCATATGAGCAATTTGTCTGTCTCCATAGCCTTTTTGCTTAGCTTCTAGTAACAAATCGCGTTCAATAGTATCAATAGTATAAGTTGAAATTTCTTTCTCCAAATGATAAAGTTCTTCGTATTGTTTTAAGAACCACATATCAATTTTAGTAATTTCATGAATTCTACTTAAAGGAATTCCCATTTGAATAGCATCATAAATAGCAAATACACGATCCCAACTTGCGTAGGTTAACTTATCAATAATTTGTTGATAATCTTTGTATCCTTTTCCATCTGCACCTAACCCATTCCGTTTAATTTCTAAAGATTGGGTTGCTTTATGTAAAGCCTCCTGAAACGAACGTCCTATAGCCATTACTTCTCCAACAGCCTTCATTTGAAGACCTAGTTGTCTATCTGAACCTTCAAACTTATCAAAGTTCCAACGTGGAATCTTAACCACCACATAATCTAATGTTGGTTCAAATAATGCCGAAGTTGATCCTGTTATTTGATTACTTAATTCATCTAATGTATAACCAATGGCTAGTTTTGCTGCAATTTTTGCGATTGGATATCCTGTGGCCTTACTTGCTAATGCCGAAGAACGCGATACTCGAGGATTGATTTCAATAGCAATAATCTCTTCATTTTCATCTGGGCTTACAGCAAACTGCACATTACAACCACCAGCGAAATCACCAATACTGCGCATCATATGAATTGCCATATCACGCATTTTTTGGAATGTTTTATCAGAAAGTGTCATTGCTGGAGCAACAGTAATTGAATCTCCAGTATGAATCCCCATAGGATCCATATTTTCAATGGTACAAATAATAACTACATTATCATTTTTATCTCTTAGAAGCTCTAACTCATACTCTTTCCAACCAATTAATGCCTTGTCAATCATAACTTCATGAATTGGCGATACTTCTAATCCGCGGGTTAGTAGTTTATCAAAGTCTTCTTCTTTATATACGAATGAAGCGCCTGCTCCACCTAAGGTATAAGATGCTCTAATTACAAGAGGGAAACCAAAGTCTTGGGCAATTTCTTTACCTTTTAAATAAGAATTAGCTGTTGCTTGCGGCGCCATACCAATACCTATTTTTAGCATAAGTTCTCTAAACTGTTCTCTATCTTCGGTAATATTAATTGCATCAATATCAACACCTATAATATCGACATCAAAATCTGACCATATTCCCTTTTCATCTGCTTCAATACAAAGATTTAAGGCTGTTTGCCCGCCCATTGTTGGTAATACAGCATCAATTTGCGGATGTTCTTTTAATACTTTTACAATAGATTTTGTAGTTAAAGGCAACAGATAAACATGGTCGGCCATGGTTGGATCTGTCATAATTGTTGCTGGATTGGAATTGATAAGTATGGTTTCAATTCCATCTTCACGTAGTGAGCGTAAAGCTTGTGTTCCTGAATAATCAAATTCACACGCTTGACCAATAATTATAGGACCTGAACCTATAATTAGAATAGACTTTAATTTTTCGTTCTTTGGCATTTTTGGTTTTTTAAGTGTTCAAAAATAGGTAACATATAGGTACAAAAAAAGGTGTCACACCTAAGTAACACCCTTAAAATATTAACAATTGTTAATCATTATTTCTTATGTCTTGTTTCAGATGATACAGACAATTTCTTTCTTCCTTTAGCTCTTCTACGTGCTAAAACTTTTCTTCCGTTTACAGAAGCCATTCTTTCTCTAAAACCGTGTTTGTTTCTTCTTTTTCTTTTTGACGGTTGAAACGTTCTTTTGCTCATTGTCTTATATCTTTAAAAAACTTTTATCTTTTTTTGGTTGCTTCGAGCTGTTCTCAAAACTGCGTGCAAATATACAAAGAGTTTTGACTTTGGCAAACCTAAATATAAAATTATTTTTAGTTATTTATATCAAGTTATATTCTAGCAACAAATTGACAAAAAATTAGTTTCTTTGTAAATTGAAAAAACACGGATAAAATGAAGTTAGATATACTAAAGTTTTTTATCGCATTTTTAGTGATTATTAACTTTTCTACTGCTCAAACACAATTGGCTTACAACCTTAAAGTTGGTGACCAATTTAAAGTACAACAAATTGCTAATCAGGATATTGTTCAAGAAATGAATGAGCAAAAACATGAAATGACCAACCTCATTGAAGGTGATTTTACATTTATTGTTGATGGCGTAAACGATAGTCTTTATACTATAAAGTTTAGGTTTGACCGTTTTAAAATGTTGTCAAAATCAAATCTTGCTGGTGAACTCATGTCTATTAATACCAATGATGTTGTAGCCGATGATGACATTGAAGGAAAAATATTTGCTCAACTGGTTGAAACAGATCTTTCTATGAAAATGTATAAAAATGGAAAGATTAAGTCTATAAAAGGTTCTGAAGCCTTAATTGACAAAATGGTTAATGCTGTTGGAGATTTGGATGACTTTACCAAAGAAATTATGAGAGAAGCCATGCGAGGTGAGTTTAGTAACGAGAGTTTGGCCAAGAGTTTTGAGCAGATGACTTACATTTATCCTTCTTCGGAAACCAAAATTGGAGATTCTTGGATGAACACTTTTGAAGGAGATTTATCTGCCAATAACACATGGACACTTGATGATATCAAAAACGATGATATTATGATTAGCGGAAATAGTAGCATCACATTTAAAAATAAAGATGAGGAAGTAGAAATGGATTTAGCCGGAGATATGACAAGTCAGATTACGACTTCTATGGAGACTGGATTCGTAAAGTCAATGTCAAGTAAATCTGTTGCTTCAGGGCATTCTACAATGCATAAAATGAATGGTATTAAATTACCAACATCAATTACCACGAATATCACTTACAAAATAGAAAAACATGTTCAATAAAAATATAAAACTTGTCATTGCAGGATTAATCATAGCTTACGCTGTATATCAATTTACCGAAGGTTATATTGGTAATGGTATTATGTACATCTTATTATCGCTTATTTTCATTTTCTTATACTTTAAAAATGAATTTATATTATTGGCTTTTTTAAAACTACGAAAGCAAGATTTTGAAGGTGCCAAAAATTGGCTCAATAAAATTAAAAACCCTTCGAGTGCTTTAGTAAAAAAACAAGAAGGTTATTACAACTATCTCCATGGTGTAATGGTATCTCAAACCAATATGAATGAAGCCGAAAAATACTTTAAAAAAGCACTTGGCTTAGGTTTATCAATGGATCATGATGTGGCTATGGCTAAATTGAATCTAGCAGGAATTGCCTTTAGCAAGCGTCGACCTATTGAAGCCAAACAATTACTTAATGAAGCTCAAAAACTTGACAAACGTGGCATTCTAACCGATCAAATTAAAATGATGAAAGATGGAATGAAAAAGTCTCAAGGTCCAAAGCAACACTATGGTAACCGAAATATGAGACGCCGTTAGGAGTTTAGAAAGACCGTTATACACTTTATCGATGTATTGTTCAAAAACAATTCATTTCTCCATAATTTAGACCTTTTAACGACTTTTTTACACAACATAATAAAATCGCTAATACATTTGTAACCCATTAACTTACAAAAGATTAGTAATGAGAGTGTATGTGTTTTTACTTATGTTTATGTGTGCGTGTGTTGCGTTTCCTCAACAGCAAAAAATGTACTTTGATGTACAAATCGCCAAGCATCTAAAAACTTATAAAAATAAGTCGGATCTCGCTATGCAAAAAGGTGATAGAGATTACGCTAAGTCGTTGTTTGATTCACTTTTTAATAATCACTTAAAAAACAGTCATATTCGTGATATCGCTCTTAAAAAAATTAAAGGTGGAACATATAAAACGTCGTTAATAGATAAACCCTTTTTACTAGTTACTAAATCACCTTGGGAGCTCATTAATGAGGAGGAAATTGAAGAAATTAATAGGCTTTCAAAAATGTACAAAAATCAAATAGACATTATTATTTTGTTTTGGGATTCAAGATTAAGTGCGAAAGCCTTATCGAAAGACTATGATTCTAATGTCATCGTCACCTATGTAGACGAGCGTGAGAATCAATCTAACCATATCATAAAACTCTTTAAGCATTCTTTTGGAGCGCCTGCTTGTTTTTTCATTTCAGAATCAAAACAACTTATGAAGATTGATAGAAAATTCATCCTTAGTTCAAACGGCTCGGTTGATATCTCTTTAAATAGTACACATCATCAAATAAAATTAATGCTATTTGACGGCGAGAAAACAAATAAAGGCATTATAACGACTGTTAATTAAATTTAATTAAGGCTTCACCTTATAATAACCTTCTTCAGGAATCTCTATGAAATACTTCTTTCTAGAGGCATTATTAAGTTTTGGTTCTCTAAGCCAAGGGTTGTGAATTTTTAAGATTTTATAATTAATTCCAAAACGTTGTGCAAACTTTGTGAAGTCTGTAACCACTGTATCTACTTCAACTTTATAGGTTGGGATTGTCTTATAAAGGTCATCCGTTGTAAAATTAAAACCGTATTTTTTTGGGTGCTTAAGTATTTCTTTTAAAGCTACGATTCTAAACAGATAACGTCCTGTTTCTTCTCCTAATAAGAGGTCATAATAATTAGAGACACCCTGATCTTTTAATCGTCTTGAAACTCCCGCATTACCTGCATTGTATGCAGCAGCTGCCAAAGTCCATGATCCTAATTTCTTTTTAGACCTCAATAAGTATTTACAAGCAACTTCTGTTGCTTTTTCTAAATGGTAACGTTCATCTACATTACTATTTATCTCTAATCCATTCTCTCGTCCAGTGGTTTTCATGATTTGCCATACACCTCTAGCTCCAGCAGGAGAGACAGCATTAGTTAATCCGCTCTCAATAACCGCTAAATATTTAAAATCCTCAGGAATACCATTCTTTTTTAAGATAGGTTCTATGATTGGAAAATACTTTTCGGCGCGTTTAAACATTAGTAAACCATTAGATTGCCAGTACGTGTTCACCAACAACTCCCTATCCATGCGCTCTAAAATATCTGGATCTTCTAATGGCATCTGCTCACCAGCAAAATTTAGATCATCAGGAACAGATAAGGCATAAACGTTATAATCATTTACAACCTTAGTAGGTTGTACGACCTCTGTATCAGATGGTGCTTTTTCAGATTGAACTGCAAAAATAAATAGCCCAGACACGCATACAAGACCAATAGCTGCTAAAATATTTTTAATAATTGTCATAATAGTTTTATTTAGGGAGCAGGCATTTAATCGACTGCAAGTCAAATGTATAAAATAAAATCTTTGGTTTCAAGCTACTCCAGAATTAGTTTTGGTAAATTTTCGTTAAACCATTTATATTTATTAATTACCATGATATGTGACCCTCCTTTGAGGACAATGCAGTTGCCTCCGCACGAATGCGGAAAAACCATGTCATTATCCCCATGAATATAAATGGCATTATCATTTGGCTTCTCTTGATTCCACTCAATGACATTCTCTATAGCCCAATCTAAATATTGCTTATCACTTACAGACAGGTATTTCTTATAAAGCTCGATGCGCTTTGTAATGGTTTCTCCAAAGGCGTATTTCGCCAAAAAATCAATATTACTAACCAATTGAGTAGGTAGTAATTTATAAGCCTTGGTATATTTCATGAGCTTCATTCGTTTTGGCAACTCATGTTTCGACTTTACACTTGAAACCACAAACAACTTACGTAATGTCATATATTTACTCATCTCCTGAACCAAAATTCCGCCAAAAGACACACCTAACAACACAATATTATCATGTTCAATGTGAGCAATCATGCGTTTTGCGTAAGACTCGAGAGATTCTTTTTTATAAGGAATCATCCATTCTAACCAATGTATTTCAAATTGTTCCTCTGGAAGTTTGATATGTTCGAATATTGTTGGGTTAGCTGCCATTCCAGGCATGAGGTACACATGTATAATTTCTTGTTGCATAAGTCTTTAAAATAACGGCTCTTTAATATCTGTGATATTTTTCGTAAATTTGCACTACAAAACTAGACAAAAGTATAGTTCCACCCTACCGACCATTGAATTAAATACAAAATATTATGATTGATGCTGCTGAATTAACAGACAATGACTTTTTACGCCAATTCGAATTAAAAGTAGACGGTACACTTGCCAAGATTGAGTATTCTTTACAAGATCGAAAAATCTTTTTAACAAAACTTATCATTCCAGATGGAATCTCAAATGACGAATTTGAAGAAGAATTTCTAACACTTGTTTTTGAGAATATTGCAGAACGCAATATTAGTGTTGTTCCAACAAGCCCTGAAATAGCAAAGTTTATAAGACGACACCGAAAATATAAAAAAATGTTACCTGTAGGTATCAGAATATAACACATAAAAAGCCGAAGTTTAAACTTCGGCTTTTTTGTTTCCTTATCTCGTATAATCAATTAAGCCATTCATATTAATTGTTCTAGCCATATAACATCTGTTCTATAACACGTATAAATACCCTAATTCGTAAGCAGGATAATTTGCGCTCACATTAAATTGTAACTCCAGTTATATTGAGTATCTAAACATTACATAGATTATGGCAACTATCTACAACATTAATTTCGATTTCACATCACAAGAGCAACAATTACTGCTTCGTCAATTACAAGCAGGTAACTATACATTATTTGGATTTAAAGGAGCTTCCGGTCCTAATCAGATAACAACAGGCTTACCTGTATGGTTTACAATACCTTATATGAGTATGTTTGGGCGAACACAGATAGATTATCAACCACAATACAAGGTTTATGTATACAATCAAGACTATATAGGTACAAATATCACTATACACATGCAAGCATTATCGGCAGAAGTGCCTTTAGGCACTATTTTGACATTCAATGCTGATGGAACATTTTCTATAAAACCTGGTGGTTCTGCTGGCGCTATATCTCTATCTGATGCGAGACCCGCTGGCGCTAGCAATGTAACCGCGGGCTTAGCGGCAAAAATCAATGGAGTATATGCGCCTTTTTGCGCATTCACTTCTAGACCTCAAGGTGTTGTTGTTATGCAACCAAATGATAAAATAGCACTTTTTGCAGCTCAAACTTATTTGTTTTCTGGCTCTATTATTAGCAATGCATTAAATCCTGGTTGTACCTTTGAATTTAATCCTGGTAGTATTCAATATAATCTAGAAATGATGCCAGCCAGCTTTAGTATTACAAATATACCCGCAGCACTTCCCGTAACAGAAATGTACCCTGGAGCGTCTTTAATACAACTCTTAAATTCACAAACTCTAGGAGGTTATTAATTGCTTAGTAAACTCAAACCTTACTAAACCATCCTCATCAATTTCAGTAAGCCGTACGGCCTGTAACGTATTTACCAAATCTGGATTCCATGGTGCTTTGACCTTAACGTAGTTTTCAGTGAATCCATGAATATAGCCTTCCTTATTCTCTCCTTCAAAAAGTACAGTACGAGAACTCCCTATTTGGCCTTCATAAAAAGCTCTTCTCTTTTTTGCCGAAAGCCCTCTTAACATTTTACTTCGCTTTGCCCTCACCTTTTTAGGTACAATCCCATCTAAAGACGCCGCAACAGTATTATCTCGCTCTGAATACGTAAAGACATGGAGATATGAGATATCGAGTTCATTTAAAAAATTGTAGGTTTCTAAGAACAATTCGTTGGTTTCACCTGGAAAACCTACAATAACATCAACACCAATGCAAGCATGAGGCATTGTTTCCTTAATCTTTGCAACACGATCGATATACAATTCTTTCATGTAACGTCGACGCATCAATTTAAGAAGTTCATTACTTCCACTTTGCAATGGCACATGAAAATGTGGTACAAAGGTTTTACTTGTTGATACAAATTCTATCGTTTCATTTTTAAGTAAATTTGGTTCAATAGACGAAATTCTTAAACGTTCTATGCCTTCAACATCATCTAAAGCCTTAACCAGTTCGTAAAAGGTATGCTCGTGCTTTTTATTACCAAACTCTCCTTTTCCATAGTCGCCAATATTAACACCTGTAAGCACAATTTCTTTAATATTTTTTGCTGAAATCTCCTTGGCATTTTGAAGGACATTTTCCAAGGTATCACTTCTAGAAATACCACGAGCCAATGGAATTGTACAATACGTACATTTATAATCACAGCCGTCTTGCACTTTTAAAAAGGCTCTTGTTCGGTCACCAAACGAATAACTCCCTACATAGAAATCTGCCTCTTGTATTTCACAGCTATGTACCTCTCCCATGTCATTTTTAGACAAGTCATTAAGATAATCGGTAATCTTAAATTTTTCTGTAGCTCCCAATACCAAATCCACACCATCCACATCAGCAAGTTCTTGTGGCTTTAATTGGGCATAGCAACCAACTGCTGCTACAAAAGCATCTGGATTAATTTTCTGAGCCTGCTTCACAATAGATTTAAAACGCTTATCTGCATTTTCGGTTACAGAGCATGTATTTATAACATAGATGTCTGCCTTCTCTTTAAAATCCACGCGCTCAAAACCTTCCGAAGAAAAATTTCTGGCAATTGTAGAAGTTTCAGAAAAGTTAAGTTTGCAACCTAAGGTATAAAATGCGACTTTTTTATTCATATAATGCCTAAGTATTTCTGTTAGCTCAGAAATCTATTTATATTTACTTGTTTCTAAATTTAGAGTGCGCAAAGTTACAATTAATGAGCAAAATGCTAAAACGAGTACATCGCAAATATTTATATTCAAGGCTAATATTGAGCATTTTAGTTCTTTTTTTGCTTTTTTCTTGCGGAAATGATACCAACTCCGCAAAAGATCATCTTGTTTTTAGATATAATGAGCATAAAAACATTGGGTCTTTAGATCCGGCTTTTGCTAAGGATAATGCCGATATTTGGGCCATTAATCAATTATTTAATGGATTAGTGCAAATGGATGAACATTTAAATGTTCAGCCTTGCATCGCAAAAAATTGGACGATTTCCGAAGATGCACTCGTTTATACTTTTGCGCTTCGCGATGATGTTAAGTTTCACCCGCATCAATTATTTGGTAAAGACTCTACTAGATATGTTACAGCAAATGACTTTGAATATAGCTTGTTTAGACTGTGTGATAGTAAAACAGCTTCACCTGGTAGTTGGGTTGTTAATAACCTTTGGGATATTGAAGCTGTAAACGACTCATTGAAAATTACTTTAAAATCTCCAGACCCTTCATTTATTGGAAAACTTACCATGAAATATTGTTCGGTGGTTCCAAAAGAAATTGTAAACTACTACAAGAGCGACTTTAGAGCAAACCCTATTGGAACAGGTCCTTTTAAGTTTAAACGCTGGGAAGAAAACCTTAAGCTCGTTTTCCGAAAAAATCAGGACTATTTCGAAACAGATCAAGCTGGACATAAATTACCCTATCTAGACGCTGTAGCGATTACCTTTCTTCCAGATAAACAGAGTGAGTTTTTGCAATTTGCTCAAGGAAATATCGACTTTGTTTCTGGTTTAGATGCTTCTTATAAAGATGAAATTTTAACCGCAAGTGGTCAATTACGGGATCAATACACATCTGAAGTTAATATGATTCGAGGCCCTTATTTAAACACTGAATACTTGGCTTTTTTCATGGATTCTAAGATTCCTGAATTGCAATCAAAAACGCTCCGTCGTGCAATTAATTATGGTTTTGACAAGGAAAAAATGATGACCTATTTACGTAATGGTATTGGTATTCCTGCTCATGGTGGTTTTATTCCAAAAGGCTTACCTGGTTATGACGAATCTATCGGATTCACCTATCAACCCGAAAAAGCGAAACAACTGGTTCAGGAATTTAAAACAGCTTCAGGAATTTCTAATCCTGAAATAACAATTACAACAACAAGCAACTATTTAAGTTTTTGCGAATATATTCAACGTGAACTTCAAAAAATTGGTATTTCAGTTAATGTAGATGTAGTTCCTGCTGCGACTTTAAAAGACGCAAAGGCCAATGGAAAGCTAGATATGTTTAGAGCAAGCTGGGTTGCTGATTATCCTGACGCCGAAAATTATTTATCGCTTTATTCTAGTAAGAATTTTGCGCCGAATGGTCCAAACTACACACATTTCAAAAATGAGCAATTTGACGAATGGTACCAAGATGCTTTCACAATTACCAACCCTAAAGCCCGTGAAAATCTTTATACTAAAATGGACAGTTTGGTCATGGCCTCTACACCAGTGGTTCCGTTATTTTATGATGAAGTGGTTCGGTTTACCAGAAAAAATGTAAGTGGGTTAGGTATAAATCCAATCAATTTATTAGATTTAAAACGCGTTAAAAAAGATAAATAGTGGATTTATATCTCATCGGGATGTCTACCAATATCATGAATCTCACTTTTATCAATAGTTACATTTTTTTTCCAATTTCTCTTTAAAGCCGAATATAAAAGATAAACTGCTCCTAATCCAATTGGCATGGCTATAAATGTTAACAACAAGGCATTATCCCAAGCAAAACCTAAATTAAAAACCTCATCAGCTATTCCCAAGATTAGACCAAAAACAAAAGCAGATGCATAATATGTAACAACACCAAGAATAGCAAAAACCCACTTATTCTGATTATGTTCGTCTGCCAGTTTAAAAAAACTTCTTCCTATTAACACTAATATTACAATTTCTATCATTGGCTTTTAGTTGTTTTCATTTATTCCATTGTAATATACAATTCTATTTCAAAGTAAAATAATAAATATCGTCTTCACCCTTTCCTCTAGGACGTCTTGATGAAAAATAACCTTCTGTTTTATCGGCATTAATAATATAACAGAAATCATCACTCCTACTATTTATAGGCTTTGGTAACAACTTAGGTTCTTCTGTTTCTGGATTCCCCTTTAGGTCATAGCTGTAAATATCTAAACCTCCCACACCTCCAACGCGATCTGAGGCAAAATACAATATGTTGTCGTTACTCACATAAGGAAACATATCTCTTCGTGGTGAGTTAATTTTTTTTCCTAGATTTTCAACTTCACCATATTTACCATCACCTAATATTTTCACCTTGAACAAATCTGTTTGTCCATGAGCGCCATGAGCATTCGAAGTAAAATACATTGTGGATCCATCTGGACTCAAAACAGCATGTCCATAATTATATTTGGGCTCACAAAATGGTAAAGGTTCAAAATTTGTCCAACCACGTCCTTCAATATATTCACCTCTTTGAATATTTAAATTTATGGATTTTAATTTCCTTTTATAAGATTTACCGCGCTTCATAAAATTAGTTGTGATGTACATGTACTTTCCATCAGGACTAAACCCAGCGCTAGATGTGTTAAACACGAAATCTTCAGATTTAATAAACTGTTTCGAGTTTATGATTTCACCATCTTTCGTTTTTTGACCTTCAAACATGGTAAATATAAGTCGCTTGTCATGATCCCGTCTTGCTCTATTTCTATTGTCGAGCATGTAAGATGTATAAAAAACTTTATCGCCTTTATGGAAGATAACACCATATTGACTTTTATCGTCATTAATTTTGAGGTTTTTAATCTTGTAGGTTTGGGCAAACCCGAAATTAATTGTCAATATTAAAATGATACTGCAAATAAACTTCATGATATTGTAATTTAATATTAGCTTTTTCTCCATTTCTTGGTGTCCTCGAACACCTGCTCTAAAATCGCTTTATCTTGTTCAGAAAACGTTATGTTACGACGTTTCATAACAACCTCAGCTACTTCAAATGCTTTCTTAGTAACATAGGTAGTAAATCCAGAATGTCCGCCCCAAGAAAAACTTGGCACAAAATTTCTTGGAAATCCACTTCCAAAGATATTAGCACTTACACCAACAACTGTACCAGTGTTAAACATGGTATTAATACCGCATTTACTATGATCTCCCATCATAAGGCCACAAAATTGCAATCCAGTTCTAGCGAAACCTTCGGTTTGATAATCCCATAGTCTCACTTCGGCATAGTTATTTTTCAAGTTTGAGTTATTCGTGTCTGCTCCAAGATTACACCATTCACCCAAGACAGAGTTTCCTAAAAACCCATCGTGGCCTTTATTAGAATATCCAAAAATGACAGAGTTATTTACCTCTCCGCCAACCTTACTATGTGGTCCTACAGTTGTTGGTCCGTAAATCTTGGCACCCATTTTAACAGTAGCATGCTCGCATAACGCAAAAGGGCCTCTAATAGCACTACCTTCCATTATCTCGGCGTTCTTTCCAATATAAATAGGACCAGAATTTGCGTTTAAGGTCACAAATTCAAGCTGAGCTCCTTCTTCTATAAAAATATGTTGCGCTCCTAGAATTTGGTTGGTACTTGAAATAGGCTGGGATTGTCTATCTCGTGTGAGCAATTCGAAATCGGCCTGTATGGCTTCGCCGTTATTGGCAAAAATATCCCATGTGTGCTCAATTTTCAAAACAGTTTCGTTGTATTCTATAGCTTCATAGGTTTCAAAATCAATTTCATCTTGAGTATCTTTTGAAAAAAAAGCAATCACATCTTCTCCTTGAAAAATCGCTTGATTCTCTTCTAAACCTCTAATAATAGCAACCAATTCTTGATTTGGCAGATAGGATGCATTAATCATAACATTTTCATCTAACTCTACCATTGGGTACTTTTCAGATAAATATTCTTCTGTTAGCGTTGTAATTGTAAAGCCTAAATGCTTTTCCCATTTTTCTCTTATAGTGAGTATACCAACTCTAATATCTGCCACAGGTCTTGTAAACGTAAATGGCAAAAGGTTATGTCTAGAAGGACCATCGAAAAGAATATAGTTCATGTTACTGTGTAGTTTGCTGTTAAAAGTAAATCAATTATATAAAACAAAAAAGCCTTCGGGAAAAATCCTGAAGGCTCTGTGTATAATATTGTTTAAGATTATTTCTTAAACTTCGCGTATTTGTTTTTGAACTTATCAATACGTCCTGCTGTATCTACTAATTTAGACTTACCAGTATAGTATGGATGAGATGTTCTAGAAATTTCCAATTTAATTACTGGATACTCAACACCGTCAACTTCAATTGTTTCACTAGTCTCAGCAGTAGATTTAGTTAAAAATACGTCATCGTTAGACATATCTTTAAATGCTACTAATCTATAATTTTCTGGATGTATTCCTTTTTTCATCTCTTTAAACTTTAAAATCCTTAATATTTTGGAGGTGCAAATTTAAGTAATTTTTGTAAATTACCAATAATTTATTTCTTTTTTTATTTCTTCAATAATTGTAACAAAATTACACATAAAGATACTAACCAACATATTCACTAAATAATCAACTCAAATTATGGAAAAATCATCAAAATCTCATGCGGTTAATTATGGCATTTATTTGTCATTAATTTTAGTACTTTTTACAGTTTTAGCATATGCCTTTAAAATTGAATTACTAGTTAATTTTTGGCTAACTCTATTACTTCTTCCGGTTATTATTATTGCCTTTGGAGTTGTGTCTAGTGCCAAAGCCAAAAGTTTATCAGGTGGATTCATTAATTTCAAGAATGCATTTACGGCGTATTTAATTCCTGTAGCAATAGGATTAATTCTCAATACTATTGTGGCTATCGTCATTTTCAATTTTGTTGATCCTGATTCGGCCGACTATCTTAAAGAATTAGTGATTTCAAAATCACAGGCATTTATGGAAAGCGTTGGAGCACCACAAAGTGAAATTGATAAAAGTATTGCTACAATGCAAGAGCAAGATACATTTGCTATTGGTACGCAGTTGAGATCTTTAGCTCAAAGTTTTATCTTTTTTATAGTAATTGGCTTAATCGTTGGTCTAATCATGAAGAAAAAAGATCCGAACGCAGCTTAAATAATTTCAGTATTTTTGAACTTTAAACATTCAAAATAACTAAATGAATATATCAGTAGTCATACCACTACTTAACGAACAAGAGTCATTAACAGAATTACACGATTGGATTGCAAAAGTCATGCAATCCAATCGTTTTTCGTATGAAATCATTTTTATAGATGATGGAAGTACAGATGAGTCTTGGTCTACCATCATGAAGTTATCTCAACAAAACCCTAGTGTTAAAGGTATACGTTTTTTGAAAAACTTTGGAAAATCGCAAGCACTACACGCAGGATTTGCAAAAGCCGAAGGCGATGTTGTGATTACTATGGATGCCGACCTACAAGATAATCCTGAGGAAATCCCAGAATTGTACACTATGATTATGGTTCAAAAGTTTGATTTAGTCTCTGGATGGAAAAAGAAACGATATGATTCGGTAATTGCTAAAAATCTCCCTTCGAAATTATTCAATTGGGCCGCAAGACGTACCTCTGGCGTTAAACTAAATGATTTTAATTGCGGACTTAAAGCTTACAATAAAAATGTTATAAAAAATATCGATGTCAACGGTGAAATGCACCGCTACATTCCTGTTTTAGCCAAAAACGCAGGGTTTGTAAAAATTGGAGAGAAAGTTGTACAGCATCAGGCTCGAAAATATGGCGAAACAAAATTTGGTATGGATCGCTTTGTAAATGGTTTTCTAGATCTTATTACGATTTGGTTCTTATCTCGATTTGGCAAACGTCCAATGCACCTATTTGGAGCCCTAGGCGTTCTTATGTTCGGTATTGGATTTATATTCGCCTTCTATTTAGGTATTGACAAACTTTTGCTAAACCCTACTGGTAGATTAATTACAGATCGTCCTCAATTTTATATAGCACTCACTACAATGATTCTAGGCTCCCAATTTTTTGTTGCTGGTTTCTTAGGCGAACTAATATTACGTTCTAAAAGAGATAGAAGTCGCTATTTAATTAAACAAGAACTTAATTTTTAAAAGCCACTTCAAATTAACAAGACCTTATTCATTCAAAATTATTGAATTACGTACTTTTGCAGCATAATTATTACTTATGATACATATTGAACCGCAACTATTAGAGCGTGTCAACACATGGTTAACACCAGCTTTTGATCTAGAGACTCAAAATTATATAAAAGATTTAATCGCCAATAATCCAACCGAACTTCAAGAAAGTTTCTATAAAGACCTTGAATTTGGAACCGGAGGAATGCGAGGTATCATGGGAATTGGTACCAATCGTATTAATAAATTTACCCTTGGGAAAAACACACAAGGACTAAGCAACTATTTAAAAACACAATTCCCTTCTGAAGATTTAAAAGTAGCCATTGCCTATGATTGCCGACATAATAGCAAATCATTGGCAAAAGTTGTAGCCGATGTGTTTTCTGCCAACGGAATACAGGTATATCTTTTTGAAGATTTAAGACCAACACCAGAACTATCGTTTGCCCTAAAGCATTTAGGTTGTCACTGTGGTATTGTTTTAACCGCTTCACACAATCCGCCAGAGTATAACGGTTACAAAGTGTACTGGCAAGATGGTGGTCAACTAGTTCCGCCTCAAGATGGGGAAATTATTGCTGAAATTTCTCGTCTAGAATATTCTGAAATCAAGTTTGAAGCTAAAGCATCTCTTATAGAATATATTGGGCAAACCGTTGATGACGTTTTTATTGACAACAGTGTAAAAAATGGAAGTTTCAACACATCTAAAGTAGCCAGAGAAAATTTAAATATTGTATTCACTTCTTTGCATGGAACGTCGATTACTGCCATTCCCGAAACCTTAAAGCGTGCTGGCTATACCAATGTTAACATTGTTGAAGAACAACGTGAACCAAACGGAGGCTTCCCTACTGTCAAATCTCCAAACCCTGAAGAACCAGAAGCTCTAAAAATGGCTGTTGAACTGGCAAATAAAGTAGATGGTGATATTGTTATAGGAACAGATCCAGATTGTGATCGTTTGGGCGTAGTCGTAAGAAATCTTGAAGGTGAATTGGTAATCCTTAACGGAAACCAAACCATGATATTGATGACGAATTTCTTATTAAAACAATGGAAAAATGGCAATAGAATTAATGGTAACCAGTTTGTAGGATCTACCATTGTATCTACACCTATGATGTCTGTTTTAACTAATGCTTATGATGTAGAATGCAAAATAGGTCTTACTGGTTTTAAATGGATTGCAAAAATGATTAAAGACTTTCCTCATTTAGATTTCATTGGAGGAGGCGAAGAAAGTTTTGGGTTTATGGTTGGCGATTTTGTAAGAGATAAGGATGCTGTAACCTCTACCCTTTTGGCTTGTGAAATAGCGGCTCAAGCAAAAGCAAAAGGAATTAGTATGTATAAAGAACTCATAGATTTATACATCGAACATGGCTTTTATAAAGAACGCTTAGTATCCTTTACAAAAAAAGGGATTGAAGGTGCTCAAGAAATCAAACAAATGATGATTGACGCTCGCAAAAACCCATTGAAAGAAGTTAATGGATCCCAAGTTGCTAGAATCGAAGATTATCAATTATCAATTGTAAAAAACGCAACTACAGGAGAAGAAACACCTATAGACGTTCCTAAATCGAATGTGTTGATTTATTATACCGAAGATGGAAGTAAAATTGCGTTAAGACCAAGTGGTACAGAGCCAAAAATAAAATTCTATATCAGTGTAAATACAACACTAGACAATGTGTCAGAGTTTAAAGCAACGGAACAAAAATTGGAAGCTCGTATTGATGCCATCTTAAACGATATGAAACTCAATTAATGAATTATTTCAAACAAATATTAGGTTTTGCAAGACCTTATAAGAGATTTGCCGCTCTAAATATTATGTGTAATATTTTTTATGCCTTATTTAGCGCATTGTCATTTATTGCATTAATTCCAATGTTAGATGTACTCTTTCCTACAGATCAGCCTTGCGAAGAGCAAGAAGCTATAGTAAAGCCTGTGTGGACTGGTATTTCTAACACCATGGACTATTTTAAAGATTTTATGGCATACAGAGTTGATGGCTTTGCTCAAGATGATCCTTCAAAAGCCCTTCTTTTGGTTATTTCTTTGGTCATTTTACTTTTTTTCTTAAAAAACATCTTTAATTATTTAGCCATGTATTTTATTACATTTTTAAGAAATGGTGTTTTAAAAGATTTAAGGAATGCTATTTTTGATAAAATCACTCATTTACCCATTGCCTTCTTTTCAGAAAAACGAAAAGGAGATACCATGGCAAGAATATCAAACGATGTGCAAGAAATTCAAGGATCCTTTCTTTCCATCTTAGAACTCATAGTTAGAGAACCGCTAACAATCATATTTACAATAGTAATGATGTTATTGATTAGTGCTAAACTAACACTCTTTGTATTTATCTTTATTCCTATATCAGGGTTTATTATATCTAGAATTGGAAAATCTTTAAAAAAGAAATCCGATCGCGTGCAAAAAGAGCAAGGGAATTTTCTCTCCATTATAGAGGAAACCTTAGGAGGATTAAAAGTCATTAAAGGATTTAATGGTGAAACCTCCTTTTCCAATAAATTTAAAGCCTCAACAACGAGGTTCTACCACTTTTCTAATAAGCTATTAAATCGCCAAAACTTCGCTTCGCCTACAAGTGAATTTTTAGGTATTACAGTCATTGCAATTTTGCTGTGGTATGGAGGCAGAATGGTACTCATTGACGGAACACTCGATGGCAGCTCTTTTATTGCCTATATGGGATTAGCCTATAATATTCTTACGCCAGCAAAGGCTATTAGTAAGGCCAGCTATAGTGTTAAAAAAGGAAATGCAGCGGCTGAGCGTGTTTTAGAAATCTTAAATACAACCTCAACTCTTGAGGATCAACCAAATGCTATTGTTAAGAAAGACTTTACTTCAGAAATTGCATTAAACAACATCTCATTTAAATATGAAGAGGATTTAGTACTTAAAAACTTTTCTATTAAAGTTCCTTTAGGAAAGAGTGTTGCATTAGTTGGACAATCTGGAAGCGGAAAATCTACCATCGCCAATTTAGTTACACGTTTTTATGACGTTACAGATGGTAACATCTCTATAGACGGTACAGACATAAGACAACTCACAAAACATTCTCTAAGAGGTTTAATGGGACTGGTAACGCAAGACTCTATATTGTTTAATGATACTGTAAGAAACAACATCCTCTTAGGAAAAGAAGATGCAACTGACGAAGAGGTTATTAACGCCCTGAAAATTGCCAATGCATGGGAATTTGTTAAAGATTTAAAAGGAGGGCTAGACTTTAATATTGGTGATGCAGGAACTAAAGTTTCTGGAGGACAAAAACAACGCTTAAGTATTGCAAGAGCTGTTCTAAAAAATCCGCCAATCATGATTTTAGATGAGGCTACCTCTGCTTTAGATACCGAAAGTGAACGTTTGGTTCAAATCGCTCTAGAGAATATGATGAAAAACAGAACATCTATCGTCATAGCACATAGGTTATCTACCATTCAAAATGCCGATGAAATTATTGTTATGAACAAAGGTGAAATTGCCGAGCAAGGTACGCATGACGAACTCATGGCTAAGAATGGTGTTTACAAAAAATTAGTAAACATGCAGAGTTTCGATTAATTAAAATTTCAGAAAACAAAGACATAAAACAGAAAAGGATGCAACATATGTTGCATCCTTTTCGTTTCTATTACCATATTTGGGGACAATGGCAATATTTAAGTAGGTTAGGCTGAGACAAACATAAATTAAATAAACGTAGTATGCAAGAAAAAAATGCATTTCAACGTTATTTATTTACACTTTATCGATGTTTTTATACTTAACATATTGATAATCAAATTTTTAATAATTTTATTTTTTTTCATTAAACTTTCTGTAAATTGAATTGTCTAAATAAAAAAACCTTTTATTGGATAACGAACAAGATTTCATACAGCTGTTATCAGCCTCATCAACAAAAGAAGCCGCCTTTAGAGAACTGTTAAAACTTTATAAGGAGCGCCTCTATTGGCATATTCGTCATATTGTAAAAACTCATAATGACGCAGATGATGTGCTACAAAACACCTTTATTAAAATCTATAAAAATATCCATAACTTTAAAGGAGATAGTAAGTTGTATTCTTGGATGTATCGTATTGCCACCAATGAATCTCTTACTCATATCAAAAAAAACGCAAAACATTTAAATCTATCTAATGAAGAGACACATCGACAGTTAGTAAATAATATAAAAGCTGATGTTTATTTTGAAGGTGATGACATTCAATATAAATTGCAGCAAGCCATAGTTACTTTACCCGAAAAGCAACAATTGGTTTTTAACATGAAGTATTTTCAAGATATTAAATACAAGGAGATGTCTGAAATTTTAGACACCAGCGAAGGCGCTTTAAAAGCATCTTATCATATTGCCGTAAAAAAGATAGAGGCATATTTAACTCAAGATTAAACCAAATAAAGACAAAAGAGTCTTACAGTTATGAAACAAAATAAATTAAATGCAATCAAGACTTCAGGTTTTAAAACACCTAAGGATTACTTTTCTCAAGTAGAAGAGCAAATTCTCAATGAAGTTAAGATTGTAGATAAGGTTGATCAATCTGGTTTTGACGTTCCTGAGTCTTATTTTGATACTGTTGAAAGTGCAATACTAGATACCGTTGCCTCGGAAAGCGATACTAAAGTAGTTAGGTTATTTCCATGGAAAAAAATCATGTATTCAACAGCAGTGGCAGCTGTGTTAATTTTGATGTTTAGTCTCTTTTTTAAGTCTTCAGATCATGTAACTTGGGACGATCTTGAAATCGTTTCCATAGAAAACTACTTAGAATATGAAGATTATACATCTAACGAATTAGCATCGCTATTAACGGATGACGAATTAGATAACGACAATTTTATAGACAACGAAATACCTGAAACTTCTATTGAAGACTATCTCCTAGATAATGCTGAACTTGAAGACCTCATTATAGAATAATTATTATGAAAAAAACACTTATAACCCTACTATTTATTGCATTAACCCTGAGTGCATTTGGACAAAAAAAACAGCAAAAGGATAAGATTAGATCCTTAAAAATTGCATTTATTACAGATCAATTGGATCTTACTGAAGCAGAGGCTCAGAAGTTCTGGCCTATTTATAATGCACATGACAAGGAAATGGAAATGCTACGTATAAATGGGCGTGAAAAACGACGTAAGTTAAACATTGAATCACTTACCGAAAATGAAGCAAAAAAAGCCTTAAAAGATTTAGTTGCTTTTGAAAAAGAAATGCACGCTCTAAAGGCCGAGTTGACCGAGAACTTGTTAACGGCTATTCCTGCAAAAAAAATATTAAAGCTACGCTTTGCCGAGACCGCCTTCAATAAACGTATGTTGGAGGAAATGAAAAAACGAAGAGAAAAATTCAAAAAAAATAGACCATAAAAAAAAGAAGCCCAAATGGCTTCTTTTTTTTATTCTTTAAATGTCAATTTTGATATGCGTCCACGCCCTGCAGCATAGGCAATACTATCGTTTAAAAATCTAATGGTATAAAAGCCCTCATCACTTAAATGGGTCCATGAATCACCAGAATCGCCAGAATAATCAATCCCTTTAAAACCAATTGCCACTAACTTCTTCCCTGCTCCATTAGGCACATACTTCACACAGCTTCTATATCCAGGTGACTGATTTTCGGCTACTAATTCCCATGTTTTTCCGCCATCTTTTGTTCTTACTTTATTCGCACTACTATCGGCTGGTTTTGTATAATCTCCTCCAATTGCAAAACCATGATTTTCATCATAAAAATCTACCGAATACATCCCTGTAGTTTCCAAGCCTTGAACAATAGGTGTCTCAAAAACGCTCCAAGTTTTTCCTTTATCGGCAGAATATAAAATGCGACTAGACTTTCCGCCAGTAGCTACCCATGTCTGATCTCCAACAATAGCAATATTTGTATCACTAGCTGCAAATGCTGCTTCGCCTTCTTTAGCCTTTGGTAAGTCGTCACAAGATAATTTTGACCAGGTATTCCCTCCATCGCGAGTTATAATAATACTCATACAATCTTCTGTTGGATCTCCAATGGCAATCCCTTCATCATCATTCCAAAACTCCATCGAGTCATAAAATGCCTTTGGATGCTCTTCTTTATAAACAATTTTAATTTTCTCTTCATCAATATTTAACTTATAAATTAATGCTGGTGAACCAATACTAATGCCATATCCATGTTTTTTATTCGCAGACAATGCTCTAAAATTAGGTGTGATAGAGTCATATTTCAATGCAATTGGAAAAACGATATCATAATTTTCAGACTGATCTAACCCAACACTACGCACAGCTTCAAAAGCATCTTTAGGGCCAATCGCTCCAAACTCACCTCTAGAGGTTAAAAAAGCGATCCCATCTAAACCTTTAACCAATTCAATGGCTCTAATATTTAACAAAGAATCTTGAAGAACAGTTTCTATCTCAACCTTGGTAAATTGTTTTTTAAACGCTATAGACGTCTTCTCGCCAGCATTGGTTAATGTAAAACCAAACAGTGCTAGAACTAAAATTGGAACTATAATAAAACGTAGTATTTTTTTCATGAGAATCAAATTTCTATAAAAATAGAAAAGCTCTACGACATAATCGCAAAGCTTTTCAAATAGACATCAATCTAATCAATCAAAATTATTAAAACCTAACCTTTATAGTGGTTTATATGGCTAAGTTCTAATATTTTATCTTTTACTCTTATAGGATTTTTCTCTTTTCTTGTGAATCGCATTCTTTATTAATGCTTTAAAACGAACTTTCTGATCATCATTACAAATGTCATGAATGGCCTTAAAGTAATAGAAACGTTCAACATCCTTCTTTTCTTCTAAGTTCCCAATCACCGCAATAATTGAGTCTACGTCTGGTTTAGATATAGGTGCTTCAGAAATATGTTTATATAAAACTTCTTTTACATTCCCTATACTATCTGAAAGTGTTCTCACTTCCAAATAATGCTGGTCTCTCAACACTTTAAAGCGCTCCATTTGATCGTTATCAAATTTCAATTCCTTTGTTATAAAATCACGCTTATGTTCCTTTTTCTTACCATTGGTATGTCCTAGATAATTGAACAGAAAAAAAAGATTTACCACAATTAAAAAACCAATAAGGATATAAAGTATCTTGTTATTCTTCATAATTTTATTCTATTACGTACACCGTTTCTATATCTTCACTTTCCATTAACCCATGTGTTTCAGCAAAATCCAAAATATTTTGGGTCGTTGAAGAAGTATTCATTTGTGTAAATGCAACAAGGTTTAGCACAATAAAACATAATAATGTAGCCAGTTGAAATTTTGGTGTGAACCAAGCTAGAAAAACATGCTCTTTCTTTTTTTCCGAAAACAAAAGTAACATCGTCTTATCCTTAAAAAACGGAGATGCTTTTAAATCGTTACGTTTACTAATACTATTTAAAGTATTGTCTATCTTATCTTGTATATCCTTCTTTGTATTCATTATCATTCATTTAGATGTTATTACATTAAAAAACTTGCGCTAATTGTCATTTTGGTAAAAATTCTGTAATGATTTCTGTAAGTTCTTTTTTGCTCTAAACATTAAAGACTCTATAGATGAAAGACTCTTTTCTGTAATGTCACAAATTTCTTTGTAACTTTTTCCATCAATTTTATGCAGCGTAAAAACAACTTTTTGTGCATCTGGTAAATTATGTATGGCTTTAAATATGTGTTCGCCCGCTTCCTTATGTTCTAAAATGATTCCTGGGTGATTAATTTCTGTAAAATAGTTAGTTCTATCAATTTCAAAACCCTCTCCTAACAAAGGTTGCAAAAAAGCAAAACGTTTCTTGGTATTTCGTTTTCTTATAAACTCTAAACATTTATTTGTAGTAATTCTATAAATCCATGTGGATAATTTCGACTGTCCCTTAAATTTAGAAATCGAATTAAAAACTTCCAAAAAAACGTCTTGAGCAATATCTTCAGCATCTTCCTTATTAGGAACAAAAGACAAACAAGTGGCAAATACTTTGTGTTGAAAATCATCTAACAACCTACTATATGCAAATCTACTGCCACTTTTTAATTGCTGTATAAATTCAGTTTCTGTCAAAAAAATGATGCTTCCTTATATTATTAACTAGTTTAGATGCAGTCTCTCTTAAAAACTTGCACGCTCATTATTTTTGAAAAGATAACACTTTACAATAAAGGCTTCAACTTATAAACTTTTAATGTACCTTTGCATGCTTAAATTTTTATAATGCGTTTACACAGAAACTTATGCTTTGCTGTTATCGATGGATTAACACTTATCTTTAATGAAGGCAAATATGCAGACAAAGTAATACAACAGCTCTTAAAACGTGACAAACGTTGGGGAAGTCGTGATCGCGCTTTTGTTGCTGAAACCACTTATGATATTGTACGTTGGAAACGTTTATATGCCGAAATTGCCGAGGTAAAGGCTCCTTTCGACAGAGATAATTTATGGCGAATTTTTGCCGTTTGGGCAACGTTAAGAGGTATAAAATTACCCGATTGGAAATATTTTGAAAACACACCTCAACGTAAAATAAAAGGGCGTTTTGATGAATTATCCCAAACTCGAAAATTTAAGGAGGCTATTCCAGATTGGCTAGATGAACTGGGTGTTAAAGAACTAGGTGAATCTATATGGACAAAAGAAATTGCTGCACTAAATGAGCAAGCCGATGTTATTTTAAGAGTTAATACCTTAAAAACAACTAAAGAAAAATTACAATCTCTTTTGTTCGATGACAACATTGAAACAGAAAGCATTAAAGGTTATCCCAATGCACTCAAACTAAGAGAAAGAGCAAACGTATTTCAAACCGAATCCTTTAAAAATGGTTTTTTTGAAGTTCAAGATGCCTCGTCGCAATTAGTGGCAGAGTTTTTGGATGTAAAACCAGGAATGCGTGTTGTAGACGCTTGTGCAGGCGCAGGTGGTAAAGCACTACATCTTGCATCTTTAATGGAAAACAAAGGACAAGTTATTGCTTTAGACATCTATGCAAACAAGCTACATGAATTAAAGCGAAGAGCTAAACGAAATGGCGCCTTTAATATAGAAACTAGAGCTATTGAGTCGACCAAAGTTGTTAAAAAACTGTACGATAAAGCAGATCGCGTTTTAATTGATGCTCCTTGTTCAGGGCTTGGGGTTTTAAAACGAAACCCAGATGCTAAATGGAAATTACAACCTGAGTTTATTGAGAATATTAAAACAACGCAGCAAGACATATTGCAACAATACTCTCGAATTGTAAAAGATGGAGGAAAGCTGGTATACGCAACATGTTCTATACTTCCTTCTGAAAACAAAAAACAAGTTGATACGTTTTTAACATCAGATCAAGGAAAAGACTTTATCTTTGTAAAAGATAAAAGCGTGCTATCGCATAAATCTGGCTATGATGGATTTTACATGGCTCTATTAGAAAAAAAGAAAAAATAATACCCAAATAAATGAAACAATTTTACACTTTATTATTAGCTTTTGCAACCACATTTGCTTTTGCTCAATTAACACCACCAGCAGAATTGCAATCTTATTATGGCAATCAAATTACGTCTACTGGTTTAACGTTAAAGGGTGATTTAATTACATTAACCATTAATAATCACACTAATTTCTTAACATATAGTCAGGTTTGGGATGCTTCAAGAATTACAGATGAAGACCCAAATAATTCAAGTAATGTATTACTAATCTATGGTTACGACGACCCTCCTTTTGATGGCAATGTAACTACTGATAGAACAAGAGGGAAATTTGATAACGGTGGAAATGTTGGTGACTGGAATAGAGAACATGTTTACCCAAGGTCATTAGGAGATCCAGATTTAGGTTCTTCAGGACCAGGTTCTGATGCTCAAATGTTGAGGCCAAGTGATGTTCAACGTAATGGTCAACGTGGCAATCGACTATTTGCCGAAAAAAGCATAGGACAATATCCAAATGGAGAGTCTGGAAATGCAAACGGAGGTTGGTATCCAGGTGACGAATGGAAAGGTGATTGTGCTCGAATAATAATGTACATGTATTTACGCTATGGTGACCGTTGTTTACCTTCTGCAGTAGGCATTGGCAGTAACGTTTCTACTCCAGATGACATGATCGATCTATTCTTACAGTGGAATGCTGAAGATCCTGTAGAAGAAGGAGGAATCGAAGATGTAAGAAACAACTATCATGGAAACGCGGCGAATACATATGCCCAAGGAAATAGGAATCCGTTTATAGATAACCCATATTTAGCAACTGTTATTTGGGGCGGACCAGATGCTCAAAACAGATGGGCAAGTTTATCTGTTCCAGAATTTCAACAAGAACAAATCAAAATGTTTCCTAATCCAGCTAACGGAAATGAGGTTACTATTGATTCTAATTTTGATATTTCAGTAGAAGTTTATAATATTTTAGGAAAGAAAGTTAAAAGCCAAAATATCACTTCAAACCAAAAAAGATTAAATATTTCTGGATTATCTAAAGGCGTTTATTTAGTGAAATTAAATTCTCAAAACGGTAGTGTTACTAAAAAATTGATTAAGCAGTAATTAGAATAACTGAACATAATAAAAAAAGCGACTCTAAGAGTCGCTTTTTTTATTACATTATGATATCATTTTTCCATGTATAAGGTTCAGGAATATCAGTGTCATCAATAAGTTGCCTGATATCAATTTCAATACCTCGACTCATATTTGTTATTGGCACGTCATTAGGTCCTCCTTCAAAAGGGTTTTCCGTGTTCTCACCAATGGCTTCCATAGTATGAAAAACCCAAGCTAAAAGCGTACTAAAAGGAATGGAAAACCACACAAAATGTTTAGCAATAAATTCCTGAGCTTTATGTAACGCCGAAGAATGCGACTCATGACCAGCCAAATCAGTAAAAATGTGCTCGCCTATTTCTTCAAATCCTTCCATAATTCCAAAAGGCAACAAAATAATAAATATCCAAACAAACATATAATTTAGTGTTGCAAACTGTCTAGGATACGGGAAGTTTTTAATACGTTCGCTCTTTCCTTGAAGCGTATAGAATTCAACAAGCATATTAGACAATTCCATATGCCTGAAATCTTCAATTAAATCTTGTTGTTTTAATTCTTTTAATCGTTTAGATTGAACACCCAACAACTGAGATGCTCTATTACCTTTAGCAAAAACCTCTTTATACTCATCTTCAGAAATGTACCCCTTAATCGCCTCTTCTATCGGAATCGTATCCTCACAAACTAGAAATTGACTTTCTCTAAATTCTCGATTCGATTTTCCAGCTTTTAAATGTTGTTCCCAAGGTTTATCTGCTCTCAATTGATAACGTAAAGCCGTTAACCACGCCACATGTCTATGCACCAATTCCTTATGAATACCATGCAATTGATCATTAGAGAATTGTTCCTTTGTATGATCATTATTAATAAAATCTTTGACCATTATTGTCCAAGAGCGCGAAGCGTTTACAATACCTCCCCAAATTTTACGCGCTTCCCAAAGACGATCATAAGAGGCATTATTTTTAAAACTCACTATAAAGGCAACAGCGGTACCCATAACACCTAATGGCAACCAAGGCACATGCAACCATTTAAGTCCGACAACGTCAAACAAAACAACTGGAATAGTGGATAGAATTAAAAAGAAAAAAATATGTCGTCGTGTCCATTTAATAACACCTTTAATAGGAAATATTCGTCTTGTATACATAGTATTGGTTTAAGTTAACTAAAAGTAAATAATTTAAGATTAATTGAAGCATTAACGATTGTGAATTAATTCGTGAATAACTAAAAATTTTCAAGGTCATAATCTAAATAAGTTATACTGAAAAAGTGTAAATTTGTGCTTTCAAAAAACAACACAAAATACGAAATAATGATTCATTTCTTCGGAAACCAAAACAGTAAGGTATTTGCTGTTCAAGCAACAAAAGAATTATCAACCGAAACCATCGCTAAATTGACATGGTTATTTGGCGACCAACCTAAATTAGAACAAGCATCTCTCGATGCTTTTTTTGTTGGGCCACGTGCTGCCATGATAACACCTTGGAGTACCAACGCCGTAGAGATTACGCAAAATATGGGAATTGAAGGCATTATTCGTATCGAAGAATTTGAATCTTGTAAAGAAGGTTTCAATGACTACGACCCAATGATATCCGAAAAATATAATGGATTACATCAAGAATCGTTTACTATTGACATCCAACCTGATAACATTTTAAACGTTGAAGACATTGCGGCCTATAACCAACAAGAAGGTTTAGCTCTGAATGACGAAGAAATAGAATACTTAGAAAGTGTCTCAAAGAAAATTGGACGACCACTAACCGACTCCGAAGTTTTTGGTTTTTCACAGGTGAATAGTGAACACTGTAGACATAAAATTTTCAATGGTACTTTTGTTATCGACGGAAAAGAGCAACCTACGTCTTTATTTAAATTGATTAAAGAGACATCTAAACAAAATCCTAACGACATTGTTTCAGCATATAAAGATAATGTCGCTTTTATAAAAGGCCCAAGGGTTGAACAATTTGCACCCAAACGTGCCGATGTTCCTGATTTTTATGACAAAAAAGAGTTTGATTCTGTAATCTCTCTCAAAGCAGAGACGCATAATTTCCCAACAACAGTTGAACCTTTTAACGGAGCAGCAACTGGTTCTGGAGGTGAAATTCGTGACCGTCTTGCAGGCGGAAAAGGGTCCTTGCCGTTAGCAGGAACTGCTGTATATATGACCTCTTATTCTCGTTTAGAAGCGAACAGACCTTGGGAGCAAAAATTAGACGCTCGACCTTGGTTGTATCAAACACCAATGGATATCTTAATCAAAGCGAGTAATGGGGCTTCAGATTTTGGAAATAAATTTGGTCAACCGCTTATATGTGGTTCTGTATTAACGTTTGAACATGAGGAAGACGCTCGAAAACTGGGCTTTGACAAAGTGATTATGCAAGCTGGAGGTATTGGATATGGAAAATTAGATCAAGCCATAAAAGCTGTACCCGAATTTGGTGATAAGATTGTTGTGTTAGGTGGAGAAAACTATCGTATAGGAATGGGAGGTGCTGCCGTTTCGAGTGCAGACACTGGTGAGTTTTCAACAGGAATTGAGCTTAATGCGGTACAAAGGTCAAATCCTGAAATGCAAAAACGTGCGGCCAATGTGGTTCGAGGCATGGTAGAAAGTGATGATAATCATATCATTTCTATTCATGATCATGGTGCAGGTGGTCACCTTAATTGTTTAAGTGAGCTTATTGAAGATACTGGAGGATGCATTGACCTTGATAAATTGCCTGTTGGAGATCCAACGCTATCTGACAAGGAAATTATTGGTAATGAATCTCAAGAACGAATGGGATTATTAATCGCTGAAAAACACCTTGATCATATTAGTAAAATTGCTGAACGTGAGCGCTCACCATTATATACTGTTGGGCATGTTACCGACGACAAACATTTTTGCTTTAGATCTGAAACCAAGGGCAATACTCCAATGGATTTGGCACTTGAAGATATGTTTGGTAGTTCGCCAAAAACAATTATGACGGACACCTCTTTAAATAGAACATATAGCAATGTTGTGTATAATCCAAATGAATTTTATAATTATCTAGATCAAGTTTTACAACTAGAAGCTGTGGCTTGTAAAGATTGGTTAACAAATAAAGTAGATCGTTGTGTAGGCGGAAAAGTTGCAAAACAGCAATGTGTTGGTCCTTTACAATTGCCATTAAACAATGTTGGCGTAATGGCTTTAGATTACAATGGAAAAGAAGGAATCGCCACATCAATTGGCCACTCACCAATTTCTGGCTTAATAGATCCAGAGGCTGGAAGTAGAAATAGTATTACCGAAGCTCTGACCAATATTATTTGGGCACCTTTAAAAGATGGATTAAAAAGTGTTTCCTTATCTGCGAACTGGATGTGGCCTTGTAAAAATGAAGGTGAAGACGCCCGACTTTATGAGGCGGTAAAAGCCATCTCAGAATTCTCAATAGACCTAGGAATTAATGTTCCTACAGGAAAGGATTCATTGTCGATGAAACAAAAGTATCCAAACGAAGACGTTATTTCTCCAGGAACAGTTATCATTTCGGCTGCTGCAAATTGCAATGCTATTAAAAATGTTGTCGAACCTGTACTAAAGCATAATGCTGGAGACATCTACTATATAAACTTATCTCAAGATAACTTTAAACTAGGCGGAAGTTCTTTTGCGCAGGTTTTAAATAAAATTGGAAACGAAGTTCCTAATGTAGAAAGTGCTTCTTACGTAAAAAATGTATTTAATACGATGCAGCAACTCATTAACGATGATCATATTGTAGCGGGACATGATGTTGCTTCTGGTGGTTTAATTACAACCTTATTAGAATTGTGTTTTGCCGATACAAATTTAGGAGCAGAATTAGATTTAACAGCTTTAAATGAAAAAGACTCTCTTAAATTATTGTTTGCTGAAAACTCTGGAATTGTATTTCAATCTAAAAACGAGGCCATAGAAACAATACTGTCTGATGCGAACATTGAATTTTTCAATATTGGAAAGGTAACTAATACAGATACTTTAGGGATTATAAACAACAATGAAGTTTATACCATGACAGTGTCTAGACTTAGAGATATGTGGTATAAAACCTCATTCCTTCTTGATCAAAAACAAACAGCAAATAATTTGGCTGAAGCACGTTTTAAAAATTATCACAAACAACCTTTAGCTTATAAATTTCCGAAGACATTTACAGGGCAATTACCTGCAATTGACGCAACACAACCAAGACCAAAGGCCGCTATCTTGCGTGAAAAAGGAAGTAATTCTGAACGTGAAATGGCCAATGCCATGTATTTAGCAGGTTTTGACGTTAAAGATGTTCATATGACCGACCTCATTTCTGGTCGTGAAACCTTAGAAGACATTCAATTTCTTGGTGCCGTTGGTGGTTTTTCTAATAGTGATGTATTAGGATCTGCTAAAGGATGGGCAGGTGCAATTAAATACAATGCAAATGCTAATAGAGCCATTAAAAACTTCTTTGAAAGAGAAGACACACTATCGGTAGGGATTTGTAATGGTTGCCAATTGTTCATGGAGTTAGAATTAATTAATCCTGAGCATGACCAACATGGTAAGATGCTACATAATGATTCTCAAAAGCATGAAAGCGCGTTTACATCGGTAACGGTTCAAGACAATAACTCGGTGATGTTATCAACTCTAAAAGACACGACTTTAGGCGTTTGGATAAGTCATGGTGAAGGGAAATTTAACCTTCCAAAGAAGGAAAGCGATTATAACATTGTAGCCAAATATGCTTATGATGCTTATCCGTCTAATCCTAATGGATCCGATTTCAATACAGCGATGTTATGTGATTCATCGGGACGCCACCTTGTTATGATGCCGCATATTGAACGTTCAACATTTCAGTGGAATTGGGCCAACTACCCTGAAGGCAGAAAAGATCAAGTTTCTCCATGGATCGAAGCCTTCGTGAATGCTAGGCAATGGATTGAAACCAAATAAAATTATAAAGGCGTTATTCATTACAAATAACGCCTTTACTTTTATGTACTTAAAAAGCCCCCTAATTAAGTGACAAACTTAATACTACCGATTTAACGGTCTTTATTAATAGCTCTTCAAACTTATAACATTTGTAAACTACACTACGCCTTTAATTGATAGATGGTTGTTTTCATTTGATAGATAACATTACGCAAATCTACTACCTCATTAGGACTCTATAATTTTCTCAAAAGCTGCCCTAGACAACTTCCATTGACTCACAAATTGTTCAAAATTTGATGCGCCTGGAATGGTTCTATAGGTTTTTACAAATTGAAAGCCAATTTTTTCAACGACTCTATTTGGTGCTGGGTTTAGAGCATATGGTTCGCAAAGGAGTGATTTTAATTTAAAGTTTTCAAAATAAAAAGGCAGCGATTTTTTAATGAATGTCATTCCTAATCCTCTTTGTCTATTTTCTGGTTGCCATAAATGTAAATGCATAAATGCCTGTTTACTAAACTCAATTTGATTAATATTAGAATAACCTACTGGTTTGTCATCTAAGAGCCAAAAAAGAAAGTAGTTTTTCCTGAGTTCTAATGGCACTTTAAATTGATCTACAACCAATTTAAAGAGTGCATCTCTTTGCGGTCTTTTATCGACATCTACTCCCATTTTGCTTAAAAACTCGGGCGTAGCTTCCAACCAATAATTAATAAAATGTTCGAGGTCATCAATAGTCATCTCTCTAACATGAAATCTATTATTACTCATAGCTTTAAATATAATAAGAAAAGAAAGGAGGTTGAAATAACATTAACAGCCTCCATTAAAAATAAACAAAAACTATTATTTATTGCTCAAGTCCCTTTCTAAAGCTGATAATCTATTTTCAAAACTTTCAATAGTTTTGTTCTGTTTATTAATAATATCTTGTTGCTCTTGCAAGGCTTTAATTAGTACTGGAATTAATTCTGTATAACTAACTCCATATTTGTCTTCTTCTTTATCATACGTCACTACATTTTCAATAACACTTTCTACTTCTTGAGCGATTAACCCTAAAGACTTGTATTCTTGATTTTTACCTTTCCAGAAATACTCAGTTGGACGTAATTTTAAAATATCATTTAATCCATAGGAAATATTATCTATATCCCTTTTCAAACGTCTATCGGAAGCATGTACAATGGCCCCTCCTACTCTAACATTACCACCTTCATTTTGTAAGTACAAATCGGACGCTGTCTCATTATTTCTTGCTTGAATTTCATTATTATCCAAAGCTAAATTTGAACCTGTTTCCAAGCCTAAAACCAATTGACCAGATGGGTTGTCTAATGTCACATCGAATCCACCAACAATGTTTAGTGGTACATTAGAATGATGCATATTTATTCCAACTTTTGAAAATAGACCAATTTGATTTGTTTCAAAATCGCCATAAATTAAAGGTGTGGTCACAGAAGAGTTATCAATATATAACTTATTACTACCTTCTTCATGATAACCAGCGCGATAGCCTATAAAAACATTTCTATCTCCCAAGGCATCGTGCCCTGCTTCAGTTCCAATAACAGTATTAAAATCCCCAATCGTATTCAAAATAAGTGCTTCCTCTCCAAGAGCAATATTGCCCTCACCTGTTTCATTATTCCACATCGTTCTATATCCAACACTCACATTATTATCTCCTGAAATATGATCTCGTAATGAAAATCCTCCTAAAGCAACGTTATGGTTCCCACTAATATTTTCGTGCATGGCAAATAGTCCAATCCCAATGTTTCCACCTCCGGAAGTATTTTCGTGTAACGTATTATATCCAGACGCAAAGTTGTTTCCTCCAGTTTGATTAGAATATAAAGCACCTGGACCAAAAGCAATATTTCTTACGCCGTCTGTATTACTAAACAAAGTTTCATGTCCAAAAGCAATATTATCACTTCCTAAGGTATTATCTCTTAAGGCGCGATAACCTAATGCTATATTATCAACACCTTCAGTATTACTAAATAATGACCTATATCCTCCTGCAAAATTATTATTACCAATAGTATTAGATACCATTGCATGCTCGCCAAAAGCGATATTATTATTCCCTTCAGTGTTAACTAGTAATGATTGCCATCCAAATGCAATGTTATGGCTTCCAACGGTATTAGCTCCCATTGATTGCCCTCCTAATGCAATATTGCTATTACCAGTAATATTATTGTCAAGGGATTGTTTTCCTATGGCAACATTATGATTTCCGCCTCTATTTATTTTTAATGCCTCAAATCCTAAAGCAACATTATTCTTACCTTCAGTATTTTCATTTAATGCATTTTCACCTAATCCAATATTGTGATTATCTACGAGTTCATCTTCTTCTCCAGCATCATCTCCAATGTATATTGAACCTCCAGTTCCTTTAGGCGTTACTCCATTTACATGAGCCTGCCATTTTCCCATGGCATTAGCATATGGTGTTGCCATAAACTCGGTAGTGCCAATTTCTTCATTATTGAGCCAAACATTCAGGAAATGTCTGTCTTCAGCCCAATTTACATTTTCAATTAAATTAAGCACCGGCGTTCCTTCACCAATAACAGTTGAAAACACACCATTAATATCGGTCATAACAGTAAACGTTTCACTATATACAGCGTCGCCGTCAGGCGCATTAATTTTTATATTAAATTTCAAATCAATCTCCGTATTAGATAAAAGTTGACCTTCGGCATCACGGGCAACACCTTGATAATTGACTCCTTGCTGAGCAAAGCCAATTGTACTTACAAGTAAAACTAGAAGAGATACTACAAGTTTGATGTTAAATAATTGTTCTCTATTCACAGTATTATTATAGATACCATGACGTTTGCTATTTTTCTTTAAAAAGTTCATGATTTTAGTTTTTTATGATTTTTGTTGTTTTATTGAAGCTGTTCGTTATTGATGAAATACGCATGAGATATACTCCCTTAGAAAGTGAACTCATATTTATTATATGTTGCCTAACATTTGTATCTAAATTTCTACTTAATATTTTCTTACCTAAAATATCGTAGAAAGCAATATAGTACTGGCCTGATATGTCATTAGTAAAATTGATAGTCAATTGATCTATCACTGGATTTGGATAATATGTTATCTCGTTAATTAGTGCTGAAGCGGTTGCTACACTTAAAGTTTCGTCGTTAATTAAAAATGCCCAAAATCCTTGATGGATTGTCGCATTATTTTGCACCAATCCTACAACGGACTCTCCTGTTGTGAAGTTGATTGAATAAGTTTCATTTACTATGAGACTTCCAGTGCTTCCAATAACTTGCTTAGAAATACTTTGAGCAGAAGTTGTTAACGATATGAGCAATAAAAAAAACATAAGTAATTGTGTTCGCATAATGTTGTTGTTTTTTAATTTCTGGAACAAATCTATAGGTAAACATCACCCATTTCTTTTCGAAATTGATAAACGGCGTTTTTCAATTGATGGATTGCTATACTCTTAAAAAAAAGAACGTATTAAAGTGCCTAAAAAAGCAGAATTACCAAATATCAAGTCTAAAACACCATTTATCAATTCACGTAAAAATCAAACCTGACATCACCGTAAGTTTGCTTCATCAAAAAACATTTAAAAACATTTTATTATGAAATCATTAGTTAAAACAAATAGAAGTATCGCAAATACAGCTATAAAAAAAGTTAAGTTTTATTCATTGTCTACAACGGTAATCATTTACATGCTACTTGCATTTAGTACGCTAACAAGTTGCAGTAAAGACGATTCTCCAATTACGCCAGAAGAAGAGGCTGTTGTTAATCCAGATATTTTACCATCATTAACTTTAGTAAGTGGTAGTGAAGATTTATTTAAAGGTGTGGTTGGAGCTCCAGGGTTCGGAAGTTTACAACATACAGTAAAAGCCACTGCTCCTGAAGGTTTTGTAGCATTGAATATCTATAAGGTGGTTGATGGTGTCCAGTCTTCTTACATTAGCTTTGACATAAACAGTCCAAATTATGTAGATGGCAGTAACACTTATACACACAACTTAAGCTATATTTTCACAGAAATTGATATTGACAAAGACCTTTATTTTATTGCAGAAGTTATCGATTCAAACAATAATGTAGAAACATTAGATTTTGCAGAAGCCGAAGTAAAAGACGCTATGCAATATGTAGAGACTATCTTTATGGAAACGCGCTTACCAGCTCAACCAGATAATATGAGTATCGCTCAATTTATGCAAGTAGATGGTCTAGAAGTTGGTGGTGTTAACTTAAATAGAGTCATTAACGAACAAATAAACGATAAAATTGCTGCTGTAATTAGTGTAAATGAAGTTGATGGCATTTACATATCATCAGCGAGTGCCGTTGGTAATACAGACATTGTTGATGACATACAAAATAAGTCTAATACAAAATTTAAGGAAATCAACGATGAGACTACAAATTTCAACACATTAAATATCTATGACACTTTTGAAATCGAGTCGCTTTACAATAATGCTTCTTTTAATGAGCATCAAGAGAAAATGAAAAACATTGGTCAAGACAAGTTATATGCTATGAAGACCGACGATAACAGAATCGCTCTTTTTAAAGTAACATACTACGAAGTTATAAATAACAGCGAAGTCTACATGACCATGGACATGTATATCACGCAATAAAAACATTAACGCTTTGACCACTGCAATACAAACTATTGCAGTGATCATTTTTAGCTATTCAAAAACCGAATTATAATTCTTAAAAAATAATACCTAAATTCAACTTCTTTTAAGCCGTTAAGACATCATGGTTAAGATTACAAAAAATTCTGAACGATACCCAGAAACAACAGATACAAAGTTCTCTGATGTTTTAATGTATTTTTCAGAATCACTCTTAGGTATTGATGATGAAGAAGAGATTCTTTGGGACTTAGCAAAAAATTGTATTTCCAAATTAGGATTTGTAGACTGTGTGGTTTACCTCCTTGATGATATAAGAAATGTTATGGTCCAGAAGGCCGCCTATGGTCCTAAAAACCCTAAAGATTTTGAAATTTACGAACCTGTAGAACGCCCAGTTGGCACAGGAATTGTTGGTTATGTGGCCCAGACTGGAATTGCAGAACTATTACATGATACCTCAAAGGATGAACGCTATAAAATGGACGATGAATTTAGACTTTCAGAAGTTTGTGTTCCAATAATAATTGATGGAAAAGTAATTGGTATCATAGATTGTGAACATCCCGACAAACATTTTTTCTCAGAGCACCATTTGCACATGTTACTTACCATTTCATCTATTTGTGCCATTAAAATAAAAGGGGTAAGAGCTCAAAAAAAATACATCCAACAGCAGGAGCGCTCAATTGAAATTCAGACACAACTAGTAGATCTAAAACTAAAGGCCTTAAGTGCTCAAATGAATCCTCATTTTGTGTTTAATGCATTAAACGCTATACAGTATTTTGTAAGCTCTGGAAATAAAAAATTAGCCCTAGAATACTTGTCAATCTTTAGTAAACTTATAAGGTTTTACCTTAAGAATTTTGAAAATGACACTGTAAGTTTTAAGGACGAAATGAGCATGTTAAATTGGTATCTAAAGCTTCAAAAATTGCGCTATGATCAACAATTTGAATTCAAAATTGAAGAAATAAAGCGCCCCTATTATGCGGTAATTCCGTCTTTTATCATTCAAACTTTATTCGAAAACATTATTGAACATGCCGTTTATAATCAGCATAAAAACCAAGTGCTTTTCGTGCATTTTGAAGTTACAGATACAAACGTAACTTTGAACATAAAGTACAGGCATGATACCTTAAAAAAAGATAGTAATTATAAACCAGAATATAGAGACAATATTATCTCATGGCAAGATCAAATTAGATTGCTTAATAAAGTTAAAGATTACAATATTGAGAAACATATAACTTTTGTAAACAACGATACACAACAAGGGGGAGACATTACTTTAATTCTTCCAAATTTATCTTGACTATATGGCTAAAAATTTCAAAAAAACGCTCGGGTTCGTTGCTCTATTACAGTGCTTTATCGCATTTGGACAACATGATAAAATATTATCAAAAGTTGGTCAAATTCTTCCTTATAAAGTATTAAAAACTAGTGACGAAAATGTCACACTAGAACAACTTCTTGTTGATGTAAGTGCTTTTAAATCACCAAGCACGATAACAGAAAAAACGAAGCCTTCAAGTATTTATTGGATTCAAATAGATCTCACAAAAGAGCTAAATACCATTTCCACAGACAGCACATGGTATTTGCGTTTCAGGCAATATGGTTACACATCAATATTCTATTCTGAAAATAATAGTGTTAAAGAAAAAAAAATAGGCCGATTTGAAAACCAGCCCGAACGTAACTCTATATTATATTCTCAAGGTATTCCTTTTAATGAATCGTACATTTTTAATGACAAGTATATTTATTTAAAGATACGTAGGGTTGCATTTTTTGACAATGTTTCAAATTGGAGGTTTTATTATTATAATAAACTGAAAATAGATCTCATTCAAAATTTTTATTCTCATCGCGATTTAAATCGATTAATTCCAATTTACTTGTTTACTGGTATTTGTCTAGTGATGTTTCTACTAACCATCATGTACTATTTCTATTCTAAGCGCACCGAATTTTTGTTTTACGCCCTATACATATTATTTCTCTTTTTATATCTAACTCCAGATATTTTTAGATTGTATGACACTTTTTTTGGAGGCATGAATCTCTTTAGCTATGCCTTTTTTCAAATCTCTCAAGTTATTATAAACTTATGTTACATTTTGTATATCATCTACTATTTAAACACAAAAGTAGAATATCCAAAGTTGCATGTTGCACTCAAAATAATTGCTACAATGCTCGTAGGTATTATCATTCTAGACGCCTTATGTTTTGCTACTAAAAGTTTTAGCATGCATATATATTTACTAGATATTGAACGACTTATAATGTCTTTATTTGGTCTGGGTGGAATGATATATTTACTTATTAAAGCAAAAAGCAAACTTGCATATTTTATTGTAATTGGTTCTTTTTTATATATGATAGGTGCATTAGGCATGTTGTTTTTGCAAGAGCGCATCTATATGATAACTGGGGCAAGCCTAGAGATTTTAATTTTTGCTGCTGGTCTCACTTATAAACTTCAACAAGAAAACAAAGAGCGTTTACAGTTTCAAGAAGAGGCTTTTCTTAATAAAACTAAAGCCCTAAGAGCTCAAATAAATCCACATTTCATATTTAACTCTTTAAGCTCTATCCAACATTTAGTCATTAAAAATGATAAAGTTTCGACATTAAAATACCTTTCAAAATTTAGTCGTCTCACCCGCAACATTTTAGAAAGCTCAATTGAAACTAACGCACTTCTAAGTGACGAAATTAAAATGCTTCAAGATTATTTAGAATTAGAGTCTCTAAGATTTGACAATGCATTTACATATACTATTTCTTGCGACGATACCATTGATGCGAATGCCATTGAAATTCCTTTTATGATATTACAACCATTTGTGGAAAATGCTATAATTCATGGACTCCTACCAAAACATCAAGGTCCAAAAAATATAGACATAACGTTTAGAGCGCAAGATAATCTTCTTATTTGCGAAGTCGACGACAGCGGTGTTGGCAGAACAGCCTCAAATAACAAACAACACATCCACAAAAGAGATAAAAAATCGAGAGGATTGGAAGTTACAAAACAACGTTTGGATGCCTTAAAAACCGACATCAACACACTCGATATAATAGATAAAAAAGATAAAAATGGTGCATCCTTAGGAACCACCATTATTGTAAAAATCCCTTTAAAATAGAAGTTATGAGTTTAAAAGCCGTTATAGTTGAAGACGAAAAACATAGTAGAGAAACTTTAAAAAATCTATTAGAAGAGTTTTGCATAGACATCAAGGTTGTTGGTATGGCTGGAAGCGTAGATGACGCCGTTGAAACAATCAAAACCACAAAACCCGACGTTATTTTCTTAGATATAGAACTGCAAACAGGAACAGGTTTTGATGTTTTACAACAAGTTCCACATCTTAATTTTGAGGTGATTTTCACAACTGCCTTTGAACAATACGCTATTAAAGCTGTAAAATTCAGTTCATTGGATTATTTATTAAAACCTATAGACCTAGAAGAGCTTCAAAATGCAGTTAGTAAAGCACAGACCAAAAAAAATCAAGACATCTATAAAAAACAACTAGAGACGTTAATGTTAAATTTAAAACAACGAAAACCTCAATTAAATAAGATATGTTTAGCAACTTCTGATGGCATTGAATTTATTGAAGTGAACGACATTCTTTATTGTAAAGCCGAAGGCTCCTATACCGCATTTATTCTAAATAATTCTGAAAAATTACTAGTAAGTAAACACCTTAAAGAATATGAAAACTTGTTATTAGAACAAGATTTTATGCGTGTCCATAACAGCTATTTAATTAATTTGAAAGAAGTAAAAAAATATGTCAAAGCCGATGGCGGATATATAATTATGAAAAACAATGATACCGTAAGCATTTCAAGATCACGAAAAGAAGACTTTATTAAACTAATGCAACTACTCACATAGATTTGGTCTATAGCCCGAGCAACTAAAATGTAAAAATAATTAGTCCTTTTAAAATTTGACATACCATTTTTTTGTATTAATTTACCTACAATTAATCCTAATCAATGACGCTCAATTATTATGATAATAAAGTACCTCATCTCATTGAGGAATACTATCAATTAACTTTTACTGAGGATGAGGTTCCTTTTCAATCGACAGTGTTACCAATAGGCCTTACCCATTTAACTCATATTTTTTATGGAGATCAAAAAGCTATCGTAGAACATAAAGAAATGCCTATTACAAATACCATTGTTAGCGGGCAATTTTTTAGGTCATATCAATTCTATTCTACTTCAGAAGCCATGTCATTTGGTATTAGTTTTCATCCAACCGCCTTGTTCAAAATATTAAATACAGATATTTCTGCGCTTCAAGACAAACACGTGCTGTTATCATCATTTCACCCAAAATTATTCGCAAAAATCAAATCTGTATTTGAAGACTTTCGAAGCGGAGAGCATCAAGCAAAGCAATTTGATCACTTTTTCTCTAACCTAAACCTCACAATAAACAATAACACAAAACATATTGATATCGCCATAAATTTAATAAAAGATAGCAATGGTCTCATAACCATTAGCGATATTCTTGAACAAATTAATATCTCTCAAAAAACATTAGAAACACAATTTAAAAAAATTGTTGGTCTTACACCTGGAAAATACATTAGGCTCTTCAGATTTTTACAACTAATGAGAAAATATGAGAGTCAAGAAACCACAATTAAAGACCTTATGTTCATGTTTGGCTATTACGACAGATCCCATTTTTCTAAGGATTTTAGGCTCTTCATGAACGAAACTCCTAAATCGTATTTCAAGAAAGACTACCCTTTATTAAAGGCCGTTTTCAGAAACCAATAGTTACGATTTTTTACACCGTTATACTGTTTTTATGTTTTACATTTACAATCTGAAATGATTGTCATTTTATAAAATTAATATATAGGGTTTATTAATTTTTAGTTATTTGTAGTAAAAGACTTGACCATTTCATTTTAGTTAAAATTCAAAGAATTAAGGAGTTGTGTCATTGCAACTCCTTTTTTTAAATACACATTTGAAATTCACTTTTAATTTCATATTTTGCAATACTACAATCCTATCAGACGCAATGACAGAAATAACAAGACTTTTTGATTTTCCATATTATCAATTAGAGGTTCATAATTTAGATGCAGCTTTAGTAACAAAATATGATGGCGAATGGGTAAAAACCTCAACCAAAGATTACTTAGATAAAGCTAATGCCGTGAGTCGTGCTTTGTTAAAACTAGGAGTTCAAAAAAACGACAAAATTGCGGTCATCTCATCCACTAATAGAACTGAGTGGAATATTATGGATATAGGTATTCTGCAAACAGGCGCTCAGAACATTCCCATTTATCCAACAATTTGTGCCGAAGATTATGAATATGTTCTTAACCATAGTGAAGCTATATATTGTTTCGTTTCTGACATTGAAGTTTTAGAAAAAGTAAGAAAAGTCCAAGGAAATACTAAGGTAAAAGAAGTGTATTCCTTTAATCATATTGAAGGTTGCAAACATTACTCTGAACTCTTTGAGCTAGGTAAAGACACAAGCACTCAACCAGAAGTAGAAGCTAGAAAAGATAATGTTGACCCTCAAGATTTGGCAACAATTATATACACCTCAGGAACAACCGGAAGACCAAAAGGTGTAATGCTCACACATCATAATATTACAAGTAATGCCTTAGATGCCTCTGAAAGATTACCTTTAATGGACGGCAATGAAACTAGGGTACTGAGCTTCCTTCCTATTTGCCATATTTTTGAACGCGTATTAATTTACATCTATCAATTTGCTGGAACCACCATATATTTTGCAGAAGGTATTGACAAAATTGGGGATAATGCAAAAGAAATAAAACCTAATTTAATGAGTGTGGTTCCGAGATTACTTGAAAAAGTATTCGACAAGATCATGCTGAAAGGAGAAGACCTCTCTGGTATTAAAAAAGCACTTTTCTTTTGGGCCGTAAAATTAGGAGAACAATGGCAACCTTATAGAGCAAATGGGGCTTGGTATGAATTTAAACTTAAAATTGCTAGTGCTTTAATCTTTAGTAAATGGCGAGAAGCCTTGGGTGGTGAGCTTACAACTATGGTGTCGGGGAGCGCTCCTCTTCAACCGAGATTGTCACGAATATTTTCCGCTGCCGGAATGAAAGTTATGCAAGGTTATGGATTAACTGAAACATCTCCTGTAGTTTCCGTAGAAATGTATGCTAACAACTTATTTAAAATAGGAACGGTTGGTCAACCCATAAGAAATGTAGAGGTTAAAATTGCCGACGATGGAGAAATCCTTATAAAAGGACCAAATGTAATGAAAGGTTACTTTAAGGATCCTGAAAAAACGGCAAGTGTAATGACCGATGATTATTTTCATACGGGAGACAAAGGTGAAATTGATTCTGAAGGCTTTTTAAAAATCACAGGACGTAAAAAAGAAATGTTTAAGACCTCAGGTGGAAAGTATGTTATTCCTCCCCTTCTCGAAAACGACATGAAACAATCACTTTTTATTGAACAAATTATGGTGGTTGGTGAAAGCGAAAAAATGCCAGCAGCAATAATACAACCTAATTTTGACTTTATAAGAGATTGGATAGATCATAAAGAACTGAATATAGGAACTTCAAATGAAGACATTGCATCTTCAGAAATTGTTATTAAACGAATTCAAAAAGAAATCGACAAATACAACAAGAACTTCGGAAAGTGGGAACAGATTAAACGATTTGAACTCACTCCTGATGTATGGTCAATAGATGGTGGTCAATTAACACCCACAATGAAGATGAAACGCGATATTATTAAAGGCATTTATCAAGACCTTTATGATAAGATTTATCGATAAGTAGATGGTTTTTATGACATATAAAGGCTTCTAATACTTTATTAGACCTTTTTTCGTTCTTTTTTCAAACCTAAAAAATGTTTGATTCGATGTTGATATAAATAACTTTGATACATAATCTTAAAATTTTATCAATCATGAAAAAATCAATTAAACTAGTAACATGTTTATTCTTGTTATTATCATTATCTATCCAGGCTCAGCAAAATAATCAAAAACATTGCGACGCCATTACTCTTAACAGAAGCATACAATTTGATGGCAGTTCTGATACCGAAGAAATAAAGGTAGAAGTAGCCGACTCAGCAAAAAAGTTATATGTCAGTATTAATAGTACCATAAAATCTGGGTACTTAACCGTTGAAGTTTACGACCCAAAAGGCAACAAAAAAGGTAATTTTTCTATTGAAAGTCAGGTTAAATCTAGCAATAAGAAAAAAGAATTGGTTTGTGGTCAAATGCAAAAACATATTGACGATCCGATACAAGGAAATTGGGTAATTAAACTCATTCCTAATAATGTCGCCGGAGATGTGTCCATCTGTACATCTATGATGTAACACTAATCTAATCTAACCAAATGCAAAAAGACAATAGACTTAAATATTTCAAAAGACTTGTTGTTTTGCAGTTGATTTTTGCATTAGCCAGTTTCAATTGCTATTCACAATCTACATCAAAAAACGTACAGTCCATAAAAGGTAAACTACAGTTAGATTCCATTTGGGAACCTGTGGTTTACCTATCACATATACCCACATTTAAAGACATGTATACCATGTCTAACGAAATGATTATTGCAGAAACAAAAATCGACAGCAACGGGTATTTTCATTTTTCATCAAAAGCCCTGCCTAGTGCAGATAATCTTTACCGCATTCATTTATCAAAAAAGGAAGCGCCAGCGGCCTCATTAATTATTGGTGGCAAAGAAGAGAATCATATTTTTTTTATAGCCAATCAACATTCGAATATCAGCATAAGCAATACGGCCAACGATAGTCTATTTAGCCCATATAGCATTACAGGATATAGCCCGAATAAAGACCTTAAAATAATAACACATCTTATTTATCAAGGAGATCATGACAATAGCAAATACGGATCTATAAAAAAGGAATTTGTAAACAAAACTTTAAACCAGCAATTAAGACATATTGCCGATACATCTTCACATCCAATCGTATCCCTTTACGCTCTTAATCACAGTAAATTCGAATCTACTTTTCTAGAAAATCAATCATTTTATAAGAACTATTTAAGGAAATGGGAGAACGATAATTCTACCTATTTTAAAGAATTAAGAGTTAAATTTCCGAAAGAAGAAAACACAGCAACATTTTGGTTTATAGGGATTGGTATTCTCTTCTTTATGCTAGGCTTTATTATCAATTATTTTTTTAATAAAAACCGTAAAAAAAACAACAACCAATTAAAATCTCTAAGTGTTCAGGAACGTAAAATATTTACTCTTCTAAAAGATGGAAAGTCTAATAAAGAAATTTCAGATGAATTAAGCATTGGATTAAGCACTGTCAAATCACATGCAAGTAAAATTTATTCAAAACTAGGCGTCAAATCACGTAAAGAAATACTTGATATTAATATTTAAGCTCACTTTATTAAATCGCAACAATAAGAGTATTATACTTTATCTTTTAACATAAAACTTACGATATTCGTAATTTTAACATCCGTTTAATGAAATTATAATATCTTTGACGCGCTAACTAATATTATTTTTTTATGAAAACAAAAAGTTTTGTACTCGCAGGTCTCATAGGAGGTGTGGTTGACTGGTTACTCGGCTGGTTATTTTACGGGATTATTTTTGCCGACACATTCCCACAACCTCAAGAAGGCACCAATGCCATGCTCTTTATTACGCTAGGCTGTTTAGTGTTTGGATTTTTTATCTCCTACATTTTTAACAAATGGGCTCAAATTACAACATTGATGACAGGTGCCAAAGCTGGTGCCATTATTGGCCTTTTTATGGGGCTAATTACTGTACTCTTCAATATGGCGAACCAAATTGAAATAGACTATCAAAGATATGGTTTAGAGTTGTTAATCTCTATAATTATGGCTGCAGTAGTTGGTGCTGTCGTTGGTTTAATCAACGGAAAAACAAGTTAGCCCTACAAATACACACATATTTTTTAAAGCGTTTCTTATGAGACGCTTTTTTAATTTTAAAATCATAAAATTTAAATAATTTATTATGCATGCATAGTATTTTTTAGTATATTTGGATTCCAAAATTCAAATTATGAAGGATAAAACTATTGACTATGTACTTAGAACCACTTGGTTAGCTGTCAATAAGATGTATAACGAAGAAGCATCTCAATTTGGTACAACAATGGCTACAGGCTTTGCCCTCCTAAGTATAGATCCTGAAAACGGAACACCTTCTACATCTCTTGGCCCAAAAATGGGAATGGAGGCAACAAGTTTATCACGTACGCTCAAAACCATGGAAGAAAAGGGATTAATTACTAGAAAACCAAATCCTGAAGATGGTAGAGGTGTGCTTATTCACTTAACCGAATTTGGACGAGAAAAAAGAGCGTATTCTAGAGAAAAAGTACTCACCTTCAACGAAACGATAAGAGATAACGTTTCTGAAGAAGAGTTAGCAAATTTCTACAAAGTAGCTGAAGTCATTAATAATATGATTTCAAATAAACAGATATACAACCAAAAAGAACACATTTTAAAATAAGATGAGTAAACGTAGAATTAAAAAGATTGCCATTATTGGATCAGGTATTATGGGAAGCGGTATCGCTTGTCACTTTGCTAATATTGGTGTTGATGTTTTATTATTAGACATCATTCCGAGAGAATTAAATGATAAGGAAAAGGCCAAAGGTTTAACCTTAGAAGACAAAGCTGTTAGAAATAGACTAGTTAATGATGCATTAACAGCCTCTATAAAATCGAAACCTGCCCCACTCTATCATCCTTCTTTTAAAAATCGAATCACGACAGGAAACCTTGAAGATGATATTTCAAAAGTAAAAGATGTAGATTGGATTATGGAAGTTGTTGTTGAACGCCTAGACATTAAACAACAAGTCTTTGAAAAGCTAGAACAGCATAGAACTCCTGGTACTTTGATAACATCAAACACATCTGGTATTCCTATAAAATTTATGAGTGAAGGAAGAAGTGACGACTTCCAGAAACATTTCTGTGGTACGCATTTTTTTAATCCTGCTAGATACCTGAAATTATTTGAAATCATACCAGGCCCAAAAACAGACTCTTCTGTTTTAGACTTTTTAAATGGTTATGGCGAACAATTTCTTGGAAAAACTTCTGTAATTGCTAAAGACACACCTGCCTTTATAGGAAATAGAATAGGTATTTTTAGTATTATGAGCTTGTTTCATGCTGTTAAGGATTTAGATTTAACTATTGAAGAAGTAGATAAGTTATCTGGACCTGTTATAGGACGTCCAAAGTCGGCAACTTTTAGAACTGTTGATGTCGTTGGGTTAGATACCTTAGTTCATGTTGCTAACGGTATTAGAGAAAATTGTCCAAACGATGAGCGTCATGCGCTATTTCAATTACCAGATTTCATCAATACAATGATGGAAAACAAATGGCTAGGAAGTAAAACTGGACAAGGGTTTTATAAAAAAACAGTTTCGAACGAAGGCAAAAAAGAAATTCTTTCCTTAGATCTTAACACTCTTGATTATAGACAAAAACAACGTGCCAAATTTGCAACTTTAGAGCTTACCAAAACCATTGATAAAGTTGTGGATCGTTTTAAAGTTTTAGTAAACGGAAAAGATAAAGCTGGTGCATTTTACCGTAAGAGTTTTGCAGCCTTATTTGCTTATGTATCTAATCGTATCCCTGAAATCACAGACGACCTATACAAGATTGATGATGCCATGAAAGCTGGGTTTGGTTGGGAACACGGACCTTTTCAAATTTGGGATGCCATTGGTGTAGAAAACGGAATTGAAATGATGAAAGCAGAAGGCTTAGAACCTAATACGTGGGTTAATGACATGATAGCTTCGGGAAGTTCTTCTTTTTATACTGTAAAAGATGGCGCAACCTATGCGTACGATATTCCTAAAAAGTCTCAAGAAAAAATTCCTGGTCAAGACAGTTTTATCATTCTAGATAACATCAGAAAATCCAACGAAGTGTTTAAAAATTCAGGTGTTGTTGTTGAAGATTTAGGAGATGGCATTCTTAATGTAGAATTTCAATCTAAAATGAACACTATTGGTGGCGATGTTCTTGCTGGATTAAATAAAGCAATCGACTTAGCCGAAAAAGATTTTTCAGGATTAGTGGTTGGAAACCAAGGCGCTAACTTCTCTGTAGGTGCCAATATTGGAATGATTTTTATGATGGCTGCCGAGCAAGAATATGATGAGCTGAACATGGCCATAAAATATTTCCAAGACACAATGATGCGTATGCGTTACTCTTCGATTCCAACAATTTCTGCCCCTCATGGTATGACATTAGGTGGCGGATGCGAATTATCTATGCACGCAGATAAAGTAGTTGCAGCAGCTGAAACTTACATTGGGTTGGTTGAGTTTGGCGTTGGTGTGATTCCAGGTGGTGGAGGCTCTAAAGAAATGGCTTTAAGGGCTCAAGATACATTTAGAAAAGGAGATGTAGAACTAAATGTGTTACAGGAATATTTCTTAACTATTGGTATGGCAAAAGTAGCTACATCTGCCTATGAAGCCTTCGATTTAGGTGTTCTTCAAAAAGGTAAGGATATCGTTGTTGTCAATAAAGATAGGCAAATCGCTACTGCAAAAGCACATGCAAAACTATTGGCGGATGCTGGCTATACACAACCTGTTAAACGAAAAGACATAAAAGTACTTGGTAAACAAGCACTGGGTATGTTTTTGGTAGGTACAGATGCTATGGAAGCGAGTCATTACATTAGTGAGCACGACCAAAAAATTGCCAATAAATTGGCCTATGTAATGGCTGGAGGTGATTTATCAGAGCCCACTTTAGTAAGTGAACAATACTTATTAGACCTCGAACGTGAAGCCTTCTTATCGTTATGTACTGAACGCAAAACTTTAGAACGTATTCAGCACATGTTAAAAACTGGAAAACCTTTAAGAAACTAAAACAATGAAACAAGCATATATAGTTAAAGCATATAGAACTGCAGTTGGCAAAGCACCAAAAGGGGTGTTTAGATTTAAAAGAGCCGATGAATTAGGAGCTGAAACCATTCAGCATATGATGAAAGAATTACCAAACCTTGACGTCTCAAGAATTGATGATGTTATCGTTGGAAATGCAATGCCTGAAGGATCTCAAGGCCTAAACATGGCTCGATTTATTTCTTTGATAGGATTAAATAGTGTTGATGTTCCTGGAGTAACCGTAAATCGCTTTTGTTCATCTGGAATTGAAACCATCGGTATTGCTACCGCAAAAATTCAAGCAGGAATGGCAGATTGCATCATTGCAGGTGGTTCTGAAAGCATGAGTTCTGTGCCAATGACCGGATTTAAACCAGAACTAAATTATGATACAGTAAAAGCTGGACATGAAGAGTATTATTGGGGTATGGGAAATACTGCCGAAGCTGTTGCCAACCAGTTTAATGTATCAAGAGAAGATCAAGACGAGTTTGCCTATAATTCCCATATGAAAGCACTCAGAGCGCAAGCCGAAAATCGTTTTCAGGATCAAATTGTTCCTATCACAGTAGACCAAACTTATATCGATGATAATGGTAAAAAAGCGACCAGATCTTATACAGTAACCAAAGATGAAGGTCCAAGAAAAGGAACAAACAAAGAAGCCTTAGCTAAGTTGCGCGCTGTATTCGCTCAAGGCGGAAGTGTTACCGCTGGAAATTCATCCCAAATGAGTGATGGTGCAGCTTTCGTAATGGTAATGAGTGAGGATATGGTTAAAGAATTAAACATTGAGCCTATCGCACGTTTGGTTAACTATGCGGCGGCTGGTGTTGAACCTCGTATTATGGGAATTGGTCCTGTAAAAGCAATTCCAAAAGCATTAAAGCAAGCAGGCTTAAAACAATCTGATTTAGAATTAATAGAGCTTAATGAAGCGTTTGCATCGCAATCCCTAGCAGTGATTAGAGAGCTCGATTTAAACCCCGACATTATTAACGTTAATGGTGGTGCCATTGCCTTAGGTCATCCCTTAGGATGTACTGGAGCAAAATTGTCTGTACAGTTATTTGACGAAATGCGGAAACGTGATATGAAAGGTAAATATGGAGCCGTTACAATGTGCGTTGGAACTGGTCAAGGTGCCTGTGGAATATTCGAATTTTTAAACTAACAAAGAACAAAACAAAATATAGCAATGGAAACAACAGAAAAAGATATCTTAAGAGGTGGGCAATTCTTAGTAAAAGAAACGAAATGCGAAGACGTATTTACTCCTGAAGATTTTTCAGAAGAACAAAAAATGATGAAGGAAGCGGTTATGGAATTTAACGACCGTGAGATCATTCCTCATAAAGCGCGCTTCGAAGCTAAAGATTATGCGCTTACCGAAGAATGTATGCGTAAAGCCGGAGAGCTTGGTTTCTTGGGTGTAGCAGTTCCTGAAGCCTATGGCGGATTAGGAATGGGTTTTGTATCTACATGTTTAACCTGTGATTATATATCAAGTGGTACAGGTTCTTTTAGTACAGCATTTGGTGCTCATACTGGAATTGGAACAATGCCAATTACACTATACGGAACCGAAGAGCAAAAACAAAAATATGTACCAAAATTAGCTACTGGCGAATGGTTTGGCGCTTACTGTTTAACAGAGCCTGGTGCAGGATCTGATGCCAATTCTGGTAAAACTACAGCGGAGCTTTCTGCCGATGGCAAAACCTATAAAATTAATGGGCAAAAAATGTGGATATCTAATGCAGGCTTCTGCAAAATATTTATCGTTTTTGCTCGTATTGAAAATGACAAAAATATTACTGGATTTATTGTTGAAAATGATCCCTCAAATGGTATTACGCTTGGTGAAGAAGAGCATAAATTAGGTATTCGTGCGAGTTCTACACGTCAAGTATTCTTTAACGATACCGTTGTTCCTGTAGAAAACATGTTATCTGAAAGAGGTAACGGCTTTAAAATTGCAATGAATGCTTTAAATGTAGGTCGAATTAAACTTGCTGCTGCGTGTTTAGATTCACAAAGACGTATCATGTCTTTAGGCGTTCAATACGCTAATGAGCGTAAACAGTTTAAAACACCTATTTCAGATTTTGGAGCTATCAAAACAAAACTAGCTCAAATGGCAACTAGTGCTTATGCTGGAGAATCTGCAACATACAGAGCAGCAAAAAACATAGAAGATCGTATCGCTATTCGTGAAGCCTCTGGAAACACGCACCAAGAAGCAGAACTTAAAGGTGTTGAAGAATATGCTATTGAATGTTCTATCTTAAAGGTGGCTGTTTCAGAAGACGTACAGAATTGTGCAGATGAAGGTATTCAAATTTTTGGCGGAATGGGGTTCTCTGAAGAAACACCTATGGAAGCAGCTTGGAGAGATGCTCGTATTGCTCGTATTTATGAAGGTACTAACGAAATTAACCGTATGCTGTCGGTTGGAATGTTAGTTAAAAAAGCGATGCGTGGTCATGTTGATTTATTAGGTCCTGCAATGAAAGTACAAGAAGAACTTATGGGTATTCCGTCTTTCGACACACCTGATTATTCTGAATTATTTTCTGAGGAGAAAGCCATGATTGCGAAACTTAAGAAAGTCTTTTTAATGGTAGCTGGTGCAGCTGTTCAAAAATTTGGACCAGACCTAGAAGAGCATCAACAATTGCTTATTGCAGCTGCCGACATCTTAATTGAAATTTACATGGCAGAATCTACAGTTTTAAGAACTGAGAAAAATGCAAAACGCTTTGGAGAAGAAGCCCAAAAGGTTCAAATCGCCATGTCAAAATTATATTTATACAATGCTGTAAGTATTGTTGAAGGAAAAGGAAAAGAAAGTATTATTTCTTTTGCTGAAGGTGATGAACAGCGCATGATGTTAATGGGACTTAAACGTTTTACGAAGTACCAAAACTATCCAGATATAGTAGATCTTCGCAATGAAATTGCTGAAAAAGTTAAAGCAGAAAACAAGTACTGCTTTTAAAGATTTTTTATTTAGTTGAGTTGCCTCAATGAGGCAAAGTTTGTTTTTAAGATTTAGACTAATTCAAATTTTCTAAACATGGAAAGTCAATCCACTAGTGGGATTGGCTTTTTTATTTGTAACATGTTCTACTGTATTATAAAATATCTTTGTCCTAATTATGACCTGAAAAACATTCTTTTAAAGCTCAAGTCCTTCCAACTACAGTGATTTCTCTAAAAAAAAGCCAATTCAAATTGAATTGGCTTTTTTAACTAACATATGATAAGGAAAATCATAATTTTATCTTACTCGCTTTAGCCAAACCTTCATATAATGCTTTGGCTATCTCTTGCTGAAATTGATGGTTATTCAATTTGGCTTTATCTTCAGGATTAGATAAAAACCCCAATTCTAGTAAAACTCCTGGACATTTAATATCCTTTAATATTTTGAAACCTGCAGTTTTCATTTTTGCATTATCAAAATTCTTAGGAAGTTGCTGATTAATTAACGACATTCCATATTTTAAGGATTCCTTATTGGTCTTTTCATTATCATAATAAAACACTTCTAATCCCTTTGCGGCAGCATCTGGTGCCGAATTACAATGTAAGCTAATCATAAGATCTGGATTTTGAGCATTAATGAATTTCACTCTTTCATTTAAAGAGAAAAACTTGTCTTCAGACCTTAGCGTAATTAGTTTAACGGTGTTGTCACTAAATTTCATTAATTCATTTGATATTTTCAATACAATGTCTTTTTCATTTAAATGCCCCGAATCTACTCCTCCGTGGGCGGCATCTACAATAACAACTAGTGGTTTTTTTGAATCTTTGAAAGAGCTCAGCATAAATATTCCTGAAAATAAAAGTAAAGCTGTTGTGGTAGTTAATGTTCGTTTTAAAATTGATGATTTTGATTGATGTAACATAATAATTCTGTTTTTGATTTGAATGAAATTGAATCCGCTAGTTAATGGAACGCGGTGTTCCATGCGACCCGAATTAATAATGAGATGAGCATAATCTTCAAGGTCTATTCCTGATTTTATGGTGTAATTATCTGCAATAAATTCATGATTTTGTACCACTGCCCTTCTGTATAACCAGATTAAAGGATTAAACCAAAATAGGCATAGCAAGGCTTCCATGAGCAAAACATCAATAGTATGCCCCTGTTTATAATGCACAAGCTCATGTTGTATCATTGATCTTACATAGTGCTCATCATTTAAACTTTCAGAATTGACAAATAGATAGTTAAAAAAGCTCGAAGCATTTTTTGTGTCGGTCTCAATCAATTTAAAAGGACCAAAACTATCATAATGGCGTTTAGAACGTTTAAGAATGTCAATTAAATTCTTAACAAACCTGAAAGAAAAACATAAGGATATTAAAATGTAGGCATACCAAACTGCTGTAGTCATTGAATAACTGGGTTTTTCAACTTCTAAAACCGTAACACCTTCCAAGTTTTCATGAACAACTGGGATGTCTTGGTCTGTGTGTAATGATATTTGTGTGATACTAGGTACGGCATCAAATAACTCAACTTTCATAAGCGGCGACGCCATACAAAGTACTAATGTTGCTAAAAGAAATACTCGATTAAACTGAAATGTCTTTTGACGTTTCAGAAAGCAGGAATATACCAAAAACGAACATCCCAAACTTACCAAGGTATAAAACATGTAATTAATCATTTACTGTTTTTTTGGTTAATTTTATGTCGAAGCAATTCTTGAAGTTCTTCTAATTCTTCTACCGACAAATCTGCATTTTTAGTAAAAAACGACGCAAATTGCGACTTAGAGTCATTAAAAAAATGTCTAATCATCCCGTTAACTTGCTTAGAAAAATAGTCGTTCTTTTTTAAAATAGGATAGTACTGTTTATCTCTTCCTAGTCGTTCAAAACTTATATAGTCTTTATCACACATTCGTTTCAAAAGTGTTGAAATTGTAGTGTAAGCAGGTCTTGGCTCTGGAAACTGTTCAACAATATCTTTCATAAACCCTTTTTTTAGAATCCATAAATATTTCATGATTTGCAATTCAGATTTATTTAGCTGTTTTATATCCACAATTATAGTTTTAATACTACAAATGTAGTAATAAATTTTAATTGAGCAAATTTTTACAAAATGCGTATTAAAACTTTTATATCTTTATCATAAATCATCTCTTATGAAATTGAAGTTTACACTACTCGCAGTATTCGCAACAATTTATGTTGGTAATTCTCAATCCAATACCGAGGTTTTTCTCTTCGATTTGGAAGCTAACGGTTCGCAAATACAAGTAAAAAATGGTATAAATATTTCTAATAATGAAGGTTACGATAATCAACCTTCATTTTTAAACGATCGCTATATTTTGTTTGCTTCTACCAGAAATGGTCAAACAGATATTTCGAAATACGACATGCGTTACGATTCAAAATCGTGGTTAAATTTTAGTGATGGTGGCGAATATACACCACTAAAAATCCCTAATAGAAATGAAGTGTCTGCTGTTCGTTTAGACAAAGATGGCAAACAACGTCTTTATGCCTATAATATGAGCAATGGAGAATCTAATGAGCTTATACAAGATCTGGTTGTGGCTTATTATACTTGGTATGACGAAAACACAACTGTGGCTGCCGTTATTGAAGGTGACAATCTAAATTTGTTTGTAACCAATCTGGAAGAAGGCACAAGTAGAAAGTATCAAAGCAAGGTTGGACGCTCATTTCATAAAATTCCTAATTCAAATTTGGTAAGTTTTATTTCCAAAGAAAATGAAAATCAGTGGCAAATAAAATCTCTGAATCCAAAAACTGGAGCGACTAAGGTCATCGCTAACACTATGGAAGGCGTAGAAGATATTTGCTGGTTAGACGACAAAACAATACTCTCTGGAAAAGACAATGTATTATACAAACTCACCTTACGAAAAGATAATAACTGGAAGAAAGTGGCTAATTTAGAAGCTAACAGTATTTCGAAAATAACGCGGTTGGCAACCAATCCAGAAGGGACAAAGCTGTTAATTGCAGGAGATATTAACGCAACATCTGGTAGTACTGAAACTACAACAGACGATACAAAAACTGAAACAAGCGAATCTGAAGAATCTAACTCTGAAAGCACAACAGAGCCATCTAAAGTAGAGGCTATTGTACAAAGAAACCTGGAGGCATACAATGCACGTGATATTGACGCCTTTATGAAAGATTACGCAGACGATGTAAAATTATACGCTTACCCTAATACGCTTCAAACTGAAGGGAAAGATGCTATGCGTAAAAGTTATAAAGACTGGTTTGATCGTGTTAAAGATTTGAGAGCATTTATAAAGAAACGTATTGTTATTGGGAATAAAGTTATAGATGAAGAGCAGGTTACAGCAAATGGTCAAATTTTTAATGCTGTAGCTATTTATGAAGTTGAAAATGGAAAGATAACTAAGGTAACATTCATACAATAGATCTAATTTTAAGTAGATTAACAAAAAAAATGTCCATGGGTTGTAGGTTACAAACGTTATCATCATAAACAACCCTATAAAAATACAATAATGAAATACTTATTTATACTTCTTTTTGGCATGAGTTTCTGCGTTACAGCTCAGACTGCAACCACAGAAACAAAAGATTCCTTAGCTCCTAAACTTGAGAATATCAAATGGATATCGGGGAATTGGAAAGGCGAGGCTTTTGGAGGTCAGGTCGAAGAAAATTGGAGCGAACCATCGGGTGGTTCAATGATGGCCACCTTCAAACTTATTAACGACGGTAGAGTGTCTTTTTATGAAATTGAAATTATTCGAGAAATTGAAAATTCGCTTGTACTTCAACTTAAACATTTTGATAACGACCTAAAAGGCTGGGAAACCAAAAATGAAACCGTTGATTTTCCGCTAATAAAAATTACCCCAACCCAAGTCATTTTTGAAGGGATGTCCTTTGAAAAAGTGAGCGCTAACGAAATGAATGTTTTTGTTGATATTAAAAATGAAAAGGGCGAAGTAGACATTGTGAAATTTAATTACAAAAAAGCGACTAAAGAGTAATAAAGTTTACCAATACATATAGCTATGACACAACAGTATTCACTAAAATTATGTCTTTCAGTAATGTTATTATTTACTGTTAGCCTATCCAATGCTCAAACCAGTCAACAGATTTACGATATTATAGATGCAGTTTCTGAAGATCGCTTAAGACAAGATGTTAAAACCTTAACCGAATTTGGTACCAGAAACACATTTAGCGATACGCTTAGTAATACTCGGGGTATTGGAGCCGCAAGAAGATGGATTAAAAAGGAATTTGAAACCATTTCTAAGAATTGTAACAATTGCCTTGATGTGTTTTATCAAAAGGATTTTGTTACGAAAGAAGGTAATCGACGTGTTCCCCATGATGCTTGGGTAGTTAATGTAGTTGCCGTTCAAAAAGGCACAAAATATCCAAATCGTTATATTATTATGAGTGGTGATATTGACTCTAGAGCGAGTAATACTATGGATTTCACTACAGATGCTCCTGGCGCTAATGATAACGCTTCTGGCATGGCTGGAGCCATAGAAGCCGCAAGGGTACTCTCTAAATACAAATTTGAAAGCAGCGTTGTTTATGTTGGCTTATCTGGAGAAGAACAAGGTCTCTTTGGTGGTGCAGGACTAGCCAAATATGCTAAAGAACAAGGTTGGGACATTATAGGAGTTTTGAATAACGACATGATTGGAAACATTGAAGGTGTTGATGGTGTTATTGATAATAGATCATTCAGAATTTTCTCTGAACCTATAACTACTGCAGAAAAAGATCCCGAAGTACTTGCACGCCAAGCTAGAGGTCGTCGTTTTTTTGGTGGTGAAGTAGATGGAACCTCTCGTCAATTAGCTAGATATGTTCATAACAGTGTAAAAACCTATATGCCAGAAATGAATCCAATAATGGTATATCGATTGGATAGGTTTGGTAGAGGTGGTCATCATAGACCTTTTAATGATTTAGGTTTTCCTGGAATTAGAATTATGGAGGCTCACGAAAATTACACACAGCAACATCAAAATATTCGGACTGAAAATGGCATTGCTTATGGTGACACCTTTGAGCATGTCAATTTTGGTTATGCTAAAAAACTTACGGCAGTAAATGCTATTAATATGGCCAGCTTGGCTTGGGCTCCCCAGGCACCAACAGTTGTAGAAATAGGTGGAATTGTAGAGCCTTCTGCAAAACTAAAATGGAATTCCGTTGATGGCGCCAAAGGTTATAAAATATATTGGAGAGATACTACATCTCCAACTTGGGATCACAGTAGATATGTTGGAAATGTTACCGAATTTACACTCAAAGGTATTGTTATCGACAATTATTATTTTGGCGTATCTGCTGTTGGCAAAGATGGTTTTGAAAGTATCGTAGTATTTCCAAATGGTAGAATACAAAACTGATACCTTATTGGTTTTTTATAATGCAAAAAGACCATCCATTGGACAGTCTTTTTGTTGACATAAAATAAAAAAACTAACTAATTAACTAAAATCTTTTTTGAGTTAATACCGTTTTCGGCTTTTACAATTACAACATAAGCACCTGTACTCATTGTATTTGTATTAATGTTTAACTCACTATAAGTATTTGAAGCATTTGATCTATGTACAGACTGACCTAGAATTGAATATACTTCAACAGTATCTATTTTTAAATTTGAATTATTTAATATTTTGATTTGATCTGAATTCGTGTCAAATAATATATCTAATGCTTTATTTGCTTCAAAATCTGTCGTTCCTAAAGTCTCTGGTTGCATAAATACAATTTCGAAACGATTTAAATATAAACCAGCTGGAAGTTCAACTTCGTATGGTCCATCTTTGATACTATGAAAAACACCTAATTCAACATCATGAACAAAAATTTTCATAGCGTTAGGAATATTTTCTAATTTATGAATGGAAATCATGTTAACTCCACTCGTATTTGTGTTAATACCAATAGGCATTACAGTCTCTTCATTAATACTATCAATTCCTTGATTGATATATTTTCCATTTCCTATTAACCAATACATGTCATCAGATTGTACATTATCAATTGACATATCAAAATCTGAGTCATAGCCTTCTGTAGCATTCTCATCTTCCACAACTAAAATCTCTCTTTCATAAGAACCTGCAGAGTTTAACTTCAATCCAATCTTTTTTCTTAAATCTGGATCATTAGGTGTATTGGCAAATACAAAATTTGAACACATTAAAGCGATACAAAAAAGTAAAGTTGATACGCTTGCTGTTTTTGAAATCTGAAAATTTGTAATTGTTTTCATAATAGTTAAATTTTTAATGATGTTTTACATCATTTGCTTAGTTAAATTCTCTTTTTTATTTATTAAATGCTGTGCTTTAAATACCATTTAGTATTTGCACATTGAGGGAGAATACTTCGCTATTACGAAAAGTATTTTAGATTAATTTGTAATTGAAGAAATATTATGAAAGTCAAATAGGTATTTTATTTCATAGGCTTGGGGCCAAATATTTAATTGTATGTTATACACACAATTTCAATAACACTTCAAATATAAAAGCGCAAAATGAGTTGTTATTATATTCTCGTTTAGATGAATTATTTACTCGTTATAATGATGAAAATTGCAAAAATTACCGATTAAATACTTCATTACAACAGCTTCACAAACCACTGATTACCAGTGAAAACAACCATAAAAACCTATTATTTTACTGCTGTATTTAGAATAACACTAATACAAACCAAAAAGGCTACCAAATTTGGCAGCCTTTAAGTTGACATAAAAATTAAAAAACTAACTAATTAACTACAATTTTTGTTGAGAACCCTCCTGTTTCGGTTTCAACTTTTACAATATAAGCGCCAGCGCTTAACGTACTTGTTTCTATTTTAATTTCACTCTCGGTTGTAAGATCATCTGAATTATAAACAGACTGACCAAGAATAGTAAATATTTCTATATTATCAATTGCAAGATTTTTAGGGTTTAGTATTGTAATAGCTTCAGCTTCACCGTCAAATAAGACTTGTAAAATTGACTCTTCAATATCACTATTTTCTACACCAAGAGAATCTTGATTACTAAATACAATTTCAAATCGGCTTAAATGAATACCCGAAGATAAACTCACATTGTATTCACCTTCTTTTAAATTGTGATAAATACCGAGTTCTTTATCGTTTAAAAAGATATCCATATCATCTGGTATATTTTCTAATTTATCAATTGAAATAACATTAGATCCAGTTTCATTAACATGCATTCCGAGCGGAAGTACTGTTTCAACCGAAATTGTATTAATTCCTTGAATTACATATTTCCCTTCATCAATTAGCCAATACATATCATCGGCCTGACTGTCATACAACTCGGCATCGTACCCCCAGTCATATTCCATTGATGCATTTTCATCTGCAGTCACTAAGATTTTTCTCGTATAAGTGCTTGACGAATTAAACTTCAAGCCAATTTTCATTCTTAAATCTGCCTCAACTTCTGGCAGTTCGGTTTCGTCGTCATCTTCGGAACTATTAGCAGCCCCAGCATTACGCATAAATGTAGAAGCACTAGTAGCTTCGGTCATAAATACTCTTTGACCATTATTAAATCTAATTGTTCCTGTATTTTCTCCAATAACAAAGAATCCTTGACCAACCGGAATATATCGTCCAGGTAGTTTGTTACCCACAAAATCACTTTGATCTACATCTTCATCTGCCACACCATAGGCTGCAGCTGGAACAGCTCCGGCCAAATTGTAGGTTGCATATCCTCCTTGATATTCAGATAGAACATGAGATCCTCCACCCCAATGTTCCCAGTAATAAATGGTACCAGTTGTATTACCAGCACCTTCAATCGTAGGCGCATTATCCTGAATAAATTGGTGAGAATCTATAGCAGAAGCATATGGGTTTCCTACGAGGTAATCATTTCCAGCAGTAATAGGTAATGTAATGTCACCATTATTAGGCTTTCCGTTTACAACATAGTTTTGTTCTTGAGATACATTTCCAGATGTATTTGCAACACCCTTCATTGTAAAGCCTTCTCCAGCTTTTAATGTTCCTGTGCTTCTTACATGCTGCCATGCCGAATAATCATCATCTGGCTGATTAGCAAATTTCCAAACCCAGTAATCTGCAATACCAATTGGCGAACCAGAAGTACCATCATATGAGTTTGTAATAAAATTTATATTTTGAGGAGATGAAGAACTTGTTCCATCTCTAAATACACTACTTAATGAATAGTTTGTATTATTAGCTGATGTGCTTGATACACCTACTGGTGATGACCAATAGTTATAAGTAAACATATCTCTTGTACCTTGTTGATCTTTTTCCAATGACCCAGAACTTGAAATTTCTAAATCACTATCATCTGATTGAATTAACTGAGATTCTCCTTCTAAATCTATATCACCATTTAATCTCAAATAGTGTGTTACGGTTAAACCATATCCCGTTTTAGATGTATTATTTCCTTCTACTGTAATCTTATTTGAATTAACAATCAAACCTAATAACGATCTGTTTTTTGACGTAATAGAACTATTATTCATAGTTAGATTATGTGATGTCTCTACAATATTCCAATCTATAGAAATTGACGCATGAGAAATTGATTTTGCTCCTGGTATCGCTTGTACAGAACCATTAACCCATGATGAGTTTGACTCCCAACTTCCATTTTGCGTTGACTTATAAGGTAATGGTGCCGTTTGTGTATCAATAGAACTATTAGGTACATTGTACAATCTTCCATTTATACTAGTTTGATTAGACTTATTAAATAAGCAATTTCCTCTCAAGTGCGAAAACGGAAAATAGCCTTTTAAGTTATTCCATGGTAATGTAGAAATATCGTTCTTTGTAGGTGTTATATTTTTCGTTTTAAAATATGAACCACTTACCAAATTACTTGTCTCTTCTATCTCTTGATTCATGATATAGCGCAATTGGTCTTGCGATAATTCTATATCCCAAATTCTAACCTCATCAATGTCACCATTAAAAAATCTTCCAGGTGTATCTCCAGAAGCTCCAATTAAAAAAGGTGATGTTGATGTTCCAGGTGCTGTTTTTGTTGCAGATATATTAGCAACACCATCTAAATATAGAGTTGCTTTAGAACCGTTGAAAGTCACAGCTACATGATGCCATTCACCTGTTGGAATTGCTACCGTTGAAGTTATAGATTGAGATGTGTAGTCGGCCGTTTTCCATGTTAATTGCAGTCTATTACTACCATTAATTCTTAAATCAAATCCGCGAGAGTTGTTATTATTTCTTTTAGAAACAATTGATCTGCTGGTTCCACTTGTTCTATTAATCCATGCAGAGACAGTAAAGCCTCCAGCATTTAAATCGTAATTATCTCCTAAATCAACATAGTTAGAAGATCCATCAAAGTTGAAATGGTAAGAGTCATTCATCTCAACTAATTTAGCTAAGGTAAAATAATCTCCATCCTCTAAATTTAATCCTGTAAACGTCACCGTTTTTGTTGAAGAGTTATAGGTCCCTGTAATATTTTTATAGTTAGTTAAATCACTACTTTTTGAAATAATTAATTCTAAATCTGAACTACCAGAAATACTCCACTGACTTAAATCAAAATCCAATTTTACAGTTCCAACATCATTAGAACTTTCTCTTGCAACCCATGTTCTTCCAATTGTACTGCTTACACGTTCTGGCACAACAGAAGATTGTAATTTAACCTCAACGCCATTATTTCCAACTAATAAATAATCTCTATCGTTAGCAATAGAACCTGATTCGTCTTCCATTGTTAACACTGAAGTTTCCTTAGTAATTTCTGCAACGTGAACACTTTTAGATTTTAATTGTAATAATCCAGAGTTATCATCTCTTGCGATACCGAAAACATTATAACCAAATCCTGTATTATCAGATCCTGTCCAAGCGTACGATCCATTAGAAAGCACATAATCATTACTTGTTCCAGAATACCCAAAAGTAGTCGTGTGGTTAGGTGAGTTTTCCCATCTGTAATACTCATCATTATAACCTAAAGTAATACCATACTTAATAGCCATATAGGTTTCAACTTTTTGTCGCTCTGCCGCTGTTAATGCCCTATCGTAAACAATAATTTCGGCAACATTTCCTTGTAGTAAATTACCAACATTAGTATTACTTGTATTTCTTCTTGCTCCAATAAGAACATCCATGTTGGTCGTTTCACCAGTACCAAAACCAGCATCTCCATCTGTATAAGTAGTTAATGGATCTTGATAACCATTTACAAATCTTTTTATTTTTCCAGTTGCTTCATTGGGATCATTTGCTAACGAAGCTCCATTGATGTCAACAACTAATGACGAAATCTTTGGATCGTTTCTGGCATGGGTAATTCCGTAGTTAATTCCACTATTTGGATCACCTTGCCCAGTACCCGAAGTCCTAGCCAAAGTATAATGTACTACACGATCTCTATCTCCTAACCAAAGTTGATAACTTCTACTACTACTAGTAGCTCTAGATAGAATTGTTCCTGCACCACTTTGATCTGTTAAAAATGCAGCAAAAATTGACATGCTCGAAGGGTTTGTAATTCCGGCATCAGGCGAAGGCGTAATATCCAAACCTGAACCTAAAACCGAAGCGTTGGCAATTTTCATATATTCTCCTCCACTTCTTGTAAACTTAAGTGCAGGATTAAAATTAATAGCATCTGTAATATACCTAGGACCGTAAGTAGAACCTTTGGTTACACTAAATGTGTTTCCTGAGTTGTCACCCCAAGTATCTACACGTTGATTGTTTGTTGTCGTACTGGTTGAGGCATCTGCCTTCATCCATAATTGTAATTGTGTACTTACATTTCCCGGAGATGCTGCAACAACAGTAGATGCTTCTGGAGCCTCATACACTTGTTGTCCTACTTCTTGTCCAAATACAGCAATAGTATTGAACAAAAAGACAATAATCAGAATACATAATTTTGCAATAGTAGGTCTTCCAAAATTCTTAATAGCTTTCATAATAATAGTTTTTAATGATGTGTCGCATCATTTGGTTAAGCAAAATCTCCCTTACTTTTGTGTAAATTAAATTAAATGTTCATATGTCGTATTAACTACTAAACAAAGTTTAGCAATAACACATTGAGGGAGGATACTTTCTATTATGAAAAGTATTTTGGATTAATTTGATATTGAAAAAATATTATGAAAGTGTATTACCAATTTAGGTATTACGTTTACGAATTGAACTATCCTGAAATTATCTGTTTAACAGATTTGGAAAGAAAAGAACATAACGTTGCAGAATTAACTGCTGTAAATAGGTATTTTTGTTTCATAGGCTTGGGGCCAAATATTTAGTTGCAATATGATTACAATTTCAATAACGTTGTAAATGTATACTTACAAGATACAAACATAAACAAAAAATCGATTAAGTGTATGCAAAATTCGACGAAATACACTAAAATGTTAAAAAAACCGCTTAAATACTGGCTTTATTTAAAAAAAAAAAAGTTGTAAATCGTATAAAACCAGTATTTTACATCATTTAATCGGATTATTTTACCGTTAAACAGTGCTTTTTATGGAATATTACTTTAAAACCGACATAGAATGGAGACATTGGCTCCACAAAAATCATCATATTGAAGATGGTATTTATTTGATATTTTACAAGGTTGAAAACGCACAAAAATCGATGCGATGGGAAGAGGCTGTTAAAGTTGCTTTATGTTATGGTTGGATAGACTCCACAGTGAAGAGTCTTGGTAATGGTAAACGTAAACAATATTTTTGTCCGAGAAAACCAAAAAGTGTTTGGAGTGGGTTAAACAAAAAATACATTATAGAACTCTCTGCAAATAATCTCATACATCAAAGCGGATGGAATGTTATAGAAAAAGCTAAAAAAAATGGAAGCTGGACAGCCCTTGATGCTGTTGAGCAAGGCATTATTCCTCAGGAATTACAATTGGCATTCGATAAACATCCTAAGGCTTTTGAAAACTATCAAAACTTTGCACGTTCATACAAAAAAGGCTATCTATACTGGCTAAATCAGGCCAAACGTGAAGCCACCAGACAAAAGCGAATTGCCGAAATCATAAAACTATGTGAAGCCAATATTAAAAGTAGGGATACATGGTAATTATATCCCCCTAATATAGCTCCCATAAGGATCCTTAAATTGGATACCTTCAGTAAAACGATATTTACTCAGTAATTTAAACTCTACTAAAGCCCAAAGCACAAATTCTTTAACAAAGTAACTGTCTTCTTTTCTTAGTTTAGGTTGATACTGTCCAAGTAAATCATCTAAAGGAGAAATCCCATCCAACAAGGCTCTATATTCTTTGTCTCTAAGATCATCTAAAATTTCAAATCCATCTTGCTGATTAAAAAACCATGATACAATGGTATCATAAGGTGTCTCTTCATCTTCTTTTTTTAGTTTTTCTATCTTCGGAAAAAACTCCGAAAATAAACGTTTTACAGCTTCTCCAATGAGATTATAGGCCACCATAGCCGCACCTTCTTGCTCTCCTTCGTATACCAATTCGACTTTACCAGTTATTGACGGAATAATACCAACAAAATCACTAAGACGTAACATTGTTGTGCGATCTCCAGCTTTAAGAGCACGACGTTCTGCAGTGCTCAGTAAATTCTCAAGAGCTGTAATACTCAAACGCGCACTCACACCACTTTTAGCATCGATATATTCACTTTCCCTCGCTTCAAATACAATCTGCTCAAGTAAATCTCTTGCCAAATCTGGAACCATAACAGCATTTTTTTGACTTTCAACTAACTTAGCTTCCTGCTCTGTAATTAATCGTGCAGTCTCTATGTCCATTGGATAATGTGTGAGAATCTGACTCCCAATTCGGTCCTTCAAAGGCGTTACAATACTACCTCTATTAGTATAATCTTCTGGGTTAGCAGTAAATACAAATTGAACATCAAGAGGTAATCTTAATTTAAACCCTCTTATTTGAATATCTCCTTCTTGCAAAATATTAAATAAAGCCACTTGAATTCTAGCCTGTAAATCGGGTAATTCATTAATAACAAAAATGCAACGGTTAGCTCTTGGAATCATACCATAATGAATAACCCGATCATCAGCATAGCTCAATTTTAAATTTGCTGCTTTTATAGGGTCTACATCCCCAATAATATCTGCTACAGTTACATCTGGTGTTGCTAATTTTTCTGCAAAACGATCACTTCTGTGCAACCATGCAATTGGTGTATTATCTCCTTTTTCAGAAATCAACTCAATGGCAAAACGCGAAATAGGATGAAAAGGATCATCATTGATTTCAGAACCGTCTACATAGGGAATGTATTCATCTAACAGGTTGAGCATCAAACGAGCTAAACGTGTTTTTGCTTGCCCACGAAGACCTAACAAATTAATATTGTGTCTCGATAAAATAGCACGTTCTAACTCTGGCACTACTGTGTTTTCATAGCCATGTACTCCATCAAAGACAGTCTCATTACTTTTAATTTTATCAATTAAATTATTTCGTAATTCATCCTTTATTGATTTTGCCTTGTAACCTGCTTTTTTTAATTCTCCTAAAGTTTTTATCGCTTCAATTTTCATAAATTCTATCCTCTTATTCTTTTCTTTCGATTTGTTTCATAGTCTTCAAAAATCATCTCTCCCAAGCCTTTCAATCCTGTATAAAATGCTTTTCCTTGATTAGCTCTTGTGAATTCTTGAACAAACTGCATTAAGTAACGGTCTTGAGCAATCATAAAAGTAGTTATTGGAATGTGCAACTTTCTAGCCTGTTGCGCCATAGCATAGCATTTATTGGTTATATAAGGGTTAAGCCCGTTACTATCTTTGTAATATTGTCCATCTGGAAGCCTCAAACAACTTGGTTTTCCATCGGTAATCATAAAAATTTGTTTGTTGGTATTTCGTTTCCGTCTCAACAAATCCATGGCAAGTTGAAGGCCTGCAACTGTATTAGTATGATAAGGTCCAACTTTAAGATATGGCAAATCTTTTATCTCTATTTGCCATGCATCATTTCCAAAAACTAAAATATCTAGAGTATCCTTGGGATAACGTGTAGTAATCAGCTCTGCCAGAGCCATAGCTACGCGCTTTGCAGGTGTAATGCGATCTTCACCATATAGAATCATACTATGACTAATATCTATCATTAAGACTGTACTCATTTGAGATTTATGAAGTGTTTCTTCTACAATAAGATCATCTTCTGTGATACTGAAATTACCAATCCCATGATTAATTTGAGCATTTCGTAAACTTTCTGTCATTGACACTTTATCTAAGGCATCACCGAATTGATAACTTCTAAAATCACCAGTATGTTCATCTCCAATACCAGGGCTTTTACTCTTATGATTTCCTTGTCCGCTACGTTTTATTTTTCCAAAAATATGATCTAAGGCCTGCTGCCTAATAGCACGCTCGGTTTTGGCGGTAATAGCGATACCTCCATTACCATCTGGATCGATATCTTCTTTGATATAACCTTTCTTCTTTAGGTCTTCAATAAAATCGTCAATTGTATATGCCGCAGTTGTTAGTTCATATTCCTTGTCCAATTCGCGAAGCCATGAAATAGCCTCATCAAAATCTCCTGATGTGTGCGTAATTAACTCTTTGAAAATTTCAAAAAGTTTTTCAAATGGAGACTGGTTTGGTGCTTCATAAGATTTAAAAACGAAGCCTTTTTTGAAATGAGTTCCCTGTTTCATAGCAGTATAAAAATACAACTATTACGGTGTAATTGTAATAAAGTTTTTATAAAACTACTCGACGTGTTTTAGTTTTTGAAGATTTTCGATTTTAATTTGTTTTCCTTGAGTAGAAATAAAACCTTCTTTTTTGAATTGAGATAAAATTCGAATAGCAGATTCTGTTGCTGTTCCAACAATGTTGGCATAATCCTCTCTCGATAAATTAATCGCTAAAAAGCCATTGTCATCAACTCCAAAATGGTCGTTTAAATATATTAGGACATCGGCTAATCTATTCTTAACAGATTTTTGAGCCATATCAACAATCACATTATCAGAATCTTTTAAATCGTGAGCCATTTGCTGCAACATATCCATAGAAAACTTAGGATTTTTTAAAAGATCGTTCATGATTTCACGCTTCGGAATAAAACACACTTCCATATCATTAAGCGCCACAGCGCTCAAATTTGCCGACTCCTCTCCTATTAAAGATCGTTGACCTAACAAGTCTCCCTTAACGACCAATTTTACAATTTGGTCCTTTCCGTTAGAGCTCAGCTTAGACAACTTACAAACACCATCTTTAACACAAAACACGCCATTAACGGTATCGCCTTCCTCAAAAATAATCTCCCCTTTCTTTATCGTTTTAGAAGTTTTACATCCAGATATACGCACTAACTCTTCTCTTGTTAACGCCTTAAGCGAATTAAATTGTCTAATGATGCATTGTTCACACTTACTCATAATCGATTTTTAATCGGATTGTAAAATTAATCAAAACATGACAAATATCATATTTTAAACGTCTTTCATTTTCAACCTTTGTACCAGGTATAAATGAGCAAATATTATGGACAAGTTATCTTGTTTCCACTGTGGTGATGATTGTGATTCATCTGTTATTTCTTTCAACAAAAAAAACTTCTGTTGCAATGGATGTAAAACTGTTTACGAGATTTTCTCGGAGAACGACCTTACATGTTATTATGATTTGCAAAACGCTCCTGGTAGTCCTTCAATAGATATACAAGGTAAATATGACTTTCTATCTCAAGAAAATATAATAGAAAAACTTACAGAGTTTAATGATGATAACATACAAATTGTAACGCTTTACATCCCACATATTCACTGCAGTTCTTGTATCTGGATTTTAGAAAACCTCAACAAATTAAATGAGAATGTTACGTCTTCTCAAGTCAATTTTGGGAAGAAAACGGTGAGAGTGACTTATAATCTTAAAAAAGTAACTCTTAAAGCTATTGTTTTACTTCTGGCTACAATTGGCTACGAGCCTTACATTTCTCTTGATGACTTCAAAACGGGTCAACAAAATGTCAATAGAAGTCTCATATACAAGTTAGGTATTGCAGGGTTTGCCTTCGGAAATGTGATGTTCTTATCCTTTCCAGAATACTTTGAAGTAGGTGAATTCTGGTTAGAGCAGTACAAACATTTATTTCGTTGGCTTATGTTGGTCTTTTCAATACCTGTGGTTTTTTATGCTGGTAGTGACTATTTTATATCAGCCTATAAAGGTTTACGTTCTAAACTTTTAAATATTGATGTCCCAATAGCTTTGGGAATTGCCGTTTTGTTTATTAGAAGCACAGCAGAAGTTATATTTGATTTGGGGTCTGGTTTTTTTGATAGTCTTACTGGTCTTGTGTTCTTTTTACTACTTGGAAAATTCTTCCAGCAAAAAACTTACACATTCTTATCATTTGAACGTGATTATAAATCTTATTTTCCAATTGCTATTACCAAATTGCACTCAAATGGCAACGAATCCCCTATTCAAGTCTATGACATAAAAAAAGGAGACCGTCTGCTTATAAGAAATGAAGAACTCATTCCTGTTGATGGCATTCTCATTAATGGGAAAGCAAGAATTGATTATAGTTTCGTTACAGGTGAGTCTGAAACGGTTAGTAAATTATCTGGCGATAAACTCTTTGCGGGTGGTAAACAAACCTCTGGTGTTATTGAAATGGAAGCTTTAAAATCGGTTGAGCAAAGCTACCTTACCCAATTATGGAGCAATGATGTATTTAACAAAAATAAGGAAGACGGCTTTACAACGCTAACCAATGCCATAAGTAAGCGATTTACTATAGCTGTACTTAGTATTGCCATAATCGCAACTCTGTTTTGGCTTATAACAGATGCATCTAAAGCCATGAATGTATTCACGGCAGTCTTGATTATTGCTTGCCCGTGTGCTATTGCTCTATCTGCTCCTTTTACTTTCGGAAATTTGCTACGCATTTTCGGTAAGCTGAAATTTTACGTCAAAAACGCATCCGTTATTGAGCAACTTGCACATATAAATACCATCATTTTTGATAAGACTGGCACGATTACCTCTCATAAAAAAAGTACCGCAAATTATGATGGTGAAGTACTTTCTTTTTCCGAAGAACAATTATTAAAAAATACACTTCGCGGCTCTAATCATCCCTTGAGTAGAACCCTCTACGACATCTTAGATGAACACAGTATTATTTCACTTAATCATTTTGAAGAACATCTAGGTAAAGGTATTGAAGCTACCTACGATAAAAATCATATAAAAATAGGATCGGCAAGTTTTGTTGGCACTAAGGAAACTCCTCTTTTAAACACAACTGTACATGTGAGCACAAACAATCATTATAAGGGGAAATTTACATTTTTCAACAGCTATAGGAAAGGACTATCTAAACTATTTAACAGTCTTAAAAAGCAGTATGACCTAGTTATTCTTTCTGGCGATAATGCAGGTGAACTAGAAAACCTTAAAAAGCTATTACCATCAAATACCAAATTAATTTTTAATCAAAACCCTGACAACAAACTAGAATATATTAAATACCATCAATCTGAAGGTGCAAAAGTGCTAATGGTTGGCGACGGTCTGAACGATGCAGGAGCCTTAGCTCAAAGTAACGTTGGTATTGCGCTATCAGAAAACGTAAACGTTTTCTCTCCTGCATGCGACGCTATTTTAGATGCCTCGAAATTTAATAAACTGCATGCATTTATCAACGCATCAAAAAGTGCTATAACAATTATCAAATGGAGCTTTGCGCTCTCATTTATATACAATATTATAGGGCTTTATTTTGCCGTAACTGGACAATTGGCACCTGTGATAGCGGCAATCTTAATGCCATTAAGCTCTATCAGCATCGTGATATTTACAACAATCGCAACCAATATCTTGGGGCAAAAAATAAAGAAAAACAACAAAAACAATGAGCATAAATAAAAACGGAAAATTATTTCTCAAACATGATATAAGTCATGTTTTAAGACTCCATTCGAATGTAATTTTGAACCATAACTTCTAATAGGTATGAGTGTTATATATATTTTGCTAAGTATCAGCATTGTTGTTGCTCTTGTGTTTTTTATTGCATTTATAACTGCAGTAAAAAAAGGACAGTTTGATGACAGCTATACGCCTTCCGTTAGAATGCTTTTTGAAGACGAACTTATAAAAGAGCAACCAAAACCATCTGTTAAAACAAAAAAAGACTAATTAAATTATTATGGAAGTTCAACAGTTTCATTACGATAACAAAATCGTTAAAAATTTCCTCTACGCAACCATGCTTTGGGGAGTTGTAGGAATGTTAATAGGATTACTATTAGCATTTATGTTTCTATTCCCAAATATGACCGACGGTATTTCTTGGTTAAGTTTTGGAAGATTAAGGCCATTACATACAAATGCTGTGATTTTTGCTTTTGTTGGAAACGCCATTTTTGCTGGTGTTTATTATTCAACACAGCGTTTATTAAAAGCAAGAATGTTTAACGACACCTTGAGTAAAATTAATTTTTGGGGCTGGCAACTCATCATTGTTGGCGCAGCAATCACATTGCCCTTAGGCTATACAACTTCCAAAGAATATGCCGAATTAGAATGGCCTTTTGATATTGCTATTGCTGTTATTTGGGTCGTTTTTGGTTGGAACTTAATTGGTACCATTCTTAAAAGAAGACAGCGCCATCTATATGTAGCCATTTGGTTTTACCTCGCTACATTTGTTACCGTTGCCGTACTTCATATATTTAATAGTTTAGAATTACCAGTGAGCGGACTTAAAAGTTACTCGGTTTACGCTGGTGTTCAAGATGCTTTAGTACAATGGTGGTATGGTCATAATGCAGTTGCTTTTTTCTTAACAACTCCATTTTTAGGGTTGATGTATTATTTTGTACCTAAAGCTGCTAATAGACCAATATATTCCTATCGATTATCAATAGTCCATTTCTGGTCACTTATCTTTATTTACATTTGGGCTGGACCTCACCACTTACTATATACCTCACTTCCTGGATGGGCTCAAAATCTCGGTGTAGCATTTTCAGTAATGCTATTAATGCCATCGTGGGGAGGGATGATTAATGGGCTCCTAACACTTCGTGGTGCTTGGGATAAAGTGCGAACTGATCCTGTGTTGAAATTTATGGTTGTTGCTATTACAGGCTATGGTATGGCAACATTTGAAGGTCCAATGCTATCCCTTAAAAGTATGAATGCTATGGCACACTTTACGGATTGGATTATTGCACACGTTCACGTTGGCGCTCTAGCATGGAATGGGTTTCTAACCTTTGGAATGATTTACTTTTTAGTTCCGAAGCTATTTAAAACAAAACTTCATTCGTTAGCATTAGCTAATTTACATTTTTGGATAGGCACTCTAGGTATAATTTTCTACGCTCTACCTATGTACGTAGCTGGTTTTCAGCAATGGGCCATGTGGAAACAATTTAGTCCAGACGGCCGATTAGAGTATGGTAATTTCTTAGAAACTGTTACGGCAATTATGCCAATGTATTGGATGCGAGCTATTGGAGGCACATTGTTTATAACTGGAATGATCATCATGATTGTAAATGTTGTAATCACTATAAAAAATGGTAGTAAAGTAAATGATGAATTGGCAGAAGCAGCTGCACTCAAACGTGTTTCTAAAAAGCGTGTAGCTGGAGAAGGATGGCATACATGGTTAGAACGTAAACCTATAAAACTTACCATTTTTGCTACAATCGCTATCTTAATTGGTGGTATCGTACAAATCGTTCCAACCTTATTGGTTAAGTCCAACATTCCAACAATAACCAGCGTAAAACCATATACACCTTTAGAACTCGAAGGTAGAGACATTTACATTAGAGAAGGTTGTGTTGGTTGTCACTCACAAATGGTAAGACCATTTAGAAATGAAGTTGCTCGTTATGGAGAATACTCGAAAGCAGGAGAGTTCGTTTATGATCATCCTTTCCTTTGGGGAAGTAAACGTACTGGACCTGATCTTCATCGTATCGGTAAAAAGTATACAGACTCATGGCACTTTAAACACATGTATGATCCGCAGGATATTTCTCCAGGTTCTATTATGCCAGCATACCAATGGCTCATAAGAAACGGATTGGATAAATCTTTAACGGAATCTAAAATGAAAGCTATGGTGAAATTAGGAGTGCCATATACAGATGAAGAGATTAATAATGCCTTACAGCATATGGAAACTCAAGCCGAAGGAATTGTTGAAAACCTCAAAGAAGATCCAGATTTAGCCTCATCATTTATTGAAGGTAAAAAAGAAGCATTAGCCAAAGGTGAAACTTATATTGAAATGAAAAACCGTGAAATTATTGCTGTTATCGCCTATCTGCAACGATTAGGAACAGATATAAAGGTTTCCGACTTAGACGAATCAAAAACTACAGAAAACAAATAGATCATGCTAAAATTTGTAAAAAACCATATGGAAAGCATCACTGGAATAGAAATCTATCCTTTGATCTCCTTAGTCATATTTTTCAGTTTTTTTGTCATCTTATTTTGGTGGGTAATTACTGCAAAAAAAGACTATATCACAAGAGTGAGTAACATTCCGTTAGATAACCAAAACCCATCAGAACTATGAGACATCACATCCCTTCTTGGATAAGAATACCAGTTGTATTTTTTACCATTTTTGCACTTACAGAATATGTCATAGATTCTGGCGATGAACCGGCCTTTATAGCCGAACCATTAATATCACTCTTCTTAGTATTGGTTTTACTTGTGTTAGTCGCTATAGAAGGTATTGTGAGTTCTTTAGACAATGTTTTATATCAGAGCTTGGATGCAGAAGCCAAATTAAGATATGACGCTAAGAGATCTGCTCCACCGAAATTTATTGCTTGGATTAAAAAACTCTATAAAAAATCCTTAGGACAAAAACCAATTGAAGAAGAACATGATATCATATTAGATCACAACTATGATGGTATTAAAGAATTAGATAACGATTTACCACCTTGGTGGCTCTATGGCTTTTATGCATCCATTATTTTCGGATTTGTATATATGGCAAAGTATCACATCTTTAATGGTGCCGATCAATATCAAGAACTTGAAGCTAATATTGCACAAGCAAAGATTGAACTCGAAGAATACAAAAAGAACGCAAAAAACTTGGTTGATTTTAATACTGTAACAGTATTGACAGAAGCGTCAGATTTGGCAAACGGAAAGAAAATTTTTGAAACCAACTGTGTAGCCTGTCACGCAGCAGATGGTGGCGGTGGAATTGGCCCAAACCTAACCGACAAATATTGGATACTAGGTGGCGGCATCAACAATGTATTTAAAACTGTTTCTGAAGGCGGTCGTGATGGTAAAGGTATGATTGCATGGAACCAAAGTTTAAGTCCTGCGGAAATTGCTCAAGTATCTAGTTATCTTCTTCAATTCCAAGGGACAACTCCTGCTGAGCCAAAAGCTCCAGATGGTGAAATATGGGATAATGAAACATCTTCCGAAGAAGAATCAAACCTAGAAACCAAAATAATTGAAAAAGAAACAGATTCTATTAGTACAATAGAACAATAGTTATGGAAACACCCGAAAACGAGACATTTAGAGATTCTATTGGTACTGTTACCGATGAGGGGAAACGTGCTTGGGTGTATCCAAAAAAACCAAGCGGACGCTATTACGAAAAACGGAAGATCGTTAGCTATCTACTTTTAGCTTTTTTGTTCGCAGCACCTTTCATAAAAGTTAATGGTAATCAATTCTTACTGTTTAACGTTTTAGAGCGTCGATTTAATATTTTTGGTTTTCCGTTTTGGCCTCAAGACTTTTATTTATTTGTAATTTCAATGCTTATTGGTGTTGTATTTGTAACACTATTTACCGTTGGGTTTGGGCGAATTTTTTGCGGGTGGGTTTGCCCGCAGACCATTTTTATGGAAATGGTTTTCCGTAGAATAGAATATTGGATTGAAGGTGACAGAAATAAACAACGAAAGTTGGATAGACAAAAATGGAATACCGAAAAAATCAAAAAACGTCTAATCAAATGGTTGGTTTTTTTGATTATTTCATTCCTAATCGCCAATGTATTCCTAGCCTATGTTATAGGTAGCGATAAACTTATTAGATACGTAGTAGATGGGCCATTTGAACACTTGAGTACCTTATTTCCATTAATTATTTTCACAGGAGTATTCTATTTTGTCTTCGCTTGGTTTAGAGAACAAGTTTGCATTATCGCTTGTCCGTATGGCAGATTGCAAGGTGTTCTGCTTGATAATAAATCTATAGTTGTTGCCTACGATCATAAACGCGGTGAAGGTGAAAGTGGTCGTAAGAAATTTAGGAAGAATGAAAATAGGCAAGAACTAGGTCATGGCGACTGCATCGACTGTTTACAATGCGTGCATGTATGTCCAACAGGAATTGATATCAGAAATGGCACACAACTAGAATGTGTTAACTGTACTGCTTGTATTGACGAATGCGACCATATAATGGACAGTATCAATTTACCTAAAGGTTTAATTAGATACGCCAGCGAAGATAATATTGAAAAGAAAAAAACTTTCAAGTTCACGCCTCGCCTTAAAGGTTATACTGCCGTCCTTATTATTTTAATTGGAATTCTCTCTGGATTACTTCTATTGAGAAATGAAGTTGAAGCCAAAATTTTGAAGCTCCCAGGACAAACCTATCAATTAAAAGAAAATCAAATTGTTAGCAATGTATACACCTATAAATTAATAAATAAAACAACAGACACAATACGTAATGTGAGGTTTAAATTGCGTAAGCATATAGGCGAAATAAAACCAGTTTCAACATCTGAAACGTTCGAAATTCCTGCACAAGGACTGGCTGAAGGCACATTATTTATAGAAATTAATAAGCGTGAACTCACCGATGAAACGATTAAAATTATGATTGAAGTGTATAGTGAAAATCAAATTATAGAAACCACAACTGTTAGTTTTTCAGGTCCAAGAACTTATAACTAAAACTTAGTATTATGAAATTAAATTGGGGAACAGGAATCGTATTAGCCTTCATTGGCTTTATTAGCTTCATCATGTATTTTGTAATTAATATGAATACATCTAAAAAGTATAATACCTCACTAGTAACCGAGGATTACTACAAAGCAGAACTAGAATATCAAAATGATATTGACAAAGAGACTAATGCCAAAAATTTAGAAACAAACATCTTTTGGAAACGAACAGAACAAGGATTAGAAATTTGTTTTCCAAAATCTATGGATATTAATCAAATCACTGGAAAAGTGTTCCTATATAGACCATCTAATGAACATGTAGACTTTGAAACTGCAATTTCATTGTCTAATCACAATTTGCTCATACCTGACAAACGTTTGTTAGATGGTCGCTGGAACATTAAAGTAGATTGGCAATATAGAGGAAAATCATATCTCTACAAAAAAGAGATCGTTTACTAACATATAAATTATGCTTTGGTCTGCAGTCATATTTGGTCTTTTAGGTAGTTTCCACTGTATAGGTATGTGCGGCCCTATTGCCTTTATGTTACCAGTAGACAGAAGCAATTCTGCAAAAAAGGCACTTCAAATTCTTATCTATCATTTTGGAAGACTTCTTGCTTACAGTCTTATTGGTTTGGCTTTTGGACTTGTTGGAAAAGGTTTATACCTTTTCGGCATACAACAACAATTATCAATACTAATTGGAGCATTAATGATTGTTATCGTGCTTATTCCTGCAAGAACCTTTAATAGATATAATGCTTCCAAACCTATATTTCTATTAATCTCAAAAGTCAAATCGTCTCTAGGTCAAGCCTTAAAGAAAAAAACACCAGACACCTTTCTTACAATTGGGTTTTTAAATGGGTTTCTACCTTGTGGATTAGTCTACATGGCCGTTATAGCTTCTCTTTCAACTCAGAATGCCTTACATAGTAGTTTCTATATGGTATTATTTGGATTAGGGACAATACCTCTAATGACAAGTGCTATTTATATTGGTAAATTCCTTAACTCGACAGTCAAACAACGCATTCAAAAAGCCGTTCCAATTTTTGTTATCTTTATGGGATTATTGTTTATTGTTCGCGGTATGGGATTAGGAATTCCTTTTCTATCTCCGGCTCCTATTGTTGAAATGGCCTCTAGTGCCATAGATTGCCATTAAGATTACTTTAAAAACAAACTATGTCTAAATCTCAGGTTAAAACCAATACATTACAATTATCCAAAGATGATATGAAACGTTATGGTTATCAAGTTATTGATGCCATCGTGGAACATTTTGATACAGAACATTTAAAAAAACCAGTAGCCTATGCATCTAGAAAAGAAATGGACCTACTTTTTAATAGTGACATCCCAGAAAAAGAAACACATTATCAGGATATCTTAGATATTGTGACCACAAAAATTTTGCCTAACAGTAATATTGTATCTCATCCTAAATCATATTCTTTTGTACCTGGGCCTAGTAACTTCGTTAGTGTAATGGCCGATACACTCGCAACAGGGTTCAATATTTTTTCGGGAGGATGGGTAGCTTCTCCTGCAGCTGCAGAAATTGAAATAATCACCATGAATTGGCTACTAAAATTATTTAAATTTCCAACTAAAAAGGGTGGTGGTATATTTACAAGTGGTGGTTCAATGGCTAATTTAACAGCTCTGGTAACCGCTAGAAGACAACATTGTGGAGACGATTTTTCTAAGGCCGTTATTTATATGTCCGATCAGGCGCATTCTTCTAATATAAAAGCAATAAGAGTACTTGGTTTTAAAAAAGAACAGGTTAGAATTATTCCGACAGATTTAGAATTTAAAATGGCAATTAATAAATTAAAAAACGCCATTGCAAAAGACAGACTAGAAGGATTTCAACCTTTCTGTATTATTGCTTCGGCCGGAACAACTAATACAGGAAGTATTGATCCATTAGACGCTATAGCAGCCATTTGCAAAACCGAAAAACTATGGTTTCATATTGATGGCGCTTACGGTGGTGCGGCTATGTTATCTCAAAAAGGAAAGCAAGCATTAAAAGGCATAGAAAAAGCAAACTCACTCACCATTGATCCTCACAAATGGTTGTTTCAGCCTTATGAAATGGGTTGCCTCCTCATACGTAATCACAAATGGCTTAGCAATACGTTTAGCGAAAAACCTGAATACCTTAGAGATGTTGAAGGTAATACTTCCGAAATAAATTTTTATGACCATGGTATTCAACTAACAAGACGATTTAGGGCATTGAAATTCTATATGTCAATGAAAACATTTGGTCTTGATGCCTTTAGAAATGCAATAACTTATTCAATTAATTTAGCCGAACTCACTGAGAGTCACTTAAGAAAAAGCCCTAATTGGGAAGTGATATCTCCAGCTACATTAGCTGTAATAAATTTTAGATATAACTCTATTAAAAAGTCGTTTTCAGAAAAAAAATTAGATCAGATTAATCAGGAAATATCTCAAAAAGTATTAGCCTCTAGAGAAGCACTTTTGGTAACAACTGTTTTACAAGGTCAAATTGTTTTGAGAATGTGTTTAATAAACCCAAGAACAACACTTAAGGATGTCAAAGAAACCTTAACCTTATGTGAGTCTTTTGCAAAGGATCTTTTGGTTTAAATCTTAAGAATTATTTCATTCAAACTGATATTTATCATATAATTTCAGTCCATCTTATGGTAACTTTAATATAGAATTAAAAACCTAAGATTATGAAAAAAAGAACACCCATTTCAACAATTATGACCAAAGATATTATCGCCTTAAATCTCAGCGATAATCTGGAAACCGCCGAATCATTGTTTAAAAAAAATAATATCCGACACATCCCAGTAATAAGTGGCGAACAAATTATAGGAATGCTTAGTTATACAGATTTATTAAGAATCAGTTTTGCAGATGCAATAGACGCAGAAGAACAAGATGTAGACACCGTAGTCTATAACATGTTTACCTTAGAACAAGTAATGGCTAAAAATTTGGTTAGTGTTAACTCCCACTCTACCATAAAAGAAGTGGCCGAGATATTGGCTAAAAGAGAATTTCATGCTTTACCCGTAGTAGATAATAATAAGTTGGTTGGTATTGTTACTACTACAGATTTAATAAATTTCTTGATTGATCAGTTTTAATGTGTCATCATTAAAACCTTAAATCCTGAAAGGTTCATTAAGTAATCTTTCAGGATTTATTTTGTAATTTCATAATAGAAACTAATAAACCAAACGAATGAGTACACATATTGAAGCAGCTTTTGGAGATATCGCGGAAACTGTATTACTTCCAGGAGATCCAATGAGAGCAAAGTGGATTGCCGAAACCTTTTTAGAAGACCCAAGCCTTTATAATGACGTAAGAGGCATGTTAGGCTATACTGGACATTACAAAGGAAAAAGAGTGTCTGTACAAGGCACAGGAATGGGAATACCTTCATGTTTAATTTATTGTCATGAGCTCATTAACGATTATGGTGTAAAGAATTTAATACGTGTGGGTTCGGCTGGTTCGTACCAAGAAGGCATTAAGATTAGAGATATCGTTATTGCCATGGCTGCCTCCTCTAATTCTGGTATTAACAATTCCAGATTTATAAACGCAGATTATGCACCAACAGCAAATTTCGAACTCTTTATGAAGGCCGCTGAATATGCAAAAAACCATAGTATTAATATAAAAGCTGGTAATGTTTTATCTTCTGATGTATTCTATCAAGATGACATAAATGCTTTTAAAAAGTGGGCTGAATTCGGCGTACTCTGTGTTGAAATGGAAACAGCTGGGCTATACACTATTGCGGCTAAACATAATGTAAAAGCGCTTTCAATATTAACCATTTCAGACTCTTTAGTAACCGACCAACACACTTCTGCCAACGAAAGAGCCTCTACTTTTAATACAATGATAGAAATTGCTTTAAGTACACTCAATTAAGGTTTCTCCCTTTTAAAACTCAAACCTCAATCAATTTGTGATGTTGTTTTAACTTTTTTAACTTATCATCAATAGTATGTTTTAGTATCTTTAAAGCAACTAATCAAGATAAAAATGAAAAAAACAACGTTCCTGATGCTTTTTATAGCATCACTTTCTCTCTTTGCTCAAGATGTTTCTCTCGATCTATTAAAAAACATGACACCACGAAATATTGGTCCTGGTGGAATGTCTGGACGCGTTACAGCTATTGACGCTGTGCATTCTAATCCAGACATCATGTATGTTGGTACTGCCTCTGGTGGTCTTTGGAAAAGTGAATCTGGAGGAATTACATGGACCCCAATATTCGACAAGCAAGTTACAGCATCTATTGGAGCTATAGCCATCCAACAATCAAACCCAAGTGTTATTTGGGCCGGAACTGGTGAAGGTAACCCAAGAAACAGTTTAAATGGAGGTTATGGCATTTTTAAGTCTTTAGATGGTGGTCAAAGTTGGAAACCCATGGGACTCGAAAAAACACGTCATATCCATCGTGTCATCATAGACCCTACAAATCCTGATATAGTTTACGTTGCGGCAATAGGCTCGCCTTGGGGAGAGCATCCTGAACGCGGCGTTTTTAAAACGACAGATGGTGGTAAAACTTGGACTAAAATCTTGTTTGCAAATAATAAAACAGGAGCAGCAGATTTAGTCATGGACCCAAAAAACCCTAACAAATTAATTGCAGCACTTTGGGAACACAAACGCGAGCCTTGGTTCTTCAATTCTGGCGGAGAAGGTTCTGGTTTACACATCACACATGATGGCGGTAAAACTTGGAAAAAAATTACTGACAAAGAAGGGTTTCCAAAAGGGAATTTAGGACGTATTGGTGTAGCCATTGCCCCGAACAAACCCAATGTGATTTATGCCTTAGTTGAAGCCAAGAAAAATGCACTATATAAAAGTGAAGATGGTGGATTTAACTGGAGAATGATTAATAATAAAAATGATATTGGTAACAGACCTTTTTATTATTCTGAAATCTATGTAGACCCTCAAAATGAAAATCGCGTCTATTCAATATATACCTATGTAAATGTATCTGAAGATGGCGGTAAAAGTTTTACACAACTTATGCCTGCCTATGGTGTTAGTAACGGTGTTCATCCAGATCATCACGCCTGGTGGATTCATCCCGAAAATGGCAATTTTATGATAGATGGTAACGATGGAGGAATGAATATCACCAAAGATGGTGGAAAATCATGGCGATTTATTGGAAACCTCCCTGTCGCACAATTTTACCACATCAACGTAGATAATGAAACGCCATATAACGTCTATGGAGGTATGCAAGACAATGGATCTTGGAGAGGTCCTGCATACGTATGGAGATCTCAAGGTATTCGTAATAGTTATTGGCAAGAAATTAGCTTTGGAGACGGTTTTGACGTTGTTCCAGATAAAGACGATTCTAGATATGGATGGTCTATGAGCCAACAAGGGTTTGTAAGTCGCTATGACTGGCAAACAGGAAACAACTATTCTGTGCGTCCAACACATCCAGATCCTGAAGTAAGACTACGTTTTAATTGGAACGCTGCAATTAGTATTGATCCTTTTAATAATAGTACACTTTACTTCGGAAGTCAGTTTGTCCATAAATCTACAGATAAGGGAGATACATGGACCGTCATTTCTCCAGATTTAACCACAAATGACCCTGAAAAACAAAAACAATCTGAAAGTGGAGGTCTTACTATGGATGCTACAGGAGCAGAAAATCATACCACCATTTTAGTCATTGAGCCATCACCTGTTGAACGTAACATGCTATGGGTAGGAACAGACGACGGAAAAGTTCATTACACCACCAATGGTGGTGATTCTTGGAATGACGTCTCTAAAAACATCAAAGGCTTACCTGCTGGAAGTTGGATTGCACAAATAAAAGCCTCTAATAAAAACAAAGGAGAAGCCTTACTCATTGCAAACGATTATAGACGCTTTAATTATACACCTTACGCTTACCGAACTAAAGACTACGGAAAAACTTGGCAACGTATTGTCGATGCTAATGATGTAGAAAGTTATGCACTATCTATTGTTGAAGATCCTATAGAAAAAAACTTAATGTTTTTAGGTACCGACGATGGACTATATATCTCTTTTAATGCTGGTGATACTTGGACTAAGTGGACTAATGGTTTTCCAACAGTTTCTGTAAAAGACTTAGTTATTCATCCTCGTGAGCATGATTTAATTATTGGAACTTTTGGGCGAGCGGCTTGGATTTTAGATGATATTCGCCCGTTGCGAACACTAGCAAAAAACAAGCAAGTCCTTAACCAAAAATTAGAACTTTTTACGCCTCCAACGGCTTATCAAGCCGCCTATCAGCAACCAACTGGTAGCCGTTTTGGTGGTGACGCATTATACAGTGGAGAAAATAGAGGTTATGGAGCCATACTATCTTATTTCATAAAAATCGACGACATGAAAAAAGAAGCTGGCAATAAAAAAGAAGAAACTAAGGACATGGCTTCGGAAGAAACCAAAACCAAAGTAAAATGGGATTCTATACATCTCAAAATTTATGATGGTGATCGTTTAATTAGATCATTAAAACGTAAAGCACCAGATTCAACAGGACTGTATAAATGGACATGGTTCATGAATGAAGCCGGAGTAGACTATCCATCAAAGCGCATTAGAAAACGAAATAATGAACCTGGAGGTGTCTCTGTAAAACCAGGCACTTATAAAGCAGTCATGCATTTTGGAGATCAGTCATCAGAAGAAATGATTAATGTAAAGTTAGATCCTAGAATCAACGCATCAATATCCGATATTAATGAAGTTTATGACACCTATAAACGTTTAGAGCAAATGCAGCAAACCGCGGCAGATGCAGTAAAACAACTAGTTGAGAGTAAAAACATTGCAAAAGAGTATCAATCTGTGCTTAGTAAATTAGATAAAGACAAGTACAAAGAAGACATAAAAGCCTCTAAAAATGTGATGAAAAGTATCGATAGTATTGTTGATACATTTTTAGGTAAAGATGATAGCAGACAAGGCATTACAAGAAATCCAGAAGTAACTGTTATGCAGCGCTTAAATCTTGCCAGAAGCTACGTAGGTTCTAGACAAAATGGGATAACAACAACCGAGACCACATTAATCAAAAACGCAAAAGTTGCCTTAGAAAATGTCATAGAAGAGGTAAATACATTCTTTAATGACAAATGGGCGCCTTACCGCGAAAAGATGGAACAAGTAAAAACCAACCCTTTTAAAGACTTAAAAACATTCAAATTAGATTAACTAAAATCAATCACTATGCAAACAAAACTCTTAGGATTATGTCTAATAGTACTTCTCTTTTCATGTAAAGAGGATGCCAAAGACAAGACCATTGCCGAACGCGAAATTCCGCAATACACCATTGAGCAATTTATGGATAACGAAGCCGTTGGTGGCGGAAGTTTTTCTACAGACAATAGCAATTTACTTGTTTCGAGTAATCGCTCAGGAATTTACAACGTATATACAATTCCATCTAAAGGTGGAGAAATGACTCCAATCACACAATCGGATAGCACATCAATAGTAGCACAATCCTACTTTCCTGATGATAACAGAATGTTACTTCGTGCCGACGGAAATGGGGATGAAATAGACCACCTTTTTGTGAGAGAATTAGATGGTACCATAAAAGATATTACTCCCGAAAAAGGAGCCAAATCTAGCTTCTATGGTTGGTCTAAAGATGACAAACATCTCTATTTTGGTTCTAATAAAAGAGATCCGAGGTTCTTTGATGTATACAAAATGTCCATTGATGGTTATACTTCTGAAATGATCTATCAAAATAATGACGGTCTTAATTTTAGTGGTATGTCAGATGATGAAAATTATTTTGCCCTGTCGAAAACGGTAAACACGAATGATAGTGATTTATTTATTTACGATGCTACAACTAAAGAAATGACTAAAATTAATGATAATCTAAGTGGAAACTCAGCACAAGATTTCTCAAAAGACAATTCGGTGTTTTACTATACAACAGACGATGGTGCAGAATTCTCTTATTTAATGTCCTATGACTTAAACACAAAAGAAAAGAAAAAAGTCATTGAAAAATCTTGGGATATTATGGGAAGTGGTTTCACATCTGATGGATCGTATATGGTAGTTTATGTTAATGAAGATGGAAAAAATGCCATAGAAATTATTGATACAGAAACCTCCATGCCGATAGACTTGCCAGACTTTGGTGATAAAAGTATTACAAGCGTTAGTTTTAGTGATGATGAGCAATGGATGCGCATGTATGTTGGAGGGTCTAACGCACCATCCGATTTATACACCTACAACTTTAATACGAAAGAACAACACAAACTCACTAATGTATTAAATGATGAAATTAATGCCGAAGATCTAGTAACCGCTAAAGTGATTCGATTTAAGTCCTTTGATGGTACTGTTATTCCTGCAATTTACTATTTACCGCATCAGGCATCATCAGAGAACAAAGTACCAGCTATGGTATGGGTTCACGGTGGACCTGGAGGGCAAACACGTCAAGGTTTTAGTTCTTTAATTCAATATATGGTTAATCATGGCTATGCCGTGTTAGCTGTTAATAATCGTGGAAGCAGTGGTTATGGAAAAACATTCTTTCAAATGGATGATTTAAACCATGGTGAAAAAGATCTACAAGATTGTGTAGAAGGTAAAAATTGGCTAGCTAGACAATCTGAGATTGATGGCGATAAAATTGGTATCATTGGAGGTTCATATGGTGGTTATATGACTATGGCTGCTTTAACTTATACACCAGAAGAATTTGATGTTGGTGTGAACCTATTTGGCGTAACTAATTGGATACGTACATTAAAAAGTATTCCTCCATATTGGGAATCATTTAGAGAATCTTTATACAAAGAATTAGGAGACCCTTTCTCTGCAGATTCTGTTCGTTTAAAGCGTATTTCTCCATTGTTTCATACAGATAAAGTAACAAAACCTTTAATTGTACTGCAAGGTGCACAAGACCCAAGAGTATTACAGGTAGAATCTGATGAAATTGTGGCAGGTGTGAGAAAGAATAATGTACCTGTTGAGTATGTTTTATTTGAAGATGAAGGTCATGGTTTTGTAAAGAAAGAAAACCAGATAGAATCTTACAGTAGAATTTTAAAGTTTTTAGATAAACATCTTAAAAACGATAAAGCGCCAGTTGATGGTGATACTGAAAGTACCGAAATTGAAGTTGAAGACGCTAACTAATGTAGTTGAAGATAAAAAATCAAAAGCTTGAGCAAATTGCTCAAGCTTTTTTTGTTTTAGTAAATGCTCTAATAACTAACTAAAACGAACTAAAACTAAATTTTAAAAGTGATTACTGGAAGTGATGCATGATTGGCAACATCTTCAGAAACGCTGCCTGTAAAAAAATGAGCCAAACCTTTTCTTCCATGCGTTGGAACAGCTATTAAATCGGCTCCCAATAGATTTGAAGCATTTAAAATCCCTTTCTCTACTGTATAATCTGAAGTGTAATGCACATCATTTAATTTATCTAAATTTCCATCGGCCTTTTGAAGAAAATCGGCCACCTTAGACTCCATTTCCATTGAACTACTAAACCCTTCACCTGGCACATTAACATGTATCAATTTGAGATTGTTAAACAATTGACGTGCTTTCACATAAGGCTCTACCATTTCTGTAGAAAAATCACTGGCAAATGTGACAGTATCAAAGTTTAATTTTGACGGTTTTTGCTTAACGACCAATACTGGAATTTCAGAGTGACGTACTACTTTTTCAGTGTTTGAACCTACAAATATTTCAGACAAACCGCTGGCTCCATGAGATCCCATTACAATCATATCTGCACTGTGATCTTCAGCAACTTCAGCAACCTCACTAAATACTTTAAAGTGTTTTACAATAGGTGTGACATTTACACCATCAAGGAATTCCTTAGCTAAAAACTCGTCGAATTTTTGCTCGGCTAATTTCAAAAAGAACACCATTTTTTCATTGTGTTCATTATTAGAATCGGTTACACGACCACGTTCTATTTCAAGCATATGCAATGCTAAAATTTCAGCATTATTTCGCTTTGCAAGAATAGCTGCTGTTTCTAAAGCATACTCAGAATACTCAGAAAAATCTATGGGTACAATTATCTTATCCATTTGATACATTTTTTTGTTTATATCTATATTTTTTTTAACCTATTCAAACCGTTTGAATAAGTTTACCTTTATTTAAATAGTCATTGAGAACAACCTAGTTTCGGGTTGTTTTCTTTGGAGTAATACGTCAAACGCCATGCATATGTTTCTAACATAAGGTCTCCCTTTGGGTGTCACTTTAATGCTATTATTATGGAGTTCTACAAGTCCGTCAACCTCCATTTCCCGTAATTTGAATACACTGTCTTTTAGCATTTCTAAATGCCCTGTGTTTTCTGTCCAACTTGTTTCAAAATTACACATGAGATTGAGTATATGCTGTCGTACAACAAGGTCTTCATCATTTAAAATATGGCCTCTATATACTGGAATAATATTTTGGTCTACTAAATGACAGTACGCTTCAATGCCTTTTACGTTTTGAGAAAAACCATACCAACTATCGCTTATAGAAGACACACCTAAACCTATCATGGCTTGTGTCTTAGAAGCCGTATATCCCATAAAATTTCGATGTAATTTCTGTTCTTGCATGGCTTTAAATAATGAATCGGTTTTTAACGCAAAATGGTCCATTCCAATTTCATGATAACCCGCTTCACTCAACAACCTTTTGCCTAATTCGTACTGTTTACGCTTAGAGGTTCCCGAAGGCAAGTCGTCTTCCTTAAAACCTCGTTGCCCATTTCCTTTAAGCCAAGGTACGTGAGCATAGCTATAAAACGCTATGCGATCTGGCATCAGTTCTTTTGTGAGTTCAATTGTTTTAGCAACATGCTCTTCATTCTGAAATGGGAGACCAAAAATAATATCATGACCAATAGATGTATAACCTATGGCTCTTGCTGAACGCGTTGCTTGTTTCACATTTTCGAAAGGTTGCACGCGATGAATAGCCTTTTGAACTGTCTCGTTATAATCCTGAACACCGAAACTCACACGGGAAAATCCTAAATCGAATAATGTTTGAAGGTGCTGATGCGTTGTATTATTGGGATGACCTTCGAAACTAAATTCAAAATGCTCGGCAAGCGCTGCCTTTCGTAGGATCCCTTTTATCAATACACTTAAATTTTCAGGAGAAAAAAATGTAGGTGTCCCACCTCCTAGGTGAAGTTCCTTAATCTTTGGGCGACCATTTAAAAGCTCGCAATATAGACTCCATTCTTTCAAAACCGTTTTTATGTAAGGTAACTCAACATCATGCTGCTTTGTAATGCGCTTATTACAGCCACAAAACGTACACATACTCTCACAATAAGGTAAATGAATATAAAGACTAATACCTTCTGAATTGTTACTCTCATCAAAAGATACAGATAAAGACGATTTCCATTGTTTTAATGAAAACGATTGATTGTCCCAATACGGAACTGTTGGATAACTCGTATAACGTGGACCTGCCACATTATACTTATTGACTAAAGAATTGCACATACCTAAACAATTATAAATCAAAATTACGTCCATTAGTTTGTAAAAAATATGACTTATATCATATCCTGAAAATAATTTGAAAAATTTCATATCATTTCAAATAATGACTATCTTTCAACTTCAATAACACTTAAAAACAAATTTTTAATGAAACGTTCTATTTTATACATATCAATTTTGGCTTTATGCTTAAACTTCTCTTGTAAAAAAGATAAAAAAGAAGACGTCTCTAATGAAACTACTGAAGTAGAGGCATCACCAGAGGAAGAAACAACAAAACGCCCAACAGCAAAGGACGAACCAGCTTATTATAAGGATAAGAAGAAGGTAACACTTTCGCTTGAAGCTAAAAGTAATAGTGATGTTACTGGAAATGTAGTATTTACTCAAGATCAAGGTGTAGTTACTATGATTGCTGTATTAGATGGATTGACCGAAGGTGAGCATGCTATTCATATTCATGAAAAAGCAGACTGTACATCCGATGATGGAAAATCGTCTGGAGGTCATTGGAATCCTACGGGACAGCCACATGGAAAATGGGGAAACGACTCAGGATATCATAAAGGAGACATTGGAAATTTCACGGCGAACGAAAAAGGTCATGCAACCATTACAAAGGTTACTGATGAGTGGTGCATTGGCTGTGGTGATGAAACCAAAGACATTATAGGAAAAGCCATTATTGTACATCAAGGTGTTGACGATTTCACATCGCAACCGTCGGGTGCAGCTGGAAGCCGCGTAAGTTGTGGTGGCATTATAGAATAAAATTACTTTGAAATCAAGTTGTAGTATCTTGCACCAACTCTAGTATTAGGTATATACTAAGTACGGTAACACAATCTTAATGAAAAAGAAATGACTTTTTAAAGAGCGTTAAACAAATGTTTAGCGCTTTTTTTATTAACTTGTACGTTGAATTTCCCTATAGTATTTTGTATAATTAATTATTAATTTTTTACAATTTGAACAGTAAAAAAGAGCTACTCAATAGAGTATTGAGATTATATCCATATAATAATGTTAAGTCTCATTTTGGTGAAAAGGCCAAAAATAGAGCTGAACTCATTGATGATATATTGTCTCAGACACCTGAGGAAGATATTTATGATTATTGTTATTCGAACTTTGGATTTACACGAAAACATGTTCATATTTTCGAAAAGATTTCTAGCAAGATTGATTTAAGCACATCATTTGATGTTCTTTACTCAAAAGTTGAATCGACTAGCCTTGGTACTGAAAATTTTTATATTATTAAATCGAATCATAATATTAAAGTTATTCAACCCTATCAAGAGTTAGATTTCAGTTTTCCTTGGCCTATAAAAATAACCCAACTGAAGGATGAAACTATTTTTGAGTTCACTATTTTAGAACGTAATGTTGCACCTTATTTACCTGAAGGATTAGAATTGCTTCAATCGCAAAGGACTTTAGACGAACTAGAATTTCTTGACATTTGCAAAACCAAAAATAAATTACATTTTTCTCCAGTAGATTTACATAAAGGTATAAAACATATGTGGGATAAGGATATTATTGATGCGCTTCAGGCAGATTGGAAGAAACCTAAGTCTTCTTCTAAGGTAACCATGGATGAATCATACACCTTAAAAAAAGCGTACCCCAAATTATATGAGCAAATTATGAAATCAGAGATTACTAAAACCAATTTTTGTTTTCTAAACGATGGTGATTTTTCTAAACGATTTAGAATAGAACCTAAAGACGGCACAATTGCATTTCCACTTTATCCTAAAACCAACGATAGCAATATAAATGTTATATTAGACATCTTAAAGTACAATAAGTAAACCGTATTATATGAGCTTTTTATCGGCAAAAAAACGAATTATTGAAGACACTGACCCAGACAGAGTTTATACTGAGAATATCAGGAGTTTTTTTAATGTTAATTCTAGAATCGCTCGCAAACTTTGTGACGCAGCTGTAAAGCGCGGTTTTTTTGATAAATACATTGAGTTGAGATGTCCAAATGATAATTCGACCATAGTTTCTGCAGAGCGTTTTGAAGACATTCCAGACACTATTGTTTGTCAAAATTGCCAGTTGAATGAAGCAGACAAATATGAGTTTAAAAAAGAAGACTTAAGTCCTAATACCTTTTATAAATTATCGAGTACATATAGAACCGAAAAAGCCTCAATTTAATTATGGATGACAAAATAAAAATATATCGATTTTTCTTTAACTTAATTGTCCAAGGATTGCTAGTGGCCTGCTCACAAGTTGCTTTTTTTTGGGTACTATATTATTTGTTGTATCATGAAACCTCAACAGAAAGAACTATTGTTCTAGGAATCTTAGATGCTATTCTTCAGGGTACAGTGTTTATAGTTTATAAATATTTTTTTAACACTACTAAATAAGTAAACTATTTGAGCCCAAGTAAAACATTAACCTTCATAATGAACCTATTTTGATATGAAAGATATATTTTTAGAAGAAGCTATTAAGGAAGCTAAATTAGGGCTACAGGAAGGTGGAATCCCAATAGGATCTGTAATTGTGCATAACAATAAAATTTTAGGTAAAGGACATAATAGACGGGTTCAAGAAGGCAGTGTAATTTTACATGGTGAGATGGATGCTTTAGAAAATGCAGGAAGGCAAAAAGCTGCTATTTATAGAGAAAGCACATTATATACGACATTATCACCTTGCCCAATGTGCACAGGAACAATTTTACTATATGGTATACCAAAAGTAGTCATTGGAGAACATCAAACATTTATGGGTGAAGAAGATTTATTAAGATCTAAAGGTGTTGAAGTTATTGTTATGAACGATAAAGATTGTATCGAAATGATGACAAAATTCATAAATAACAAACCAGAATTGTGGAATGAAGATATTGGTGTATAATTTTAAAATTGAGTTCAAATAAAAAACTAACTTTACGCTGTCTTTAAAATCAAAGAAATGAACCCATCTGCTAGTGGTTGGATTGAAAAATTTTGTTCTCAAATATCTAAAAAGGGAATCCCATTTGAGAATTATAAAAAACTCTATAGTAGTTTAAAAAACTATGGATTTATCTATGGGGTTAATGTTGATATTACAGATAAAATAGATCGAATTCACAACTACTCGGAAGACGAGCTAGCCAAAGTCAACCTCATCACAGGCCTTTATCATATTTATCATTTTCATAACGCTACATTTTCTACAAAAACCTTTATAAAAGATTTATTATCATTTTATAAATCTCTTGAAGTTTCAGATTTATCACTTTGGGACAAACTAGTTATTGGCAAAAGTCAAAGTTCTATGTTAGAACGTCTTATTCATGATCGCATTCAGATAGATGACAATATATTAATGAGAAACTTTAATAAGTCTATTACTAATTCCTTGTTATTTGTAGATGTGCTTTCATTTGACCAATATTTATCTCAGCAAGTTGATCCAAAAGCCTATGCGGCCAATTTAGAGAGTATTATCGTAGGAACGTTATATCAATCACTAAATTCTAAAAGTAAAATTACAGATTATGATAAGGAGATTATTGATATTTTCGAATCCTCTACCTCTTTTCTTGAAGACGACAGCACTGAAATTGAAGACCTCATCTATGATATCAACTACAACATTAATTTTAATGAAAAGAAATATCTCATTGATCTCATGTGTTTGTCTGTTTGGGACGATGAAATACTAGAAAAATCTGAATACCAATTTTTGAAGCAATTAGCCAAACTATTGTCAATAGAAATTTCAGAAGTACAAGATTCTATACTGTGTGTATCTAAATTTCATGACAAACATAAAAAGGAGGTGATGTTATTTTTGCAAACCAATCCTATGGGTAATTTCTACGAAAACTCTTCACAATTGGTAAATAAATTGATTAGACGAAATAGTAAACGCTTGGTAAAAGAGATGAAGCAAAGTAAAGAGTTGATGCTTCTCATTTCAAAATCAACCCATTCCGATTTAAGTAAAGAGGAACAAAAGCAAATGCAGACTCAGCTTTTAGATATTTTAAAAACTGTACCTAGTTTGGCTATTTTTTTACTTCCTGGAGGCGCTATTTTATTGCCACTTTTTGCGAAATTAATTCCAAATTTATTGCCATCAGCATTTGATGACAACCGTATTGAAGATTAATTATTGTTTCACAACTCTTAAGTTTGCTTGTCCTTCTTCTGTTTCCAAAATCATGAAATACACTCCCGATTTCAAAAGTTTTGTTGACACAACAATATGATTTGTGCTTATTATGTCAGAAGATAAAATTGTACGTCCGTTAACATCTACAATCGCATAATGACCTTGTTGAGGCGTATCAAATTCTACATTAAAAACATTCTTAGTAGGATTTGGATAGGCCTTAATTTTGTTTGAAAAAACTTGGTTTACAGAAAGTGTTGCCGAAGATGAAGATGAACTAACAACACTATTATTTAGCACACCATCAATAGAATATGCAGTAATCTTAAACCAAAGGTCATCACCATCGGAAATGGATGGACTCTCCCATAAATACATTGGACTTGTAAGTCCGGATGCTATTGGATTAAAATTATTTTGGTCATCGATACTATATTCCAAATCATAAAAAATTGGTCGGCCGTCATCAGGATTATTTAGACTCCAAGTAATCGGTAAAGCACTATCATAAATTCCTCCTACAGGTGCCGTAATTGTAACTTCTGGATCTTCATAACTATGCAACAACTCTGCAAAGCCAATACCAGTAACGGCGACACCATTTACTGTTCCAGACACAGAGGTTGCACCTTCAAAAAAACGAAACGGTAATTGTACTTCGGTATTATCGTGTAAGGTTGTAATAATCAAATCTAAATTATTCATAGATGACGTTAATCGCCATTGTTTAGAATAACAGCGCTCATCATCAGGCATACAGTTAAACGCTAAACGTTCAATTTGAAAATCGTCTGAAGTATACTGTGTATTCTCATCAACATAAGCCGATAAAATTTTGTACTTATCATTGTTTGGAATTAATCGATCTGGTGTAAAAATATTCCATAGATTTAAATCCATGCCATTAGAAAGTTGCATACTAAACCATTCATATTTCTCTCCAGTTAAAGGATTAAAATTTCCATATTGACGATCTATCCAACCTGTTCCAGTAACCATTTCTGTTAAACCATTAAACGTAATTGAACCTGTTATAGCATTCATGGTTTGGGAGTAATAGTATGTATAATTGCTCTCTCCTTGATTTAAATAACCATCATCACCCAGAATTAATGGTCGCTTTAAAGTTTCAAATTCAATATCTAAACCAGCGTTTGAAGTCAATGCAAATAGCTCATATTCAAATGGAATTGGAAGGTTATTGATGTCTTTTTTATTTCGCCAAGATTCTGTACCTGCCAAAAACACCGAGGCCTCAATATCAAAATCAGTAGTAGACAGTGTGGTATAATTAAGAGGTTTAACATCCTGTAGGAAAGTCCCAGTTTGGTCGTCTGTAATGTTTAAAATTCTAAACCCATCAAATCCCGACTGCGGATAATGAAAAAAAGTATACATAAAACTGTAACTCTTTCCTGTTGTTTCCCCTACAACATGCCCTGCCGTATACCACCATTCTATAGGTTCGGTTGCATGACGTCCTTCATCTAATGGGAACGCTATTTGACCACTTGGCGAATAGGGATACACTTTCCAATCTTGAGCAAAGCCTGATAAACAGATGCTACATAAAATGAGTAATAGACTGAATTTAAGTTTCATAGCTAAATTTTTGTTGATGAAATCTATAACTTTAAGAATCTTAGGGCAAATATTTCAGTTGATTCGCCATTTTTAAAGTTTTAAGTGCAAAAAAACGTAACAATTTACGTTATACTGCGTCCTATAGATGATAATTAAAAGTGGATAGATATGACTAAAACTACACTCTTAAAGCCAAATGCTATAGCCTTTTTAATTCCTTTAATACTGCTACTTGGCTTAGTTATTCTTTTAAATTCTAGTGCATTTTTGGCTAATCAAAACCAGCTATCTGCCTTTATTACTATTGATTTTATCATCACAATTCCTGTGATATATTTCTTATTAATACGAAAACAAAACATTTCTAATTTCACTATTGCTCCATTTTTAATTGCATGTGTTATTATAGCCTCATATACTATTCCTCTAGAAAACCAAGATCTTTTGAATACTGTAAAAATTTGGTTGATTCCTATTATAGAAATAAGCGTATTAAGTGTTGTAATTTTTAAACTTAGAAAGGCCATTAAAATTTATAAAAACACTGTAAACCAAGAAGAAGATTTTTACAGTGCACTTTTAGATACTTGTAAAACTTTATTTCCTAGGACAGTTGCAAAACTTGTTGCTAACGAAATCGCTTTGTTGTACTATGGCTTTTTTAATTTCAAAAAAATCAAACTCGCTTCAAATGAGTTTTCAAATTATAAAGGATCGGGTATTTTGTCTACGTTAACTGCCATTATCTTTGTAGTAGGCATTGAAATGATAACTGTTCATTTGCTTATGACAACATGGAGCCCTACGGTTGCTTGGGTATTGACCATCTTAAGTTTTTATTCTGCGTTACAATTAATTGGCATCATTAGATCTGTGCCAAAACGACCAATTGTTGTTGGTAATGATCATTTGGTATTACGATTTGGAATGTTAAGTGAAACCATTATTCCTTTTAGTGCTATTGAGCGTATTGAATTTGCTGATGCCTCGAGTTTTGATAAAAATAAGGGCACAAAAACACTGTCGCTATTTGGTGAGCTAGAGCATAGTAATATGGTTATTTATACCAAAACACCTCATACCCTTCAATTTATCTACGGAAAACCAAAACCTTATACGAAGTTACTCTTGTTTGTGGATAATCGTCAACAGTTCAAATCACAGTTGGAGTGTCATCTTTCAAAATAATCAAATCATGGAATTACATAATTACTATCAACTCTTACATATTGACAAATTGGCCGATTTAGAAACGATTAAAAAAGCATTCCGACAAGAAATTGCTATGTATCATCCCGACAAAAATTCTGCTCCAGGTGCACGTGCACGTTTTGATCAGCTTGTTGAAGGTTTCGATATTTTATCTAATCCCAAAAAACGAGAAGCCTACGATAGATTATTGAATGCTTCAGAAACAAACAAACCAGTTATAATTGCTCCAAAAGAAGAGGAAAAACAATATAAAGATTGGAAAAAGGAATCTAAGAAAAAATCTGACGACTATTGGCGTACATCACTTACCGAACTATTACTTCTAGACATCTTTTTAGAAACAGGTGGTGGTTTGTTTTCTGGTGCTGGTGATATATTAGAAGATCTTGGCGATTCTTTGGGTGATATTTTCGATATCTTTTAAGAGAGCCATTCTTTAAAATCCTTAACACGCTCTCTTGCAACAATAACATCCTGCTCCTTAAATGTATTTAGTTTTATTTGAAGTCTAGAATTGGTATAACTTACCATATCAGCTATGGCATTAACATTGACATAAAATTTCCGACTAATTCTAAAAAATTTATGTGGTTCTAATTCATCCTCCAACTGTTCTAAAGTGGTATCTAAGAGGTAATTCCTGCCTTCCGATGTAAACGCATAAGTTCCTTTGTTTTCGCTATAAAAACATTCAATATCATCAATATTAATCAATTTTAGATGTTGACCAACCTTAACCGAAAAACGCTTCTTATATTCGCGCTCTATTGGATTAACTAATAGTTTTTTGATATCATTAAAATCTAGAGTAACTGCTTGCTGCTTTTTGGGCGCACGATCCTTAAATTTTGATACAGCTTTCTCCAAATCATCTTCATCAATAGGCTTTAACAGATAATCAATACTATTGAGTTTAAAAGCCTGCAAAGCGTATTCATCATAAGCTGTCGTGAATATTACAGCAGATTTAATTTCAACCGTTTCAAAGATTTCGAACGATAAGCCATCACTAAGTTGAATATCTAAAAATATCAAATCAGGATGCTCATTATTTTGAAACCAATCAATAGATTCCTCTACAGAATGTAACATAATATCGGTTTCAATTTGTACTTCTGCAAGCATACGTTTTAAACGTCTTGCTGATGGTTTTTCGTCTTCAATAATGATAACTCTCATACTTATTTTGTGGTAGTTTATTAAATGTTATTCGTAGCGATTAAACTTCTCTCTATCTTTTTCCATATACTCTTGTATTTTCCTTTTCTCCCAGTTTTTACCAAATATAAAATTTGGACCAAAGACTCCTAAGAAATGGAATAACAAACCTATACCCCAAAATAATGGCGTGGCAAAAGTTCCAAAGAACCAAAAGCCTTCATCGGTATTGGTACCTATGAGTATGATTAAAAAAATATTTACTATGATGTATATGGCCAAATGCCAGTAAAAACCTATAACCTTATCTAATCTCTTTTTGGCTCTTAAATATGCTTCTTCTTTCACAAATCTATTTTGTGCTTCCAACTCATCATAAGGCTCTATATTGTAATTTTCCATAGTCTTAAAAATTAAATTTCTCTTCTTCCTCGTCCATATACTTCTGTATACGCTTATCTTCCCAGTTTTTACCTAAAATATAGTCGATTCCAAAAGTTGCAAAAGCATGAATGCCTAAGCCTACACCCCAAATAAACCAAAGCGCAAACGTGGGAAACTCAAAAAATGATTCACTAAAAGATTCGCCATTATTTAAATTTCTGGTAACCTTCATTATTGTTATAAAAGTGTTTACGATTAAGTAAGCTAGTAAATGTCCATAAAAACCACGTATTCTGTCTACTTTACTCTTAGCTCTTAAATATTTACCTTCCTTAGGTTGATTGTAATTTTTCATGATCTTTTCTTTTTAACTCCAATGGTTATCTTCTTCATCTTTCATAAACTCCTCTATTTTCTTACGTTCCCAATTTCTTCCAAAAACACCATCATTAACGAATACTTTAAAGGCATGAAATGTTAGTCCTATTCCCCACCCCAACATTGGCCACCAAAACCATTGGTAATGCCATGATGTATAATAATTAACAAAGGCTAAAAATGGAATTACGATGCAGTAAGACAGCAAGCTGTAATAAAATTCTTTAAGTTCTTCGACGCGTTTTCGCGCTCTTACATATCTGTCGTCAAATTTTGACTTTGGTTCTATTGCTTTCATGATTGTTACTTGTTTTGTGAGCATTGGTATTGCGACTGCAAAACGTTTTGCTTCTTGATTGATTGATACTTTTTTATTTGATAATAATTTATAGCGTTGTTTGATATTTTCTAAGCCAACACCACTGCTCTTTTTTACAATTTGTTTGGGTTGAAGATTATTTTGCACGACAAGCATCCCTTGATCTTCAAATATTTTAATATGTAAAGGTCTACTGCTAGTTACCATATTATGCTTTACAGCATTTTCTAATAATAACTGAAGTGATAACGGTACAACTTTACTTTCTGGGTTTGTTGCTTTATTTGGTATTTCAAAGACAATACTATCTTCAAAGCGCATTTTTAAAAGCGACATATAGGTTCTAGCAAAATCTAATTCTTCATCTACTGTTATTAGGTCCTTGTTTTTCTGCTCTAAGACATAACGATATACTTTAGATAATGACGTTGTAAACTTTTGAGCATTTTTGGGGTTCTCTTCTATTAAACTCGTTAATACATTTAAACTGTTGAAGAGAAAATGTGGATCCAATTGATTTTTTAAAGCATCGAATTTTGCGCTTGCTGCTCCTGCGATTACTTTCTGTTCTTTGATTTTATTTTTCTGGTATCTATTATAGAAAAATATCACATGAAATATAGAAACAATACTTAACGTAATCCAAAGCCCGAAAGCATATCCTTCCCACGTTTCTCGTTCAATAAATGCACTAAATGATACACCGTATATGACGACACTTATAAATGTTCTTAGAAGAAACAATGCTATTAACGTAATTACCGTCGACCCAATAACTCCAACTAATATGCGCTTTATGGTATCTCCCTTTTTCCAAGAACGACCTTCCATATAATCAAAGAAAGCCATGTTAGAATATCCTAATACAAAAGCGTACAATTGGTAAAATCCGAAATCAATTAAAAACGCATTAACTGTTTTGTAATTAAAACCGTCAGATAATGCTTGTCCGATAACAAATACAACGCATCCAATGACAAAGGTTAGAATGATATTTTTAATTGATTTTCTCATAATGCTTACTCTTTACAAGATTTAATTACTTGTTCTGCACGTTCTTTTCCCCAATTTGGGTGTAAATCACTTTCTGGTTTAAAGTTAGTGAAAAGTTCAATGGATTTTTCCATTTCTGCGCAATAGGGTTTTGTATCTTGGCCAAAGTATTTAGCACTTCCCATACCCCATTCGGCCTTACCAAAAACGACTCTCGGGTTTTTAGGATTTAACTTATAGGCCTGATTGTAAAGTTCGGCTATTTTTCCGCCGTATTTCATTCCATACGTCATTCCATCAAAAGCCACCCAATTAGTTAGTACTTGTGCTTGCATCACTAAAATTTCTGGATTATCCTTACTAATTGCTATAGCGCTATTAATATGTTCTTGCGCTTTATCTAATTGTGCTTTTAAAATGTTCTCGTCTTTTTCTGACCAACTTTTTAAACTATTTATTTGTGCAATATAATAATGCGGTAACCATTGATCTGACTCTGCTTTTGAAATACGCTCAAACATATTTTCTGCTTCGTCGGTCTTATTGTCTTGCCAAAGTGCAAACGCTTTTTGCATTCCTTTTTCAAAATTGGTCTGAGCCGAAAGCACCTGGCTAAATAAAAGAAATATTAATATTTTAACTGCTGTGTTCATAATGGTTTGTTTTATCTGAAAAATCTTTCAGTGTTGTTTGATAGAGCAAATATCCTATACGAACTACCCTTTTGAAAAATGAAATAACCGAATTGTAACATTTAATGGACGAATTGTAAAAATCTTAAAATAAAAGTAACTTATCTTGCAACTTAGCTACTAACACTATATCTATTCTAACAATAAATCATAATTATGAAAAAATTAGCTTTACTCATTTTAAGTCTGTTTTTTGTTTCTTCAATTTCAGCACAGGATAAACGTTTGAAGGGTGTTGAAAAGGAGTTAAACAAAATTTTAGAAGCTACCAATGCACCAGGATTTGCTGTTGCCGTCGTTGAAGGGGATAAAATCGTATATGCCAAAGGATTTGGGTATAGAGATTATGAAAATAAAATCCCTGTTGATGCCAATACGCTTTTTGCGATTGGTTCATCTACAAAGGCATTTACATCATCAATCTTAGGCCTATTAAGGGCAGACGAAAAGCTCTCATTTGATGATAACCCTAGAACGCATATTCCTGAATTAGAATTTTATAATAATGATATGAACAACAACATTATCATTAAAGACCTTATGAGGCATAGTACTGGTTTGCCTAGACATGACGGTTCATGGTACTATTTCCCTACGCACGACAAAGACAGTCTTTTAGCACGAATTAAACATCAAGAGCCATTTACGGGAATTAGACAACAATGGTATTACAATAACTTTGGGTTTTTAGCGCAAGGCGTTATTGCCGAAAGAATTACTGGTAAAAGTTGGGAGGACAATATTAAGGATTACTTTTTTGTGCCATTAGACATGAACAGATCTAATGCTACAATTGCCGAAATGAAGTCGAGTTCTAATGCGGCATTAGGTTATGAACTTAAAAAAGGAAACGTGATAAGCAAAATGGATTATTACGATATTGCTGGCATGTCTCCTGCAGGAAGCATTAATAGTAGTGTTAATGATATGTCTAAATGGTTAATTACATGGATTAATGATGGAAAATATAAAGGTGACGACATTATCCCAGAAAGTTATATTAACGAAGCTCTCAGTTCTCAAATGGTAGTTGGTGCCAATACTCCTGATGACAAATTTCCAGATATTCATTTTGCAAACTATGGCTATGGTTGGTTTTTACAATCATACAAAGGACATTATCGCGTAGAACATGGTGGAAATATTAATGGGTTTTCTGCCAATGTAGCTTTCTTCCCTAGTGACAAAATAGGTATCGTTGTGTTAACCAATCAAAACGGTTCGGCAGTACCATCTTTAGTGAGAAATACGATATCTGATCGTATGTTAAACGAAGAACGTTCAGATTGGATAGGACGTTATGAGGAAGGTCTAGAGAAAAACAAAAAGGCGCAGTCTGATGCGGAAGAAAATTCAGAAACGTCTAACGTTAAAAACACTAAACCTTCTCATGTTAACCAAGAGTATACTGGGACTTACTCAAACAAGGGTTATGGAGAATTTGAAATTGTTCTTAAAAACGATTCACTTTTCACACAAATAAACACGGACAAGCTATATGTGCACCACTATCATTACGACACTTTTGAACTTGTTGATGTTGTAGATGGAAAAGTAGATACTACAGATTATGGCCAATCACTCAAACTAACGTTTGAAATTAACGATACAGGCGATATTTCTGGTGCCAAAGCAAAAATAGAACCTACGGTTGATCCTGTTGTGTTTAAGAGAACGCCTAATACGATTGATGTAGATTCAAAAACACTAGAAATCTATACTGGTGAATATGACATTTCTGGAACAGGCTTTAAAGTTTATACCAAAGGTGATGCCCTTTATTTATTTATCAAAGGTCAACCAGAATATGAATTAATTCCAACTTCAAAACATAAATTCTCGTTCAAAACCTTAGAAGGCTTTAAAATTGAATTTATTGAATCTGATGATGGAACAATTAATGAATTAAAAGCCATTCAACCTAATGGCACCTTCGTTGCCAAACGAAAATGATGACGAACATATATGGTATTGCCATAAGCACTCTTTTAAAAACAGAGTGCTTTTTTTAGTCATCAACTTCTGATAATACTTTATCTGTTGCCCACTGTATAGCTGTTTCTAAATTAGCAAATCGTTTTATTTTTTTGTGAAAAAACAAATTTTCGATAACGACATGTAAAAAACTACTTCTGGTATAGCCTACAATTCCGTATCCTTTTAGTGTATAACTCTGCTTATAGAATTTAAGCCAATCACTCGGCATAATAGAATAAGAATGAATGCGATGTGAGATATAAATCAAATCTGAACCATTATTTCCAGAAAACTGAGCAACATCATCAGATACGTTAGTCATATGTTCATCCCAATTTATGGTGAAACCTTCTTTCATTTCAGATATAATGAAACCGTCAAAAATGAAAACATCTCCAAATTCATAATTGAGTTCTTTAAGTATTTTATCATAAAAGACTGTTTCCTTTATACTAATCATATATTGAATTTAACATTTTAAGTTCAGAAAAGCCAACTATTAATTATAAAATCAATGGTGAGAATCAAAAATTGATAATAATAATTAAGACATTTCGTTTTATTTTAAACAACATCAACCAACCATGAAAAAGTTACTTTTTGGTAGTGTACTTCTAGGTATTGCCGTAGCAATGCTCTATGGAGGTTTACATCTCTTTGGAAGACATATTTATAACACGCAATCTTGCCAACTCTACAATATTGATAGTATCGAATTGCGGACAGGTGTTAACATTCCAAAAATCACATCAACAGATTGTACTTGTGAAAACAATAGAAAAATTTCAAAATTTAAAATTGACACAGACAAAGTTGACCTAGATGATTATATTTCAAAAAACGATTTCACGCAAGTTGACAATCTTTATATCAAAGAAAACGACACTAAGAATTCTACCTATAAAGTTATCTTTAATAAAGCTAAGGCAGAGATTTTAGTCGATTTAATTTATAAGAACAATTAAATTCTAATTTGAAAAATAAAAAAGCACCACAAATTGTGGTGCTTTTTTTATATCGAGTGAATATACTATTTCACATCCATTAATTCTACATCAAAAACTAGGGTTGCATTTGGAGGAATTACACCACCAGCTCCCGCCGCGCCATAACCTAAATCACTAGGAATAACTAAACGTGCTTTATCTCCTACATTAAGTAAACAAATACCTTCATCCCATCCTGGAATAACTTGACCAACTCCAACTTGAAAATCTAAAGGTGAGTTTCTTTTGTAAGAAGAATCAAATACAGTTCCATCTGCTAACTGACCTTTATAATGTACAGAAACCATGTTACCCGCTTGAGCTGCTTTACCTTCTCCTTTTTGGATAATTTGGTAACGTAAGCCACTTTTCGTTTCCTCGAAGCCAGCAGCTAACTTATCTAACTCTGCTCTCGCTGCTTCTCGTTCTGCGGCTACTCGTTTTTCTCTAGCGCCTTCAAACACTCTAAACGCCTCTACAGCATTAAAACCTTCAGCTTCTGCTCCCACTTTTACAATTTCCAATGTGTTTATTTGGTCGCCCTGTGCAATAGCATCAACAATATCTTGACCTTCAATTACTTTTCCAAAAACCGTGTGATTATTATCCAACCAAGGTGTTTCTACATGTGTAATGAAAAATTGGCTTCCGTTTGTTCCAGGACCAGAATTAGCCATAGACAATATACCTGGTCTGTCATGCTTTAAATCTGGATGAAATTCATCATCAAATTTATAACCTGGATTTCCAGTTCCAGTACCTTGAGGGCAACCACCTTGAATCATAAAATCTGGTATAACCCTGTGAAATTTCAATCCATCATAATATGGTGTTCCTTGAGGCTTCACTGTATTTTCTAAATTTCCTTCAGCTAGAGCAACAAAGTTACCTACAGTTCCTGGTGTTTTTTGATATTCTAAAGCGACTAAAATTTCGCCTTTTGTTGTATTAAATTTTGCGTATAAACCGTCTTGCATGGTATTTAATTTTAATTGAGGTGCAAAGATAACAAACTCTGTTAGAAGTGAGACCCTAGATTTGGAATTTGAACATCATAAGATTAGCTTTGCCAAAAATAACAATACCATGAGTTTTTTTACTAAGTTAAAATCTGCCCTCGGAAATTCAAAACCAATAGATACAGCATCTTCCTCAGACACTATTGAAGCTATTACTAGTGATATTGAGCATGAACCTTTTGCTATTGCCGAACACAATGTTATGTATTCTGGACTAAATGAACTTGGTGGTTATTATTTTTTTCAAACTGTTATTGTTGGGAACTTTCAAGTTAAAACGAAAAAAGGTGGTCAATTAATAATAAGAGGTGAAAATTTTGAATTAACATTGGCATCAGACTCGGTTGAATTCGAATCTGACCCAACAGACGTAAAAGGTCGAAGTATTACGAAAATTGATTTTCAAATTGAAGAAGATGATGCGGCAAAAATCACTAACTCGAAACTGGACGATTTAGTGTTGAAATGCAAAAAGTATGAGATTAGATTTTCAGCAATTAACAACGATAAGAAAACATAATTAGCTACTTCTCTTCAAACTCAGGACAATCAAGTCTAATCGCTTCACTCAGTAGTTCTTTTTCAAGCAAACTACAATAATCTGACGTTGTATGTTTTTGATAAAACTTACAGCCAAAACAGGTACGCTGAACACTTAATAGTCCTATTCTATTCAACTTATAAATAAGCTCACTTAATGTACTAAATAAACCTTCTAAATCAGATTGCTCAAAATGATCTAATTGCGTTTTAAGTGGATTTGCAAAATCATGAACTTGAGCAATGATGTCTTTTCCTGAAGGTGATAATTGAATATTATACCTGCGACTATCTATTGTAGAATAGTCTTTAATAACTAAGCCTTTTTTATTTAGAATTTTAATGGCATCACTAATGGTTGGTTTAGTCACATTAAATTCTTTGGCTAAATGACTTACATTACACAAATCACTCTTATGAAAGGATATAAAAACTAGAATTTGAATTTGAATTGGACTCAAACCTACTACTTTTGATTTCTCCCAAAGTAGTATTTTAAACACTTCAGAAATGCGCTCAAGCCCTGTAACAATTTTACTTGATAAGTCTTTTTGTTGCTGATCTGGATTAAAAATACTGTTGTCTTTCATAAAAAAGTCCCGCATTTAATTGCGGGACAAAGTTAGTCATCCTAATTAAATTAATTACAATTTTCCATTTCGATAATAAAATAGCCCTTTTTTAAAATTTCTTTTTCGACGTCTTCCGTTGCTTGTTCCATATGACACAAACGACATTCTTTTGTCGATAACATCTTATTATAAATGGATTTGCTTTTTAAATAATCATTTCCGAAGCCAAAAATTGTAGCTTCATCAGTTGTCGTGCTCGATACGAGAATGTCAAAATGCATTACATTTCCATCATCGCGTTTCACATAAGTATCCCAAACTGAAACTCTCATTATTTCTTCACTTTATAAGGTAATGACAAATCTCCGCTAGCCACACTAAACACGTCATATACACCTAACATTGGTAGATTATCATTGCTCGTATTCACTTTCATGAAAGCCGTAACACCATCGTAGTTAAAATTGATTTGATTGTTAATTCTATAATCTGGTACAATGACTTTAATTGTATTGGCATTTGCTGCTACGGCATAACCTGGAGAATCCATGTACATAGGCATTCCTGGATTTGTTGGAGGCAAAACAACTGTTTTATCTGCTTTCTTAAACTGCTTAACCGAGAGCCCACCAGCCACTCTTTTATCTTCGTGCAAGACAACCCAATGCGGATGCCACACAATACCGTCGTTATCATATATTTTGTCATTATTTTCATCCCATAATGGGGTGTCATCAAAATCGGGATGCGAAGTTAAAGCCAATGCTACTATCCCATTGGTTTGGTTAAAACCAACATCTGTAGGTTTTAAGGAGGTAGGAAATACATAACCTAAAACTGGAGCACCATCTAGTTGTCCAGCTTTTATTGGAGTTGTATGTGCTGCCTTACCATTTACGTCAATTTCCCAAACAGTTAAACTTAAATCTGCGTTATGAGTCACACGAACATCTTCAATCTTGAAATCTGCATTGTTGTATGGATTATCCTGCGCACAAGACCATGTTGTACTTAAAATAAATACTATTGCTATTGATAAACTTATTGTTTTCATTATTCCTTTTGATTTAGAATAGCCAAGACTCCTTTTATATTAGGAGTCCTAACTATATTGATTAAAAATTAGCCTTTTACGTCTGCCATTGAGGCTCCAAAATTAATATGGAGAGCGTGACCGTTTGGCGTTACTAAGGCCGGAACTGATTTGACACCTGCTGCCTCGGCTTCTGGGATTCGTGATCTATCTTCCCCAATATTGACAATTTCTACGTTGTCTTGTCCTACTAAATTTACGATGTCATGCTCTGCGCTTACACAAACAGAACAGCCAGCGTGATAAAAAATTGATTTACTCATAAGATTCTTTGTTTTTGATTTTGCATTATTGCTTTGTAAATATAGTTAGGATTCCTAACTAATAAAAATATTTAACATTTAATTTTAGAAATTAGCCTCACTCGTTCTATTAGTTTTGAATTTTAATTAGCCACTTCGCTAATAAATTTGATACGATACAATCGCAGTTCTTCATCGTCATAATCACCATCAAATTCTTCTATTGCAACATCAATTTTGTCGGTTTCAGACTCCATAAAATATTCATGGATTTCTTCTTGTTGATCTTCATCTAAAATATCATCTAACCAATAATTAATATTGAGCTTTGTTCCAGAGAATACAATAGCTTCCATTTCTTTAACAAAATCTGGCATAGACATACCCTTAGAAGATGCGATGTCTGTTAATGGCAGTTTTCTATCAACATTTTGAATAATATAAAGTTTGATTGCCGAATTAGAGCCTGTACTTTTAACCACAAAATCGTCAGGTCTATCAATACCATTATCATCCACATATTGGGCAATTAATGCCACAAAATCTTTTCCGTATTTTTTAGCCTTACCATCTCCAACACCATGAACATTACTCAATTCATCTAACGTGATTGGATATTTCAATGCCATATCCTCCAGCGATGGGTCTTGAAAAATAACAAAAGGAGGAACTCCTAGTCTTTTAGCATTTTGTTTACGTAAATCTTTAAGCATTTTCATAAGTGCCTCATCTGCAACACCTCCACCACCTTTAGCAGCTGTTACGATGCCATCATCGGTTCCTTCATCAAAAACATGATCCTCAGCCATCATAAAGGATTGAGGAGACTTTAAAAAGACTTTTCCAAGTTCAGGAAGACGTAAAACTCCATATGTTTCAATATCTTTTTTGAGCAATCCTGCTACAAGTACTTGACGAATCAAAGCCATCCAATAGCGTTTATCTTTAGCTTTTCCAACACCAAAAAAGGGTTGTCCATCGGTTTTGTGAGAAGAAATTAATGCATTCGTTTGACCAACCAACACTTGTACTAAATCTTTAGACTTATATTTTTCATTTGTTTTCTCTACAGTTTGTAACAAAGTCACCACCTCATCTTTGGCTTCATTCTGTTTTTTAGGATTACGAACATTATCATCCATATCTCCTCCTTCACCTGTCGCATTATCAAATTCTTCGCCAAAATAGTGTAGAATAAACTTTCGTCTAGACACTGAACTCTCTGCAAAAGCCACCACTTCTTGCAACAATGCATGACCAATTTCTTGTTCAGCTACTGGTTTTCCAGACATGAATTTTTCAAGTTTTTCTATATCCTTATATGCATAATATGCCAAGCAATGACCTTCTCCTCCATCTCGTCCAGCGCGTCCTGTTTCTTGATAATAACTTTCAATACTTTTAGGAATATCATGATGAATAACAAAACGTACATCGGGTTTATCAATTCCCATTCCAAATGCAATGGTAGCAACAACGACATCACAATCTTCCATTAAAAACATGTCTTGATGCTTTACACGAGTTTTGGGATCTAGTCCTGCATGGTAAGGAACAGCTTTTATTCCGTTTACTTGTAGAACCTGTGCTAACTCTTCAACACGTTTCCTACTTAAACAATATACAATACCTGATTTTCCTTCGTTCTTTTTTACAAATCGAATAATATCTGCATCGACATTTTTCGTTTTAGGTCGGATCTCATAGTATAAATTAGGTCTATTAAAAGACGCTTTGAATGTCGTAGCACCTTGAATATCCAAACTCTTTAAAATATCTTCTTGAACCTTAGGTGTCGCAGTAGCGGTTAATCCAATAATTGGGATATTATCACCAATTCGTTTAATAATGTGTCTCAGGTTTCGGTACTCTGGTCTAAAATCATGACCCCATTCACTAATACAATGCGCTTCATCTACAGCCATAAAAGAGATAGTCACAGTTCTTAAAAACTCAACATGTTCCTCTTTGGTTAATGATTCTGGAGCTACATATAGTAGTTTTGTTACGCCGTTGGTAATATCTTCTTTAACGCGTTTAACTTCCGTTTTATTAAGTGAAGAATTTAAAACATGGGCAACACCTTCTTCATTTGAAACACCTCTAATGGCATCCACCTGGTTTTTCATTAGCGCAATTAGTGGTGATACAATAATTGCTGTCCCATCTTTTATTAACGCAGGAAGTTGATAACACAATGATTTTCCTCCTCCTGTAGGCATTATAACGAATACATCCTCACCAGCAACAACGCTTTTTATTACACTTTCTTGAAGTCCTTTAAATTTTGTAAAACCGAAGTACTGTTTAAGTGCAGAATGTATATCAATTTCTTTTATACTCATTAATCCCTATTAGTATTTTTGATACATTTGCATAAACCTAAAGATAACAATTTCTTTAAACCCATCAAACTCAAAAAAAATTAATTTTGAACAGTACACAATCTATCCTTGAAACGGCCAGAAAAACTATAGATTTAGAGCGTGATGCGATTGCAAATTTAAGTCATTTATTAACCGATGATTTCGCCAATGCAGTAGCTCTAATGTACAATTCTAAAGGGCGTGTCATTATTACTGGAATTGGTAAAAGTGCCATCATTGCAAATAAAATTGTAGCAACACTAAATTCTACAGGTACACCTTCTATTTTTATGCATGCTGCAGATGCCATTCATGGTGATTTAGGCTTAATTTTAGAAGATGATGTAGTGATCTGCATCTCTAAAAGTGGAAACACACCCGAAATCAAGGTTCTTGTTCCTTTAATTAAAAATGCTAAGAACAAAATGATTGCTATTACAGGGAATGACAAATCGTTTTTAGCTCAACAGGCTGATTTTATTCTTAATGCTTATGTTGAACAAGAGGCTTGTCCTAATAATTTGGCTCCTACAACAAGCACAACTGCTCAACTTGTAATTGGTGATGCCTTAGCAGTTTGCCTATTAGAGTTAAGAGGGTTTTCTAGTAAAGATTTTGCAAAATATCATCCCGGAGGAGCTTTGGGGAAGCGATTATACCTAAGGGTAAGTGATTTATCGTCAATTAATCAAAAACCAAAGGTCGCACCAGATACTTCAGCGAGAGACGTGATTGTTGAGATTTCTGAAAAAATGTTAGGTGTTACAGCTGTTGTTGAAAACAATAAAATAATTGGAATTATTACTGATGGTGACCTGAGACGAATGCTCACTAAAAGTAATGAGTTTCTGCATCTAACGGCCAAAGATATTATGAGTAGTAATCCTAAAAGGATTAATGAAGATGCTATGGCTGTGGATGCCATGGAACTTATGGAAACAAATGGTATCTCACAATTATTAGTAGAAAACAACGGTGAATACTCAGGTGTCATACATTTACATGATTTAATAAAAGAAGGTATTATATAATGGCAAAACAGAATACCAATGAGAAAGAAATGTCATTTCTTGACCATCTCGAAGACTTAAGATGGCATTTAATTCGTATTACAGTTTCGATACTAATTTGCGCTACTGTAGCATTTATTTTTAGTGGCTTCATTTTTGAAAATATCATTTTTGCTCCTAAGCGAATGACTTTTCCAACTTATCAATGGCTATGTGATGTATCTACAATGGTTGGTGTAGATGACTCAACATTCTGTGCCGCTGAGTTTCCTTTTAGAATTCAAAACAGAACAGTTGCTGGACAATTTTCAGCAGACATTTGGACCTCTATATACGCTGGTTTCATCTTAGCGTTCCCATATATCATTTATCAATTCTGGCGTTTTATTAGTCCTGGTTTACATGCCAGTGAGCGTCGCCATTCAAGAGGCTTTATTTTTGCTTCTTCATTTTTGTTTTTCTTAGGTGTTCTTTTTGGATACTATATTGTGACACCCTTAACTATAAATTTCTTAGGAAATTATATTGTAAGTGCAGAAGTGTCTAACGAATTTGATCTTAGTTCATATATTTCAACGGTTAGATCCTCGTCGATTGCTGCTGGCTTTATTTTTGAATTACCTATAGTCGTATATTTCTTAACTAAAATAGGTTTGGTAACACCTAAAATCATGAGGAAATATCGCAAATTTGCCTTAGTACTTGTTTTAATATTAGCAGCAATTATTACCCCTCCAGATATTGCTAGTCAGGTTATTGTGGCAATTCCAATTTTAATTTTATATCAAGTAAGTATTTATATTTCTAAAGTGGTTGTTAGAAACCAAAACAAAAAACAAAACATCAATGTCTAATCCTGTTTCCGAATTTAATGCCTATCGTTCTAAAATGAATGATGCCATTCTTGCAGATAATAATAAAATTATCAAACGTATATTCAATCTAGATACCAATGCGTTTACAGAAGGTGCTCTAGACAAAAAAACTAAAGAGTTATTAGGTCTCGTGGCCTCAACTGTATTGCGTTGTGATGACTGTATTAAATACCATCTAGAATCCAGTTATAAAATTGGTCTTAGTAAAAAAGAAGTTGTAGAGGCTTTAAGTATAGCTACTTTAGTTGGTGGCACAATTGTTATTCCTCACTTAAGAAAAGCCTATGAATACTGGGATGCCTTAGAATCTCACAGTTAAACTTTTAATAAATTAAAAAGCGAGTCGTTTTGAATTTGCTATTTTAGCACTTATGAAGACATTAAAAGCCAAAAATCTAATGAAGTCCTATAGTGGGCGAAAGGTGGTAAAAGACGTTTCTCTTGAAGTAAATCAAGGCGAGATTGTTGGATTACTTGGCCCGAATGGGGCTGGTAAAACCACGTCATTTTATATGATTGTCGGTTTAATAAAACCTAATGGCGGAAATATCTATCTTGAAGGCACAGATATTACCAATTACCCAATGTATAAGCGTGCACAAAATGGTATAGGTTATCTAGCTCAAGAAGCTTCTGTTTTTAGAAAACTAAGTATTGAAGATAATATCTTAAGTGTTCTTCAAATGACCAAGTTGAGTAAAAAACAGCAACAAGATAAAATGGAGTCTCTAATTGATGAATTTAGTTTAGAGCATATCCGAAAAAACAGAGGTGATTTATTATCTGGTGGTGAGCGTCGACGTACCGAAATAGCTCGTGCACTTGCTACTGACCCTGATTTTATTTTACTCGATGAACCATTTGCGGGTGTTGACCCAGTTGCCGTTGAAGACATTCAACGTATTGTAGCGCAACTGAAAAAGAAAAACATTGGTATCTTAATCACAGATCATAACGTTCAAGAAACCTTGGCCATTACAGATAGAACATATTTAATGTTTGAAGGTAGCATATTAAAAGCTGGAAAGCCAGAAGAATTAGCCAATGATGAGATGGTACGAAAAGTCTATCTAGGTCAAAACTTTGAGCTTCGTAAAAAGAAACTTGAGTTCTAAATACTATTTAAGCACATCCTTCTCAATTAATCAACGTCTCTTTTTTGTTTTGAAAAAATTGAAATTGGTTTGTTTAATATGCTGCACTACAGACTCGTTGAAATTACAAGAATAGCACATGTTTTCACAATTTTATTGAAGCGGATAATTAAAGGTTACCCTCTTCTTCTCTCTAACAATACCATCATCATAAAGCCTAGAATGATGCGTTCATCGTCATCATTATCTATAGGTTTTAATTTAGAGAGTTTAAATTTCCTACCAAAAAATGATGGTTCCTTTTTTAATTGACATACAGCTTGCCCTTTTAAATCAGTTACAGTATAACTCGGGTTAAACAAGTAGCCCGTAAACCCACCAATAATTGGAATATTTCCCAAGACGCCATCCAGAACTTTCACCCAGGCATTATCCTCTCTAATATGATACTGTAATTTCTGATGCTGATCTATAAGTTCGTAATGAGCTTTCCAAATAGAAGCCCAACCTTTTCTTGCTATTTTACCAATCTCCCTTCCTTGAGCATCCTTCATGCTGTAAGCTGCAGAGAAGTCTATCCATTTATCCGCTCTTATATTATAAGCTAAATGGTTCTTGGATTCATTGCTATAAATATTGATATCCTCTTTCAGTTTAAACATTTTTTGACGCACATAAGCAACCGTTTTACCAGTGGCATCAGTTGCGGAAAAATCGTTAGATATGGTTGTCACATTAAAAGTGAAATTGATAGGGAATTTTAAGTCTTTCATAGGTATAAATTAGGCGTCGTCATTTTTGGTTTGAGCGTGTGATTTCAAGCTTTCCTGCTCTGCGATTAGCTTTTTTTGGTAACGTCCTTGCACGATATCTGTAATAACCAACACCACAATTACAAAATAAAATGTTGTTTTACTCATTGGAACTATTTCATTTCCAAAGATTTTTAAATGAGCTAAGTGACCACCTTCGGTAACTAGCATAATTCCAACTATAAATAGAATAAATAGACCTAACACCTCATACATTCTATTCTTAGCTAAAAATACCGAAATTTTATCTGCCAGTAATAACATTAATAATCCACTAGCTACAATGGCAATTGCCATAACAATAAATGCTGTTGTTGAATTTTCTATTTCGCTCGTTAGTCCAATAGCGGCCAAGATAGAATCAAAAGAAAACACCAAATTCATAATTACAATACTAGTAATTGCCGCATTGGCCGACTTTCTACGTTTAGAATCTTCACCCACCTCATCGTTCAAATCTGTATGTCCTATCATATGCCATATTTCTTTAATTGCCGTGTAAATAATAAATCCACCTCCAGCTAATACAATTAAACTGTGACCGTTAAAAGCAAAATCGAGCACATTTTCTATTTTACCAGTCATAAAAGAAAACGGTTCTTGAAAGAAATCGATAATAGATACAAGAACAAATAATAACACAATTCTTAGAACAATAGCAATTAGGATACCAACCTTTCGTACTCTTTTCTGATCAGACGCTGGCGCCTTTTTCGATTCTAAAGAAATATAAAGTAGATTATCAAATCCTAAAACAGCTTGCAACATCACAAGCATTAATAGCGTGAAAATAATTTCTAACATGAGTAATTAGTTATTTTTAATTAGAGATAAAATGATATATAATAATATAATTATTGGAATGGCAAGAAAATGAAAAAACACCAGAAGCCCAATAGTTAAAACAATAAGAAGATATCTAAATTTGTTATTAGTTATGCTAAAATCTTTAAACTTTAAAGCAAATAATTTTATTTTAGAATTAAGTAAATAGCAGCTTAATAAGGTCATCCCAATTAAAAACCATTGATTTAAAATAAGCGATGTTGCAAAACTATTATTCTGAAATTCTATAATCAAAGGCAATGATAAAATAAGTAACGTATTCGCTGGTGTAGGCAAGCCTTTAAAATAAGTTTGCTGATCTTCATCTATATTAAATTTTGCTAAACGATAAGATGAAGCCAAAGTAATACATAACCCTATAAGTGCAATAGGCGCTATATTTAAATCACTAAAACTGAAATGAGCATTCCATTCTTTTTGTGTTACAACCTCAGGAGCATCAATACTCATTGCAATAAGTTTGTACATTACAATCCCTGGAACCAATCCGCTAGTTACCATATCGGCTAAGGAATCGAGTTGGACGCCCAACGCGCTCTGAACATTGAGTTTTCTGGCCAATAAACCATCAAAAAAATCAAAGAAAATACCCAAAAATACAAAAGCCGATGTTGCAATAAAATTGTTATGAACAGCAAAAATAACGGCAATACTTCCACACAGTAAATTAAGTAAGGTTACAAAATTAGGAATGTATTTTTTTATAGTCATAGATTAGATTTATGTAAAAATAGCAAACTATTTACGACAAACACAAAACAAAGACAATATCTACTGCTTTTTCAAGTTTAATAGGTGAAAAATATTGTGCATCTTTGTAAAAAATTTTTGCTGTTGAAAAAATATATATTCATTGCCTCGACTTTGATTACTTTTTTTTGCACTGCTCAGACTAAATATTCAAATGAATTTTTAAATATTGGTGTGGATGCAGCTGCTCTTGGTATGAGCAATAGTGTGGTTTCACATACTGCAGATGTAAATTCTGGATATTGGAATCCCGCAGGATTAGTTCATATTGAAGATAATGAATTAGCACTCTTACATTCAAGCTATTTTGCTAACATTGCAAACTATAATTACATCGCTTTTGCCAAACCTTTAGACGACAGAAGTGCCATCGCGTTATCACTAATTAGGTTTGGTGTAGACGATATTTTAGATACAACACAATTAATTGATGACCAAGGAAATATTAACTATGATCGGGTTAGTTTGTTCTCTACTGCCGACTATGCTTTGACATTTTCTTATGCACGAAAGCTACCTCTTGATGGATTAAGCTACGGCGTAAATGCCAAATTGGTTCGCCGTATTATTGGAGATTTTGCCAATTCTTGGGGTTTTGGCCTTGATGCTGGTATTCAATTTGAAACACGTAATGACTGGAAGTTTGGAATTATGGCCAGAGATATTACCACAACCTTTAACGCATGGTCATTTGACGATGCGAAATTAGCCGATATCCAATCTGCTATTGAAGGGCAAAACCAGACCGTTCCAGAAAAAACAGAACTTACTATACCTAAATTACAGATTGGGGTCTCTAAGAAGTTTATATTTCACTACGATTATTCATTACTTACCTCGTTCGATCTTAATGTGAGATTCGAAGAAAACAATGATGTTGTGTCCACTTCATTTGCAAGTGTAAACCCGGCAATCGGATTAGAATTTGGTTATACCGACCTTGTTTTTTTAAGAGCTGGGGTTGGAAACTTTCAAAATGAATTACAAATCGATAATTCTGAAAACCTAACTTTTCAACCAAGTTTGGGCTTAGGTTTTAAATATAGAGGCATACAATTAGATTATGCCTTTACAGACATTGGAGATCAAAGTGCTGCGTTATACTCCAATGTATTTTCATTAAAACTCGATTTTAGTATCTTTAGATAGTGAACCGAATTTTACTCTCAATAATTTCAGGAACAATATTAGCTTTAGGCTGGCCCACATACGGCTTTCCTTTATTGCTTTTTATAGGCTTTGTCCCATTGCTTCTTGCAGAGCGTCAATTGCGTCTATCTGATGCTAAACGTCAAGGTCTCAAAATTTTTGGACTAGCCTATCTCGCCTTTTTCATTTGGAACATCACAACCACGAGCTGGTTAAGACATGCCAGTTTATTTGGCGCAAGTTTTGCTGTTTTTGTGAATACTGCACTCATGGCCACTTTATTTTTAGTGTATCATAAATATGCAAAACGACAATCTCAAAATAGAGCCTTATTGTTTTTAGTAACCCTATGGATAAGTTTTGAAAAACTGCATCTTGGTTGGGAATTTTCATGGCCTTGGTTAAATTTAGGAAACGGATTTTCAGAATATATTACATGGATACAATGGTATGAATACACAGGAACTTTTGGAGGCACTTTATGGGTTTGGCTCCTAAATGTATTCTTTTTCAAGGGCGTATTATCATATCAAAAAGAAAAGTCTAAAGCCATTTTAAAATCTGTTTTGCTGAAATGTGCCGCGCTCATTATCATTCCAATAGGTATTTCATTAGTTATTTACAATACGTATTCCCACGAAGGAGAAACAGTTAATATTATAGCGTTGCAGCCAAATATTGATCCATATTCGGAAAAATACGATATGTCAAATCTTAAATTTTTAGAACTCTTTAAATCTTTGGCCGATTCTAAATTGACCGATTCTACAGATTTTGTCATTGCTCCCGAAACTTTTTTTGCTGAAAGTATACGTCTTAGAAAGTTTGAAAACTCGCTCTTAAAACACAAGCTCCAGAGTTATGTGGGAGAACATCCAAATACAAACCTATTATTAGGAGTTTCATTCATCGATATATTTAAAGACGAGAATAAAGTGCGATCAGAAACCAATCAATACAATGCTACAACTTGGTACGATGATTATAATTCGGCATTATTAATAAATACATCAGACTCTGTTCAACAGTACAATAAATCTAAGTTAGTTGTTGGTATAGAGAACTTCCCATATCAAAGTTTTTTAAAGCCAATTATAGGAGATGCAATGATAGATCTTGGTGGTACCGTTGCTATGAAAACGACTCAAGATCACAGGGGCGTTTTTACATCATCCAACTCTAAATTTAAGGTAGCTCCAATAATTTGTTATGAATCTGTTTATGGTGAATTTGTCACTGGTTATGTGAGAAACGATGCTAATTTTCTAGCTATCATCACAAATGATGCTTGGTGGAACGAAACCCAAGGGCATAAACAGCACTTAAGTTATGCCAGATTGAGAGCGGTTGAAACACGTCGTGATATTGCTAGAAGTGCTAATACTGGAATTTCGGCAATTATAGATGCAAAAGGAGATATTACAAGCCATCTAGACTACGATACAAAAGGAGCCTTATCTGGGCAAATAACCACAAATAATAAAATAACTTTTTATGTTATGGCTGGCGACTATATAGCCAGAATTAGCGTGTTTATTTTAATATTTATGTTCTTGATTGGCTTTTTCCGAAGAAAAAAGGAGCGTCTATAATAGGTCTCTGTTATTGCCCTCTATAGTAAAGTATAGTACTCAACGTTTTTACAATAATATTGATATCTAAAAACAAACTTCGGTGTTTGATATAATACAAATCATACTGAAGTTTTGTTAGGCTATCATCTACAGACGAACCATAACGTGTATTCACTTGAGCCCATCCTGTAAGTCCAGGTTTAACAATATGTCGAGTTTCATAAAATGGAATAATCCTTGAGAGTTCATTGACAAAAAATGGGCGCTCTGGTCGAGGTCCAATTATACTCATATCGCCTCTAAGGACATTAATAAATTGCGGTATTTCATCTAAACGTGATCGTCTTAAAAACATTCCAAACTTGGTAATTCTAGAATCATTTTTTTGAGCCCATTTTGCTCCTCCTGTTTCAGCATTAACCACCATACTCCTTAGTTTGACAATTTGAAACAGTTTTCCATTCTGACCAACCCGTTCCTGAAAATAAAAAAGAGGTCCTTTGTTGGCAATTATATTTCCCAAGAAAATAAGAGGTAAAATACAGAGGCCAAAAATCAAACCAATAACAGAAAATGCAATATCAAAAGTTCTATGAAAAAAAAGGTATAGCGTATTTTGATTACTCCTGCTAAAAGGAAAGTATTTATAAAAATCTTTTCCAACAAACTGAATGGGTACACGATACGTAATTTCTTCAAACACTTGGGTATATTCCCTTATAGTAAATCCCTGATCTAAAAGGGTAATGAGATCGTGGTATATTTCGGGAGTTATAGTTTCAGAGTTATAACTGGCTATTAAAATTTCAGAAATCTTCTCCTTTTTTATCACCTCCATTAACATGCTAGATTCGAATTCTTTTAAACCCTTAAACTTAATTGGCGAGTCTGTTTCAGTTTCAGAATTAATAAAACCAACGATCTTATAATTAGGGTCAGACTGATTAAGAGGTTTTATAATATTTTCAATATTAGATATTTCTCCCACCAACAACACTTTCTTATAAAATCTGGGAGAGGAAATGAACACAATATAAGCCCATCGCCAAACAAAAATCATAATGATGAGAATCAAATAAAAATAGACAATCTGTAATCTTTGTTCTGGAAGAAAAGGTGTTAAAACTGGCGTCAGTAAATAAAATAGCACTGTCGTTGATGCCGTTAACACGATATTTCGAAAGGTAACATCTAATTTACTCGATTTCTGAAGATCATAAATTTCGAAAATCGTCCCAAAAATAGTGATATAGACTGCTAAAACAATTAGGGGAACAATATTTTCTTGAGATAATGTTAAGTAATCATAGTTTACACTTTGCTCTAAAATATATAAGCCTAAAATGACAAGACAGATATCTAAAATACGTAAAAGTATCTTCCGTTCAGAGATTTCGAAATGTATGTCTTTTTTGCGGCTCATTAGTTTAAAGAAGGTCTATGGTAAATATAACAAGTTATCTTGGATTTTAACAATTATCTTGGCTTAAGGTAGTTATCCACAGTTTTTTGATGTTTTTCCAATCAAATTGCTCGGCAACCAATCTAGCTTCTGCAATAATATGATCTCGCTTGACCTTATTATCAATAAGGCTCAAAATAGCTGTTGTCATATCTCTAACATGTTCTGGTTGCACCAAAATTCCTGAAGTACCATTATCAATTAAAAATGGCATTCCACCAACATTAGTTGAAACAATTGGTAAACCTAAGGCCATGGCTTCGATAACACTTACAGGTGTATTATCAAAATTTGTAGTATTGATGAAGATATTATAATCTTTTGAAAGGTCAATCCATTCCTTTTTCGTGAGCTTACCAGTAAATTTCACATCTAAGTTTAGTGCTTTAGCCAACTGCTTCACATCTTTTAATGTACCATCACTATCTGGTCCAACCATACACAACTTAGCTTCAGGAAACGTTCTTTTTATCAAATCAAAAACTTTAATTGCCAGTTGCGGATTATAAATCTTAGAAAAAGAACGTACCCATAGTAGTCTTGGTTCATCGAACGTTTTATGATGAAGGTTATAATTTTCGATTTGTAGGGTGTTAGGAATATGTATTACGTTATTAAATCCGTAATCCTCGAATGTACTTTTTAAGTATCTCGATGGAGACACATTACACTTAGAGTTTTTAAAAATCATGCCGCACATCACTGGATGCGCTTTTAGTCTTGCAGGCAAATTCCCTCCATTTAAACTTGGTATATACGGCACTCTAAACAACCTACAGAGTTGACTAATAATTAAAGCAAAATAAAAATTATGAGTACTATACGTATCAATAATAACAACATTTACGCTATAGGCTCGCCTAAAAAACGCAAAAATCATATCTAAAAGACGTATGATCTTATTAGGCTTGCTGGAAGCATAATATAGCGTAAACCCTTCTCCCTCAAACAATCGACCTAATGTATGAATTGATGAGAGATTACTTGATTTGTTTTCTAACTTGTTTCCTATGTACAGGATTTTTTTCATAAACTACATTTAGCAGTGACATTCCATATAATAAAGCAGGCGCTGCGATACGCATGCCTGAGTGGTTAATTGTTGCAAACCAAAAGCAAAAAAACGCATAAAAGTAAACATTCCTTTTATTTGCAGCTCGATATGCAAAAGGTTTAATAATTAGAATGAGTAGGATTGTAATACCTAAAATACCATGCTCTGAGAGCAGTCTTCCTACTTCGTTGTGAGAAGGTAAACGTTTTCCGTCTCTTTCAACTCTAATGTATTGTGTTTTACTAATTCCTATTCCTAAAAACGGACTATCTAAAAACCCTTCAATTTCTTCTTCAAAAAGATCCAGTCGTCCTGTTGTAATATCTCCTTTATCTCGACCCAACGAATCTTGATTCGAGTACCTTTTATCTATTAAACCAAACGTTTGAATAGAGCTAATAAACCATGTGATAGCAATCGCTACTAAAAACAACATAAACGAAGCGGCAATTTGTTGTTTTCTCTTAGGTGAGGACTTAATAAAATAGATAGTTAAAAATGCTGCAACAACTATAATTGCAGCAAAAACCCCTCCTCTACTAAAGGTAACAATTGCTCTAAATGTCATACCTCCTAAAATGACAAGGTTCAATACCTTTAAAAAGATTGATGGCGATTTCATAAATAGCCTAACTACTATGGCAAACATCCCCAATCCTAAAGCAGTCGATACTTGGTTAGGTCCAAACCCTCCCGAAGTTGCTGCATTCGAGGCTGTACCTGATAGCGTATCTTTTATACTAGGGTTATATAAAAATAAATACACAGTCATTGTAATAGATGGTAAGGCTATATAGTTAACACATTGTAGCAAATGTTTCCTTGAAATTCTCCTGTCATAGCAAAATAATGCCGCAATACCCAAACAAACTGGCCCGCTTAATACAAAAGCCACTGCCGTTCTAAAATTAGCACTAAAACCCAAGGTCATCGAAGCAACTAAAATGCTTGGCACCAATAGTATAAGGTAAATAAAATAAGGATATCCTCTACCAGACATACCTTTAAAAAACATCCCCAAAAGCATAAACAAAATCACTAAATATTTGGAAGCCTCATAAGCTATTCCTCCATCTGTCATTCTAAAAAACACTTCAATACCCGTAAAATAGGAACACGCTAGTAAGACCTCTACTGTCTTTCTTTCTTGTCGTGAGAATAAAATTTTCCAAAGAAAATAAACAAAAGCAATAATGAAATATAAGCGAGATAGAGGAGTAAAGAAATAAATGGCAACACCAAAAATAATATGAAGGACTACTAATCCTAAATAATTGTCTTTATTAAAACTTCCTAGACGTCCCACTAACTGATGTTATTAATTATGTCATTAATAATTCTGTGATTATAATGTTTAAACGTGAATTTTGTTACCACACTCTTAATAGATGAGATTAGTTCTACATATTCAGAATCCGATAAGGTTAAAATGTACTCTAACGCGCTAACTATAGATGCATTAGAAACATTAGGTAAAATATAACCATTTTTTTTATGCAATACATATTGACTTATCGAAGATACGCTTGAGACCACTGGGATACATCTAAAATTCATCGCTTCGGCAATTACTTTAGGGAACCCTTCTGAAGCCGTTGTTGGCATTAAAAACACATGAGATTTTCTATAAATATCAAATACTTGTTGCTGCGCCAAATAGCCATGAAAAACAATATTAACTCCACTATCTTTCGCAATGGTTTTAAAGTAGTCGAGTTCAAAACCATCCCCTACTAAATGCACCTTATCAACTCTTGTCTTTGCGGTTTCATTTAGGCTTCGAAATGCATTAATTATACGCTCTACGCCTTTTTCACGTTCTAATCGTCCAACATAACAAAAAGACACTTTTTCCGCTATTCTTTTAGTTTCTGAAATTCGATTTCCTTCTTCAATATTTTCTTCGTTAAGACAAGGGTTTTCGAACGTTAAGCAATGTGGTGGCTGGGCATCCCATTGCCCATTAATTGTAACTGGCCTTGACTGTTTTTTTAATTGAGATCGCTGCAATTTATAGCCTAACGGCGGATTTGATTGATTCCAATTTCCTGCATATTTAAACCAACCTGGTTTTTTTGAGACATACGTTAAATAAGGAATTAAAAAGACGCCTATTCCTGTTGGTGTTCTTAACTGAAAATAATCAACTTTTTTTAGGGTTTTAGAAACCGTATTTATAATCTTCGGAGCATTAACAATAACATTTAATTTCGAAAAAAGTGTCTTGCCTCCTACCTTGGGTATTGGAACAAATTTAATCTTATCTGAATTATAAGACATAACACTTGGAGGTGCTTCGCCTTCAATAAACATTGCCACATGATAAATTTCGTCAAAAATGCGAGTAAGATGATTAATTTCATTGACGGTTGGACTCCAACCAACAATGCCACCATTAGCATCCTTATAATGCTCAGTATGTGATATAATCGCTAATTTCATCTAACTAATATTTTAATATATTGTTTCACAATGGCATCCCATTGGTGTGTTTTTGCCCATACTTGCGCTTCATTTACATAACGCTCATAATGATCTAAAATATTTAGTACTGCATCTTTGAATTCTGCAGTATTATCATGTCTTACCAAAAGTCCTGATTTTTTATCCAATATGGCATCCTCAATGCCGCATCCTTTAGAACCTATTGCAGGTAAACCCATGGCGTTTGCCTCAATAACGGCAATACCAAAACCTTCCACATCTCCAGATTTGGTTGTTCCACTAAGCATGACAAAAATATCGCTTTGCTGTAGCACATCTTGTAACTTTTCATTCGACAAGCGCCCATGAAACCTCACATGTTGTTCAACATTTAACGCTTTAGCTACACTTAAAAACGCTTCTTTTTCAGTAGGTAATCCCACGCAATGGTACTTCAATTTTGGGTGAATTTTTGTAAGTACAGGCAAGTGCTTAATTACATTAAGTTGCCCTTTACGTTCTGTAACATTTCCAACAGTAACTAATTTGGGATACCCTTCAATTGGAGTTTTTGTTACTGGCTTATCACTAAAAACTTCGTGATTAAAACCATTTGGTATCACTACAATATCTTTTATCTTTATATAATCTATCAGCGATTTTGTAAAGTTAGATACAGCTACAATAGTCTCAAATCTGTGAAGTGCTTTATCTATTGAATATTTCAAAAAGGTATTGGTAAAGTTAACTTCTGTTCCATGGACAACAGCAATATATCGTTTCTGATAAAACAGGCTTACAAAAGCAACAATCCATAATGAGAACTTTCCTGAAGCAAAGACTATATCTGCCTTTTTCACATGCTTTAGAAGTAACAACAAACGTTTTATATACATCAAAAACCGAAATGTTGTTCGCTTAATCCTTAAGGTTTCAAATGCATTTGATTTATCAAAATCTAATTCTTCATCTCCCAACATAGAACGTTGGTCCGTAATGACCTTAACATGAAACTCATGATGCTGTAGTTGTTTTGCTAAATTATACGCGTGATTTCCAATTCCTCCAGGTTGGGGTGGAAATTCTGAGGTACAAATTATGATATGTTGGCGATTTACACTCAAGATAATGTTTCTATTAAGGCTCCTTCTTTTAATTTTTCACCTGATAAACGCCATGATTTAAACACCTGAAAACAAACCAAAGGTAACAGCAATATTGACACAAATACACCAACAACTAATAATAGTTTATTTTTCTTAAATCTATAAGGCATTATTGAGAGTGGCACTGTTCTTAATAATGCAAGTTTTGCACTCTTGGTTCCGTAGTATTTTCTAAACAAATATAAGACACTTGGTATTGGTCTTGGGGAAGTCCACTTCTTTGTTCTAAATGCATCCCAACTTCCCATAGTTCGTAAACCTCCTGAGTTCACCTTTAAATGTAAACGTTTTGCATATGGATTAGAAATATTCAAAAATTCATTTAAATACGCTCTTAAACCGTATTCTCCATCTCCCATGCGCTGTTTTTCAAATTGTCTATCAAATAACCCAATAGTTTTAAAAACTTCTCTTTTCACAAGAACATTTCCGGTATCTAATTGATCACTAATTCTAAAAAATGAATAGTTTTTAGGGATTTTTGCGCCTACCTTGGAAATAGACACACCAGAGGAAATATCGGCATTAAAATAGTCTAAAACCTTGAGATGTTGTGTTATCCAATCCTCAGACACACGACTATCATCGTCATAGAGTAAAAGATAATCTCCTTTTGATTTTTTAATCGCGTTATTCCTAGCAAGCCATAAAGCCTTTTCTTCTTGAAATTCTAAATGAAGATCTAGATCAAAATCATTATAAAATTCTTCCTGAAAAGGTTGCGACTGATCTACAACATAGACATCAAAATTTTTATAATCTTGACGCTCCAAATCTTTTAAAACATCCTTTAAATATGTATACCTGTTAAGCGTTGGGATAATCACACTTACTTTTGGGTTATCCTTTATCATATTTGATGAAAAATCATCAAAACTATCATGAGTTATTGGCTCGTCTAAATAACGACTTCGTTTAACATGCTTCGTACCTATAAAACCCTTTAACTCAACAAGAGGATTATGAAGACTCAAAATTCTAATGAAGAACACATACAACACCCATACTTTATGAAAATAATTTCTAATAAATACGTAGTTATCATAAACGGAAACCTCTTCAATAGGGTTAATCGTTTTTGTTACAGATATATATCCTTTCTGTAGTGCTTGCCATGACAAGTCATAATCTGCAGCTATCGTACTTCTAAAATTAGAATCTCGAGTTAGTTGTTCTTTAATCTCACTTGGAATATGCTCGTAAGATGGGAAAATGCTGCTCCCATTATTTCTGTTTAAAGAAAAATAATTGGTGGGTTGTAAATACTTAAGAAACTTAAACAGCATAGATTGTATTACTAAGTATCAAAAATATAAAAAGCTCAGTATCCTACTATAAAATTGGTAGGTTTTTTAGCGAATTAAATCTTAGTTTCAGAATTATGACGACTAATAATTGTCATTTCAATATTGAGAGATGCCAAAGACATCAAATCTGTATTAGTTAGTGGCCATTTTTCTAGTTTTTTTCGTGATACGATTCTGTTATATATATTTTCAGAAACTTTATCTCCTAAATGATTTGGAGAAAAATACGTAGGTATTCTTGATTCAAGGTTTTCATTCTGATAGACTTTCACCCAATTCAAACCTTTGAATAAGCGATATCTTAAGTTAGGGTTCTTCTTTTTGAGGATTCTTTTAATGTAATACTGATCCATTTTTGACCGTATTCCCCAAACCAAAAAAATGAGTGGCGCATAAGTATACTGAGGCACTAAAGGAGATTGATTTGTAGGCACTTTGCGCAACGGCCTTAGGTCTTTATTATGTTTAAACAATCCATGCATAAATCTATAATTCAATCTATTATTAGGATGAATATTACTAGCAGCTCGTAAAACACTTAATGCCATTGGCGGGCAAACTGCATTGAATTTACTATTACAAATTAGAATTTGTTTCCCCATTGGAATTCTACTGTGCGTATACCACGCGTATAACTCATCATATAATTCAATATATGGAAGTTTATGAGATTCAATCCTTTTAAATAATTCTTCAAGATTATAGGTAACACCAGCAACGAGGTCTTTGTAAGACATATGCATTTCAAGTGTGCTAAAACGTCGCTCCGAATAGCGTTTAAGCGCTTCTGTAGTTTTCCTTTCCTTCCATTGTTCAAATCTTATATCTGAAGACTTCGTGAATTCAAAATCTTTTTTTAAAATGTTAGTCTTAATAAAATTACTAATTCTTGTATGTCGTCCAGAATAGACCTTGATATTTCTACCAGGCAATACTTCGCACATATCTCCCAGAAGTAATTGCATACCATCATCTTTAGGTCTATTCTCCAAAATTTCCAACCAGCTAGACACATATACTGCCTCCGTTTCTTTGACATAGCTTTCCATTGTAGTTCTTGTTGGAAAATAAAGATCTAAATCCTCATAGCTATAAAATTCTAAATTCTTGATTTTTGAAATCTTCCTGGCCACTTTAACCTCATAGCTTTCTAAATTACCATAAGTTAAACATATTGGATTCACTTCTTCGGAAATAGCTCCCAACAAGATTCTGCTGTCCATTCCTCCACTTAATGCCACGCTGGTTTTTTCCTTCTTTGCGGCGGCATAATTGATTTCTCTCTTATAGAGTTCCCAAAATTGTTTATAATCGGATACTGCTGGTGTCTTAGCATGTCCTAAATTGGCATACAAACTATTGTCATAACATGCTGTCACTTCTAAATTTGACAAATCTATTGTCATTGATTCACCAGGTAATAAACGCTTATAATCTTTTAAAATAGTTCGAGATCCAATGTTTGCATATTCTTTACCAAGCGTCCTTTGGGCAACACCAATAGCATCAAAAGCTACAGGTCGAATTGAAGACGCCCATATCAAACTAGATGTAATGACTACGACCTCTTTTGTAATTGAATAATATAAAGGGTAAAATCCAATGACATCATTACACATCTGTATGGAATTATCCTGTAAATTAAGTACAGTAAGTGCAAAGCTACCCGACACATCCTTTTGAGCAGGCCACGTATTCAAAACTTTTGAAATAGCGCTTTCATTTTGGTGGTCTACAGCTAATTTGTCTAAACTAAAATCATTTAAATACCCTTGGATAAAACCAAAAAAACTTTGAGGCTTCTCACACGTAACTATTTGCGAATCGGCACACCAATGCAGCCCATTATAGGATCCAAACACCAAAGACTGAGCTAATTTATTTAGCTTTCTTTTATCAAATGGTGTGTTAGAAATAATAAAATTCATTCGAGATTACCTATACTACCAAGACTTGTTTTCCTCATATCCTAAGTTGATGAGTTGTTGCCCTGCAATGGATTTAAAAACTGTTTTTTTAATAAATTTCCAATGGTTCCATTTATTTGAAAACTTAAATTTCGACTTATCTGTATCCGGTTTCCAATTAGGCTTTACCATAGCATTCGAAGCAATTCCAAACGAACTCCCAACAACTGGTGCATTTAGACACCTATCTAGAATACCATCATCAACTTCTAATTTATAATGTTCTAACAATTTGGAAATATTAACCTTTGAATCATTCAAATCTTCATACCGAAACAGCTCCACTTGGTCATTAGACTGTATTGCCGAAATATAATTTGCTGTTTTAGCCCATTGCTTTGAATGATTAATAAAAGAACGTCCAGAAAAGTAATTAAACTTTTTCTTTAGTTTTATCTTAAAATCGTGCCAGGTTCTTTTATCGTTTGACGCACGTACAGATGAAATCACATTATCCCTTCCATCTCTACAAATCACTGCAATTTGAGCCTCAGGAAAAGCCCGTTTCCATAAATCTAAATGCGCTACACTTGGTGATTTTACAAAAATAGTCTCCTCTGGTTTCACCTGGTATTTATCGATTAAGAGGTTAAGCCATAGTGTTCCATATTCTTTTAAAAATGCATCTTGATCACTTTGGTTGAATTCCATTCCAAAACTAGCCTTAGCTACATATTGATAGACATTTTTTATAATATCTTCAGAATAAAATAGGTTAAACTCGCCCTGAGATCCATTTTGCGGAAGTGTTACCACATGTGGATGCTGCGAAATGGTTGAACCTACAAAATTAGTTCCACTGCGCACACGTTGACCGAGTAAAATTATTAGGTTATTCATAAAATTCTAAAAACTCCTTACGCTGTTTTTCGAGGTTAAAATGAAGTCTTACACGTTCCTGAGCATCCTTCATCATTCTCTGTTGTCTATCTTCTGGTAAAAGTAATAGATTTTCAATTGCCTTTGCTAATAATTGCGGCTGCCTTTTAGGCACCACAACTCCAGTTTCTTGATGTATTACATTTTCTTGTAAACCTTCTGCATCAGACACTACGCAAAGTAATCCCATAGCTTGGGCTTCGAGTACAGCATTACAAAACCCTTCTGAAATACTATATTGTAAATACACATCAGATTCTGAGAGATACGTTACAATGGCATCGTGAGATTTTTGTCCTACAAATTCAACCTCATCATTGAGACCTAATTGATGGACAGCAAACATTAGGTTTTCATAATCATCGCCTGTGCCAACCACTGTGTAAGTAAATAACAATCCGTTTTTTTTCAAAATTGCTAAGGCATCTAACATATCTGTAATTCCTTTTTTCCAATGCAAACGGGCAACAGTTAGAAATCTGATCACGTCTCTAGGTTTCGTCTTTTGGCTGTTGGTTTTACTAAACAAATCACTATTAATTGCTGGTGTAATAATTTGAAACTCTGTATTAGTATTTAAACCGTTATTTCTTGCCAACATAAGAAGATCGTTAGAAATCGCATGTACTTTGTCTATTTTTCTCCATAGTAAATCGTAACATCCTGGATGTCTAACGGGATAAATAGCTATGTCAAAACCTCTTAAACTTGTTGCCATTTTTGCTCCTATAGTTTCTGCGACACTTTCACTTTGAATCGTTAATGTGGCGAAACCAAAATGCAACCAATCTAAATTGGCTTTTAATACATGCGCATTGTTATAGAGGTTCTTTAGACGTTGTGGGAAGCTTTTCAATGCCTGTTTTTCTAGTCTCATGAACGTTCGTATTCTATTTGGATATGCCACCAATTTTAGAGTTTCCCAACATCCGGAAAACAACATTCTAAGTTTCCTTTTATACGTTTTTGGCGCCAAAACTACCTTGCATAAATTAAATCCTTTAGGGTTATCTTGAACAAAAAGTGTGACTTGATGCCCTGAATCTTGAAGTCCTTTTATTTTTGATATAAAAAAGGTCTCAGAATACGAAGGAGGTTTAGAAAGTACAAGTCCGATTTTCAAAATTAGCCTATTAGTTTTAAATATAAATCTTCGTGTTTTTGTATAAAAGGTTCCATAGATAGCTCTTGCTCAACATATGTTCGCATCGCCTGAGCCAATTGTTCTCTCTCTATTGGAGACATTTTTATAACATCTTTTATTTTTTCAGCTAAATCAGAAACATGATTAGGTTCAAAAATACATTGTGGAAATGCTTTTAAAACATCTTTTACTCCGGCAATATTAGATCCTATCACAATTCTAGCCGAAGCCATGGCCTCAATAGGCGCTATAGGCAACCCTTCTCGTCTCCCTTCATTCTTTGTAGGAATCACAAACAAATCTGCCATTGCTAAAAACGGTCTTACATCTAAATGCTTTCCTAAAAAACTGAACGTTGTATCATTGGCGTATTTAGCCTTTAGGTTTAGGCCATAATCGTTGTCGTAATTACCAACAACAAACACCTTAATGTTTTTGTTATTAATCTGCTTCACTGCTTCAAATAGAACTTCTATTCCTTTTACTGGTACTAAATTAGCAACAGAAACAATAACAAAATCAGTGTCATCGATTTGAACACCCTCTGGACATGTTTTTTTCAAAGGATGAAAATGATTTGTATCCACTCCTAGTGAAATTTTAACGACCTTATCCATCATAGATGTTCCTTTATAGAACTCTGAAATCATATCTTCGTTTATAGCAACAATTTTAGTGCTCAACTTAGAGCGCCAAATCCAAGCCTTATTTCCCCAACCCATTGCTTTTTTACAAAATATATACTTTACACCTGCAAGTTTTGCGGCAAGAGGTTCTGAAAAATCAGAACTCCAATGCCACGAATAAATTATGTCAAATTGATGATCTCTGAAGAATTTTCTGATCTTCAACACTCTAAATGGAAATGTCACCAGAGGCCTATAATTGGTTTTAAAAGGAAACAGGTGAATTTTCACATCAAGTTTCTCTATCTCTTTAAAATAACTTCCTTTACTATGTTGACAGCAAATTTCGGGTTCAAAAACGTCTCTATTAATACCTTTCACTAAATCATATACGCACTTACCACTTCCTGAAGTATCGAAATTTGAAATTGTAAATAGTATTTTAATTCTTTTCGCCATGTAGTTGTGCTTCATTAAATTTAGATAACACCAATAACATGTTCATAGCATGTGCATTTGGTAAAGCATTATGATTGTAAAAATGGTCATAATATTTAGAAATCAGTGTCTCCGGAATCCAATTTTTTAAAGAACTTTCTAACAACATCTTTTTCATGTGACGTTGGCTAGTTTCACCAAGAAATTGTAATTCCCAATTACGTTGAACATAAGGCTTCCCTATTAGTGACATGCTTACTCGTTTGAGCTTATTAGATATCCGATAAGGAAGATTATATGGACTTTTGTTTTTATGAAAATTATTTAGATTAAAAGGTCGTTGGTCTTGCCAAGTAATGCGTGCTAAATCTGGTGCTCTTTGCTGAATATAAGCTATTTGCAACTGCCTGTTTTTTAAATACTCTTCTGGAATTGTGCATATCAACTCACACATACGATCATCATAATAAGGTACACCGATAGGCTTTACAGATTCAAACACAGATAAATTCACAGAAGTCCATCTAGGCGCCCAGTATTTAGATTTAAATGCTCTCAATTTTGCATTCGTATCATCTATTTTAATGGTTTCTAATAATGCCTCCAATCTTGATCTAAAATAGGTTTTAAAATCGCCCTGAAGCTGCCAACCATTCCATAACGCCATTGCAAACTCTAAGCCTCCTTTTTTAATTAATTTCTTTTCGAGAACATCGAGTTCTTCTTGTTTTGACAATTGCGACAAATTCATTGAGTCAAATAACACATCACCCCAATGCCCTAAGGAGAATACATCTCCCATCGACTCATAATTTTTAACAAATGCCATTTGTCTTGGTGCTGTAAAATCTGAGTAACCTCCATTACAACTATACAAAGAGTCTAACCTATCCCAGAGGTATCCTTTTGGAATTTTAAAACTCTGAAATTGAAAATCACAGGTCTGAGCAATTTTCTTGGCAATAGTTGTCTCGTTATAACCATTATCAAACTCATAACTATAAGCAGACACATCTGCACCTATTTGCTGCAAAGCTGCAGCTTGTGTTCGACTATCTAATCCACCAGAAATAGGCAAAATCACTTTCTTGCCAAAAGTTTGCTCCCTAATTATGGTTTCAAATAGCTGAGAAAACTCATTTAATGCTTGCTTGAAGCTAATCGATCTTGGCGAATAGTGCCAATCAAACCAAGGTTTAGATTCAGTAACGATAGCTTTTTCATCAAGACTATATTGCTGTCCAGGAGCTAACACATAATCGTCTTTAAAATACCCATCTGTATCCAAGAAAAAACCAATAGCCGCAAACACACAAATACCTTCTAAATTCAATTCATGTGCGCCTAATTGTTTAGCAAATGTTTGCCGAGTTGGTATTATGGGTGTTTTAATGTGCTGACTCATTCTAATGATTTTGAGTAATTACAGATTCATATAGTTCAATAAACTGTGCTATACTCTCTTCAGAGTTAAATGTATGTCTAACCAAATGATGTGCGTTTTCTGTGATTCGTTTGAGGTCTTCTTTAGGCGTTTGAGACAGCTCTACAATTGCATCTGCCATGGCTTGAGCATCCCTTATAGGTATAAGCCATCCTGTTTCTCTATGCTTTACCACTTCTGGCATACCACCACAATTAGTAGATATTACAGGTAAACCTATAGCCATAGATTCTAGAACCACATTAGCTATACCTTCATCCAAACTCGACAGTAAACTCATATCAAATGTCTTCATAAGTTGAAACAGTTCGTTCTGCGCTAACCCATTAATAAAACGAATCTCATTGGTCAAATCAAACTTTCGTATTTGAAACAACATTGCCTCTGAAACGGGATTTGAAGACACAAATGTGAGTTGAAATTTTACGTTATTTTCTTTTAAAATATTGCAAGCTCGCAACACGTAATCATAACCTTTAACCCAATGAAATCTTCCGACTGCTATAATCTTTATAGGTTCCGAAATATTTTTATTCCAAACTGAATAATGATTAAAAGTCGATTTTAAGATTGGCGAATGGATTACTTTTATTTTTGAACCTTGAGCATTATATTTTTGAGAAGTCGCCTTCATAGCATTAGACACGGCATGAAAAGCATCTACGTTTGGAAAGTTTTGTTGGTAACTTTGAGCTAATGTTTTGTTCACTACAGGTGAGTAATTAATATGAGCTCCTCGTAAACTTAAAATAAGTTTTACATCGAGTTTTTCCTTTAGAAATATCCATTTGCTCAAGTCTTTAGCCCATTGTACATGAAATATATCTGGCTTATGCAATACAACAGGTAAAAGTCGTAAAAAAGCGTGCCTTTTATTGTATGATCCTTTATACGTTTTCACTTCAGACATTAACACAGATAAACGCTTTGGATATCTTAATACAAGGTGAAGACATCTAAAAAAAGACACCATCAAATTTAAAAGTATAGACTGAGAATTACCATATACCTTAACCGAAGCATTAGTATAGTGTTTTGGTCTTTTTTGAGTGCCAAACAAGTAAATTGTATGATGCTTTGACACACCTTCAATAAGATGTTCTACAAAGGTTGTACTTGGTATGGTTCCTGAAAAAATAGCGACTTTCATATAGCTAGATCAAATCATTAGCAATAGCCCATTTCTGCCATGCATAAATATGCCAGATTCCCCAGAATTTTGTATGTTTTTCTTCATAAAAGTCATTAACATGAGATTTTAAGACTGAAACATCTAGTTGTTCAGCACCATAGAATTTATGGTTAAATATCGTGTTTTTTACCTCATCTTTCAAATCATTTTTCAGCCATTTTTGCATTGGAACCTCGAAGCCTTTCTTTTCCGTTTGAATATGGCTTTTAGAATAGAAGTTCAAAATGATTTGCTTAAGACATTTTTTTAAATCATTTCGATTATTAAATTGGCTAGGGGAATATTTCAAACAGTGTTCAACAACTTTTTGGTCTAATAATGGCACTCTAACCTCTAAACCATTTGCCATACTCATCCTATCGATTTTAATCAAGGTACGCTGTAAATGACTCTTCATCTCATTTTCACGCATCCAATTTAACAGCTCTGACTTCGTATATCTAGACGGAAAATTATAGACCGTTTGCATCTCTTTAGAAAAATTGGTCTCTGGAAACATTTCATCCAGTTTCTTTTTATAAATATTGAGGTGCTTACCCATTATAAAAGAGGCAAACGTTGCGTGATCATGTGGCGCCCAAGTGTTTACTATATTGAGTTTGTATCCAATCTTTACCAGATATCTTCTTATAAGGTGTGGCATTACAAACCAGAATCTTTTACCTAAAACATCTAACATTCTTGGATAGCCAAAAAAAAGCTCATCACCTCCATCTCCCGATAGCATCACTTTATGATTTTGCGCAGCTTTTTTAGAAATAAGGTAAGTTGGTATGCTAGAATAGCTACCAAACGGTTCTGGTAATAATTTAAAGTGGGCATCAATTACAGTTAACAATTCTTTAGTTTCTATACGTTCAACTGTATGCTTAACACCCAATGCCTCTGCATAAGTTTTGGCAGCCTTACTTTCATCAATAGCACTATCATTGACAGACATCGTAAATGCTTCAATATTGCTATGCTCTTGAAATGCCATTGCTGTGACGAGTGGGCTATCAATTCCTCCACTTAAAAACGTCCCTAAAGGCACATCACTCACGAGTTGTTGTTTGATGGCAAATTTAATGCGATCTTGAATTTCCGTATTAAACAAATCTTCATCCTGAATTTTGGTCTTTACAGAAAAATCAAAAGGCTTATAATTCTCTATCGAAACTATCCCTTTTCTATCTATAGTAATGCAATCTCCTGGGTTTACCTGAAATATCTTCTCAAAAACAGTATTAGGTGGTTGCATAAAACCAAACCCGAAATACTCCTTCATAATCTCAGGTCTAAGTGTTAAAGTAGCATTGAACCACTTATGCTTAAATATCTGGTTAAACTGGGATGAGGCTACAACACCTTCCTGTGACACACCATAAAATAACGGCTTCACGCCTATATAATCTCTTGCGAGATATAGCAAATCTAATTGCGTATCTACTACAGCCAATGCAAACATGCCACTCAATTCATTGATGGTGTCTTTAAAACCTATTTTATCTAATAAATGAAGAATAACTTCGGTATCGGATGTGGACTCTAAATTGTTTAGCTGATAGGTTGCTGAAAGTGCTTTGAAATTATAAATTTCGCCATTAAAGGTTATATGGTATCTAGACGAAGGGCTTTGTTTTGGCTGATTACCATTCGAACTTAAGTCTAAGATTGAAAGTCTATTAAAGCCAAGCTGATACTGTTTTTCTCTAGTGACTAAAGAAGAATCTGGTCCTCTGTGTTTTGAAAGGGCAAGCAGGTTTTTGAAATCTTCTAATAGTGTTAACGAATGATCTGCAAACGTAAATTCCACCAAAAAACCACACATAGAGAGACGAATTAATTGTGGATAAGATATTCAAAAATTTTAACATTTACATAAAAACCTATTTAACATTTTCGACCGGTTTTTATGTTAACCATTAATAAGACAAATGATTACAGGGTTTTTTCTATTTCAGCTTGAACTCTTTTTAAAAAATAACACAGTAGAAGGCTTCTTTTTTGTCGTGAATATTTTAAGCGATTTTTTAATAAAATCCTTTTTAGATTTATAATACGTTTTAGAACGTGGTATTTGTACCTCGCATAAATTAAACTGCTCTGCTAAGGCTAAAATTGTTTGAGTTTTAAAACAATTGATATGCTCTAGTGGCGCTACCATGTTTAATGAATTAGCGCTCCCTTTTTTTGCAGTCCAATTCATGTGTTTTAGTACCTCATCAACTCCGTTGCCATTTGGAACACTAATTTTTATAACTCCGTTGATGGCTAACTTTTCTAAAAGTGTTTCAAGTGTAGCCTTAGGGTTAGGTATATGCTCAAAGACCTGATCTGTATTAATAAAATCAAATTTATGATTTGCCAACTCTGCTTCGTTTAAAACCGTAATTCCATTCTTTTGAGCATAATCGATTCTTGCTTTAGAAAGTTCTAAACCATAGACTTGACAACCAAATGCCTTTGCCATGAGACACCATTTCCCCCAGCCCATACCAAAGTCTAAAACCTTTAAATCTATAGGTTTCCTCTTAAAAAAAGTAATGAGATCTATAATCTGATTGGCATAAGTTTCATGATACCAAAGCGGGTATTGTTCTTGTGCTTTACAAACAATATTTGCATCAATCCATTGTTCATACAATCTAAACATGAGGTCATCGTTTGGAATGTTTTCTTGAAACACCAAGTCACAATTTAAACACTGCAACAAACTATAGTCTGTTCCTTTAAGGTATTCATGCTCTACGCCGCCTTGTGCATTGTAAAAATCATCTAAATAATCTGTTATATTTTCACTTTCATAGGCTTCACTATACAACATTTTTAAATTTTCCGAAGTGCAAACAGGACAATGAGATCGTTTAACAAAGTGGTTATTTATTTTTGTAGGTACCATTATTTAATCAAGTATCTTTTAGTTTTTCTAAAAGCATATTTCAAAAAATAAGCATCCAGATACAATATGGAATAAGATACACTTTTAAACAAAAGTTTTAGTTTTGAGTTATGTCCTAGTTCTATTTTCCTGTGTTCTTTAAGGGCTTCTTTATACAGTTGGTTCGAAATAATATCTGGAAACGCCTTTTTAAAATCTACTAACAATTGCCTTGTAGCCTTATGTTGAGCATCCTTATCTCTTGTGACAGAATCATTAGCACGTCCTCTATCCATTACGACTAATTTTTTTGGAATACCATGGATTTTTGATACCAACGCAAATCTCAATATATAATCCCAGTCAATGTTAAAGTTGCCATATGTGTTTCTAAAATGCAACTCGTGATTTACATGAACTGACTTCCTAAACATCATACATGAGTTTACAACCTTTAGTTGATGGACGTATAAATACTTAAACAAATCTACACCTTGAGGAAATTGATTCCCTTTCACCAAAATTCCAGGAAACATAACGCTTCTGGTATTGTTCTTATATTCGACGATCCCAGAAACCAATCCAACTTTGGGATGTTCAGTCATGACGTTTACTTGCCATTCTAAACGCTGTGGCACATAGAAATCATCTTGTTCTGCCATAGCAATGAGATCACTTTCTTTTGGAATTAAGGTTAGTAATTTATTTAGATTATCACCTAACCCTAAGTTAGTTGTGTTTTCAAATATTGAAATTCTATCATCTTTGAAGGACTCTGCAATAGATTTTGAAGCGTCATTGGTACCATCAATACAGATTAACAATTTAAAATGAGAATATGTTTGATTGAGCAAACTATCTAAGGTTGCTCTAATTGTTTTCTCGCCATTATATACTGGAAGAATAATGGTTACCAATGGTTTATTATTTGGCATAAAAACCTCTTTTTATCTTAACTAAGAATTTAAAAAATGGATGATACAATTTTAGTAATTTTAATTTATTCTTTGGGTGTAAATATCTAAGTAAGTGTTTATAATAACGTCTATAAACTAAATCTTTATCGGGTATTTCACGCTGTTTATTCACACTGCTTGCTTGTTGATCGTGCAATCTAAAATGAGCCAATGATTCATTTACAAAACCAATATGATAATAAGGCATTACCCTATACCAATAGTCACTATCCAAAACTTGCTGTAGGACTTCATCAAAATACCCAACCCTTTCAAAACAGGATGTTCTTAATAGAACATTGGTAGGTTCTCCAATTTTGTTTTTGGGTGAATTTAAAAACTGTCTATCTTTTAGATATTGCTTCCCATCCAATACGCCTTGGGTAACTTTAAAATCTTCCCAATACTGATGTAACTCTCCATAATAACTAATAAAATCCTCGAGTTTAGGCGTTAATTCTTTATATATAAAATCGCGTTTACAATATACCAATCCAACTTTTGGGTTGTTCATTAAGGTCATCATTTTCGAAATACATTGTGGGTTCAATGCATCATCCTGAAATAAAAACTTAATAAATTCGCCGTTAGACTGTCTAACCGCGTGATTCCAGTTAGCTCCAATACCTTTTGGCTGGTGCCTATAAATATGAATTGGAATGTTGGTTTTTTCCTCATAAGATTTTACAATTGCAACTGTGTTGTCTTTTGAGTCATCATCTGACACAATGATTTCAAGATTTGGATAGTCTTGTTCTATTGCAGACGTTAAGGCTTCCTCAATATAGGCTTCACCATTATAAGTTGGTATACAAATAGAAACTAATGGATACTTATTACTCATTGGTGTATAAGGGCTTATGTGTCGAATTAATGAGTTCACCATCTTTATTTGTTTTCCAAGATGCCGAGGCGTTCGCTGTTTTCATATAGTACTCTTGTTCATCTGAGAGATTGTTTATATCCAAATACCAACCTCCATGCCTTGCCTGTAAAGGAAAATCTGTACGCCAAGCCTTAGTAAAATCTTTGAGTTGATAGCTATAATTTGGTCTATACATGGCAAAAGTAGTATCAATTTCAGCCTTAAAAACTTTTGGTTTTATTTTATAGTCCCAGAATTGCGCTTCCCATTGTTTAATCTTTTCCTTATTAGGATTAGTATCAGGAATGTCATCTAGCTTTAATGAAAAACCAACTTTCGTTCTATCAAAAGCCTCATCTAAAAGCACTCTCAAAGTACTCATAAACGTATCTGGACATCCATTAACTGGCACTATATCAGCATCTGTCACCACATAGTAACCGCTACTATACTTTTTAAAAATCGTCTCACTTTTCCAAAATGACAGATGACCTATATTATGTTCAAGCTGGCAAACAGTTACTTTATCATTTATGATTTCAAAATAATCCAACAAAGGCTTATAGGTTGAGTTATTATCTACAATAACAACATTAGAATAGTTATGTTTTAATAAAAAATCAACGAGCTGTTTCAAGTCACGCAATTGATTAAAACTAATGATTATAATGGGTATGCATTTAGGATCTTTAAGTTGCGATCTCACTGTCGTATTAAAGTTATGGTTGTACCACACATTTAGTTTGTGTGTGATAAGTTTGTTTAATTTTATAAAACGTGCTTTGGTTAGCATAATAAACTACGTTAAGGGTTTTATAAGATTGTATCCTCTACCTGAAATTCTATACGATGCATAGGCTAATAACATCTGACTACAAAATACCATTTTTTTCATAACTGAAACATCAACATATTTTATAGTTTTAAACAGTTTAGACATTATCTGTTTTGCAAACTTAAATTTTTGTTCTTTTAGAAGGTCTTTAAACATCAAGGTTTGCATTTCTAAAAATTTCAATCTCCCTTTTGATGAGAGTTTATGCATATAATTATTTATGATTTTATCTTTGACTTTTAAGTTGGATTCAATTTTTGAATCACTGGCATAAATATTATTTGACATGTTATTTTCATGACGAAACATAGAAACGAGCGCATCGTCTATGGCTTTATAATTACTATTAATTGCCAAGGCTTTAATATGAAAATCAAATTCCTGAGATTGGTGTAATGTTTCATCAAAAGACAATTGGTTTTCTTCTATAAAACTGCGTCTCCAAAGAGGCGCCAATATAGACCAAAATATATTGTACAAGGTGTAATCTTCAAAACGTCGATTAGAACTAATCTGCTTAGCTCTTAAACCCAAAAACTCTCCTGAAGTTTTATCAATCCATTTGGTTTGACAAATACAGTATGGAATCTCTGCGTCATGTTGAAGTAAATCAACTTGAACCTCTAGCTTATTGGGTTCCATGATATCATCGCTATCAAACCAATTGATATAATCTCCCTTACTCATCTCAAATCCGAAATTTCTACAGGCATTAGCTCCTTTGGGCTTTGTTTCTGGACGCTTATAAAATTTAAAACGACGGTCCTTTTCAATATATGTATTTAATAGTTGTTCTGTGTGGTCTGTTGAACCATCGTCAACCACAATGCATTCCCAATTCACATAAGATTGACTGCCAATAGAATTTAAAGTATCTTCTATGAGATGTGCACGATTGTATGTTGGAATGATTATAGAAACTAATGTGCTCAAAATAAGTTTTTCTTTAACAGCTAATGTAATCGTTATACGTTTTCTTAATATAATTAGCTCAATATACAGTTAGATATGGTTTCAATATGATTTTTAAGTGTAAAATTTTCCTTAACATATGCTTTGCCTTCGGCTCCAAACTGCATCGCTAATTCTTTATTTTGAAATAACGCAATCATCTTTTCTGCCATAGCTTTCACGTCATTTTCTGCAACCAAAAAACCAGTTTCATCATTTTTAACCACATTCGGGATACCTGCATGATGCGTTGAAACAACTGGTAATCCTGCTGCCGAAGCTTCTAAAATCGCTACAGGTGTTCCTTCACTATCGCCGTTTTCAGCAATCCTAGAATGTTGAACAAACATAAATGAATCCTCCAATAACTCTTTATGTTGCTCTCTTGTTATTCTTCCTTTAAAAATAATAGAATCTGCAATATTTAAATCTGAAACTAACCGCTTACATTCCTCCAATAATGGTCCGTCTCCAGCCATTATAAGTTTAACATCTGGTATAAGTTTTAAAACCTCACTAAAGGCTTTAATAGTTAATTGCGGTGCTTTTTTATCTACAAAACGACCAACGGCAAGACCATACCGATTTGAAAAATGTGGCTCCAATTCAAAAAAGTCTTCACTCGGACTTGCAGGTGAATAGACAATCTTATCATCTGGGCAGTCTAGTGCCAATAAATTAGTTTTCATGTGATTAGATACAACTAAGATGTGTTTTGCATATTGAAATAGAGCCTTATATTTTTTAGAATACTGCTTAATAATATTGTATTGCGAAATTTCATAACCTAAACCAATCGCTACAATAGGTATATTAAGACTTTTACAAACTGGAAGTACTTCGGCTCCTGTTATGAGATATTCAGCAAATACAAGATCTATGTGATGCTTTTTCAATACTTTTCTTAAATGATATGCTTTGAACGTTTCAGTTCCTCTACCAAATATACGTTTGATTGTGCTTACCACTTTAAAATAGCGACGTTGCCAAACAGAAGGTTGATCGGACGTCGTTAAATACGGAAAATTTCCACCGTAAATAACAATGTTTTCAAAAGGTAAATGTGTGATGTGATTTTTAATGAAGGTCTCTGCCTGATCAGAATCTTGAGGAGAAAGAATGGCTATCTTCATTGATAATATTTTTTAAGCAAGTTATAAATATATTCTAATCCAGAACCGTTTACTTTCTCAATTTTATCAAGAGTCGTTGATATTTGCGTTGTATCAATTTGAAGTGAATTCCCTTTATCAATAAAACTTAATTGTGCTTTTTTTCCTAAATAATCTTCTATTTCCTTAATAATATCTACAACCAAAATACTGTGGCGTGAAGCTACATTAACGATACTATTATGCAATTGACTTCTATTGATATCTTCAACAATTAATTTAACATCATCTGCATCGATTAAATTCCGTTCGGCATGTTGCCAAACCTCAATTGTATTAGAATTTTTAACCGATTGAACCAAGTAATTCATTATGGTATGTATATTACCTTGATGCCCTACAACATTTGATACTCTAAAAATTAGGTAGTTTTTTACGTGTTCTGCGATAAACTGCTCAAGCCTTAATTTATGCTGAACATAAGGTCTTTGGTTAACAGCATTGTCCTCGATGCTACACGTACTGAAATAGATGAGCTTGGCATCAGGAAATGATGTTATTATCTTTTTCAACAAATTAAACTCGCGCTCAAATTCTGAAGATTTCGTTTCAGTAGAATTAGATACGCCAGATGCAAAAACAATAATGTCTTCTCTGTCACTAAAATCATTAAACGCCTTTGCCATTAAACCATTACCAACAACCATCTTATTTTTTGAAACGTTTAGAAATTGATTTTAAAGGCTTTTCTATTTTTAACGCAGCATTGATTACTTTTCGTTTTTTAAGATTAGTTAATTCGGTTTTATAGTTATAATAGCCCATTATTTTATCTCTTAATAACTTTGCTTGCTCTAATTCTGGTTTAGAAAACATGTAGTCTAATAATAACGATTTGTTTTCATTAGAGGTTACTAGCATAGAGTTTTCGCGTACTCTGTAATCATATAAAATCTCGTTAATATATTTAAACTGCCAACCTTTAAAAAACAATCTCATGTTTAAATCCCAATCTTCATAACCCATTACTGGCATCTGCTCATCATACCCATTTACAGATTCCCAAGCGCTTTTACGCAAAACCAGGCAGGCATCTATATAGTTTTTTTTCAGTAATTTAGCCACATCAAACTCGCCTACTTTAACATCTTGATTAGATAATCCAAATTGTCTATTGTCGCTATAAACAACGCCAATATCTTGATGCTTATCTAATATAGAAATCCCTTTAGAAATGTAACCATGACGTAATTTATTGTCGGCATCTAAAGGAATAATATAAGAAGAGTTGGCTGCTCTAATACCATTATTTCTGGCGGCACCTAAGCCTTGATTTTCTTGGTGAATAACTGTGATGTTTGTATTTGAATATGAATCCAATATGGCTTTAGTATGACCATCGTCATTAGACCCGTCGTTAACTACAATGATCTCTAGATCATCTTGATTAGGATAGTCCAAGACAGAAGCTAAGGCTTCTTTAACAAAGTCTCCCATATTATAACAGGGAATAACAATACTTAGCTTTGAATTCATTTTGTATTACAGATTTAAGCGAAGATACATATAATAGAGTTTTTGTAACAATTGATTCTTCGGAAACTTTAATCGACCCATTTTGTAACATACCATTTTAATTTTAGGGGGCTTTTAAAGGCAACACTTCCTATTGCATCTTTGATATGGTCTTCGCAATTATAAACAGGCATTAAAACAGTAACTTTTAAATGCTCTGACATCAAAATTTCATAGATATATAAACTTAATTAAATTTAGTTTTATATTTTAAAATGGGACTTTAATTACAATTTTAAACGGATATACAAATAATATAAAACTCTTAACACTCTATTTTTAGGGTATTTTAGCTTAGCTATCTCTAACAAAGTTGCCTTAATTTTTGAAGTTACAACCGTTTTTTCTTGAGTATTTAGAAAAGGAAAAATAGTGTTATAAAAAGCCACAAAACTTCGTCTGGTTTGTATCTTACTAATCCCAGAATACAAGCCCTTATCATGAACACGATACACACACATTGAGGTATTAAGCCCCATAATTTTACCAGATTGTGAAATCAATTTGTACAACGCCAAATCACCAAAAGGCACATCACAAAACCAATCGGGCAACATAAAGTTATCTGGCTTTCTAAAGACAACACTTGCCGAAATTATAAAGTTATGATGTTTCAACAATTCGATATAACCGAAAGGAGTATTTAGAAATTCCTTATCGATTTTATGAGGTTGAATTTTACCATTGATTAACATTTCAGCTTTATGAAAAGAGATACTTACATCATGATTCGCTTCTAAAAAATCGACCTGTTTCTGAAGTTTTAGTGGGTCTGTCCAAAAATCGTCACCATCTAATAGCGCAATATATTTGCCTTGACATTGATGTACAATATCTAGAAAATTATAGAGTCGTCCTTTGGCTTTTCTTTGGGTATAATAATCATCACCAGGGGTTCTCTCTAATAAGCAAAATGAAATATTACTATTGGTGTTTTTGGCAATCGTTTTTTTTATAATAGCTATAGAGTCATCTGTAGAAAAATCGTCTCCAATAACAACTTCAAAAGGGAAATTAGTGTTTTGAGAACAAATGCTTTGCAACGCTTGTTCTAGATACATCGCGTGGTTATAACACTGTAATCTTACGCTAAGCAACATCTTTTATCTGGCTTTAGGTTTTGCAAAACAAATCGTTTCTTCCGCATGAATGGTATAGTGTCCAATATGTATCTCGTAATCAAGATCTAAATCTAATATCCAATTAGGAATTTTTGCAAAATCATTCATGCTATGATAAATAGCAATAGCTAATTTAGGCCTAAATCTTTTAATAGTTTCAATCGCTCCTTCTAAAGCTACAGGCTCGGCACCTTCAATATCCATTTTTATAAAGTCTACTGTATCTAGACTTTTTGAGTTAACAAAATCATCTATTGAGATCGTTTTAGTTGTTCCTGTTTGATCTTCAAATGGCTGAAACTGAACTTTACTTCCTGGTCCATGATCTTTAAAATACACCATATCTCCAGACAAATTTGACACTGGTTGCTCAATAAGTTCTATGGTAGACTTAAGTTCTGGATTAAAATTGATATTGATATTAAATAGTTCTATATTTCCAGGTATAAACTCGAAAGAAAATACTTTCCCTTTAGCACCTACCTTATCAGAAAAATACAAGGCAGTATCTCCCCAACAGCCTCCTATATCAAGTACAACATCTCCTTCTTGAGCTTCTATTAATGTTTCCCCTTTTAGTTTATAAGCGTATTGTTCTATGATAAAATCTACAGCTACTCTTGATTCGGAAAAATATAGATCAATATTATAATCAATAGTTCTTAGATTAAACTTATGTAGCATGAAGTGCATAAAATTAGGGTCGTAAACATCGTTATAATTTACTAATGTTTTAGCTGTTTCAATGGCTTGCCAATACGATTTATTATTTCTAGGAAGCTTTACTTTACGCCAACCCATAACTCTGTAAGCCAAAAGGCTTATTAAAACATCTTTATCCGTTGGATTAAGATGCAACCACATGCTTTCAAACTCTCTTAAGTATGGAGCTGTCATCTCTTCGGCTTTTTTAACATAATGCTCAAAACCAGAACGATGTTTGATTAGTTTTTTTACATTTTTCTTTAAAGTCTTTTTTATTTTTTCCGAAACCCTTTCCTCTTTAGTTCTAAGTGTAGCATCATAGGTTCCAAACCTATACTCATCATAATTTTCTATTCCATAATTATTAGGAAGTGATTGAATGATTTTATTTTGTAATGACGCTTTAAATGTCATAGTGTTGTTCTATAGTTTAAATAGTTGTACTTATTAGTTTTGAATCTAATAAAAATGGTGTCCACATTTGTTTATCATGTTCAATCTTTATGGTAATAGCCTTATGTATTTTATAATACATATTAAAAGAAGGCTCTTCAGAAGCATTAAAAGTAAGATAATAAATACCCTTGGATAAATATAGGTTTTTGAGTGAAAATGAAAAACCAATTACTCTATCTTTTTCAATAGATTTTAAATCTTGCCCTTCGGGATATATTTCGGCAACAGCACGCTGTTCTTTATCATAAACAGCCAAAGAAATATATGGCATTTTATTTAACCCAATATTTTTTAATTTAAAACTTAATCTTATGGAAGCACCCCATTTCACATTGTATACACTATCAACAGGAGTAACACCTTCAACAGAAGCACTTACTAAACTTACAGTATCATCAGAATAAACTAAGTTTGAGTCATCGCTTGTCATGAACTTATTGTAGTAAGAGTCAATCCCTTTTGAAACGTCTTCTCCTTGAAAAACCGCCTCGCCTCTTTCCATTAAGATAATAGTGTTGCAAATACGTGATACCATAGGCATATTATGGGATACAAATACCACTGCAGTATTAGGTAGCATGACATCTATGGTTTTAAAGCATTTTAAAACAAATCCTAAATCCCCAACAGCAAGAACTTCATCAATAATTAAAACATCAGGCTCCATTTGCGCTGCTACTGCAAATCCTAAACGCACTTTCATACCAGAACTATAATTCTGAACTGGTGAGTCTATAAAATCTCTGATTTCTGAAAATTCTATTATTTTTTCAATCTTAGAATCTATTTCTTCCTTTGTAAATCCTAAAACAGCGCCATTGTTATAAATATTTTCTCGTCCCGTTAAGATCGGATTAAATCCAGCTCCGAGTTCAATTAATGCTCCAACGCGCCCTCTAATTGTTATTTTACCTTCATCGGGTTGAATAAGTCCATTTAACAGTTTTAACAGTGTTGATTTACCTGCTCCATTATGACCAATTAAACCTAAACATTCTCCACGACGAAGTTCAAAATTAATAGATTTTACAGCCCAAAATTCCTTAGGTCTCAATTTACGTTGAGTCTTGTTTCCAGATAAATTAGAAGCTAAATCTTTAACTCCATACCAAAGGCTTAGTTTTAAGTCTTTGCAGAACTTTTTTGATACATTTTCAACTCGAATTAAAAGGTCTTTTTCCATAATTTGACTAAGCACTCATTCGTTCTACAATAATTGGAATCGACACTCTATAAAACACTAAGGAAATAAAAAATAGTGGAACTGAAATACCAATAACCCATAGCGAGTACTCGACAAACTGTAATTCCAGCCCTACAAATACATTTCTAGCATTTAGTACCAAAGGCGTTAATGGATTAGCCTCCATAATTGTTTTCATAATCCCTGTTTTTGGAATTGCATACACCACAGGTGTCATGTACATCAATAACTGTAATATAATAGGAATTGCCTTAGACACATCTTTATACAATAAGCCCAAAGGTGTAATAAACAACCCAATTGTAGTTGCAAAAATAGCTAACCCCAATATTACTAATGGAAAAAACGCCAACGACCAACTAAGCTCTATTTTAAAAACAAATAGAAAGACGACCAATATAATCACTTTGATAGCCGTATTAAACAACATTTTAAAAATGCCTGAAACGATTAGTGCTTCCTTTGGAAAATTAATTTTAGACATTATCGATTTAGCAGCAACCGTACTTGTAATTGGCGATTTTAAAGCCTCTGTAAGAATGGACCAAATGAGTGCGCCTGAAAAAGCATAGAATGCATATGAAATACCAGTATCTGTTAGTTTTATAGTTCCTGAACTATTTAAAAATATCCAAACTAATGCTGTGGTTAAAGGTGTAATAAACGCCCATAGAATACCAAGATAAGACTGTCTATATTGCGCTTTTATATCTCTAACAGCTAGCTGTCTTGCTAAAAAAAGTGATTGGTAAGTATCCTTTAGGCTTTCACCCAAAAGTTTAAAAATGCTTTTATTATTTTCCTTTTGATATATTTTAGTTTCCAACGCCATATTGAGCAGTTTGGTAAAACTACGTTAATTATTATTATTGTTTAAAATAATCCCAAGTTAATTTCAACCCTTCTCGAACAGTATATTGAGGCTCATATCCTAACAACCTTTTGGCCTTAGATATATCTGCTAAAGAATCTCTAACATCACCTTGGCGTGGAGGTCCATAGGTAGCTTCTACGTTAGAGTTTGCTGCTTCTTTTAAAGAATTCCAAAGATAATTGATTGAGATACGCTCACCACAAGCAATATTAAACACTTCATTTTTGGCTTTTTCAGAAGCAAAAAAGCCACGTATGTTGGCTTGGACAGCGTTATCTACAAATGTAAAATCTCTTGTTTGTTCACCGTTGCCATTAATTTTAGGAGAATTATCATCTTTTAAGGCCTGCATAAACAATGGAATCACTGCTGCATAAGCTCCATCAGGACTTTGTTTAGGCCCAAAGACATTAAAATATCTCAAACCTACAACATCGGTATCATAGGTTTTCCCAAAGACATCTGCATACAACTCATTCACATATTTTGTAACAGCGTAAGGCGATAATGGATTACCTATTTGATCTTCAACTTTTGGTAAGGCTTTACTATCACCATATGTTGAACTCGACGCTGCATAAACCATTCGTTTTACGGAAGATGATTCTTTTAATGCGACCATCATATTTAGAAATCCTGATATATTTACAGCGTTGGTTGTTCCAGGATCATTTATAGACCTAGGAACAGAACCTAATGCGGCTTGATGCGACACATAATCTATGCCTTTCATTGCATCTTTACATATTTGTAAATCCCTTATATCACCTTCAATAAGTTCAAAAGCTGGATTGCTATGAAATTCTAAAAGATTCTCTCTGTGCCCATTTGAAAAATCGTCTAAAACACGAACTTTTTTCGCATTATATTTTAAAAGGTATTCTACAATATTAGATCCTATAAATCCGCCACCTCCAGTTATGAGAAATGAAAGTTGACTCAAGTCTTCAACATGGTATTTGTTATCGTACATTATAATCTAGCGTCTACAATATGTTTAGGTAATAGTGATTTTACGTCAAAGATAACGCCTATATCCGATTTAAGTTTACTTAAATCTAGTTCTAAAAACTCATTATGTGAAACCGCTAGTACGATGGCATCATAATCTGTTTTTAATTGAGACTCGTCATCTAACAACTCGAAATCGTATTCGTGCCTCACTTCTTCTTTAGAAGCCCATGGATCATAAACATCAACATTGACATTATACGTTTCAAATTCATCAATGATATCAACAACTCTAGAGTTTCTAATATCTGGACAATTTTCCTTAAAGGTAATTCCTAATACGAGTACATTAGCCTCTTTAATTCGAGCTCCTTTCTTAATCATCATTTTCACGGTCTCTTGCGCAACGTATCCTCCCATACTGTCGTTCATTTTCCTTCCTGCCAATATAATTTCAGGGTTATATCCTGATTCAATAGCTTTTTGAGCCAGGTAATAAGGGTCTACTCCAATACAATGCCCTCCAACCAAGCCAGGTGTGAAATTTATAAAGTTCCATTTCGTTCCTGCCGCCTCAAGCACAGCCTTAGTATCAATATCTAATAACCTGAATATCTTTGCCAACTCATTAATAAAGGCAATATTTATATCGCGTTGAGAGTTTTCAATAACTTTTGCAGCTTCAGCTACTTTAATTGATGGCGCAGAGTGCGTGCCAGCTATTATTATAGACTTATATAGGTCATCTACAACTTTAGCAATTTCAGGAGTTGAACCTGAAGTCACTTTAAGAATTTTAGTAACGGTGTGTTTTTTATCTCCTGGATTAATTCGTTCTGGAGAATATCCAGCATAAAAGTCTTCGTTAAACTTTAATCCCGACTGCTTTTCTAAAATTGGTACACATATATCTTCAGTAACCCCTGGGTAAACCGTAGATTCATAAATAACAATATCTTCTTTTTTTAATACGCTACCTACACTTTCACTTGCTTTTACTAACGGTGTAAAGATTGGTTTATTTAATGCGTCGGTAGGCGTAGGAACTGTAACTATATACACATTAGAATCTTCTATATCCTTTGAATCATTTGAAATAAACAATCCTTTTTCAGCATTGGAGCTATCTGATAATACCGTCTTTAAATGATCATTTTCTACTTCTAATGTTTTATCGACTCCCTCTCTAAGTTCTGAAATTCGTTTTTCATTTATGTCAAATCCAACTACCATATATTTTTTTGCAAACTCAACAGCTAATGGTAATCCTACATATCCTAACCCCAGAATAGTAATTTTCTTATTGTTATTCATTCTCAATTAATTATCGATTTTATAATAAAGTTCAAATCTAAATAAAAACTCCAATTTTGCACGTATTTTTTATTGATTTCAACCTTATCTGCCCAAATAATCGTTCTATTGTAATTTTCTGGGTCTGATTGTTGTGACAAGATATCTTCTTCGTTTCTATATTTTATAGTTGCAGGTCCTGTTATTCCAGGTTTTACTTTTAATATAATTCGGTCATCGCCTTCCAATTCATCTGCAAACCCAACAACATCTGGTCTTGGCCCAACAAAACTCATATGCCCAGCTAAAACGTTAAAAATTTGAGGTAGTTCATCAAGTTTATAAGCTCTTAAAAACTTTCCAAAGGTTGTTGCACTTAAATCTAAATGTCCTAACACATGTGCTTCGCGCTTTAATGTTCTTATTTTAAAAATTTTAAACAACCTTCCATTTTGACCTACACGTGTTTGTAAGAAAAGACCAAACTGTCTTGTATCAAAAGTTGAAATCATCACCAAAATAAAGATAGGTATGGCTAAAATTGGGGCAAGTAGTAGTGACAATAATAAATCGAAAATACGTTTCTGTATTAGTTGATACTTTGTTATCACATTAAAAACGCTTAAAAAATCTTTTCACTCGTCCAAATAATGTTTGCTTATCATCTTGATGGTAAGCATTTCCGTAAACACCATAACCATAGCCATAACCGTAACCATAACCGTAACCATAGCCATAATTATGATTGGTTTTATGCTTATAAAAGTTCAACACAAAACTTATGTTTTTAACCTCACCAGCACGATGTTTAGCATTAATAAGAGCCAGCATTCCTTTTTTTGTATAATCAAGTCTTACCATAAATATTGAAGCATCGGCATATTGGGTTAACTCTAATGCATCTGTAACAAGACCAAGTGGAGGTGTATCCAACACAATCATATCATAATCTTCTCTAAGGCGCTCAATTAAAACCTTCATTTTATCACTCATAAGTAATTCTGAAGGATTTGGAGGCACGGGACCGGAAGGAACGATATCTAAATTATCGATGTGTGTGGTATACTTCACATCATCAAAAGTACTCTCTTCAATGAGATAATTAACAACTCCCTTATCATTATTGATATTGAAATCTCCAAAGATTTTTGGCTTACGCAAATCTAAACCTAATAAAATTGTTTTCTTTCCAGATAGTGCATAAACTGTTGCTATATTGATAGAACAAAACGTTTTTCCTTCACCACTAACTGAAGAGGTAATCATTAAGGTTTTGCCTTTATCACTACCTTGTTTTTTATATATAAACTGCAAACTAGATCGAATAGCTCTAAAAGACTCAGCTACAGCTGATTTAGGCTTTTCAAAAACAATTAAGTTATTCTTATAGTTATATTTTCCAATTAAACCTAAAATTGGAATATTTGATAGCTGTTCAATTTCATCAGATCCATGAATGGTATTATCAAGTAAAAACATGATAAAGATTAAAAACATTGGTGAAAAAAAACCAACCATTAGAGCCATCATGTAATTTAAGGTCTTGTTTGGTCCAATTGGAGTGTTACCAATATCTTTTGCTTCATCTATTACCACAATATCAGACACGTTTGCCGCTTTTACAATAGCTGCTTCACCTCGTTTTGCTTGATAAATATCGTAGGCTTCCTGACTTATATTTAATTGTCTCTGAATCTTTAAATACTCTTGTTGATCTTCAGGTAAATTAGACAGTTGGGCTTCTAAATTAGCTATGTTTCTATTGATGCCATTAAGTTGAACATTTATAGAACTTTTTGTCGCATCTATCGTTTCTAACAATACCTTGCGTTCTCCATCAATTTGACGGTCGATATCTTTAAATAAAGTTGAACCTTCCTTCGTTGTATACTCAAGTTTTTGCCTGTCACTGGCAAGACTCACAATTTTTGATACACTTGTAAGAATATTACTTTCATCTATTCCAACAGAAGTCGGCGCAGCTATCTTAGTATAATCGGTTTTAGTCTGTAAATAGTTTTCAAGAAAATTAAGATAATCTAACTTAGAGTTTTCTTCTTCTTTCTTGACATCAAACGTTTTTAGTTTTTCAGAAATTTTAGTAAGTTCCTCATTAATATTAAACACCTTGTTTTCCTTTCTGAAATTATTCATTTGATCTGTAACATCTTTCAAATCACCATCTACTACGCGTAAACTACTATCAATAAATTTAATGGTATTTGTGGCATAAAGGTTTTTTCGCTCTAACTCGGTTCTACTTAAAATATCTGCCGTAGCATTTAAATAATCGGCAATTTTGGCTTTATTATTCCCTGTTAAAGCCAATTGTAATACAGAAGACGCTCTAGTGGAGGGATTTATTTTTACCGCCTTTTGATATTTATATACAATGTTGTCGAAATTTGAAAACTGAAGATAATATTCTGATCCCGGTGGAATTTTCAATCCTCTTTTCTTTTGAATTATACCATTAAAAAAAGGCAGTACAATGCTGTCACCAAATTTAAATTTCTTTGTAAACTCTCCCGTTGGAACATTTACGCTATACTTCCGTTTGTCGTCATAACGCTGCACTTGTTTTCTAGACCCTTCAAACGTCATGAATACTTCAATATCTGTATCACTTAGTATTCTAATTCCAACAGGTTGACCTAAAACCTGCCCTCTAGAGGGATCAATGTCAAAAGTAAAAGGCGCTTTTTTATAGATATCAATCTTTCTATATTTCCCTTGAACCATATAATTCATATAAAACTCAAGAGAATCTACTACCTTTTCATTATGACGCCTAGTATTTATGGCTGTCATAATTTTACCAACTTTTCCTGAAACACCTCCCCAATTAAAGGAAATGCTTGTATTAGCCGTAAAAAAAGGATTTTGATCACTCTCAACAGAAATAAGAGAATTTAACTTGTAAACATTCTCTTTTCTTACATTTATAAAATATGCGGTTACTAAGGCTATTCCAATGCACAAAAACACCAATTTCCACAAATTGATGGCTTTGAACAAAAACCCTCTAAAATCAAAATTCGTTCTGTTTTGTTCTGAAGCGTCTATATTTTGATCTTCGTATGACATAAATCTATCTATTTAATAGTAAAATAAATGTTGTTAAAAAAGACACCACAGAAATCACCGTTGTGATGGTTTGTACACCAGTTGTTCCAGTACCCAAAATTTTCTGCTTTAATGGTTTTATATAGATAATATCATTGGGTTGAACATAATAGTAAGGCGATTTCATCACATTTCTATCGGTAAGGTCTAAATGATGTATTTTTTGACCTTGAGGATATTGTCTAATAATCTGAACATCTTTTTTATCACCTGTTAAGGGTATTTCTCCCGCATTGGCAATGGCTTCAAAAATATTAACACGTTCTTGATAAACAACCTGAGAACCAGGGTTTCCTATTTCACCACTAGCGGTATAACGTAATCCTGAAAGTTTAACCGTAATAAATATATTAGCTGTTTCTTTAAACTGTTCTTCTAACAAGCGGTCTTTTATGAGCTTCTCAATTTCCTCATAAGTATAACCTAATACATTAAATTTACCTAAATCCGGAATTCTAATATTTCCGTGAACATCAACTGTGAAACCGTCAAAATATGCGCGTTCTTCACCAGAAGCATTTAAATTACCTTCGCCTACTGGGTTAAAAATAGTGACATTCTCTTGGTCTAATACCTTAATTCTAATATTTAAAATGTCATTAATTTGAACACGATAAGGTTTTTGCTGTTCAATCATTACCTGAGTAGAATCTGCGGGTGTGTTTTTGTCTTGAAGATAAACAATATCCTTATAAGGAACGCAGGATGTTGATACAATACACAGTAACAATCCTGTAAGCAATAATAATCTATTCATTGTAAAGTTGCTTGTTGCTTCACAAATATAGCTTATCACCATTAATAACAAAACAATTCATCGTTTTTTTGAGTAATATCGCTTTCTTTGTAAAAAAAATAGTTTGAACTATCTTACTGTAGAAAACATATCAAAATCTTATGGCGAATTAGAACTCTTCTCAGAGCTCTCATTTAGCATTCATAAAGATGATAAAATTGCTTTCGTTGCGAAAAATGGAAGCGGCAAAACTTCAATTCTTAATATTTTATCAGGAGCAGATGTGCCAGATTCTGGCCAAGTTGTTATGAGAAATGGATTGCGTATTTCATTCTTATCCCAATCTCCTCAATTTAATAGCAATCTTACCATAAATGATACTATTTTCAATTCAGATTCTCCGCAGCTGAAAATCATTGAAAATTATGAAAAAGCGCTTCAAAATCCAGAGAGCATAGAGGCCTACCAAAAAGCATTTGAACAAATGGATATTCATAATGCTTGGGAATTTGAGCTTCAATTCAAACAAATTTTATCACAACTTAAACTCGATAATTTAAATCAGAAAATAAGTACCATGTCGGGAGGGCAAATAAAACGTTTGGCACTTGCTCAAGCCTTAATTAGCAATCCAGATTTACTCGTTTTAGACGAACCCACTAACCATTTGGATTTAGAAATGATCGAATGGTTAGAACACTACTTTGCTAAGTCGCAGTTTACACTTTTTATGGTCACTCACGATCGTTATTTCTTAGAGCGCGTTTGTAACGAAATCATAGAACTAGATCACGGCAAATTATACACCTACAAAGGTAACTACTCGTATTACCTTGAAAACAAAGAAGCGCGTATTACTCAAGAACAGGTTGAAACAGGCAAAGCCAAACAACTCTTTAAAAAAGAGCTTGAATGGATGCGGCGTCAGCCTAAAGCCCGAACAACAAAATCGAAATCTCGTATTGACGATTTTTCAGACATCAAGAAAAGAGCACACCAACGCAGAAAAGACCATAAAATTCAACTTGAAATTAATATGGAACGCTTGGGAAGTAAAATTGTAGAGTTTCATAATGTCTCAAAATCTTTTGAAGACAAGGTTATTTTAGATGGCTTTGAATACGTTTTCAAACGTGGCGAGCGCATTGGTATTATAGGAAAAAATGGAACAGGAAAGTCTACATTTTTAAATATGCTAACACATAGCATCAAACCAGACACAGGAAAAATCATTATTGGAGATACTGTGAAGTTTGGTTACTATACTCAAGGTGGAATTAATATTAAACCCCAACAGAAAGTCATTGATGTTATTAAAGAATTTGGCGAGTTTATCCCTCTGGCTAAAGGCCGACAAATTAGTGCCAAGCAGCTTTTAGAACGATTTTTATTTGACGGAAAGAAACAACACGATTATGTTGAAAAACTAAGTGGTGGTGAACAAAAACGTTTGTATTTATGTACTGTTTTGATTCAAAACCCTAATTTTCTAATTCTTGATGAACCCACTAATGATCTCGACATCGTTACTTTAAATATTCTCGAAGAATTCTTGCTAGATTTCCCAGGATGTCTTCTGGTGGTATCTCATGATCGCTATTTTATGGATAAAATTGTAGATCATCTTTTTGTGTTTAAAGGTGATGGAAAAGTGCAGGACTTCCCTGGTAATTATTCAGATTATCGCGAGTATGATCTTTCACAACCGTCTCAAACACCTACCGAAAAAACAGTAACGGCTCCTTCAGAAAAAAAGGCAGATACTAATAAAGCGCAAAAATTATCTTACAACGAGCAAAAAGAATACAAAAATCTAGAAAGTAAAATAAGGGCTTTAGAATTGGATAAAAAAGCGCTTGAAGAGCAATTTAATGACACTTCTTTAACTCAAGAAAAAATCAATGAACTTTCGCAAAAACTTCAAGTCATTATAGACGATATCGAAACAAAGGAAATGCGTTGGTTTGAGTTATCTGAGAAATTTGAATCTTAAGCTATGTTTCAAATTATTGAATACATAAAATTCCTATTTAAATCTACTAATCAGCATGGTGTGCATTCACCTTTTGTATATGATCTCGTCACCAAATGTTTTTATGATAAGACTAAGTATAAAACCTATTCGAAACTTTCAAATTACAAAACATCTTTACTAAACAATAAGCAACTAGTTACCATTACAGATTTTGGGTCTGGCTCGCGAGTATTCAAATCAAATTCTAGAACCATCAAGGCTATAGCTAAAAATTCTGGAACTTCATTAAAACGAGCTAAGTTACTATATAGATTGGTGCAGTACATTAAACCACAACACACACTAGAACTAGGAACATCTCTGGGTATAGCGACACATGCTATGGCCTTAGGACATACTAAAAATGCTGTCGTATCTATAGAAGGATGCCCTTCGCTTTCCGAAGTTACAAGGCAACAACTATCTAACTCCAATATAACTAATGTAACACTTAAAACAGGAGAGTTTGAAACTGTACTACCGCAACTTAAAACCAACAATTACGACCTCATTTTTTTCGATGGTAATCATAATAAAGAAGCAACATTGCGGTATTTTCATGAATTAATCGAAACAGCCAATAACGATTCTATATTTATTTTTGATGACATTCATTGGTCTAAAGACATGGTAGATGCATGGAAAAGCATCCAGAATCACCCAAAAGTCACAGTAACTATCGACACCTTTTTCTGGGGTTTTGTAAGTTTCAGAAAAGAGCAAGCCAAAGAAAATTTCATCATTAGATTGTAACAACATTTAATCTGTTGCGTCATATGTACTGAAATCTGTATCTTGCAGAAACATCAATTAAAAGTAAATTCCAGTATGGGAAACGTCATTGAAATTAGAGACATTATTCGTGATTTTCAACTCGGTCAAGAAACCGTTCATGTTTTAAAAGGCATTAATCTCGATATCGAACTAGGTGATTATGTAGCGATTATGGGACCTTCAGGTTCAGGAAAATCAACACTAATGAACTTATTAGGTTGTTTAGACACACCAACGGCAGGTTCTTATGTACTTAATGGAAATGATGTAAGTCAGATGTCTGATGACGAATTAGCCGAAATTAGAAATACTGAAATTGGCTTCGTTTTTCAAACCTTTAACTTATTACCCAGAACTACGGCTTTAGACAATGTAGCATTGCCAATGGTATATGCAGGGAAATCTAAATCTGAGCGTACCAAACGTGCAGAAGAAGTGCTTACAGATGTAGGTCTTGCCGATCGTATGGACCACAAACCAAATCAACTTTCTGGTGGTCAACGACAGCGTGTAGCTGTTGGCCGAGCTTTGGTAAACAAACCTTCTATTATTTTGGCCGATGAGCCTACAGGAAACCTAGATTCTAAAACAGGTTTTGAAATCATGGCCTTGTTTGACGAAATTCACCAAGCAGGCAACACCGTAATTATGGTAACACATGAAGAGGATATTGCTGCTCATGCTAAACGTGTGATTAGGCTTCGTGATGGCATAGTAGAGAGCGATACTCGTAACTAACAATGTCTATACTTGGATGTATTGCCATTTGCGTCGTTGGTTTTTTACTGACGTTTTTGGACGATAAGAATAAGTTTAATTTAGAATTCTATAAAGGTCTTAACCTTAACCAACTCGAAGATGAACTCATTTCAGTATTAGATGAGATTTTAGAAAAACACCATAACAATTCTAAATTCACGTCTAAAGATTTTAGCAATTTTGAACTATTCGATGACCAAATTGCAAACTACAAAATGGCCATAATTGAAAAAAATGGGAGTGAATTAGATAAGCTATCGGAAGAATTTTCCGGAACCAATAAGATTCCAGGCAGGTTTCACATGTTATCGAAGAATAATGGCTGGCAAAAAGAATTCGATCAAATCAATCAGCGATTTCTTTATATTTTTAGCGCATTTGCAAATTATTACCAAAACACACATTAGATTTTGATCGTATACATTATAATTATCGTACTCATTATTGTTTTTGTTGGGAATCCCTTTCGGCAAAAGCGTACTAAGTATAAAGATTCTTACGAAAAGAAAAAGAACAAACGACGCTTTAAACGTTAAAGACTACATTACAAAATATGTTCTCGGTTTTTTTCGGTAATAGAGAACCAAAATAGTTATGAAATCACTAAAATATGTTTTAGCAACATTACTTTTTATAGTTTTTCTTGAGTTAATTTCTTATGGCTTTAGCCAACTATTCTTCAAAGCATTTGAAGACTTAGCAATTAAATACTATAAATTCATTTTCCCTATTGCAACAGCATTGGAGCTCATTGCTATTTTTATTTTATTGCTCTTAATCTACAAAAAGAAACTTCTCATTTTTTTTAAGGTTCCCAAACGATATGCATTTATTGCCATCGCTCTTGGTGCTTCTTTCGTTTTCATTCAAACTCCTTTAAACGACATATACAATGCTCTTTTTAATACAAACATCAATATTGTCTACGATTTTGATGTAGCCAACATCGATTTTTATATGTTGATTTCTACCGTAATATTCATCCCGTTGGCAGAAGAGTTATTCTTTAGAGGTTATATCCAAGAAGGTCTAAATAGACATATTAAACCAAAACTTGCCATCTTGATATCTTCGTTATTGTTTAGTCTTATTCACTTGCAACTTGTGGCCTTATTTTTCCCTGAATCAGAGTTATTACATCTCGATTTTCATTTAACTTACATCACATTTTTTGGAGGCCTTATCTCAGCGCTTCTCTATTATAAATCAAAGTCATTTGTGCCTTCGATCTTGTTTCATATGAGTTGGAATTTTTGGGTAACGCTAGCTTAGTTTCAAGAAGCTATCCAAAACCTTTGCCTGTTCTCTTATTACTTTTTAACTTGCATCTATGAAAATTTACACAAAAACAGGTGACAAAGGAACTACAGCACTTTTTGGTGGCACACGTGTTCCTAAACACCATATTCGGATTGACAGCTACGGAACCGTAGATGAGCTTAACTCGCATCTCGGACTTATTAGAGACCAAAATATTAATAATCATTATAAAGATGTGCTTATTGATATTCAGGACAAATTATTCACAGTTGGGGCTATTTTAGCAACAGATCCTGAAAAAGCGACACTCAAAAATGGAAAAGACCGATTAAATATCCCTAAAATTTCCGAAGCCGATATTACGCAACTCGAACAAGAAATGGATACGATGAACGAAGCGCTTCCTCCAATGACACACTTTGTATTGCCTGGTGGACACCAAACTGTGTCATTCTGTCACATTGCACGCTGTGTGTGCCGTAGAGCCGAACGTCTTGCTAGTGCGCTTAACGATTTAGAACCTTTTCAGCCTGAAAGTTTAACCTATCTCAACCGACTTTCTGACTACCTATTTGTATTGGCACGAAAGTTGTCACATGATTTGCAAGCCGAAGAAGTAAAATGGATTCCTAAGAAAGAATCCTAGAGTACCACTTTGCAGAATAAATTAACAGTTCTACTAGGCTTAAACGATTGAAAATGTAAGTTCTTTTAAATTATTATTTAATTAATTCGATTTTTTCTTGACTTTTTGAACTATAATTTTATTTTTGCAAAAAAATAAACACACTAAGAAATGTATTGGACATTAGAATTAGCATCTTATTTAAGTGATGCACCTTGGCCAGCAACAAAAGACGAATTAATAGACTACGCTATTAGAACAGGAGCTCCTCTGGAAGTTGTTGAAAATCTACAAGCGATAGAAGACGAAGGCGACTCTTACGATTCCATTGAAGAAATCTGGTCAGATTATCCCACAGACGAAGATTATCTATGGAATGAAGATGAGTATTAAAGGTAATTGAAACAAAAATTACATTTTACATAAAAGAAAAGTTAAAAAGTCTCTAAATGAGGCTTTTTTTGTGCCTGAAATTTTCAGTATAACTAACACAAATCATATCTTTGAATTCCAGAATTTTAAAGATTAAACGTTGTCCGCAACGTTTCTAATAACATAAATAAACACAAATGAGTTTTTTAAATTCAGTACTTAAAGTATTTGTAGGAGATAAAGCCAAGCAAGATGTCAAGGCGCTTACTCCTATTGTAGAACAAGTGAAATCTTTTGAAAGTGCACTTGAGCAATTATCACACGATCAATTAAGAGCCAAAACGGCCGAGTTCAAGGACAAAATTGCAGAAGCACGTAAACCGCTTCAAGACCAAATAGATCAATTATTAAAAGATGCCGAGGCTACTGATGATATTGACAAACGTGAAGACATCTACCTTGAAATAGATAAAATCAAAGATGACATTTACGAAGTAACTGAAACGGTTCTTAATACTATTATGCCAGAAGCATTTGGTGTGGTTAAAGAAACTGCAAAGCGTTTTGTTCATAATACAGAAATTGCTGTTCAGGCTAATGAGTTTGATCGCTTAATTTCTGGTGATAAAGAGTATGTTACTTTACAAAACGATCAGGCCGTTTGGGCAAATTCTTGGGATGCTGCAGGTAAGCCTATTACTTGGGACATGATTCATTATGATGTTCAGCTTATTGGTGGAGCCGCAATGCACCAAGGAAAAATTGCAGAGATGCAAACTGGTGAAGGTAAAACCTTAGTGGCAACACTTCCTGTATACTTAAATGCTTTAGCTGGAAATGGTGTGCACTTAGTAACGGTTAACGATTACTTAGCAAAACGTGATAGCGCGTGGATGGCTCCTATTTTTGAGTTTCATGGCTTGAGTGTTGATTGTATCGATTATCATACGCCAAACTCTGAAGCGCGTCGTAAAGCCTATCGTGCCGATATTACCTACGGAACAAATAACGAATTTGGTTTTGATTACTTAAGAGATAATATGGCACATTCGCCAGACGATCTTGTACAGCGTCCGCATCACTATGCTATTGTTGATGAGGTCGATTCTGTATTAGTTGATGACGCGCGTACGCCATTAATTATTTCTGGACCTATTCCGCAAGGGGATCGTCATGAGTTCACAGAATTAAAACCTAAGGTTGATACGATTGTTAATGTACAACGTAAAGAATTGGTTGGCGTTTTAGCCGAAGCCAAAAAATTGATTGCCGAAGGTGATACTAAAGAAGGTGGTTTCTTATTATTAAGAGCCTACAGAGGTATTCCTAAAAATAAAGCCTTAATCAAATTTTTGAGTGAGGAAGGTATCAAGGCACTACTTCAAAAAACAGAAAACTTCTACATGCAAGATAACAACAGAGAGATGCCAAAAATTGACGCAGAGCTCTACTACGTTATCGAGGAAAAAAATAATCAGGTAGAATTAACAGATAAAGGTGTCGAATTCCTCTCTGGAAAAGAGAATCCAGATTTCTTCGTCATGCCAGAAATTGGTATGGAGATTTCTAAGATTGAAGCCAAAGGCTTATCAAAAGAAGAGGAAGCAGCCGAAAAGGAAGAGTTGTTTAGAGATTTCGGAATTAAATCGGAACGTATCCATACACTCAACCAATTACTAAAAGCATATGCTTTATTTGAAAAAGACATCCAGTATGTTGTTATGGATAATAAAGTTATGATTGTTGATGAGCAAACAGGTCGTATTATGGATGGTCGTCGTTATAGTGACGGATTACACCAAGCCATTGAAGCCAAAGAAAATGTAAAGATTGAAGATGCTACGCAAACCTTTGCTACAGTAACACTACAGAACTATTTCAGAATGTATCGCAAACTGTCTGGTATGACAGGTACAGCGGTTACCGAAGCTGGTGAATTCTGGGAAATTTATAAATTGGATGTGGTAGAAATTCCTACCAACAGACCTATTGCACGTGATGACAGACAAGATTTAGTGTACAAAACGAAACGTGAAAAGTACAATGCCGTTATTGATGAAGTAACACTATTATCTCAAGCTGGTCGTCCTGTATTAATTGGTACAACTAACGTAGAGATTTCTGAGTTGCTTGGAAAAATGTTATCCATTAGAAAAGTACCTCATAACGTTCTTAATGCGAAACTTCATAAAAAGGAAGCCGATATTGTTGCCGAAGCTGGACAACCAGGACAGGTAACGATTGCAACCAATATGGCAGGTCGTGGTACCGATATTAAATTAAGTGATGCTGTAAAAGAAGCTGGAGGTTTGGCCATTGTTGGTACAGAACGTCACGATTCGCGTCGTGTTGACCGTCAGTTACGTGGTCGTGCTGGTCGTCAAGGAGATCCAGGAAGTTCGCAGTTTTATGTATCGTTAGAAGATAATCTTATGCGTTTATTTGGTAGTGAGCGTATTGCCAAAATGATGGATAAAATGGGATTAAAAGAAGGTGAAGTGATTCAGCATTCTATGATCTCAAAATCGATAGAGCGTGCACAGAAAAAAGTGGAAGAAAACCAGTTTGGTGTTCGTAAGCGTTTATTGGAGTATGATGATGTGATGAATGCCCAACGTGAAGTGGTTTACAAACGTCGTCGTCATGCCTTACAAGGTGAGCGTCTTCGTGTAGACTTAGCTAATATGATTTATGATACTTCGGAAGGGATTGCAGAGTCTAATAAGGAGTCTAACGATTTCAAGAATTTCGAATTCGAACTCATCAGATACTTCTCTATGAGCTCGCCAATTTCCGAAGCTGAATTCGAAAAACTGTCATTCCAAGATATCGCTGGAAAAGTCTATAAAGCTGCTTTTGAGCATTACAGACAGAAAATGCAACGTAATGCAGAACTGGCGTTTCCTGTGATAGAAAATGTCTATCTCAACCAACGTGATAAATACAAGCGTATCGTGGTTCCGTTTACGGATGGTGTAAAGAATTTACAGGTTGTTACAGATCTTGAAAAGGCTTATGAAACTAAAGGAACGCAGTTAATTAACGATTTTGAAAAGAACATTACTTTAGCTATTGTTGATGATGCTTGGAAAACGCATTTACGTAAAATGGATGAGTTAAAGCAGTCTGTACAATTAGCGGTTCACGAGCAAAAAGATCCTTTATTAATCTATAAGTTTGAGGCTTTTGAGCTTTTCAAAGATATGATTGATCAGGTGAATAAAGATGTGATTTCATTCTTATTTAAGGGTGAATTACCTTCGGAAACACAAAATAACATCCAAGAGGCTAAAGCACGTAAGCAAGAGAAACTAGAAACGCAGAAGGAAGAGATTCCTAATATGGACGAGCGTGCAGCACAAAGTCGTGCGGCAGGAAATACGCAACGTCAGCCTGAGGTTGTAGAAACGATTGTTCGCGACAGACCGAAAATTGGACGTAATGATCGTGTGACTATCAAGCATGTGATGAGCGGTGAAAATAAAGTCGTAAAGTACAAGCAAGCCGAACCTTTAATCGCTAAAGGCGAATGGGTTCTCGTAGAAGACTAGTCGTTAAACGACATTTGGCAGTCGCTAAGCGGTCACTAAGTGACGTTTGGCAGCTTACTCAGATGTAAAATTCAGTTAGCATGTCACACTGAGCGCAGTCGAAGTGTCTTATAAATATAATAAAATCCTGAGCTGTTGGCTCGGGATTTTTTTATAAGCACTTAGGAATTGCTAAAATCTCCTATGGCGTAAAAAAACATAAAATCACTATATTAGACTGGTCGCTAAACTGTCACTAAGCGGTCGCTAAGCGACATTTGACAACTCACTCCGACGGAAAAACGATGTTTGACACTGTTTACTCTTTCGTAAAGTAGCATTGTCACACTGAGCGCAGTCGAAGTGGTCGCTAAGCGACATTTGGCAATTCACTCAGGCGTATGTCACACTGAGCGTAGTCGAAGTGTCTCTTTTAAAATCATAGTTATGAAACAATTAGGCTTAAGTATAATAATCTTTCTTTTCCATTGCGGATTACATGCTCAAGAGGTGAGTTTTACCAAAAGCGAAACCGATTCTTTATTGACGTATACACTTGTGAATCATACCTACGCTCCTATTACCTTATCGGTAAAAAAACTATCTGAACTCGATGCTGGTATCGACACAGGAGACTTTATTTGTAGTCCTAAAGATTCGCTAGTCGAAATCTTTAAATTCCCAAAAGCGATAGCTACAGATTCCAGTTTTAAAGTAAGTACGCATCTTAAACTGTCTATGGCCTACGGAAAGAAACTCCATAAAGACTCTATAAAACATGTAGACTATGAGCTTCCTTTCCTAAAAGGTAAGCGCTATAAGGTCATTCAGGCTTATGGTGGGCGATTATCACACCGAAGTGACCAATCGTACTACGCTATTGATTTTAAAATGCCTATTGGTGACACCGTTGTTGCAGCACGTCGCGGACGCGTTATTAGAACCGTAGATCATTTTACAGAGCATGGTGGAGCATCGTATAGAGATAAGGCCAATCAGATTCTTATTTATCATGATGATGGCACTATAGCCTTTTATGTGCATCTAAATACCAATGGTGTTTTGGTGAATTTAGGCGATATTGTAGAAGCCGGACAACCTATTGGTATTTCGGGACATACAGGGTATTCTACAACGCCACATTTGCATTTCGTCATTCGCAATTTTAGAAGTGCGATTCCCATCCAGTTTAAAGAGAAAAAAGATCTTGGCAAACGCTCTGGGGTTTGGGCTAAGAAACCGCAATCTTAAAACCACCATATCAACGACAATTTTATTAAAAACCTTACTAAAAGTAAGGGTTTCCGTAATGTGTTTTATATCTAAGTCTATACTTTAGCGCTACAAGCACAAACAGGCATTTTTACTTAAAATACAGGTATATATACCTATACATTGTATTTGGTAATGTAGTAGCTTTATGGGTTGTAGAAAAGAGAATTATTTCTGTTTGGGTGTTATGTTACCTGAAACGGGAATTAAGTTCCTTATATGAGGAGTTAGCAAACATTAAGTACCTACTAGTGGGTATTTTACAAATCGAAAAATAATATGACCTTGTAATTATAAAAACTGACTAAAATGAAAAATTTTACACTACTGATGCTTGTCCTTTTTGGACTTACGTTGAATGCACAAACAGACATAGAAAAAGGAAGTTACCAATTTACAACTAACATAATTGAAGATTTTTCGCCTATGAAAGAAAAAGGAGATACTCAAGAAGTTGAAATATTTAAAGGTAGTAAAGTAACCGTTGTAGGAATGTCAAACGATTTAAAAACTGTTTATATTAAATATTGGAATTATCCTGACAACATCACGACTAGAAATGGATTTTTAGGAAAGAAGACCGTATCTGCAAACCAAAAAGCTACTGATTATAATAATAAAATTTTTGAACTATCTTCTGAATCATTCAAAAGAATAACTCAATCACTTTACAAAAGATATAAAGGTACTAGTGTTGGTGTATATACTATCCCATTTAGATTAAGGGGAAGTGGAGATGATTTTGATTTTGAATCTAGTCTTTCTTTACAAGCTAATTTAGTTGCTGGATTTGGAAAGAGAGCAAGTGAAAATTCTTGGATTGATTTATCTTTAGGGATTGGTTTAACAGGTGTTAATTTGAACTCAAATAATAGTAACGTAACTGACCAAAGAACGGCATCAGCATTTACAGTTTCTAGCGGAGTCGTTGTTAAACCATCTAAATTTGCAAATATTGGTTTGTTTCTTGGTTGGGACAATTTAGGAGTAAATGATAGGGACGTTGATTGGGTACATAACGGAAATTTATGGTTGGGATTAGGAATTAATATCAGTTTCAATACAATTACAACTGATGAGTCTGCTAAAGGAGATAAACAATAACGTCTGCTAACAATGGCTATAAGTAATTGCTTGTTCTCGCCTACTTCTGAAAATCATCACGGATTTTCAGCTTGGTGTGTGCTTGCAAAGTTAAGTGCTAAACCACGTAACTACTCATAGCCGAGACCGTTGTGCGTCATACGATCAATCTCTCGTCAAAGAAAAAATTGACTAATAAATGATAACCAAAATAGATCTAAATAAAGTAGCGAGCTACAAAAGTCAAGCGACTTTAGAAACAGATAAAGCTTTAAATCTTATTTATGGTTTAAATGGTACAGGAAAAAGTACTTTGTCTAATTATCTTTTAAAAAGAGAAGATCAAAAATATAAAGATTGCTCTGTTGTAGGATTAGATGAGAATCACGAAATTCTTGTATATAATCAAACTTTTATCCGAGAAAACTTTTTCGAATCTGAAAGCTTAAAAGGAATTTTCACTCTTTCAAAGGAAAATAAAGAAGCAGTTATAAAAATTGCTAGTGCTCAAAAAGAAATTGAGACACTTGACCGAGAAAAAGATAAAAAAAACAAAGAGCTAGAAACTGAAAAAACTTCCATAAATAAGAAGTTTGAAAACGCCAAACAAGCTGTTTGGAAAATTAAAACAGATTATAGTGGTGGAGACCGTGTTCTTGAATTTTGTTTGGAAGGTCATAAAGGCTCAAAAGATAATTTATTTAATCATATCCAAGGTTTAACAAAGCCTGCTGACAAACCCAATAAAAACATTGAGGATTTAAAAAATGAGGTTCAGGCAATTATGGGACAAAATGCCCAAAAATATTCCTACATTCCTAAAATTACATTCTCATCTTCAAGTATTGAAACTGAAAAGGTTTTTGATAAACAAATTGTGGGTAACGAAAATAGTAGTATTTCTGAACTAATCACAAAATTAGGCAATTCTGATTGGGTGAAATCGGGATTAAAGTTTCTTCCCGAAGAACCTATTGAAGAAAAAAAGGATTGCCCTTTTTGTCAAGAAAAAACCATTTCAAACGATTTAATAAAAAATATCAAGGAATACTTTGATGCTTCGTATGAAGCAGATATAAATTCTATAAAAAAATTACTCGAAGAATACAAACAAGCTATTCTACAAATACCTAATATAACAACTTTTGAAGCCAATCCTAAATTTGAAACATTTAAGAAAGATTTTGAAATTAAATTTAATATATTTTATCAGTTAGTTGAATCAAATAGAAAAAAGATTGATGAAAAAGTAAAAAATCCAAGTGTATCTCAAACTCTTGAAGGCTCAACAAAATCATTAGAAGAAGTTAATGAAATTATAAGTAAAATTAACGCCTCGATTAAAGAACATAATGATAAAATTGATGAAAAAGCGACTGTAAAAACAGCAATAAAAAAGACTTTTTGGCAAATTATGCGTTCGGATTACGACCAAACAATTAGTTCATATCTTTCAGATAAAGGCACATCAAAAATCAAAACAGATTCGCTTAGTACAGCTATTAAAGGCTTTAAAAACACAATTCTTGGACAAAGGTCAATTATATCCGAACAACAAAAAAAAACAGTTAATATTGAAAAAGCAATTGCAAATATTAATGACGGATTAATTGACTTGGGAATTAATGATTTTAAAATTGAAAACCACGAAGAAAACCTTTACAAAATAGTTAGAGGAGAAAATAGAGAAAGAGTATTTCGTTCACTTAGTGAAGGAGAAAAAATGATAATAAGCTTCTTGTACTTTTTAGAAATGTGTAGAGGAAAACAAGATGCTACTGAAACAGGAAAAAAGAAAATAATTGTTATTGACGACCCTATTTCTAGTCTTTCCCATATTTATGTTTTCAATATTGGAAGACTAATTAAAAACGAGTTTTTTGGAAAAAAAGAAACAAAAAAAGATGAAGCAACTGGAGAAAAAGTAAATGTTTGGAATTATAAGTATGAGCAAGTTTTTATTTTAACTCATAGTCTTTACTTCTTTTACGAGATTACCGAGACAAAGCATGATGAACGAAAAGAAACTCAAAAACTATTTAGACTTATAAAAAACAATGATGGTAGTCGCTTTCAAAGAATGAAATATGAAGAAATTCAAAATGACTATCAGGCATATTGGTTTATTATTAAAGATGAAAATCAGCCACCAGCATTGATTGCAAATTGTATGAGAAACATAATTGAGTATTTCTTCAATTTTGTAGAGAAAAAAGATTTAAACAACTTCTTCAGACAAAAGCCACTTAACACGAATAAATTTCAAGCTTTTTATAGATATATAAACAGAGAATCCCATTCTTTAGGACAAAATATATTTGACTTTAAGGAATTTGACTATAATGATTTTAAAGATGGATTTTCAGAATTATTTAAGGCAGCAGGTTATGAAGAACATTATAATAAAATGATAAAATAAAAAGCATGAACGCACAACAACGTATATAAAAATAGCGGTTTTGGTGCTTAAACCAAAGATAGTTTATAAAATACGGGGCGGTAATAAACCGAAAAGTTAGTGTGTGAAAATCTGCTGCTATTCTTATACTAGACCTTTGTATGTAATACCAGAAATCTTCAAAAACAAGTGAACAAATAAATGAATAAGACTCTTTTTAATATTTTAGAAAATTATCAAAATTCGGATGATTTACACTTTCTTCTTATTAAACATAATCTTGATAGTATTATTACTAACGCTATTCATAGTATAAATGAGAGGTTAAATGAAAATGAATTCAAGGAATTACCAAAAATATCTGGAATAATATTAAACGATATAAATGGAGTAATATCAAACATTAAAAATCGTAATGAAAAAAAACAAATTGAATATTTGTTAAGTGATATTTTTCAAGACTATATAAAAACAATTTCTATTCAAGATAATTCAGATATTATAATAGATGAGATAATAGAAAACTTAAAAATCGCCTGTGAATACAGAGGTTATGATTATAATACACTAACACAAATTCTTGGTCTAGAAAAGACTAAAGTTTTGAAGCCCAGATTTGTAGCAAAAAAAACTTATTATGAATGGCTTGGAAAAGAATCGGAACTTGATGAAATAACTAGAGATTTAGCCGATAAAAAAATCATATATTCAATCAAAGAATTTAAAAAACTATTTAAGCCAATAACTAGTAGTTTCTATGTTAAATTCAACAAAGAATTTAAAGACGAAATAATTGTGTTCTTTCAGCTTCTAAAAAATAAAAAATTGATAAAACCAAAAGGTACAAGTGGCCATTTTGCACCTTTAACACAGTATTCTGTGGATAATGAAGATGTTTTTTTAATTAAAAAAGCGATAAACAAAGAACATGAAAGAATTAAAAAAAATCCTGTTAGATATAATGAAATAAGGAATAAACTAACCTTAATCATTGAAAAGAATTTGATAATAAAATAGACTCTGAAAAGACAATGGTCATTGTCCGCTTAAAGTCAATACAATTATATCATAGGTTTGTGGAATAATCTAAAAAAAATAAAAAATGAATTTACAAACAATTATTATGAGTAATAACTTAAGAGAAGCTGATGCCGTTGTCTTAAGAAAAAAAGTATTGGGAATGGTTGACCATTTTGCAATATTCGTTGGGTATAGAGGTAACAATCCAATCTTTGTGGCAAATTATAAAGATGGAGTGAAAGAAGTATCCCATTCAGAAATGAAAGAAGTATTAAAAACTCTTCAACCAACGGCCATTCAAAAGTTCTATGGAAATGAATTTCAAAGACAAAAAGCAACTCGAAGAGCATTATCAAGAGTAGGAGAAAGAGCTTATAATTATGTTAGCAATAATTGCGAACATTTTAAAAACTGGGTACATACTGGAGAACATAGAAGCGATCAAGTTAATAAAGCAGGAAACATTGCATTAACTGTTGCTACGGGTGCAGCCATAGATGCTATTGTAAATAAAAAGGCCAAATCTGGTGCAATAGCTGTAGGCTTATTACTATTAGGTGCATTTTTGAAAGACGTTGCTGAAAAAAAATAAAAGCACGAAAGCACAACAACATGTATAGTCAATTGCTTATTCTGTGCATACCCAAAAAACCCTCTAGGCTCTCACCTAGTCGAAACCGAAACCTCAATCCCATCATATCTAGACAGGTTACTCTTTTTGGCATTATAAAAGTTAATAACGATCGTATCATTTTGATACCAATGGCAAGACTTTATTTTTTTGTAAGGGATATCGGAGTCTTTTTTTATGAGTCCTTTTAAAAATTTAGCTTTAAACAAGCTATCGGTTTCTTTATCCAGAAAAGTAATACTTCTGGGTTTTCCTAACGTATTGGCCATAACGTCATAAAAGCCATCATCTATGCTTTTTAGTTTCGCTCTAAAAGAGGTCACTTTTCCATTCGTTTCATTGAGATAGAGCTGATCTAACTTAAAGCCCCACAACCGATATGTGATAGCATCATCCAACATATAATCGTATTTAATAGTTTCAGAAGATACTAAGTGCTTATCTGTTTTTACGAAATGGCTTTGATTAAACGCCGTATCTAAAAAATTGATATCGATTTTATGAGTCATAAATAGTAAAATAATTGTTATGAGTGGTATGTAACTTTTCATATTATAATTTAATCACAGTTACCATTACCCCAAATGGTTGTTTCATATGCTGAAACCTCACCATCAAAACCTAATGGTGGTGTTAATGTCATAGTTCCGCCATACTCCTGCATTTCTTCTACAATAAACTCTCTCAATACAATCTCAAGAGCCGCATAACCATCATTGTAATGTCTATCGTAATATACATCAAATCTAATAAATGCTTCTCTTAATGCATCTGCGCTTCTCTCGGCTGCCCAAGTTGAAGTCATTGTTCCTGGCATTTGAAAATATAGTGGCTGTACAAAAATACCTGTAACTTCATAATAGGCGAGCTCTGTCCAGCTAAAAACTGAAAAGGTTTCTTGTACACCAGATACGGCTGCACACTGCCAACTTGTTGTTCCAACTTGAGAGAAATTAAAACTATCACAACTTGGATTATTCTCGTCTAAAACATGAATAAATACATCGAAACATTCTCCTGTATCACCAGAGATCCCAATACCTCCATTTACAGTATCACAAGGCTCGTTAGTATTCGGATTGGTAATCACATCACCTTTCCCGCCACCACCAGAGTCACCATCGTCAATGGTTTCGTCTTCTCCACCACTATCATCACAAGTTGTACTACACGATTGGTAAGTAGATGGCCCTCCACTTGTTCCGTAGGAATTACAATTAGTCCAATCACCAATATTACTTTCGTCGTGAAAATCCCACTCACAAGTCACATAAATGGTTTCGCAAACTCTCTCACAATCTCTATTGACTAAGTTGCCATCAAAAAAACCTTGGTCTAAGGTCGTCATTGTAACTTGTTTTGAGCTTTGAAGGAGTCCGTTAGTACTCAATTCTAAAAACGCTTGTGCATTAACATGATATTGCACTAAATATTCGTCATAATCATCTGCATCAAGATTATAATGAAATACCAGATTTTCCACATAAGCCTGTGGCTGTTCCCTTAAAATTTTAAAGGTATAAGTATGTGTACTATCATATTGGGTATATAAGACATCTTCGGTAATAATGCTTAGCATTTCATCGTCGCCATCTCTAGCTAATGCGCTCTTGTTGTTGAACTTTTCGTGTAGTTTATTAAGTCGTTCTACAATTCTATTGTAGTGTGGTATCCTTTCGAAATTGACCTTTTCAGAAACTATTGGAAGTCTTATTTGTTCAAATTGTGTTTCATCGTGCTGTATTTCTTTTTCGCTACATCCTATACTAGTAAGTAACAAAAGAGCAATACAAATTTTAGAGCAAAGTGTTTTCATAAAGTATTTTTTTTAAGGTAGTCAGAAGTAAAGACCCTGATTATCAATGATTATGACCAAATATATAAATTATTTTGACAACACGACAAATTTGTCGTGTTTATATTATCAATTAACCTCTATTTTTCATTTATCATTCACTCCGCTTGTAATGAAAAAGTTAGAATTAGAGGACATTATCACCAGAATTGGAAAACGCATTAAGGCGTTACGTGCTGAACAAAACATCACGCAAGAAGAGCTTGCTGTGAAATCTGATATTGATGTGCGCTCTATCCAACGCCTCGAAAATGGACATACATCTGCCACACTAAAAACCTTATTAAAGGTTAGTCATGGTCTTGACACATCTCTAGTATTGTTACTTGATGTCTTAAATGAAAAGAAGGATTGAATCCTCCCAAAACACAAATCACGCCTCTAAAATAATACTCGTTTTAGACGCACCATACGCTGAGATTTTTTCAAGAAAGGAAATAAGATGCCTATTGTTTCTAAAATAGCCCAAAACACATAAGCAATCATCACCAGTAATTCTATGGCAGCTTTGCACTTCTTCCATGGCCTGTATTTGTTTTTGAGCATCTAATGATCCTCTTTGTTCTCGGTGTACAACTAATGTTATATAGGCTTTGGTCTCTATGCCTAATTTTTCATGATTAACTTTTAAAGCATAGCCTTCTATGATACCATCCTCTTCCATTTGCCTCACGCGCTTGCCTATAGCAGGAGCCGACAAACCAACGTCTTTTCCAATATTAGCAAAGCTCTCTCTAGCATTAATTGTTAGCATTTCAAGTATCTTTTTATCCAGTGCATCCATTTGTAATCAAAATTTTATTATCATTTATTCGATATAATCGAAATCAAATATACAATTATTAATTCGATTATAAACTAAAAACAAAATATTGCTTTCTATATTTGTTACACTGATTTTAAGAAAAATAGTTACCAACCTTACATAGTCTAACAGAAAACGATAAAACATGAGTCCATTTTTAATTGATTGTATTGGTTACGCAGGTTTAGTGATCAACTTATATTCAATGTCTACCAAAGGCGAATATAAACTCAGGCTAATCTCACTAATCGCTAATATCATTTACATTTTATATGGCGCACTAATTGCTGCAACGCCAATAATTGTTGGATGTATCATTGCAGTATTGCTTCATGGATATCACTTAAGAAGACTACGACTAAATAAGAATAGCAATGATTAATATAAAAATAGCTACAGAAGCAGATACAGCCATTTTAGCACTTTTAGGTCGACTAACATGGGCCGAATCTCATGGGCATTATATCGAAGATAAAAATGATGTTTCAACATACCTTAATGAGAATTTTTCAGTGTCTAAAACCAAACAGCATATAAACAATCCCAATCAACGCTTTTATATTATCTATGTAGATGATTTACCTGTTGGCTATGCCAAATTAGTACTAAAAGCGTCAAACAAATACATGACATCAGAAAACAGTTGTCAATTGGAACGCATTTTCATCCTAAATGATTTTATCCCGTTAAAAATTGGACAACAACTTCTAACCTTTGCTGAAAATCAAGCCAAAACATTACAACTAGAAACGATGTGGCTCACAGTGTACATAAAAAACAAGAGAGCCATTAGATTCTATGAAAAAAATGAATTTAAAAATGTTGGAGATTTAAATTTTTTCGTCAATGGAAAAGCATATGAAAATATAGTGTTCTCAAAAAAAGTATAGGACTATAAAAACTACGGCCAACGCCATATATCGCTCATTGCTAGTACTCGCATAATTACCAAAATCCTCGCAGACTTCCTCAAGCTCATTTTCTTTTGCTACCTTAGGCACTAACCATAAAACGGATAAATTGTGGTACGCATAAACAAATAGTCAAACAATTATGAAAAAAAAGGAAGTGTATTGGTTCATTGGAACAATTGCATTAATTCTAGTTTTGAATCTAGTCGTTTATGGTATTAACGGATTTAAATCTGAAGCTGTAATCGACATCAATATTCACGACACCTATTATGTCATTTCCAATTTACATTTTACAGTACTAACTGCCGTCTTTATATGCTTCCTCGTTTACAGTATTCGATCTTTAAGAGAACACTTCAAAAATTTAAGCGCTAACCTCATTTTAATACTCTCTACGATACTTTTAATTGTCGTTTTAAACGGAATTGGCTCCATGGTAGATTCCTTTATTCAACAAGATTCTGGATGGGCCATATATCCTCCACTAAGCGCCACAAACCTTGAACAGAGTCCAGGAAACACCGCAGGAAAGCATGGTTCATTATTGACTATTATTTTTATAAGTAAAATTGTATTGTTGGTTTTTCTTCCCTATTTCGGATTTAAAACCGGACAACATTTTAAAACCGAAGCGTAAAAGCCATAACCTTAACAACCGACCAAACCATTTCAGAAAACCCATGGGATTATTTGACTTTTCAAAACCTAAACCAAAAGAGCAACTCGACTATATTGATGGTATTGGTGAATTAAAATATAGTCAGAACTATGGCGAATATGCATATCGCGGAAATGTCTATTCTAAAAGTTTAGGCTATCCCATTAAAATTGATCTACCAACAACCAATGGAAATGTTACTGATTACCAGAAATCCTATTTTAAGCGACTCGAAGAAAATTTTAATAGGATATTAGAAGAGGCTTCAAACACACCGAACTCTAAAATAGATATAGCCAATTGTATAATTATTGGCCTATTAATTCCCGATAAAGACAACAATAGCCATGATATAGATACCGAAATCGTAGCTTCAAAGAAAAGAAACTATTTCCGTTTTTATGGAAGGCCTATTTATTCGATAATCATGAAAGAGCTAACTATTGTTGAAATAGTCCATATATAGACTGATTTATAACAAAAGTTGTACGTCCCAAAGTTCATTTTCTTTTGCTACCTTAGTACAAGCCCAATAAAAATGAAAATATTAACTAAAGGTGAGTATTACGGAAATCAAAATTCGGAGGTATCTTTTAACGGTATCTTATTATCTCAATATAACTATACAATAGATAAAACAGATTGGCATTACCATGAAAACCCATACTTCATGTTCGTTTTGCATGGCAATATGATTGACTGTAATGCGAAAGTAAAAACACGATGCCCTTCGGGAAGTTTAATGTTTAATAATTGGCAAGAGGTACATTATGGTATTAAACACTCACATGCGGCTAGCGGTTTTCATTTAGAATTTCAAAAAGATTGGTTCAAAACAAATGGCATAGACTTAAATCTGTTTGAAGGTAGTTTGCTAGTTCAAAATCCGCATATACATTTTCTTTTTGCAAAGCTATACTATGAATTTATGCGTTCTGATGAATTCAGCAATGTATCGGTTGAACTGTTAGTATTACAAATTTGCGATGCCTTAAGTGATTCTAAAGAAAGTGACGGTAAAACGGTTCCGAACTGGATTTTTGAATTAAAAGAACTATTGCATTATGACACATCTCAATTAAGCCTTCAATACCTCTCAGAGCAATTAAACGTTCATCCTGTACATATTTCTCGATCTGCATCAAAATACCTTAATACTAGTCTTGGAGAATACATAAGACAAGAGAAAATAAAAAAAGCCATTCCACTTATATTTGATTCGAATAACTCATTGACTCAAATTGCTTACCAAGCAGGTTTTTCAGATCAAAGTCATTTTAATCGTGTGTTTAAATCCTATTTCAACATGAATCCAAGTGCTTATAGAAAGCATTTCAATAAAAACAAGTCATGTTAATCTGATACAAGTTTTAGTGTTTTTAATCAACTACTTTTGGCTTTAATAAACATTAAATTATGACTAAACACCTATTAGCTGTTCCATTTCTATTAGCATTTACTTTTCTAAGTTGTGCACAAAATGATTTAAAAAATTATGAAGGAAATTGGGAAGGCACGCTAGAAAACATCCATACGTTCAATTTCGATATAACCATAGAACATCTAGATTCTAATACCTACAATCTTACCATTACCAATGGTGTAGGAACTATCAATAAAAAATTGATATCAACGCATAATGATCGTATTCAACTTAGTCTCGATGAGCATACACATTTTAACCTTTCTTATAACAACGATACCACAGAAATAGCTGGATTCATAACCTCTGGAATTTTAATGTATCATGTCAATTTAAGAAAAACTCAAAATAATGAATTTACAGGTACTTGGAATCCGTTTATGGTTGATAGCCTGCAATCCCAATCTGTTTTTATAAGTTTTGAAAATTATGACGACGGTAGTTTTGCTACGTATCCCGTTTTTGGAGATCAGCGATTTACGGGAACTTGGGCCAGCCAGTTTGTTAGGAACAATAACATTATATCTTTTCGTGATTATAAAACAGGATTGAAATTTAAGGCCACATTGCTTACCGATAAAATCCAATTAGAAATTATGCTATCTGAAAAAACGATGGCCATTACTAATTTGATACGCTCTGATGTGGATTTAAACAAGATTAGTTCTAATGGCCCCCTAAATCAAAGCACTAAAAAACCAATACAAACCAATGATGGTTGGGTCACAGCTAGCATTCAAGAGTTAGATATCAAAGCATCACCTTTAATTAGAATGATTGACAGTATCAATAAAAAGTCTTTGGTCAATACACATAGTGTTCTTATTGCAAGGCAGGACAAATTAGTGTTTGAAGCCTACTTTGATGGCTACAATTCTGCTATTCCTCACGATCAGCGTTCGGCCTCAAAGAGCATTGCTTCGTCTATGATAGGCATTGCTGTTAACGACCATATTATAAAAAATACCGAGCAACTTATAAATGAGCTCTTACCTCAAGACTATCAGAACACTAAAGATCCCTTAAGATCTAAAATTAGAATTAAAGACCTATTAACGATGAGCTCTGGAATAGATGCCATCGATTTTGGTATAGATAGAAATTCGACCGCTTCTGAAGGCAGCTATCAAAATTCAAATGATTGGTTAAAAACAGTAATGGATGCTTCCATGATCAATACACCAGGAACTCACGCCTTTTATGGTTCTGCAAACCCGTTTTTACTTGGCGTATGCTTGAATGAACAATTAGATTATCCTCTGGAATCATATATGGATCAAAAACTTTTGGCTCCTTTAGGTATTTCAAATTATATTATCCAAACCGAAAACACCTCAACAACACCTTATTTTGGAGGTGGGATGTACTTAACACCTCGAGATATGTTGAAATTTGGACAACTCTATCTTAATAAAGGGCACTGGAATGGACAAAAGATTATTTCAGAAGATTGGGTCAATAACTCTTTTCAAAAATATCTACGTTTAGAGAATACAAGTGATAACAACGAATATGGCTACTTGTGGTGGCATAAAACCTATGTCGTAGCTAATCAAGAGATTGAATCTATTGAAGCTAGAGGAGCTGGAGGACAGTATATATTTGTGATTCCCGAGCTAGATTCGGTAGTTGTCATAACCTCGGGAAATTTTGGAAATGGGAAATTTCAGCAACCTGAAAAAATACTAGTGCAATACATTCTTCCAGCTATCCTGGAATAAACGATAAACTTATTCAATTACTTACTGCATATATCGTTGTAAATCCTTTCAGATTTCCCTCAATTTCATTTCCTTTTACTAACTTAGTTCTAGCCTAAAAGCATACTCAAACACTTTATCTACTAGCAAAAAACTATGTTCCAAGATTCTATAACACTTAAAAATCGACATCTAAAATTCATAAAAACAGTTTCTGAAAACGAAATAGTTTACGGATTGAAAAGTAAAAACGGATTCGCTACATCGAGTTCGACTCAATATGAGGATGACAATGGAAATCCGATTGAACTCATATGTTTTTGGGCAGAAAAAGTTCGTGCTAAATCTTGCGCAAAAGACGAATGGAAAAATTATAAAGTAACTGAAATCGCATTATCTGAATTTATGGAAAATTGGTGCGTTGGAATGGCAAATGACGGACTGCTAATAGGAACAGAATTTGACCAAAATCTGTTCGGATTTGAAGCTGAACCATTGGATGTAATTCTTGAATTAATAACTGAATTAAGATCAATAGGAAAAGATTTGAATTTTAGAAAGTTTAATGGAATCAACGACTTAGAAAACCAAATAAAAGAAGTAACTGAATAAAACACCAGCAGTTAATGATGCATGTACACATTCGATTACCATAAAAACACGCAACTCATTTTCTTTTACTAACTTAGTTCTAGTTACAAACGACGTTTTTAAGAACAATGACACCATTATACACATACTTAGATTGGATCAACACTTCTTCGCAGGTTATTATGGCGGCTACAGCTGTGATTACAGCAGTTATTGCTTATCGCACATTTCTTAAAACACCAGACCAAGAGGAAGTCAGTGTTGGTACCACATCTGATGATACCGAAAATGCCAAAATCACAGAGCTTACCGTGTTCCTTACATCAAAGCAAGAAACCACACTTAAAATTGGAACTGAAGGACTTATTTGCAGCTTAAAAGATACAAGACCCAATAAAGGCGGTATACAATGGGTCATTAGCAAAGCTCAAGCTGCACGTATCTTAGAGTCTAAAAATTATTCTGTAAACCCAGGTTATAAAGCCAGTACAGGAACTTTTAATATAGGTATACGACGAAATTGGCTGTATTCTAAAAAGCTCTTTTCAGAACCAGACATCCTACTTCGGTTTCTAACAGAATTACTTCAAAATACGGTTAACCCTTAAGAATCACTCCCACGTCATCTTCTCTCCTTATAAAAAAATAATTTTCAAAAAATTTGCGCAAGTAAAAACTTGCATTTATATTTGCAAGTAAACGCTTGCGTATTTAAAACGATTATGAAAAGAGATATATTTAATGCTATTGCAGATCCGACTAGACGTGGTATACTCATGTCTTTAACCAATCAATCACAAAACGTCAATGCCTTGGCAGATAAGTTTGATATGACCAGACAGGCCGTATCGCTACATATCAAGTATTTACAGGAATGTGGCGTGATTACGATAAAAAAAGAAGGTCGCGAACGCTATTGTAATCTCCAAGCCGAAAAACTCACAGAAATTACCGATTGGCTACAACATTTTAGAAGTATGTGGGTTGGAAAACTCAATCAGCTTGGTCAGTTATTGGATGAATTAGAATCTAAACCTAAAAACGAATTATAAATCATAACGAACATGGAACATTCACCACTCATTTTAGAACAAGAATTTAAAGCGCCTTTAGAACGCGTTTGGCGTGCCATATCTGAAGTAGAACTAATGAAAAAATGGTATTTCGATATCCCAGAATTTAAAGCTGAAGTGGGTTGCAAATTCCAATTTGAAGGTGGTGAAGAAAACAAACGTTATATGCACTTGTGTGAAGTTTTAGAGGTAGTTCCCTTAAAAAAACTCAAATACTCATGGCGCTATGAAGGGTATCCAGGCATATCTTTTGTAACCTTCGAATTGTCTGAACATGGTGAAAGTACCAAAGTAAAACTCACTCATGAAGGGATAGAGTCCTTTACAAACCCAGACTTTAAGCAAGAGAAATTTGAAGGTGGATGGAAATACCTTATTCACGAATCTTTAAAGGGCTATTTAGAAGAGGGCAAGGCGCTAAGGTATTGGTAGGTTTAGTAACAATGTCAATCGCATTTCTGTGATGAGCACCATGTCCTTTGTAAGAAAAACAGATCCATTTTGAATGGTCTTTAAGAAGTTCCCGTATTTGGAAAAAAAGTCATAAAATAAATAAGGATTGACTCTTCAATTGTAGGAATTCCTATTATATATTTCATATATTTAGTGTATAAATTCTTCAAAAAAGAGGATTAAAACGATTTGTATTATGGATGACATTAACTGGTTTTCAATGGCATTGGCTAGCATTACGCCATTATGTATTGGTTTTCTTTATTATCATAAAAATCTGTTTGGCAAAGTTTGGACGAGTACCATAGACATTTCAGATAAAACAGTAAAAAAAACCAATAGGATTGTAACCGTTATCGTAGCTATTGTGCTCTCTTTTATACTATCATCTTTCTTGCTGAATTTCAATAATTCTGGCTTCAATCAGGAAGGTGATTTTGACACCTTTGCTCATGGCGCTTGGCATGGAACGTTCATTGCCATTACAACTGTAACTCCTGTGATTGTCGTCAATGGATTATTCGGACAAAGAAACTGGAAACATATGGGCATCAACATACTATACTGGATTATTACACTTGCTTTAATGGGCGGAATCTTAGACGCTATGAATCATTGGAACAATGTTCCATTGCCTGAAGGCTTTTAATTTAACACAATACTTGCTAAGACCTTTCCCGAACGAGGCATCGGAAAAGTACTTATGCTCTAAGGCAATTCGTTTGAGCGTACCTTAAATAATTTTGGGCTCTATCCTTACTTCCTTTAGACCTGCCCTACACTTACTTGTTAGATGGTATAATATATAGCACCTCTTCACTATAAAACAAAACATCCCAAGGCGATTGCTCAGGACGTTGTATTCTATTGATGTTGAGACATTACTTTTTTACATGTTTCTTCAAAAACTTAGATATATAATTAGCAATATCTTCCCCTTTCTCTTCAAGAGCAAAATGTCCTGTATCCAATAGGTGAAATTCTACATTCTTTAAATCTCTTTTATACGGATAAGCGCCATCGGCAGGAAAAATAATATCATTCTTCCCCCAAACAATTAAGGTTGGTGGTTGATACTTTCTAAATAATTTTTGCCACTTTGGATATAAACTTACGTTGGTCCGATAATCATAAAACATCGCCAACTGAATCTCGTTATTCTCTGGTCTACTTAAGTGCTGTAAATCGATATGCCAATTGTCTGGACTTATTTTAGATATGTCCTTTACACCATGTGTATACTGCCATTTCAATCCTTCCAAAGCATGAAACCCCTCTAATGGTTTTCCATTAGCTACTGTATAATCATTCCAATAAGTTCGTAAAGGATTCCAAAACGCTTTTAAACCTTCCTCATAAGCATTTCCATTTTGTACAATAAAAGATTGAACACGTTCAGGATGCTTTTCAAAAATACGATACCCAATGGGCGCTCCATAATCCATTAAGTACAAACTGTAACGTTCAATGTTGAGCTTCACTAATAGTTTTTCAATAACGATTGACATATTTTCAAAAGTATAGTCGAAGTCTTTCATAGCAGGTTGTTCGCTTCTTCCATATCCAGGATAATCAGGTGCAATTAAGTGATACTCTGATGATAAATCCTTTATTAAATTTCTGAACATGTGTGATGATGTAGGATAACCATGTAATAAAATTAAAGTAGGCGCATTTTTTGGTCCAGCCTCACGATAAAAAATGTCTAGACCATCAACATCAATCGTATTATACGTGGTAGGATAATTCTCTTTTGTATCCATTCCTTTTTTTGATTGTCCATTGAGCATAAATGTGCTTAGGATAAAAATCATAACAAAAGTTTTCATTGTTTTCATTGTTTTCATTGTTTTCATTGTTTAAATAATAATTATAAAAGAATTAATTACCGAACATTCGGTAAAATATTATGATAAATTTTTTTATTCATATCGTTTTCTAATCGCTTTAAGAACATCAGCAAAGGGCTGGGTTGAACCAATCGATTTTGAAAGCACAAGACTGCCCTGTATTTCAATAAACGTTTGATTTGCTTTTTGAGTCGCTTCTTTTCTGCTCATCCCTCTATCCATACCAAAACTTATAAAGCTATTAATCCAAAGATCTATGCCTTGTTTTATTTGATCTCCAAATAAAGAAATTCCTGAATCGAGAGAAAGTGACCTATACATGCACGTTTCTAAACCGCCTTTATACATATCATTAATACCAGAAATAACTTTTCCAAGTCGTTCAGTATGTGGTCTGCTTTCATCGGTAAGTACTTTATAAATATGTGTATTCACTATCCCTTCTAGGTGTGCCAATACAGCCGACGCCATATCTTTCTTCCCTCCTGAAAACCTATGATAAAGACTCGCTTTTTTTAATCCCGTAGCCTCGGAAAGCTCTTTAAGACTAGCTCCATCATAGCCCTTGGCTCTCATAACGGCCATTAAACCGTTTAACATTTGTTCATCTTGTACTTTCTGTGGTCTCATGGTACAAATGTAAAACAATTTAGTATTTTACCAAACGTTCGGTTATTATTTAACATAGTGTTAACAGGTTTTAATGTGTTTTTGGTTTCGTAAACAGGTAAATCCACTCATAAAACAATCTTCAGATTTATAGAACTTTGTGTGATAACCTTTAATACACAAATCATGACCAAAGAAGAACTTACCGTAAGCACCATTGATGAATTTATCGAAATGATCCAAAAATGGTATGCCGATAATACTAAGGATTTTGCTACATTATACGATACAGCCGTAGCTAATATAACACCTATCCCAGAAGGTACAGACCCAAGTGTTATACAGCACTGGAAAGATGCCAGCATTGATGACCTTTGCAATTTCTTTAAAGCTTGGTATATATGGAATCCTGATATGTCTACAGGTTTACAATACATCCAAAAATTTAGTTGGTTATATTATGAAAACGAAGCTGGCCTTGCCTTTGTACAGTCTGTTGCAGGCTATCAAATGACCTATTCTTTTGTTGATTTAAACGGACAAAAAATGGACAGCCCAGATTCGCTTCCTTTGGTGAAACATTGGATGGAAGAATTAGGATCAAAAATGGATGATTACATCATTCCAGAAGGCGGCTATAAAAACTTTAATGAATTCTTTTTTAGAGAACTCAAACCAGGCATGCGACCAATTAGCAGTCCGCAAGATGATTCGGTTGTTGTCTCTCCTGCCGACGCCATTGTCAATATGATTGATGACAATCTCTCATTAGATACACCATTACAGGTAAAAACACAAAAACTAAACGTAAAGCAACTCTTAGACAACTCGCAATTTGCCAGTGCATTTGAAGGAGGAACAGCTGTCTCTTGCATCTTAATGCCAACCGTATATCATAGGTATCATGCACCTGTTGCAGGTGAAGTTATAGAATCTAATCCGGATGTTTCTGGTTACTATTTTGGAATCAAAGATTTCCCTAAACTCATTAATGGTGGTAATGTAGGTTATGGTTACGATTACAGTGTTTTTGAAGATTTCAGACGTGGTTACCTCATCATTCAAACCGAAAAATATGGCAAAGTGGCCATGATTCCGGTAGGATTAAACACCATTGCTTCTGTAATTTTTAAAGAGAAATTCAGATCAATAACTGCAGAAAACCCAGTACCAATAACTAAAGGTGAAGAAGTGGGTTATTTTCAATATGGAGGTTCACTAAATATCTTATTATTTGAAAAAGGCTGCTTCCCTGCGGTTAGGATTCCGCAAGGGCAAATCATTGGAACACTAGACGCTAAAGAAGCGCCTAAAGCACAATTCTCGTTCTAATTTTAATGACTAACTAGTGACTGAGAATGGAACCCAATGGCATTGCTATTGGGTTTTTGTCTTGAACTAATTATATGGATTACTATAGCCCCAACAACAAATTAGGATCCCAACAATTCTCACTATAAAATTCCAAATCCAACATAGCGCATACACCAGGATAATCGCCTTTATAATCTTGAAGGTCATTAATGATTTGAAAATGTAAATGCGGCGGATAATCACCATTAACACTAGCGTCTCCTAAAGTAGCAATTTGTTGGCCTTGTTCAATGCTTTGTCCTACCCTCAAATTTTGAATAGATGCTATGCTTAAATGCCCATACAGTGTATAAAACACTATATCATCTACATAATGCTTTAAAAGTATTGTAGGGCCATAATCTCCAAAATTGGTGTTATTCTTAAAGCTATGTACTTCACCATCTAAAGGCGCATAAATTGGTGTCTCGGCAGCTATCCAAAGATCAAGCCCTAAATGAATATTGCGTTCGGCTTCAGGGTTTGTGTCATTAAAATAAGTACTGCGTTTATAAATGTTTCGAGTTTCTAGATAGCCACCATAAGCCACTTTGGCATTATGAGTTTTAATATGATTATTTACATAAGTCTCTAGGGTTTCCGAAGTGGATACATCAACCTGTTCTAAAGCCTTGTTATGAATTGACAAGTCTAATTTTACGTAGTCCGATTTCGATAGCGATGGGTCTAAAACGTAAAGAGATTGCTGATTTAAATGTGCTAGAATTTGAGAAAACGCTTTGGAAGACATGCGCATGATTTTTTCTCAAAAATACATAAATGAAGACGATTTCCGACAGTTAATTTTTACTGTTCCCACTGTCCCGGAACCATTTGTTATAATTACTGCTTCAAAACAATATCGCTAAATTTTGCATTTAACACAATCTGCTTTCCGCCACGATTCCCACTTGGATAATTCTCTATGGTTTTTTGAGTCGTCATTTCATTATTTAATCGCGAGCGATTACCTTTAAAATAGACGCTATAGTCTGATTTTGGTAATTTGATAGTAGCATCACTATTTTCTAAAACAACATTAAGATTCGTAAATGTATCGGTAATATTTGATATAGACAAATCTCCAAAACTTCCATCAATAATAGCATTTCCAGTTAAGTCATTAATATACATATCAGACGAATTACTATTAAGTCTTAAAATCCCAACGGTATTTAAGTGTGCATCTTCAACATAATTTAAGTTAAGTTCACCATTGCTCCAAGTCGACACTTGTACAGGAGAATAAGACACACTGATGGAAGTCTCGCTTCCATCAATGTGATTTGCTACTAATGTAGCGTGTGATATATCTGCTTTTAGGTTGTAAATTACTGAAGACATTTTTAATTCACCATGTCTTACATTCATATTCAACTTAGCACCTTTAGGCATTTTAATTTTAATCGTTCTTTTTACCTTATGGCTTCTTAACTCCAAACGTCTTTCTAAATTTTCGCGACGTTTTTCATGAGCTTCTCTTCGCTTTTCATGAGCCTCTTCACGTTTTTCTCGAGCTTCTTCACGCACTTCCATACGCTTTTCTAAACGTTCTTCAAGTTGCTCTCTGCGCTTATCCATTTCCTTTTCTCTCTTCGCCATACGCTTTTCTAATTCTTTACCGCGCTTCTCCATTTCCTTGCCATACTTCTCTCCCCAAACTTCCATTTCTTTAGCCCATTTTTCGTCAAATTTCTTTTCAAATTCTTCTCCCCATTTTTCCATCTTTTTAGCGTAATCCTCTCCAAACTTTTTTCCAAATTTCTCTCCCCATTCTTCCATACGCATTTCAAACTTAGAAAAGTCAACTTTAGCCATTTCTCTTCCCCAAGCCTTCATTTTCTCACGATCTTTTGCAGGATAATCTTTGCTCCATTTTTCTAAATACGCTTCACCATCTTTTTTATAAGCCTCAGAATCAAAACTTATATTACTGATGCCTTCTGGTAACTCTGGTAATTCTGGCATCTCTGGCATTTCAAGGATTTCTACACGCGCAATCTCTGGCATCTCTGGTAAATCTGGCATAACTGGCATTTCTGGTAAATCACCTAAGTTTAAATCTCCCAAAACTTCCAGAACCTCAAGTGCTTTTAAAGACTCTAGCCCAATTTCTAAATCGCCAAGCCCTTCCCATGAACCATGAGACCCATCTGATGAAATTTTTACTCGGTCTCCAGAGCCTTCTACTTTAAGATTCCAATCTTTTAATGCTTCTTGTAATTCTTCTTTAGACAGTTTTTCACCTTCAATATAGGCTTCTACTTCTAAGGTGTTTTTATTCCATGTATCAATTTCTATTTGTACATAGCTAGTGTTTAAATCGATTGTTACGTCCTTAGCAACATCAATTTTCTTTGACACTTTTGATAACTTTTGCTGCGCTGAAACACTTATTGTGAAACAGAAAAGCAGGAGTCCTAGTATTTTAAATTTTGTTTTCATCGTTTTGTTTTTTATTCTGAAATACGACGTCCATGTACATCTGTGATTGGTATTTCAGCGTATTTGATTTATCCGTGATTTACCACTTCTTCTGAAGTATTTAAATCATTTAATTGTTCTTTTAATCGATACAATAAATTAAGACGTAACTTTAAATTATCTATTAAAGCACTTACCGTTAATTCGTTTGGACCGTTTTCGGTAAGCTCTACCGACAAACGTTTATATTCCTGATTTAACTCGGCAAGTCTCACTACATAACCATCAAACAGTTCCTTGTTTTCTGGCGTTTGCTTTACTTTAGATAATTCTAAACTAATGTTAGCCAAATAATAATCTTCAACCTTTTTTAAATCTGGTGAAATATCACCTAAAGATTTAAGTTGTTCATCGGATGAATCGTCATTGTTTTGTACGACTTCATTATTTACCGATTTTGGCTGTTCGACAAACTTATAAGCAGCAAAGGCTAATCCAATTAGAACTACAATACTCGCTGCAATTTGCAGCATACTGAAACGTTTTTTGATCGATGCTTCTACTGGTAATGCTTCATCTAATTTTTTAAGAAAACGTGCTTCGTGACCTTCGCTCATTTTTAATTGCGATTGTTTTTGCTCTTCTTCAAATAAGTTTCTAAGATCTTGTGCCATTTTTAATAGGTGTTAAAAGTTCTTTTAATTTCGATTTTCCCCTAGATAGTTGTGTTCTTGAGGCTATTTCTGAGATGTTTAATATTTCAGAAATCTCCTGATGATCATAGCCTTCCACCAAATACAACATCACAACATAGCGATATTTATCTGGTAACTTTTGGATGGCTCCTTTGATCTCATCTAAAGTCATTGTATCATCTACTAACCATTCGTTTTCATAACTCGAGTCTACTACTTTTAGGTGCACCTCATCCAATTCTTGCAAATGTTGCTTCTTGGATTTCAAACAGTCAATACTCTTGTTAACAACGATACGTTTTAACCAAGCTCCAAAAGTCACTTCAGCTTTATACTGATTCAATTTTGCAAATGCTTTAATAAAGGCTTCTTGTACGATATCTTCAGCTTCCATAGAATCCTTTACAAATCGCATGGCAACAGTATACATGCCATCACAATACTGATTGTATAGTTTTAATTGCGCAGCTCTATTGTTCTGCTTGCATTGCTCAATGATGTCAACTTGAAATGTATTCAAATCTCTTTTGGTTTGGTTGAGTTCACTTTAAAGACGATACAAAAAAGTGAGTGTTGCAAAATTTATAGCTTTTTTTAAAATTAATAAGAAATTTATACAATTTTACGTTAACTAGTTATATAACACTTCAATTTCAATTATCTTTAAAACCGAAAAGTTTCAATCCAGTTTTGCTATGAATACGTTTTTAAAACGCCTCCTTGTTATACTGTCTATTATTGCAGTTGCTCTTTTTTTATACTCTTATTTTGTAGGAGATATTTTTTCAAAGCGTTTGAGCCCAAAGGATACAGTCGAATTTAGACTAAATGACTTAAAACTAGAAGTGTTCTACAATAGACCTTCTAAAAAAGGTCGAGATGTTTTTGGAGCTCTAGTTCCTTATAATCGCGTATGGCGAACAGGGGCTAACGAAGCCACTACCTTTGAAACAAATAAGGATCTAATGATAAAAGGTATTTATTTACCAAAAGGAAAATATACACTTTGGACGGTTCCAAAAGATTCTGCATGGAATGTGATTTTTAATACCAAACAATATCCTTGGGGTGTTGACGAAGAAATGCAACCTATGTGGGATCCTAATTACGATCGCCTCGAAATTGACGTTCCTGTTGAAAAAATAAATACAACTGTTGAGCAATTTACGATTGCATTTGACAATTCAACAGACAACCTCAAACTCACAATGGCTTGGGATAATACAAAAATAGCAGTACCTTTAAGAGTATTAAACGACAAAAAATAAAGCGTTGTCAAAAAAATCTAAATCGTCTGCGTTACATGAAAAAGAAGGTGTTTCTCAATCTGACATCACTAATACATCTTCTATTAAAACCATTCAAAAGAAAAGACGTTCCCAACCCAGTGCTAAAGACTTAGTTTCTGAAATATTAAACGGAAATATTACAGCCTTAAGCAGAGCTATTACCTTAATAGAAAGTTCTAATCCTAAACATTTAGAAAAGGCAAATGCCATTATAAAACTATGCTTACCTCATGCAAATAACTCTGTTCGTGTTGGAATTACAGGAGTTCCAGGTGTTGGAAAAAGCACCTTTATTGAAGCCCTAGGTATGCACCTTACCTCTGTTGGAAAAAAAGTAGCAGTTCTTGCCGTAGATCCAAGTAGCAGTTTAAGTAAAGGGAGCATTTTAGGGGACAAAACTCGTATGGAAGATTTGGTAAAGAATGATAATGCTTTTATTAGACCTTCACCTTCTGGAACATCATTGGGAGGTGTAGCCCGTAAAACACGTGAAACTATAATATTATGTGAAGCTGCTGGATTTGATAGTGTCATTATTGAAACGGTTGGAGTTGGTCAAAGTGAAACTGCCGTTCATAGTATGGTAGACTTTTTTTTATTATTGAAAATTGCTGGAGCTGGAGATGAGTTGCAAGGTATTAAACGTGGTATCATAGAAATGGCAGATGCGATTGCGATAAACAAAGCAGATGGAGAAAATTTAAAAGCAGCCAAATTAGCCAAGGTAGAGTTTGCAAGAGCTCTACATTTGTACCCACAAAAATCTTCAGAATGGCAACCCAAAGTGACACTTTGTAGCGCTTTAAAACGTGAAGGGATTGCAGACTTATGGTCCTTAATATCGCGCTATATTGCACATACAAAATCGAATCACTTTTTTGAAAATAATAGAACAGAGCAGAATAAGTTTTGGTTATTGCAAACCATAGAAGAACGGCTTAAATCTGATTTTTTCAACCAGCCAAAAATTAAAGAAGCCCTTCAGTCTCAGTTGCAACTTATCGAAGATGGAAAAACAACACCATTTGTAGCTGCCGATTTTTTATTACAACTAAAAAAAGACTAAGAGTTTATAACAAAGAAAACAGCAAGATTTCTCTCGCCGTTTTCCCGATTAATAGCATTTAAAACTATTCCAGATATTAAAAACTAATCTTTAATACGCTAATTTTATTCTTTTTCTGATTAGCAACATATAATAAGTTCGCATACGGATTATAGGCTAACCCATCTACACGTCTTGGAGCTGTTCCTGGTACAATAAAGGAATCTACAAATGATAGATTACTTAATTTAAGTATAGTTACTTTTCCGTTGTTTGTATTTCCGAAGAATAAAAACCCATCACCATAAGCTATAGAGTGACATGCGCCTCCAGGAGCAGGAAATGAATGTACAACTTGCCCATTAGACTTTCTAATTTTATATATTCTGCTAATCGTAGAATAGTAAAAATATGATCCAACGGCAACAAGACCTTCTCCTCTACCTGCTGGTACATTTATACTTCCAGCAGCGCTACCACTAAATGATGTGAACTTATTTATTTTTCCTGCACCCGTTGTTACATTGGCTCCATAAATAAATGACCCATCCCAAGTTAATGATCCTAAGGTGTCATTAGCAGGAGGATCAACAGCTTTCATAACACTTCCAGTTATTGGGTTTAAATAGTAAATTTTTTCACTACCCGCTTTTTGTGTTACGAACAATAATGCCGATCGCTTTGGAAACCAAGGAATTGGATGTGTTTGGATTCTTCTTGCATAAGTTAATCCTGTGCTTGAACCTCTATTGTTTTGAGGAAAACTAAATGTCTTTATTAGCTTTCTCGTTACATTATACGGTGTTGCTCTTAAGGCTTTGAATGCGTTTATTCTACCTGTACCTAATTTCCCAACAAATCCAGGGTTTTTAGCATCGATATTATCGGTTGTTTTTTCAATAATTTTACGCACCTGATTATCTGTAAGAGTCATATTTTTAGACCAGATAAGCGCTGCTAATCCCGCTACATGAGGCGCAGCCATAGATGTTCCATTTTTAAATGAATAGTTGCTTCCAGGAACTGTTGAATAAATATTTACACCTGGTGCACTAACATCTACTTTCTTCCCATAGTTTGAAAAACTAGCTTTTCTGTCTTTTTGATCTGTTGCTGCTACAGCAATAACTTCTGTATATACTGCAGGATATTGTGGTGTTACATTGATATCATTTCCTGCGTTTCCAGCAGCAAATACAACAACAACATTATTTCTTACGGCCCTTCTAATCGCCATATATACACCAGAGTGGTGTCCACTCATTCTCCAACTACAATTAATAACGTATCTATTCTTGCTATTTGCTCTGGCTTGATCTGTAACATAATTGATAGCATCGGCTCTATTACTGTTCATACCAGATGTAAGATTAACCCTTAGTGGCATTATAGAACATTTTGGAGCTACACCAATAATACCAATTTGATTGTCTACTCCTGCAGCAGTTCCTGCAACATGTGTTCCATGTGTTCCTCCATCAAAAGGGTCTTTAGATGTAGATGAGGCAAAATTCCAATCTTCTGAGCCTTGAGCTAATATATTATTCTTTAAATCTGGGTGATTGTAGTCTACACCTGTATCAATAACTGCTACAATAACATTTCGTCTTCCTCGTTCGTAATTCCATGCCAATGTTGCGTCAATATCTGCATCATTTGTTCCTGTAACCCCGTCAACGGTCTGACCAATATTTCTAAGTCCCCATAGTTTTGAGAAATCGGTGTCATTTGGAACATACAGCTCATCATTGAGTCCTATTTCAGAGGCTTCAGAAAACAAAACATCTTTATGTTTGTTAAAGGCCGAAATGGTTTCAAATAAGCCCTTATCCTTTGGAACACTTAAGGTATAATACCCTTTAGTTCTTTGTTTCTTAATAATCTCGCATTTAAAGCTTTTAATGATACTTTTTGCTTTAATTTCAGAAACGTCTTCATCAAACTGAACTGTAAATTCATCTGGCATAAAATAGTGCAGATTACCTTCTTCATCAATCATTGAAGGTAGAGAGTTCGCAGCATAATCACTTTCTAACAAACTATCTCTGTCCATTGCATCACTATCAGCATCAGAATCTCCGGCTTCAACGATAGCGAAACCCATTTCCATATTAACTGATTTACTAGACCTTAATAAGTTTTCTGTTTTGTCGTCCAGAACATCAAGGCTATCCATTTCACTTGCATTAAGACTAACGACCATTTGGTCTCTGTTGGCCTTAAAACTTCTTTTTTTCTTAGTCAGTTTATCGTAAAACTCAAACTCTGACTCATTTTTTACTCGTTTTTTCATAATATTTGGATGTTTAAAATTACGTCACAAATATCATATAAGAGCACGAGTTATCATCAATGCAAAATACTGATTTACATACAGTTACTACACTAAAATTTAAAAAGTATTAATCTGAAATTCAAAGGGGTTTTTCCTGTTACGAATAGAAAAACCACTTATTCAGTTCTAATGAATTAGTAAAAATTTTCTTTATACCACTGCACTTGTTGTTGTACAGACTCTAATAAAGTTGTTTGAGGATTATAATTTAAAAGACGTTTAGCCTTGTCTATATTAGCTTTTGTTCTCGATTGGTCACCCGGTCGTTTAGGTTTTATATCGAGCTTTATAGGTTTTCCCAGAACAGACTCTACTGCTTCTATACCTTCTTGGGTTGTATGTTCAATCTCGGTTCCAAGATTAATAACTTCCCCTTCTACTTTAGCCTCGTTGCCTATAACACTTATAACGCCATCGACAATATCATCGACGTAGGTAAAACTTCTTAAGTGCTTATCACTTCCTTCAAATAATGGAAATGCTTCGTTCTGTAATCCTGAGGCTATCAATTTGGCATACATCTTTTCTGGGCGTTCACGAGGTCCAATAACAGAATATAAACGTAATGAACACGCTGGTAGTTTTTGTTCTCTACTTTTTTGAAGTACTAATTGTTCGGACGCAAGCTTTGTAACACCGTAATGCGAAGCTGGTTTAGGAGCATGATCTTCGCTACATATCGCTTCTAAACCATAAATGGATGAAGTACCAATATTTACAAATAACTTTAAATTAGAGCAGGTTTCGGCAAAATCAATCAATTGTTTTGTTGCCAAAATATTATTACTAAAATAATCTTGAAAGCTCGATGATTGTGAAATCCCTGGTTGTGCAGCAAAATGAAAAATGTAGTCGATATCTTTTGGCAAAACATCTTGTAAATTATCATCACGTAAATCCTTTTTTAAAATAGTAACACCTTTTGCAGTTAGGGCTTTAGCATTTAAATGCTTTAACTCCAAACTATAGTAATCACTAAAATTATCTAGGCCAATGACATCATGTCCAAGACTTTGTAAACGTTCCGCCGCATGCGAACCAATAAAACCAACAGCTCCTGTAACGAGTATTTTCATGTATACGCTTTGAAGTCACAAAATAACAATTTTTAAATCAAACCAAATCAACCATAAGCAGATTAAAAAGAATATTTTTGTAGGACTAACTTTTCACGCATGGAAGATACTCTTACCATATTAGTCCCTGTTTATAATGAAGAAGACAATATTGTCCGTCTAGAAATTGAACTCTTAGAGTTTTTAAAACAGAGCATTGTAGACGCAAAGGTTCTTTTTATAAACGATTGCTCTACAGATACTAGTCAAGAACTGATTGAAAGCATATGTCAAAAACATACGGCATTTAATTATATACTTTTCTCGGAGAACAAAGGTTTAAGTGCTGCTTTAAAAGCAGGATTTGATAACGTAAACAGTTCTCTGGTTGGATATATTGATGCCGATCTTCAAACCTCGCCTAAGGACTTTAATTTGCTTCTAGAGCATGTTAAAAATCATGAATTGGTTACGGGTATTAGAGTAAATAGAAAAGATGGTATCATTAAAAGATGGTCGTCCAAAATAGCTAATAGAATTAGACGATTGTTTACCAATGACGGCATGCTAGACACAGGTTGTCCCCTAAAAATTATTAAAACTTCCTACGCTAAGAATATTCCTATGTTTAAAGGATTACATCGTTTTCTTCCTGCCCTTATTTTACTTCAAAATGGCACTATAAAACAAGTCCCCGTTAATCATTTCCCAAGGACAGCTGGATACTCAAAGTTTGGCTTACGACAACGACTAGTATCTCCTTTAATAGATTGTTTTGCCTATCTATGGATGAAAAGAAGAGCAATACATTACACTATTGAAAAGAAAAACTTTTAAGATGGTTTAGAATTAAATCGTGCTTGAATAAAATGATTTAGTTTATAAAACAAGAATCCTGAAATAGCGCCAAATAGCATTCCGCAAACTATATCTAAAGGATAGTGTACACCAACGTAAATGCGGCTATAGGCTACAATAAAACTCCAAAAAACAAGAATAAAAATAAGGTTTTTATAGTAAGGTCTTAATACTAGACCTCCAAATACTGCCGCAGCCATTGAATTAGATGAATGACCTGAAAAGAATCCATATTTCCCGCAACGTTCTGCTATAAAACGAATATATTCCATAACACCTTCAGCTCTACATGGTCGGGCTCTCATAAAACCATCTTTAAAAACATTTGTTATTTGATCTGTAAACGTAATCATAGCTGCTATAATAAATAGCATCGGCAATACGTACTTTAAGCCAAATTTCTTATAAATTAAAAATAATAGTAAGGCATATAAAGGAATAAATGTAAGTTTATTAGTAATCACCAACCATAGCCCATCCCAAGTTTGAGACCCAAGGTTGTTTAGGTATATTAAGAGTTCTCTATCTAATTCTAATAACTCTTCAATCATTACTCGTCGTATCGTGCTACTTCCCTATCATAAAAATCTGTTGCAGCTTGGATTAAATTTTCAGCTTCACTTTCAATTTCTCGTTGGTCTTGTTCATCAAACTCTTCAAACCATTCCACATCATCATCTTCTAGATTGATAATAAATCGAGGAAACTCTGTATGAATCACGTATATGGCATTTGGGTAGTCTGTATTATCGCCTAATATGAATTTTGGTAATTCCATGCTGTACTTTAATCGTTTGTATTTGACAAAATTAAGGTTTTCGTAAGATAATTAAATCTAATAAATAATAATATTGCAGCCGTTGTTAAACCAGCCAGTAAACCTAACCAAATTCCAAAGCTGCCATAGGCTTCTTCTTTCCCTAGAAAATAGCTAATTGGGAAACCTACCATCCAATATGAAATGAACGTAATAATTGTTGGTATTTTCACATCTTGTAATCCTCTTAAAGCTCCTAAAACAACCACTTGAATACTATCGCTTATCTGAAATATTGCTGCCGCAATCATTAATTTGGCTGCAATTGATACCACCTCTGTATTATCCACTAAATTCTTACCATCATCAAAATCAACATATAATTTTGGTAGTTGGTCATGGAATAAAAAGAATATTGCCCCAAAACACACTGCTAATAAGATAGCGAGTAAGAAAATAGAGAAGGCTATTCGTCGTAATTCAAAATACTTATGTAGTCCTTTCTGATTTCCAACTCTAATCATTGAAGCTACACTCAATCCCATTGCAACCATAAAGGTCATAGAAGATAAGTTAAGTGCAATTTGATTAGCCGCTTGCGGGTTTTTACCTAAAAGTCCGCTTAACCAAATTGCAGCGGTAAAAATTGCCACTTCAAAAAACATCTGCATGGCACTTGGCAACCCTAAATTTATTAATTTCCGAAGCATTAATTTATCGAGAACAAAAAACTTAATTTGAGTGACAAAGGCTTTAGATTTTTCTTTTTTAGTTAGTAGCCACCAAAGATAAACCACCATAATAAATCTAGACGCCAAAGTACCGTATGCCGCTCCAACTATTCCTAATTCTGGGAAACCAAATTTTCCAAAAATGAGTAGGTAATTTAGAATAACGTTTACAATGTTAGCTATGATAGTGGCATACATGGGATATCTAGTCATTGACAATCCATCGCTAAATTGCTTAAACGCTTGAAAAATGATTAAAGGAATTAACGAAAACGCCACTAAATTCAAATAAGGAAGTGCCAATTCTACAACCTCAACGGGTTGTTTCATAAAATACAACAATGGTTTGGCAACAAATACTGATAAAAAAAGGGCTATACCAAGAACAGTACACAGAAACAGACCATGCTTAAATGAAGATTTTCCTTCTGAAAAGTTATTGGCAGCATCGGCTTCTGCCACTAATGGCGTTATAGCTGTTGAAAAACCAATTCCAATAGACATTGCAATGAACATAAAACTGTTTCCAAGCGAAACAGCCGCTAATTCAGCGGTTCCCAGTTGCCCGACCATTATGTTGTCAATAAAACTAACAAATGTATGTCCCAACATCCCTAAAATAACAGGTGCAGCTAACTTGAAGTTGTAATTAAATTCTTTTGTGTATTGAGATAAAACCAAGTAAATATGTTTTGAAACGCCAAAGTTAATGTATTTGCATTGTGTAAACTCTAAGCAACAATGTTTTTAGGTCCACAAAAATTCAATTGTTTGATTTTTAAAAAGTTATAAACTTAAATTGTTAATAAGTTGACTAGAAAATAGCATTGATAATTAGCATAAACACCTATTTTTATTCCTGACAAATATCTTATTGTAGTAGGTTAGGTATTTGGGGTAGAAACTTTTTTAGCTATTATTTTAGAGGGATTTAAAAATTTATTTGTTAAAAAACGTTTCATGCAAAAAGAGGATTCGTCCTCTTTTTGTTATTTAAAGACTTATCTAGAATTGTCTTCCCAACCATTCTCTAAATTTGTACATTGTAGGTAACGGATCTTTTAAAAATGATTTTGTCTCTGTTTGTTCTAGAAGAAATTTTCTCTTAAACAGAAACAAAGGGTTACGCTTTAAATATTTCAGTACACCTTTTAGGCGCATATAGGGCAAATTATTAAAGGCATGAACCATCACAGGTTGCTTTAAGGCACATTGAATTGCGAGATGAGGAAAGTTTACGCCTGCATGTCGAGAGCCGTCTATACTTCCCCAAAAACGTGCGTTAATTTCAATAAGACAATAACTATTGGTCGCCTTATCGAATCTCATATCTAGATGTGCAACTCCAAACCAATTAAGTAATGACATTACCTCCTTAGCAATATTAATCACTTCCTCATTTTGTAAAAAATCAAAGCCCAACTGAGGAGCAAACTCATTATGTCCTGGCAAATTTCCTTTTTGAACAGTATAGGTTAAAACCTCCCCATCTTGACATAACACACTGCAATCTATATCGTATCCCTCAATGTACTCTTGCACAAAAGCTGGTGATTTAATGTGTTCTAATCGTTCTGGAATTTCAGAAATCGTTTGCACTTTCTCGATACCATCACCTCCTTTCTGGCTCAAGGGCTTTATTAAAATTGGAAAATGGATCTTAGATAATACATCTTGCTTTTCTTTTTCAGAAGCAATTAAAAACGACCTAGGATGCGAAATGTTATGCGCTTTGCAAAATTCGCTTAATTTGTACTTATTAATAGCTGTCTCAAAATCTCTGAGTTTTGGCAAGGGTATTACCTTTGCCGTCCTAGATATCTTACTTCTATTAGATATAAAAAATAGAACTTCTGCCTCAGCAATCGGTAGTATTACGGAAATTGAATTGGTTTCAACCTCCGAATTAATAATATCTAACCACGACGCTTCATTAGATCTCTCATAAAATTTATAATAAGCTGTGTATTTCGAGTATTTTGTAGCCGTTCGTTTTTCATTAGACAACACGAACAATTTATAGTCCTCAATATGAGATAAGCACTGCAATACAGATAGAGCCCATGTACTGTCTCCATCTGGTATTAAAACGTTTAATCTGGAACTCATTAATTAATAAGGGTCATTATTAATAGTATGTCAAAGATACTATTTTTTTATAGTGCTAAGTTAGACACGGCACTTCTCGCCTTTTCAAATTCGGCCACCATATCGGCAACAATCTGAGCCGTTGGCTTTACATCATGTATCAATCCAGCAATTTGGCCAATTTCCAATTCGCCATCTTCTAAATCACCTTCAAACATACCACGTTTCGCTCGTGCCCGACCTAAAAGAGATTTTAATTCTTCAATGCTTGGGCCTTTTTTGTACAGTTCCTGTACTTCATTGAAAAATTTATTTTTTATGAGTCTAACAGGAGCCAATTCTTTTAAAGTTAATTGAGTATCGCCTTCTTTGGCATTAACAACGACATCCTTAAACGCCTGGTGTGCAGATGATTCAGTACTAGCCACAAATCGACTTCCAACTTGAACAGCATCTGCCCCAAGTATCATAACGGCCAACATAGTTTCTCCATTAGCAATACCGCCAGCAGCAATTAAAGGAATTTTTAATTGTTCTTTCACCATAGGAATTAAAGTTAAGGTCGTCGTTTCTTCTCGCCCATTATGTCCACCAGCTTCAAATCCTTCTGCTACCACAGCATCTACACCAGCCTCTTGTGCCTTTAATGCAAATTTTACACTACTCACCACATGAACTACAGTGATGCCTTTTTCTTTAAGCCAACTGGTCCATGTTTTGGGGTTTCCAGCAGATGTAAATACAATCTTTACGCCTTCTTCAACTATAATATTCATAATTTCCTCAATGTTAGGATATAACATTGGAACATTTACGCCAAAAGGTTTATTAGTAGCATCTTGGCACTTTTTAATATGTTCACGTAACACATCTGGATACATAGAGCCAGCTCCAATTAAACCTAAAGCACCAGCATTGCTTGCAGCAGAAGCCAATCTCCAACCACTATTCCAAATCATTCCTGCTTGAATAATTGGGTATTTAATATTGAAGAGTTCAGTAATTTTATTTGCCATTTAAGATTTTATAAGTTTTACAGTTTTCGATGCGTTTCCAGACTCGAACAACATCATATATACGCCAGAGGACATTGATGATACATCCAATGGGCTTGATGATTCTGACATTTGTTTCTCTAGTACCTGTTTTCCAAGGATATCATATATCCGAAGTATTGTATTTTCATTTCCAGAAGGAATTTGAATTGTTAAAACATCTGACGCCGGATTTGGAAATACCTTAAATTCAAAAAAATCTTCTTCTTGCAACGACAAGCCTATATCTAATGCTAACTGAAGGTCTGGGATTCCGAAACCTAATAAATAATCTGGCATATCAAATTGAGATGCAGACATTCGTACATACTGTTTAATATCTTCATGAGAAGCATCTGGTAAAGCTTGCCATAATGATGCAATGCCTCCCGCTGTTAATGGCGAACTAAATGAAGTACCATTATTATTTATAATTGTATTGGCATCATTAATCACAAAAGTTCCTGCTCCTTGAGCTGCAACATCTGGTTTTTGTGTTGGTTGAATAGCACTGCCTTGCGAGCTAAAAGCGGCATAGTTTCCATCGGCATCGACAGCTCCAATACTTAAAGCTCCTATGGCATCTGCCGGAGCTCCAACACCGCTCGCACCAGAATTCCCTGAAGATGTTACCACTAATATTCCTTTTTCATTGGCAATATTAGCACCTCTTGTTACATAAGTTGTATTGCCATCTAAATCTTCATTGGCATGCGAATAGTTAGCATTTTGATAGGTTTTATAACCTAAAGAACTATTTATAATATGAACACCTAAACTATCAGAACGTTCTGCAGCCTCAATCCAGTATGCTTCTTCAACAGGAGTTTCGCTTGCTACATCTTCAGTTCTAAATAAATAGTATGACGCATCTGGTCCTGTTCCAACAAACTGATCTTCAACAAAACCAGTCATCACGCTTAAAACCCTTACGCCATGGTCATTACCTGCAAATGCAAAAACATCATCATTTCGATCTACAAAATCATAACCTCCCAGTAAATCACCATTATCTCTCATGCGTTGAAAAGCGCTCATCGTATTTACATTAGGAAAACCAGAATCTAACACCGCTACAATTATACCTTCTCCTGTATAATCATCAAGATGAAGTTCATTCGCATGAATCATTTCCACCTGATTTTGAGTATCTCCATAATTAAAAACCACTGTTTCGTTCTCAATTAAAAATTTATTCGACGTTGCACCAACTCTAGACAAGCTATTTAAACTTTCATCTGCAAAATCAACAGACGATACAAAATCAAAATTAGCAACTAAAGCATTAATATCATTTTCTGTACCGCGAACATAGACAGCATTAAACCATTTTGACTTTGCAAAAACTGTAACACCTGTTTCTGGCGCCTTTAGCATGGTAATATAAGATTCATTAACAGGAACGTCGCGTTCGTCAATAGCAATACCATGTGCACTTTTTCGATTTATGGCCTGTTGAGACAATATGGAGATAGGGTTGTCTATTGACGCCTGAACGTTCTGTTTAGCATTAAAAAACACCCATGCATCCTGAATATCATCTTGTGCAATTGCGTTATATTGAAATAGGAGTATGCAAATAAGTAGGATTCTTTTCATAGCACTAGATATTTCGATTTAAAAACATAGTCGTTTTTAAACAGTAATTATTAAGATTTCTTTATTGCAATTTAAGAAATTACTCCCGAACCTACTAATTCGTCCTCAAGATACCATGCAACGAATTGCCCTTCTGTGATTGCAGATTGTGCATTTTCAAACTCTACAAAAAGTCCGTTATCCACTTTATGTAGCGTTGCTTTCTCTAAGGCTTGGCGATATCTAATTCGCGCCCTGACTTCCATGCTTTGATCTACACCTAAGGCTAAATCCTCTCTAACCCAATGCAGTTCATCATTACTTACAAACAAGGCTCTTTTATATAACCCAGGATGATGTTTCCCTTGACCAGTATAGATCACATTTTCCTCAACATCTGTTTCTATAACAAACAAAGGTTCTACAGTACCACCAACAGCTAAGCCTTTACGCTGACCTTTTGTAAAATAATGCGCGCCTTGATGCTTGCCAACAACTGTTCCGTCTGTTATGGCATAATCTATCTTTTTTGTCAGATAAAGAAGTTCTTTTTCTTTCGAATCAAAAACAGGGTTTACAGATGTATAGATTTCTTTTTCCTTCGGAATTTCAACAATAACACCTTCTTTAGGCTTTAATTTTTGCTGAAGAAACTCTGGCAATCTCACTTTTCCTATGAAACACAACCCTTGTGAATCCTTCTTATTTGCTGTTACTAAATCAAGTTTTGTAGCAATATCTCTAACCTGAGGTTTTGTTAATTCACCAATAGGAAATAAGGCTTTTGACAGTTGTTCTTGTGATAACTGACACAAAAAATAAGACTGGTCTTTATTGTTGTCAACACCTGCTAATAACTGATAGATGTCTTCACCATCCTTTTTTATAGTTCCCTTACGACAATAGTGGCCAGTTGCTACATAATCTGCTCCAAGTTCTAGTGCAATTTTCATGAAGACGTCAAACTTAATCTCTCGATTACAAAGTACATCAGGGTTTGGGGTTCTACCTTTTTGATATTCATCAAACATATAATCAACGATGCGTTCTTTATATTGCTCGCTCAAATCTATCGTTTGAAAGGGTATACCAAGTTTATCAGCCACCAACATAGCGTCATTACTATCATCTAACCAAGGGCATTCATCTGAAATAGTCACGGAATCATCGTGCCAATTTTTCATAAACAGACCAATAACCTCATAACCTTGCTCCTTTAACAAATACGCCGCAACGCTAGAATCTACACCACCAGAAAGTCCTACTATTACTCTTTTCATTTTGCAAAATTAAGAAATAAAAATAGCAACATGTTATCTGTTGCTATTATAATTAACTATGTTATGTATTGGGTTTAGCTATTGTCTATTAGGGTTCTTACTGCGTTTGGTATGGTCTTTACTTTTTACAAGTTTTCCAGCTTCGTAATACTTCCAAACTCCATGTTTCAATCCATCTTTATAAACACCTTCTGCTTTGATATTACCGTCATTATCGTAATATTTAGACAAACCATTAAGTTCATCATTTTTGTATTCAAATACTTTGAGCACATTTCCTTTTTCTGTATACCATGTTGATTTCCCGTTAAGTTTACCATCAGCATAGTTAGAGCGTTCGGCGACCTTTCCGTTAGGGTAATAAACAAGTTTTTCACCATGAAGTTCACCTTTATCATTGTAAAGTTCTGTTGACATAACTCCATTGGATTTATTATGGTAAAAAGTCCATTGACCGATATAAAGTTTTCCATCCATTTGACCTTCGCTAATGAGTTTGCCCTTGGAGGACATAAATTTAACAACAGATGTATTATTGGCATCATTAAATTCTTTAGTAGCACTCAACACACTTTTTCCTTTGTTTAGTGTATAAAATTTAAAAAGGCCTACCTCTTTGCCATGATTAAACTGTCCTTCATAACGCAGCTCTTTGGTCTTATCAAAGTACTTTTTCCAAACCCCATGCCTCTTTCCGTTATTATCGTATTGATTTATAATTTGAGCAAAAAGTGAGGTCGTAAAAACTAAAAAAAGTACAGAAATATATGTCTTCATTTGAATATTTAATTTAAATAATGCTTCAACAGCTATTAAACAAAATTATAACGTCTATAATTTCTAAATGTTATCTTACAAAAAAGCTGCCAAAATATGATGACAGCCTTTTTTATATTAAAACTCCAAAGAAATTATTTCTTTTTTCTTTTTTGTTGAACTTGTTTTTGCTGCTCAGCCTGCTCCATCATTTCAGCCATTTTTTTCTGAAATTTATTTTGTTTTTTAGGTTTTGACTTGTTGACCTGGATTTGAGCATGAATTTTATTTTCATCAAGGATGTAGTTTTTAATCACTAACATAATTCCGATACTAATTAAATTAGAAATGAAATAATACAAACTTAAACCAGAGGCATACTGATTAAAGAATACCAACATTAATATTGGCGAGAAATATATCATATACTTCATCATTTTACTCATATCTGGCATACCTTCTTGCGTTGGTTGAGATGCCATTTGTTGACCAGTTGTCATCTTCATATAAAAGAAAATAGCAATGGCCGCTAAAATAGGAAACAAACTCACGTGATCTCCATAAAATGGAATATTGAAAGGTAATTTAGCAATGACATCATAAGATGATAAATCATCTGCCCAAAGGAAACTCTTCTGACGTAAATCAAAAGCTGTAGGAAAAAACATAAACAAGGCATAGAACACAGGCAACTGTATTAAACCAGGCAAACATCCTGCTAATGGGCTCGCTCCTGCTTTATTTTGAAGTGCCATTGTTTCTTGCTGAGCTTTCATTTTATTATCCTTATACTTCGCTCTAATAGCATCTAACTCTGGTTTTAAAACCTTCATTTTTGCTTGAGATAAGAACTGCTTGTATTGTACAAATGACATCATCAATTTAATTAATACAGTCATTACAATGATAGCAATACCATAAGGCAAGAAGCCACTTAAGAATGCAAATAATGGTATAAAAATCCCTTTATTAATCCATCCAAAAATCCCCCATCCAAACGGGATACTCTCATCTAGATCATAATCATATTGCTTAAGCACCTTGCTATCTGTTGGTCCAAAGTATAATTGAAAGTTATTATCGGCATCACCATTAGTAAATGTCAACGGTAATTTAGAAGAAAACGCTTTTGTAAACACAGTGTCTACCTCTTCTTCTTGTACCAAATCTTTGGTTTCGAGGGTAGCGCTTTTGAAAGGCTTATCGGCAACAAGAATTGAACTAAAGAAGTGTTGTCTGTACGACAACCATCTAACATCGTTTACCAACTCCTCGTCATCACCTACTTGTCCTAACTTATCAATTTTGTCACCATCATACATGTATGTAAGACGCGTGTAACGATTTTCATAAGTGATACTCTGGTCATGGCGAAATGCTTTCAACGACCAGTCTAAATCGATTTCTTCAGAACTATTAATAACTGTACTCAATCCTTCAGATAGAATTGAAAAATCAATCATATAGTTATCTGGTTTCATTTCATAACGATACTCTAAATACTGTGTTGGAGATGCCTTAAATTTCATTGAGACTACCGTGTTTTCACCATTTTTGGTCACAGTAGGTTCGAAATATTGTTCTTTAGTATTTAAAATTCTGTTATCTGATGTAGGGAATGTGATATTAAATGCAGAATTTCCGTCTTGAATCAACGCAATTGGGACAGAATCATAATCGACAAATTTCTTTAGAACGACTTCAGAAAGGAAACCTCCTTTATTACTAAACTTTAAATCGAGTACATCTGTATTTACAGTAGTGTAAGAGTCTTTTGCCGTTGGTAAGGTTGATGCATAAGCGAAAGCGCCTAACTTATTTTTTAAATCTGCCAATCTAGTAGAATCACCTGGTGTTATTGCCGAAAAATCTTCAGCTTTAGTAACCTTAGTAGTGTCATCTACTTTTTCCGTTTCGGCCTTTTTATCAGCTTCAATTTGTGCTTGCTTTTCTTGCTCTGCTATTTCTTCTGGTGTGGGTTTTTGTTGCCACATCATGTAGAGTAATATTCCGAAGATAAGAACAAATCCTACAATTGAATTGAGATCAAATTTTTTTTCTTCCATGAGTATAATTTAGTTTCTCCGATTGGTTAAGGAGAGGACGCTTTTTCAATATCAAAAAGCTATCCAATATTAGTTTTGTGCCATACTGACACTATTATTGTTTGTTTTGAAATTTAAAGCTGCTTTTACAAAAGCCACAAACAGTGGGTGAGGATTGGCAACTGTACTTTTATATTCTGGGTGGTATTGTACTCCAACAAACCAGTTATGGTCAGGGATTTCTATAATTTCCACCAAACCTGTTTCTGGGTTTAAACCTGTGGCTTTCATTCCTGCTGTCTCAATTTGCTGTTTATAATCATTGTTAAATTCATAACGATGTCTATGTCGCTCCTTAATGGCATTCGTTTGATATACTTCTTTTGAAATACTTCCATCAAGTAATTCACAATCCCAAGCACCTAAACGCATTGTCCCACCTTTATCTGTAATTGTTTTTTGTGATTCCATCAAATCAATTACAGGATTTGCTGTAGATGCATTCATCTCCGTAGAATTGGCGTCTTTTAACCCAAGTACATTTCTTGAGTATTCAATTACTGCCATTTGCATTCCTAGACAAATTCCCAAAAATGGAATATTATTTTCACGTACATAGCGTACGGCATCTATCTTTCCCTCAATACCTCGTTCTCCAAAACCTGGGGCAACGAGAACTCCGTGTAAATGTTTGAGTTGTTGAGCAGCATTGTCTGAAGTTAAATATTCTGAATGTATAGATTCGATCTTGACTTTTACTTCATTTTCGGCTCCAGCATGAATAAAGGCTTCTAATATAGACTTATATGAATCTTGGAGCTCTACATACTTACCTATGAGCCCAATGGTAACTTCTCCTTTGGGGTTTTTGTGACGCGTTAAAAATTGGTTCCATTGCGTCAAATCTGCGTGCGAGTTATCGAGTGCTAATTTCTTAAGCACAACTTTATCCAAACCTTCATCCAACATCAAATTTGGCACATCATAAATAGTTGATGCATCAATAGATTGAATGACAGCTTCAGGGCGTACATTACAAAATTTTGCTAATTTCTGACGTAAATCTTCAGGTAATTCATGCTCTGTACGACATACAAGTACATCTGCCATGACACCACTTTCCATTAACGTTTTGACACTGTGTTGCGTTGGCTTTGTTTTTAATTCTCCTGCGGCAGATAAATAAGGTATTAGAGTTAAATGAATTACAATTGCGTTGTTTTCTCCAAGTTCCCATTTCAACTGACGTACAGCTTCAACATAAGGCAAAGACTCAATATCACCAACGGTTCCTCCTATTTCTGTAATCACAATGTCGTAATCACCTGACTTTCCAAGAATTTGGACACGGTGTTTAATCTCATCTGTAATATGTGGAATAACCTGTACTGTTTTTCCTAAAAATTCACCACGACGTTCCTTTTCAATAACACTTTGATAAATACGACCTGTGGTGACATTATTAGACTGACTCGTTGGTACGTTTAAAAAACGTTCATAGTGCCCAAGATCCAAATCGGTTTCGGCACCATCATCAGTAACATAGCATTCACCATGCTCGTAAGGATTCAATGTTCCTGGATCTACGTTAATGTAAGGATCTAGTTTTTGTATCGTGGTTCTATACCCTTGGGCTTGTAGAAGCTTTGCCAAGGATGCGGCGATAATACCTTTCCCTAAAGAAGAGGTTACGCCTCCCGTTACAAAGATGTATTTTGTAGTAGTTGTCATGTTGCGCTGTTAAACGCAGGCAAATTTACGAAATTTAAATAGTTATTGCCGCATAGTTATTGGGTTTAATTATTAACAGCGAAAATCACTGATTATGAATCACATATGCGTCATTTAGGAAGTTGCATTTCTAAAAAAATTAAACGATCTTAAGCCATAACTAAACTTGAGTCTATGCAACCAATGAAATCATTTATCACTATCCTTTTGATTATTACTTCAAGTTTTCAAATTAAACAAGATCCTAATCTCGATACTTGGATTCAAAGCATTGTCGACGATATGATTGCCTTTAACGACCTAGACAAGTACAGTCTAAAGAACTTTCCTTCAGATGTTAAAACAAACGCATTTCTTGTTGAATCTGTAAAAGACATCGCCGTAAAAGATGATGTCATTTCTATGCTTCTAAACCACGGTAAAGGCACGTACTGCACACAAATAAAATTTAGATATATCAAAAAGCAAGGTTCCTTTTACTTGGTGTTTCCAGAGCCGAAAAAGGCAAAAATGAATACTAAAGAATACCTCATTGTCGACCCTTGGATTGAACACACTAAAATTTGTGATTAATATTTAGATTATTAAACCTCTCTTTTTCTAAATTTCTTTCTAAACACAACAACTAGCACCATACCAATAAGGGTTAATGGCCATATATAGATTAAACCTAAAATAAGGGTCTCTATAATATTCCAACCGCTACTTAAACCTTCTTTTCCTTTTGCCAAAAACGTTTTTGAATAACTCTCAGGTTCCTCTTTGTATGCTACAGTTTCATACAAATCAATTTGGATTGTACTATAAGACACTTTATTAGTTAGGTACTTTAAGCGTCCTTGTGCCGATTCTATTTCTTCTTGGATAATACGAAGTTTATCCTCTGTAGCAAGAATATCTTCAATTGTTATGGCATTTTCGCGAAGTATTGATTCATATCGTGTTTTAACTTCCATTTTAGTTTTGAGTCGGGTTTGAATGTCTATGTACTCTTCAGTAACATCTTTTGTGGTAATATTTTCATATTCAACAAAATCAACCATAAGACCAATAGAATCCATCATAACATCGAAATGTTGCTGTGGGATTTTAATTGTAAATCTATTTTCTTTTTGATATAGGTTATTTTCAAAACGTAAATCGGAAATATAAGCACCATATTTTTGAGCAATACGCTTAATTTTTCGCGTTGTAGTTTTGACACTTTTAACTTTATATCGTGCGCTTGCGGATTTAATAATTTTTAGATCTTCAGGTACCTGATTCATGCCTACTTCAGATTTCAAAGCGTAGTCATCAGTTTGTCTTACACCTTCATAACTCTCATCAATGTCTGCTGATGGAATGGCTAAACTTTCTTTATAAGTCCTATTTTCAGAACAGGCCATTAGTGATATCAGTAATACCATAATAACCAAAAATTTAATTGTCGTTTTCTCTAAGATTGCATTCATAATTTTATATTTTTAATGATTATGAAACAAATCTAGGTTACCAAAATATCTAACTTTTGTAAAGCCCTTGTAAACCTATTGTAAATTAAAAATTAATTTACAATTACCTTAAAAACAGATAATTACAATAATTTGAATTCTAATGACACATATCATTTTGATGCTCTAAAGAAGGCTGTGATTTCTAAATTTTTAGAAAACCATAGTGCTTCGTCTAATGTTAAAGATTGGAATGGTGATGACATTGCATTGTTTCAAGAGGATCTGTTTTCTGAAGTCAATGCGAAAGTCAGTGAAAAATGGTTTTACTCCTATTTCAAACACGACGCGCAAAAGCTTCCAAGAATTGACATGCTTAATCTATTAAGCGGTTATATTGGTTTTGAACATTGGAATGCTTTTAAATCTGCTCCTATTTCAGAAGAACCAATTAAAAAAAAATCATTCCTATGGCTTATAATTTTTATTCCAATAGCTATAGTGTTTTTGGTAACAATGAACTCTAAGAACACCTTTACTTTTTGTTTTCTTGATAATATGACAAGTAAAATACTTAAAGACGTACCTATAGATATTAAAGTACTACAAGACAACGAATCACCTTTATACTTTAAAACGGATAGTCTTGGCTGTTTTACATATAAAACGAATGACGATAAAATACGCTTTGTAGTATCGTCTCCGTATCACAAAACAGATACTATTGTGCGATCTATTAATACTCATAAAAACTCATTTGTAAGATTAGATAGTGATGATTATGCTCTTATTCTGAAATACTATACCGACGGAAACATAAAAGACTGGACTACGCACAAGCAAAAATTATCAAAATTATTTCATAATGATGCTCAAATTTATAGGCTTTATGATAATAACGCTGGTGTAGAAATCTTGAACAAAGAGGACTTTGTGAGACTACTAACTATACCTACCCAAGCACTTAAAAAAATTAGAGTTTTAGATCAAAGCTATCAAGACAATCAAATTATAACGCTTAAATTTACTGTGCAATGAAGAACTTTTTTTACATAGTACTCATCATAAGTTTGGTGTCTTGCAGACATAATCAGGAGATGAAAAGTGACAATTTTAACACTGAATCTATGTCTGTTTTGGAAGAAGACTTTGAAAAGACAACAACTTCTGAGTCGTTTAGCATCAAAAAATTTGAAGAGTTTATAGATCTTATGGAGTTAAAACAAGCGTATCCTGAGTTTAAAGACGATATTGATGCGCAATTAAAAAGCTATACTACAGATAGTTTAACCTACCCTTTAGGATTTGGGATATCTAATATCAAACAACTTGGAGACCCAAAACCAATTTCCGATTCTGTTACGCATGTTGTTTTGGGTTATACAATTAATGTTTATTCTGAAACGTATAAAGATTCTATTTTAGCCGAAATCACACGTAAGGATGTAAACTTAAATGAAGAGACCTTCACTTCCAAAAAAATTAAATTTTTAAAGTTCAAATAAGGCATTTACTCGTTGAAACATTGGGTTTACTCATTTAGTACCATATCATTCGTGTTTTATATTTAGTTTTATACAAAACGGTACGTCATGAAAAACGTTTTGATTTCAATTTTAATATTAGTACCGCAAGTAACTTGTAAATTAAGTCTAAACACGTTAAATTGAACATTATGAAAACCTATTTGAAATTCGCATTGCATCTTACATCACTATTGATGTTGTTTGGTTGTTTTGGACAAAATTCGTCACAAATTTACAATCAAAAAAAGAAGGCCTTCACTGCAGATGTTTTAAGACAGAAATGGAGCGAACCAGATAAGATTAAAAGTATGATTGAGCCCATAATTGTTATGAATTATGGTAGGACTCAAAACTTGGGGTCTTCCAAATTAGGAGGTACTCCAGATTTACCCTCAACTATAGAATGGCCAAAATTTGAAGGGCATTCTATGGTGTTTTATGGGCAACTTAACCTAAGTGATATTGCCAATTTACATCAAGACAGTTTGCTGCCCAAAACAGGTATCTTGTACTTTTTTAGTTACTTCCCTGCTCCCGAAAGTGAATTTGGAGCAGCATATGATTTTATAAAAGATAAGGCCGAATATAAAGTCATTTATGTTGAAAATGTAGCGGCTTTGGAACCAACCAAATTTCCAAAAGACCTTACTGCCGATTATCATTTTAAACAGCGATCGCTAAATTTTGAATTAAAATTTCAACTGCCTCCAACCATAGAATGTTCAGCATATGATGCTGCTAATTTAGGCACGAAAGATGCCGATATTTATGACCAACTTCTAACTAACAATGATCATTGTGAAGAAAGTACGGTTTTAGGAACACCATGCCCTATACAATACGGTGTAGATTTTGATTGGGCCTATTCGTATTTGGACATTACCGACTTTAGTGACCCCAAACAAAAAGAAAGCATAGACAAATTAAGACCTGAATTTATCAATCTATTCTCTTTTCCTATGTACGATATCTTTGAAAAGATTGGGTATTCAAATTGTTATTTTGGGATTACTAAAGAAGACTTAAAAAACAAAAACTTTAAAAAGGCTGTTTTTGTAATGCAGGATACTTAAAATCAATTTCTTATTGCTAATTCGAAAAAATAAACGAACTTCGTTTTTCTTCTGAAAATGAAGCCTTCATCTAATGTCGTCATATAAAACCTTAAATTTCATCTCAATTGAATGCGTCACGAAAATACTGTAGGAGCCTGCATGCTCAAATAAGTCTGGGTACAACATCAGATGACAGATTCATGCATAAAGGTTATGTCGCTTCATTTGCTCAAAAAAAAGACTTAGTGCTTACCGAAAAATTGGACGGACAAAATAATTGTTTTAATAAACGAGGTGTTTTTGCAAGATCGCATGCCGCTCCAACCCAGCATCCTTGGGACAAACCAATGCGTGAGCGTTGGAACCTTATAAAAAATGATCTCAACGATCTGGAAATTTTTGGTGAGAATATGTACGGTATTCATTCTATTGCTTATGAGCAACTCGAATCCTATTTCTACGTGTTTGCCGTAAGAGAAGGTGACAATTGGTTGTCTTGGGAAGAAGTGAAATTTTATGCCGAAATGCTAGATTTTCCAGTTGTCCCCGAAATCAAAATAACAACACCTCTAAAAGATCTCTTTGACCCAAATGCTGATGAAAATATTGTTCTTGAAAACTGGTTGAAGGTCAATTTAGGCATGTCATGGGAAGACAGTGTTGAAACTTCAGGGATGCTAGCAGGTTATGATCCAAAAACAAACACACCCTGTTCTGAAGGTTTCGTAATTAGAAATAGAGACACTTTTAAAACGAATAATGGTGATTTGCCTGTAGAAAATAACGAATTTGACAATCTATTTAAACTCGTTCGTGCATCACATGTTAAGACGGATGTACATTGGACAAAAACATGGAAACCAGCCAAGCTCATTAACTATGAAAAGTACAAATGGTATGGCTACGATTTTTTACATAAGTCATGATCTGGAAATTCCCACATTACGAAATAGACAAACCAATTGATTGGGATTTAATCGAATTATCATACGATTGGTTTAGAGACATGAAAGGTGTTGAACAAGACAAAGAATGGCATGCCGAAGGTGATGTGTTTACGCATACAAAAATGGTTGTTGAATCTTTGATCTCTTTGCCAGAGTACAAGATTCTTACAGAGCAAGAAAAGCATATTCTTTTTACTAGTGCTTTGCTTCATGATGTTGAAAAAAGGTCTACTACCACTACCGAAAAAATTGATGGAAAACTAAGAGTTGTCTCTCCTAGACATGCTAAAAAAGGAGAGTTCACTACACGTACAATTTTGTACAAAGATATTCCTACACCATTTTTTATAAGAGAACATATAGCAAAACTTGTTAGGCTTCATGGTCTACCCCTTTGGGCAATTCAAAAACCTAATCCCAATAAAGAAGTTATATATGCCAGTTTGGTTGTAAATACAAAACTGCTTTCTCTTTTAGCAAAAGCCGATATTTTGGGAAGAATTTGTTTAGACCAAGACGAAATTCTTCTAAGAATAGAATTGTTTAATGAGCTTTGTAGAGACAATAAATGCTTTGGGAATCAACGCAATTTCCCATCTAATTATGGGCGTTATATCTATTTCAATAAACTTGAAAGCTCACCAGATTATGTGCCTTTCAATGATTTAAAGTTTGACGTTTATATTATGTGTGCACTGCCTGGAAGTGGTAAAGACACTTATGTAAATAAAAACTTAAATCTCCCTATTCTTTCGTTGGATAATATAAGGAGAGAACATAAAATTAATCCAACAGATAAAAAGAAAAATGGACAAATCATACAACTCGGAAAAGAAAAGGCAAAAGAATTTATGAGAGCTAAAACATCTTTTGTTTTTAACGCTACTAATATCACTTCTGATATGAGAAGTAAATGGATTTCATTATTTATGGATTATGGAGGTAGAGTAAAAATAATCTACATTGAAGTGCCTTATAAACAACTGCTATCACAAAATCACAACAGAGCACATAAAGTCCCAGAAAAGGTTATTGAATCAATGATAACTAAACTAGAAATCCCTACACCAAAAGAAGCTCATGACGTTATGTATATAATAGATTAAAATTAAGGTGTCGAATTAGAAACCTGCAATACTTTTCCATTATAGTACTTATTTCCTGAAAGCGCAAAATCTTGTATATATTCGGCCATTTCCAAAGCTGTCGTTGGTGCTTGATAGTCTGGAAATGCCTCTTTTAACATTTCTGTTTGTACAGCCCCTAAAGCTAACACATTAAATTGCGGTCCACTTTCTTTATATTCTTCGGCCAGCAATTCGGTTAAGGTAATAACTGCTCCTTTGCTAGAACTATAAGCCGCTAGACCAGGAAACTTCATACTTCCTTGAATACCTCCCATGCTGCTAATGGTTACAACATGCCCATCATTCTTCATATATGGCAGCACAGTTCTTGTCATTTCTGAAACTCCAAATACATTCGTTTCATATACTTTAGAGAAATCTTTAAATGTGGTTTGAGCAAATGGTTTATTAAGTAACATACCAGCATTATTAATTAAAATATCTACCTGTTTAAACTCGTTAATTATAAATTGCTCAACTTTTTGATAATCCCCTTCTTCGCATAAATCAAAAGCAAACGACGAGATATTATCGAAATGTAAATTATTTACAGGCTGTGCATTTCTTGATAATGCCAATACATTATGACCTTGATTCGCAAACAAATGCACGAGTTCAAAGCCAATACCTCTGCTGGTTCCTGTAATGATAATATTTTTACTCATCGGTTAATGCTACTTCTTTTGTTGGTGCATTCATCATGCCCTCTAAAGCAGGAATCATTTTATTGATAAAATTTGCCATGTGCTCATAATTCATTTTATCGGCCTCATCATCTACATGATGGTAATAATTAAAATTGGTGAAATCAAACGTAGAAATAGCATGTGCAGGTATATTCAACTCTCTGAAAAACGGAAAATTATCCGATCTCATAAATAAGTTAAAATCTTTGGCTTTAGGAAAAAAACCAACAATCTCTTCTCCTGCATATTTATTTAGAGTTGGGGCAAAATTAGAGCGATTGAAACCACTCATATATGACATAGATTTACCATCCGCTCTTGGTACGCCAATCATTTCAAAGTTTATCATAGTATAAGCATTAATACCCTTTTTCTTAAGTTCTTTTGCTAAATGCGCAGACCCTTTTAAACCCTTTTCCTCAGCATCGTACAATGTTATTAAAATACTACGTTTATTAGATTTAGATTTCGAAAAATAACGACCAAACTCCATTGCGGCAATTGTTCCAGACGCGTCATCATTAGCTCCATTAGCGATGCTATCGCCATTAACGGCTTTTCCATAACCTATATGGTCATAGTGTCCTCCAAGAATAACAAACTCATTTTTTAATTTTTCATCATTTCCTTCTATCATTCCAATGACATTGTATCCTGTAAGATCCCCAAGCTGAAACGAATCACGATACGTTTCAAAATATGGTTTTATGCCATTCTTCTTAAAGAAATTCTCAATAAAAACAGCAGCTTTCTCAATCCCTTCACTTCCTGTTTCTCTACCTCCTAATTCATCAGAAGCTAGGTATTCCATACTTGTTTTAACATCGTTTGCAGTGATTGTTATCTTTTCAGGCTCAGAAGATGAAACATCTTTACTTTTCTTTTTCGCACTACACGAAACAATAAACAGGCATAATACGAAAGAAACTATAATCTTATTCATTTGATATGTTTTAAGTAAGGTTTAAAGATAAAAAAAACCTGATTCAAAAAAATGAAACAGGCTGTAATATTATGAAATGTTAGTTTAATATTAAACTAGCATAGTTATTGGATTTTCTATATAGCCTTTTAACGTTTGAAGAAACTGCGCTCCGGTCGCACCGTCTACTGTTCTATGATCACAGGCCATTGTTAATTTCATTGTGTTCCCAGCAACTACTTGTCCATTTTTAACTACTGGTTTTGACACAATAGCACCTACAGATAAAATAGCAGAATTAGGCTGATTGATAATAGACGTAAAACTTTCAATACCAAACATTCCTAAGTTCGAAATGGTAAACGTACTACCTTCCATCTCATCTAAGGTTAATTTTTTATTTCTTGCTCGACCTGCATAATCTTTTACAGCAGCTCCAATTTGTGGAAGGCTTTGCTCATTCGCAAAACGAACTACAGGCACTACAAGTCCGTCTGGAACGGCAACAGCAACACCAATATGTACATGATTATTTAACTGCATTCTATCATCAAACCACTGCGAATTAACTTGAGGGTGCTGTTTTAAAGCTAAAGCACAGGCTTTAACGATCATATCATTATAGGATATTTTAGTATCTGGTAAAGAATTATATTGTTCTCTAAACGCAATCGCGTTTTCCATATCAAATTCTACGTTCAAATAGTAATGAGGTGCGCTAAATTTAGATTTAGCCAGATTTTTAGCAATAGCCTTACGCATATTAGAATTAGGAACCTCATCAAAATCTTCCTGACCAGTTGGTACAAATTTGCCAACCGAAGCACCTTGCGTTGCTGGCGTAAAATTCTCTATATCACGTTTAACGATTCTTCCATTTTCACCAGTACCACTAATTTGTGATAAATTAAAGCCTTTTTCTTCAGCCATTTTCTTAGCCAAAGGTGACGCAAACACTCTTCCGTTTGGTGTGTTAGTCTTTGAAACAGTTGCTTTTTCCTTTTTTGGTTCTGCCTTGGGAGTTTCCATGGCTTTAGTTTCCTTTTTAGGAGCTTCTGTTTGTTTTACTTCGGAAGTTGGGCTTTCGGCCTTATAATTTTTGGCAATTCCAGAAACTTCAGTCCCGGCAGGACCAATAATTGCAAGAAGTGCATCTACTTTTGCAGACTCACCTTCTTCTAATCCGATATGTAATAAGGTACCAGACTGAAACGATTCGAATTCCATTGTTGCCTTATCCGTTTCTATTTCAGCAAGAATATCTCCTTCTTCAACTTCTTCTCCAACTTTCTTCAACCATGTAGATACTGTACCTTCTTCCATAGTATCACTTAAACGTGGCATCGGAACAACGGTTACACCTTCTGGTATGTCTTGAGCTTCTGATACTTCTTCTTTCTCTTCTGGCAATTCTGTTACTTCGGCTTTCGCTTCAGGTTCTGATGTTTCAGAAGTACTTCCATTTAACAATCCTGAAATATCTTCTCCTTCATCTCCAATAATCGCTAATAGTGTATCTACTTTAGCGGTTTCTCCTTCTTGGATACCAATATGAAGTAAGGTTCCTTCATTGAAGGATTCAAATTCCATAGTTGCTTTATCGGTTTCTATTTCGGCTAAAATATCACCTTCTTCAACTTTATCCCCTACTTTTTTGAGCCAAGCAGCGACCGTCCCTTCTTCCATGGTATCGCTCAAACGAGGCATATTAATTACTTCTGCCATAGCTTATAATTTGTGTTGTATAAATGGGTAATCGTTTTGCTCATATACAGCATCGTACATAACGTTCTTTTCAGGATATGGTGACTCTTCGGCAAACTTTTCACATTCTTTCACTAAATCTTTAACACGTTTATCAATAGCTTTTATATCATCTTCGGTTGCGTATTTCTCTTCTAAAATAATATCCTTTACTTGCGTAATAGGGTCTATTTTTTTGTATTCCTCTACTTCCTCTTTCGTTCTATAGTGCTGTGCATCTGACATAGAATGACCTCTGTATCGGTAAGTTTTTACTTCTAAAAATGTTGGTCCACCTCCCGATCTTGCTCTTGAAATAGCTTCATCAAAGGCCTCTGCTACTTTTATTGGATTCATTCCATCTACAGGACCGCAAGGCATTTCATAACCCAAGCCTAATTTCCATATATCTGTATGATTTGCAGTACGCTCTACAGATGTCCCCATGGCATAACCATTGTTTTCACAAACAAATACAACAGGTAAATTCCATAACATCGCTAAATTAAATGTTTCGTGAAGAGAACCTTGTCTCGCTGCTCCATCACCAAAACAACAAATAGTGACTGCATCAACATCGTGGTATTTATCACCAAACGCAATTCCGGCACCTAAAGGAATTTGTCCTCCAACAATACCATGACCTCCATAAAATCTGTGTTCTTTAGAAAAAATATGCATAGACCCTCCAAGACCATTTGAGGTCCCTGTTGCTTTACCATAGAGTTCTGCCATAACGCGTTTAGGATCAACTCCCATTCCAATTGGTTGTACGTGATTTCTATACGCTGTAATCATTTTGTCTTTAGTCAAATCCATAGCATGCAAGGCTCCTGCCAATACAGCTTCTTGACCATTATATAAGTGAAGAAATCCTCTTACTTTTTGTTGAATATATACTGCAGCAAGTTTGTCTTCAAACTTTCTCCAGAACAACATATCTTCATACCATTTGAGGTAAACCTCTTTTGTTATTTTTTGCATTTAGTTCAGTATTGATATCAAAAATAATACTTCAGATAAATTATCTCAAGTGTTCGCTATGACATTCCAATGTTAAATTGAAATAAGCGAATAACAAAAGTAACACTTTAGTTAGTAATGAAAAAACCGAAAATCGTAAAATTTATTACGAAAACGTTATAGGAAACTTCTATCGAATCCCAGTGGTAACAAATTAGCTAGTGATGTTGATTTTACAATCTTTCCTGTTTCACCCATGAAGTAGATTTCAATTGGGGAGTCTTGTTTCACTTCGTACTCTGCAATGGCTTGCCTACAAGCTCCACATGGAGGAATAGGAGACATTGTTTTTTGTATTTTTGAGCCTGCAGTTAATGCCATTTTCACAATTTTGGCTTTTGGGAATTGAGCTCCTGCGTAATAAATAGCAGTGCGCTCAGCACATAAACCTGAAGGATAAGATGCATTCTCTTGATTATTCCCTGTAATTATCTCTCCATTGTCTAAAAGAATAGCTGCGCCTACCAAAAATTTTGAATACGGCGCATAGGCCTTAAGTCTAGCCTCTGACGCTTTATTCATTAAACCAACTACATCTTCTGGAAGCTCATCAAAACTTTCAAAAACTGTCAACGTAGATTCTATTTTTACTTCTTTCATTACAAACAGTATTAGACAAAAAAACTATTGCTTTTTGAGAAACAATAGTTTTAAATTTGAATTATATCATCGACTAATATTCGTCATATGTTCCATCTCCAAAATTAAACGTTAGAGAAAAACGTAGTGTATTCTCTAGTGGACTCTGTACTTTCGACGCCGAGAACAAATATGATAAATCAATATTTATGGTTGTATATTTAAATCCTGCACCTAATGCAAAGAATTTTCTTGCTCCTTTTTCGTCACTTTCGTTAAAGTAACCTGCTCTAAAGGCAAAGGACTCTTGGTACAAGTATTCTGCACCTAACGCCCAAGTAAACTCCTTTAATTCTTCACTAAACCCTCCTGGTGCATCTCCAAAAGATTGAAGAGCTCCAGACAAGAAACTTACATCATTTGTTTGACCTCCAGTAATAATTGTTGGTTCGCTTTCATCTATATCTGGTGTTGAAGCATCGTCAGATGTTTGTTCGCCATCACCATTAGTATCTACAAATCCAAATAAAGGAGGTGTTGGAACCAAAAGTTTAGTTATTTCTGCTGTTACACCTAATTTATTGTATTCATCAAAAATAAAATCAAACCCAGCACCAAGTCTCATATTTGTTGGAAGAAAGTTCTCTCTTCCTCCATCGTCATATTTAATTTTCGGACCTAAGTTTTGAATAGCAAAACCAAAACGTGTTCTACCGTTAAAGCTATTATATGCTTCTTCTTCACTTTGGTAGAATCCTGAAATATCTACACCAAAAGAACCTGCAGCACTTGCATTTGCGTCTACAGCTTGAATTCTTAAGTCTGAACGCAGATAACGTAATGCTACAGCCATAGAAAATTGATCTGCAAGTCGTAGTGTAAATGATGCATCAACAGTAAATTCGTTTGGCTTCTCTATTAATGGTTCAGAAAATTCATCTGGACGAATTTCTATTTCACCTAAACCGAAATATTTAAAACTAAAACCAAACGCACTTCTATCATCTATTCTATTAAAATATGTTAGATAAGCAATTGAAATGTCATTAACTAGCTTACTAAGGTAAGGTGTATAACTCACTGCAATTCCTGATTTTGCTTCAGAAAACGCGTACTTGGCGGCATTCCATTGCTGAGAATAAGCATCTACCGAGGTTGCTACTCCAATATCTCCCATACCAGCTGAACGCGCATCTGGCGCAATTAGCATAAAGGGTACACCAGTTGTAATTACTGTAGACTGGTTTGGAAATGTAATGGTTTCTTGGGCATTTGAAATGTTAAACACCGACAATGTAATAAGGGCTAAAATGTATTTTTTCATCTGTAAATTCATGTTCATATCAAGGCATTTCTACATTGAATATATTAGGCAAATATAAATCTTTATTATAGTATGACAAGTTTTTCGATTTTTTCAACTTGTTTATTTAAACGATTAGATCTCACTTTTAGTTTATAAATATAGACTCCTTTTCCTATTTTGTCACCAAAATCGTCTCTACCGTCCCAAACAATATCTTTAGAAAGAGAGCTCGTTACCTTGCTTCCTCCTGCGGTTTGACCATTTAAAGTCCTTACCAATTTTCCCGACACTGTAAATATCTGTACTGAAACGTCTAAAACGTCCGAACTATTGTGATTAAACCAAAATTCGGTGTAATCAATAAATGGATTAGGGTAATTTAAAACATTACTAATCACGAGTTCTTCGTCTTTATCACGAACAACAAACTCTATTTCGGCAGTAGATGAATTATTATAAACATCCCATGCTTTTAACGAAAGCGTATGTAATCCTGGCTCTAAATCTCTAAATGGGTAACTTAATTGCCCACGTTGGAAATCATCAATATCAGCCTGATAATAATCATTAAGTACAAATGGGTTGGTTTCATCACCATCTATAATAGCTATAATATCATGCCCAATACCGCTAGCTGTATTAATTCCATTGTCATCTTGAAGTTTAGCAAGTAGTGTTGGTTGCTCATTAGTTATACCTCCTGAGACAAAGTTTTCATCATTCATAAAGAGGTTAATAACTGGTCCGACGTTATCTTCAGTTGCATTTTCATTTATACCACCAATATCAAAGTCGAAGTTATAGCCAGACTTATCATCCAAGATATTATCCTGTTTAGAATAAAAACTTACTTTTCCAGGACCAACAGGAATACCAATATCTCTAGGCACGACAAACTCAAAATCAAATCGACCTTCTGTGACAGTTGCTTGGCCTTTAAAAACCGTTTCGCCAAGGGTTTTGAAATCTAGGACAATAACTTGACCATTATCTGTTGTTCCATCATTAGCTAAGGTTTGTCTATCGATTTCTTTATCAAAAACTGTTGCTGTTAAAACACCATTGTAATTTGATAAAAAATTCCCAGATGTGTCATAAACTTCTCCAGACATTTTTACACGATCTAATGCTTTCAAAGGTTCGTTAAATTGATCTAAAGGCGTATCGTTAATTTGTGTTAATCGAACTTCTGGTCTTGCAAAAGCTAACTTCATAGCAGGGTCGCCAATATAAAACACCAATGTTTTTTGTGGATTCCCAGATAAAGCTGGATCATTTTTTGTTAGTCTTAAAGCCTCAGCCATTGTTGGATAATCGTTTGATCCATAACTAAATAAGTATTGTTCTAGAATAACATTATATCCTACTCCTGCTGTAACAAAAATTTGTCTGGTGGTTGTAATTAATCCTATGGCTCCACCATCTTTATTCCAATAGGTAAATTCACCAGCAGTAAATCGTTGAGGGTTATCAAATTTAGTATACTCGCAAGTTACAGTAACAAAAAGATTGAACTTACACACATTTCTAATATCCTGGGCGTCAACTTTTGTAAAGATGCGCTCTCCAGCCAACCCGTCTTCTCCACCATGTCCAAAATAATTGACCACTAATGCTCCAACCTCTAAAGCGTCCTTGATTGCCTTATTCACTTCTGGATAACGCTCTCCACTTGCTGTTGCTTCTTGCTGAAACGCATCTGTATGTATTTTCACAACATTTATAAAAGGTTTCTCTTGAACGACTTCATCTCCAATTTCGTCTGTGGTATTCTGTAAAATTTTCTCCCAAGACAAGTTAACATCGTCAGATATTGTAATAAAGTTATTTCTCCAACTTCCAAAAGCTTCTTCTCCATAATAACCTTCTACCTTGTCTACTAACTCCTTGGCGCGTTGAGGTGTATCTGCCAACATTCTACCAACGGCAATATCCAATCGGTCAGAATCGTTCATATCGCCTTCATTTTCATCCATCATACCATAAAAATCGTCGGAAATAAAGGAGGAGGTTAAACTGAAACTCTGATACGAGCTCCAAATAGGTATAATATTTGTGTTATTTGAGATTCTATTCTTAGGATCGTACGATGCATCTCCAAATAGGCACAAATACTTTAATCGTCGACTTGGACTACTCGCATTATCATAGACATACTTCACCATATTTCGAATGGCTGCTATATCTTGATTTCCTGAACTAAACTCATTAAAAATAGCTTCAAGCTCAACGACTTTTACATTGAGGTTATATTGTTCTCTATTGATTTGTGCTAAACGTTCGGCTTGGGTAACATAGCCTCCTCTAGCAACAATAATATAATCTATATCTTGAAATTCGCCTTGAGCATTCTGAAAAATGGTTCCTTTAATGTTTTGATTATTTACCGTTGTATTTGCATCTCTTAGTGGGTCGAAGTAATCCAAATTTGTAAGCGTTACATATCTTTTATTTGAACCAGCTACATCTTTAAAAATTAAATTCTGACTTTGATCCGTATTAATAATGGCTTGAACATTATATTTGTCAGTGATATCCCAAACCTCCTGAACATTACTCGCATTATCCAAAGTATACTGTGCAATTCCTGGATTCAACGCAACTTCATTATTTTTAAAAATAAGTTGAGTCCCGTCAAAAGTTAATCCTCTTGTTGCTTCAATTGAAATATAATCTAAGTACCCCAATGCTGCAGGGTTTCCATTATTATTGAAAATCAAATCTATGACTACATCCTCAGACGTTAAATTTATATTACTTTGAAAAGTATTACCTGAAGCTAGTACTGGATTATCTATTACGCTAAAACCTAAAGTACTTACTAAATTTCCATTCAAAACAATTTGCATATTAGAAGCAATAGGACCTTCACTAACGCCAGCAGCCAATACTCTAACTTTAGCAGGCTCTGTTGTAATTAGGTTAGGAAATGAAAAGTTAAAGGTTCTCTCGTTTTCGACGTCAAAACGTTCTCCAAACCAACGACGTCCAATTTTCGCAATATTGGCTTCATCTTCTTCATGAAACTGGTAATCCTGAAATGTATTCACTTCAATAGTAGCATCACCTTCAGGCTGATTTAAAGTTTGAATTCGCTTTCCTGCCCCGCCATCTGTATTAATAAAATAATAAGATTTATCTGTGAACAAATTGATGTTCGTATCACTGTCTTCACTATATTCTCTTGGACCTTCAGCGTAAAATAAAATATAGTCATCATTATTAAACACACCATCTTCTTCTCCAATAAATCGAACTGCGTTTTCGGTAAGATCTAATGGATAAAAATCACTATTTAAAGCGGGCAACATGGCACCACCATTACCATAAACTTTAATAGTCCTGGGATCAACATTAGTATTAACACCTATAGAATTTAAAAACCCTTTTGTTAATCTAAAAACACCAGATTTATCAACATAAAATTTATGCCATGTCCCAGAACTCAAAACAGAATTAGTAATTTCTTGATTAGTTAAACCTGATCTATTCAAGTTACCATATTGATAATTTACTGTAAACGACATTACTTTTTTATAAACACCTCTATCCTTTATAATTGGAGAAACCTCCAAATAAGCAGACACTTGATCTCTATCAATGGCATTTTTTAGAGACACCTTCATGCTAGTCGGTATTGTAGAAAGCGCTAATCCTTTAAGTTCGGATTCACTTATGTTCTGATAAGTAACCTGACTTAATGTTACTGAATTTTCATTTATATATGATGTTTCTTCCCATTGCGCATAGAACGTAAGTCCTTCTTCCCGTAGGAAACTAAAGTGCTTTTTATCAAAACTTGGGACTTCAATGCTTGAAGTTCCAGTTTCTAAACGTATTGGTTCACTCCAAGCAACATCAAACTGCTTTTGCTGAGAATACCCAAAAAACGAAGCCACTATTAATGGAAATAGTAAATATTTTTTCATAGTCAAATAACGTCTATAAACCCTCTATAGTATAGAGTCTCAATTTTTTATTCAAAATTACAACAATAATTGATTTATTCAACCGTTATTAAAGACAAAATACATCGATAAACTGACCAAAAATCCGTTATTGTGTATAAAAAAGAGGATGAAATGCAACTTTTTTTGCAGGATTTTCGTAAAAAATGTTGTTAGTTTACCTTTAATTACTATATTGCGTCTCTAAAAATTAAATTAGCTTACTTAAAAAGTATGGATATGAAAAACGTCTTAAATCTAAGGATACTATTAGCCCTAGTAATATCTTTAACAATTGTTAGCTGTAGCAGAAACTCATCTAATAATTCATCTAGAGCTACAGGATGGAAAATCAACGATAAAAATGGTGGTTTTCAATACAATGACAAATTCCAAGAGCAAGAAACTGGTCCAGGACTGGTTTTTATAGAAGGTGGTACGTTTACCATGGGAAAAGTTCAAGATGATGTTATGCACGATTGGAATAATTCTCCAAATCAGCAACACGTTCAATCATTTTACATGGATGAAACTGAAGTTACGAACAAGATGTATACAGAATATCTTGATTGGATAAAAAGAACATACCCACCAGAAGAAGAAAATTATAGATTAATATATGAAGGAGCACTTCCAGACACCCTAGTATGGAGAAATCGTTTGGGTTATGCCGAAACAATGACAGAGTACTACTTACGTCACCCTGCATATGGTGAGTACCCTGTTGTAGGTGTTAGTTGGATTCAAGCAGTTGAATTTGCCAGCTGGAGAACAGATAGAGTTGCTGAAATGGATTTACAAAATGCTGGATATCTAGAAAGAGATTCTCATTTAACGTCATCTGCAGATAGCAACTTTAACGTAGACACCTATATTAACGCTCCAACTAAAACATATGGCGGAAATGATTCTATTATTAATCCTGAAAAATCTAGACGTCGTGTGCAAACTACAGCAGCTGGAGATACGATTAATGTGTATGCAAGAAGAGAATCAGGTATCTTCTCTCCTGACTACAGACTTCCAACTGAAGCAGAATGGGAATATGCTGCACTTGGTTTAAGTGAATTAAGAAGTTATAATGTTTATAGAGGTCGTAAAAAATATCCTTGGGATGGACAATATACACGTTCTGGTAGAAGAAAAACTAGAGGTGACCAATTGGCCAACTTCAAACAAGGAAAAGGTGATTATGGTGGAATTGCAGGATGGTCTGATGATGGTGCCGATATTACCGCACAAGTAATGTCTTATGAGCCTAATGATTATGGTTTATATGATATGGCTGGAAACGTTGCCGAATGGGTAGCTGATGTTTACAGACCAATTGTAGATGATGAATTCAACGATTTTAACTACACCAGAGGTAATGTTTATTATAAGAATGCTATAAACGAAGATGGTACTGTAAAAGTTATCACTCCTGATGAAATTGTATATGATACATTAAGTAATGGTAGAATAGTTGCAAGAAACCTTCCTGGTGAAATTGCATTAGTACCAGTTGATGAAAACGAAACGTATTTAAGAACAAATTTTGATAAGAGTGACAACAGAAACTTTAGAGATGGTGATGTAAGGTCTTCACGTCAATACGCAGATAACTTTGAAGAAGAAGGTGAAGAAGCAGACGTAAATAATACACGTAAAATGTACAACTCACCAAAGCATAATGTTGAAAGAGATTCTTTAGGAGCTATTATCAAAGAGTATGATACTTCTAATGACAGGACTTCATTAATTAATGATGAAGTGCGAGTTTACAAAGGAGGTTCTTGGAGAGACAGAGCTTACTGGATTGATCCTGCTCAGCGTAGATACTTCCCTCAGGATATGGCTACAGACTACATTGGATTTAGATGTGCTATGTCTAGAGTTGGTTCTAAATCTCAAGGAAAGAAGAAAAGAAACTAAATAATTTTAGATTATAAAAAGGAAAGTCCTAATCGTAACGATTAGGACTTTTTTTATTACATTTATTTTATGACAATAGACCTCATTTACAAGCACTTTTTAAAGTGTAAAACTGTAAGTACAGATACCAGAAAAATAACTGACAAGTGTATGTTCTTTGCCCTAAAAGGTGAAAATTTCAATGGTAACGCTTTTGCTAAAAAAGCCATCGAAAATGGTGCTTCATATGTTGTTATCGATGAAAAAGAATTTCAATTAAATGACCAATATATCTTAGTAGACGATGTTTTAAAAACATTACAAGATTTAGCTACACTCCACAGGAAAACACTAAATATTCCTATTATTGCTCTTACCGGAAGTAACGGAAAAACGACTACTAAAGAGCTTATTAATAGTGTGCTTTCAAAAAAGTACCACACCAACGCTACCGTCGGTAATTTAAACAATCATATTGGGGTTCCATTAACGTTGTTGTCCATGACAAACACAACTGAAATAGGTATTGTAGAAATGGGAGCTAATCATCAAAAAGAGATTGAGTTCCTAACAAGTATAGCATTACCTGATTACGGGCTAATAACAAACTTTGGAAAAGCACATCTTGAGGGGTTTGGCGGTATTGAAGGTGTTATTAAAGGAAAATCTGAATTATATGCTCATTTAAAAACTCATCACAAAATCATATTTGTTAATCTAAATGATGCATTACAAGTTAAACAAGCTGGCAGTTATGAAAAACTAATCTCGTTTGGATTAGAAACCAAATTAGAGACATCTCAGCCGTATGTCAATTTAAAATTTAACAACCATATAATTAAAACACACCTTACAGGAGCTTATAATTATAACAATGTGTGCATTGCTATTGCAATAGGGCAATATTTTAAAGTTTCAGAAGAATCCATTGTATCAGCTATAGAAGGCTATATACCTAACAATAATAGATCTCAAATTATTAAAAAAAATGCACATCACATCATATTAGATGCCTATAATGCAAATCCGAGCAGTATGCAAGCTGCTCTAAAAAACTTTGACCAGCTTAATGGTAGTAACAAAGTGGCCATTTTAGGAGATATGTTCGAATTAGGTAGAGATGCCAAACTTGAACATCAGGCAATTGCTGATTTTGCAAATCAACTCGATTTGAAACATGTAATTTTAGTTGGTGAAAATTTCTATAATGTGGATTCAAAATCCAGGAATGCCTCATATTTCAAATCTTTTGAGGCCTTAAAAAATGCTTTTGAAACATTTCAATTTAACAACCATATGTTTTTAATAAAAGGATCTAGAGGAATGGCGTTGGAGCGTGTGCTAGATTTATTGTGATTGCCAACATTGAACGTTAAAGTATAGCGCATAAAAAAATCCACACAATTGTGTGGATTTTTTTTGTTGTGGGCGCGAAGGGATTCGAACCCCTGACCCCTTGGGTGTAAACCAAGTGCTCTGAACCAACTGAGCTACGCGCCCTAAATATTGGACTGCAAATATAGTCTAGATTTTTAATTACCAAAAGGTTTTTTGAAAAAAAATTAAATAATTTTTTTAAGAGATTAATTACCAAAAAAATAGCATTGATATTATGGTTCTAATTTATTTTGATATTTTTAAGTTTTATAAAATTATACTTTGAAATACATCTCATTTATTGACCAATTAGGCATCGATATTAATCAATTAGCAGATATTGACGCTAACGGTATTATTAAGCTTCAAAAACAGCTCAAAGCTAAGGCTATGCTGGGTGACGCTAATAATTTGGGAGAAGTTGCCAATTTAATCGAAAAGTTAAAAGATGAGACCACCAGACGGCATCATATTTTTGTAGAAAAGCATGTTTGGTTAAAACAGCTCATTTCTGGTGATTATAAATCTATTAAGCAAGGGGAAGTTACTATTGATAATTCACAAATAGAGGACCTCGAAGATTTAAAATATTTTCTTGCTCCATTTCTTAAAGAGAATTTAAAGGTGTTCTTATCAGAATCATTGAGTAAAGGCAAATATGTACTGATATTAAAAGTTCTTATTCAAAATCGGCTTTTTTCAGAAGAGAACAATCAATTGGTTATTAATTTCTTTAAAGCCAGACTTAATTATGCTACAGTGTATTTAAGAGAAAACCGATTAAAAGGAAAGGAATACCCAATAGCCTTTATTACTAACAAGGTCTTTATAAATTGTCTTAATGAGTATCCAAATTGTTTTAACGACGACATACAAGAGCTCAATTCTGAAGTTATTGATGTTTATAATTCAAAACGTAAAAATATAGATAATAAAGAGTTTAGATTTGCGGCTAAGGCGATGGTAGCCTTTTCTATACTTGACACTTCTAATGTTTTTCTAGAAGAAACCTTAAGATCGAATGCAAGTATTGCTAGAGAATATACTTACCCTTCTAGATCGAGTAGAAAAACGGGGTCTGGATATGGAGCTTGGACTGTTTTTGTTATTATAATGATTGTGCTAAGAATTATCTTTTGGGCCGCAAAAAGCAACAATAGCACTCCAAATTTCAGTAATTTTCCATCTTCAAACGGAGGCATTAACTGGATGGGAGATCTTGGTAAAAATAACATTATTGAATTAAACAATATTCGGTCGGTCTATCCAAAACTAAGTGAAAGTAAGCCTGTTGTCCCTATAAGTCATAACTTATATGATAATCCATACCATCCTAAGTTTCACAAATTTTATCCCCCTAAATCCAAGTCGGATATTTCAAAATTTGACACTTACGTTACCAACAAAACTGGGAAAGACCTCATTATGTTTATGCTTTATAAAAACAATGACAAATCTGTTTACATTCCAGATGGAGAACAAGCTCCACTGCAAATAAGTGCTAAAGACACCATTATATTCTATTCTGGTAATGACTTTGTGAGCTTTTCAAAATCGTCTCGATTTTTCAAAAAAGAAGCACACATGAGCTCACTCTATATCATTGATAGTATCAGCTTCACAAAAGAGCATTTCATAGATGTTTACCCAGCAAGGACACGAGAAATTCCGGCAGGAACAGCAACGATTAAGCAAAAAATGGACTCTATAGTTTTAAAGAATGTATTTTATAAAAATATTGGACTAAATGCGGCACGAAACAAAGCATTTATTGATGCGATGCGCTCTAACTAAGACCGGTTCGGCTATCATCTTTAAAGTTCTTCTGTTTTTCCTTTTCATTGTCTGGTAATAACGCAGATAAGCCGTAAACAATATAGCGTAACGATTTATAATCTTGTTTTTCCATGGCCTGATCTCCCTGTTTAAATAAACGATCTGCTTTTCTTTGATTAGAAAAATTCTCACAAAATTTTAGGTTCAAGAAATAAGAAATAAAGTTCTCATCGCTAGACTGGATTATAGAATCATACAACTCATCCAACTCCTTAATCTTTGAACGAATTAGATACTTATTACCAGAGTTAACTACTTCGCGTTCATTTTTAATGATACGTTTATATTTGTCCTGGAAACGTTCATTCTCTTCCTTATTTAAATGATATTCCAAACTTAATTTTGTGTCACTATACTCTTCAATTTCTCTGGCAATCACTTTATTACGTGTTAAATCATCAAAGTCTTGAATTAACTTTCGTTTCTTATCATCCAGCTGAAATTTAGCATCCGAGACATCATTGTTATCTATAAGGGAAGCCGCTATTTGGGTTTCTATAAGCCCTACTCTAATGGTTTCTAATTGTTGAGAATATTCAAAATTCTCTTCTGAGTTATTTGATTTTATAAGATCTTCTACATCACCTAAAACCGTATTAATTTCCATATTAATCTTACTAATACTAATGGCGCGTTCTGATTCGCTAAAGACATTTTTAAACTCTTGATCACAAGATTGTAAAAAGATATTAATTTTTAAATCACGAGATTCTGTAACTTCAATTTCAATTTCGATATCTGTTCCTTTTATTAAATCTTCATTAAGATCTTTTCCTGAAAGCTCGATATAGCCAATACTTAGTCCAGAACTTGGCAAACCTTTAGACTTTCCTTCAATAATATTGATAATCAAATTTGATTTTGATTGTTGCAATATCGTTTTTGAAGCGGTCTTGTATATTTTTTTCTTTAGGGGCAAAATACTTCCTTTGGCAAAAACCTTTTCAAGTCGTGTGGCAGATGCATCTAAGTCATCAACTTCCATACAAATATCGTTAGGTAATGGCTGCCCTTGAACATTATAGCTGCCCTGATTTATAGAAACAGAATCCAACGTTTTAACGACATCTAACGCCTCGTTTAATAACTGAATTTTAAATTGATTTAGTCGTCCTTCTAACAGTGGTACAAACTCAGAAAACCCTCTGTCTTCTAAAGTTTTTACGCCTGAATCATAACCTCCATCTTTTCTCATAATTCTGAAACTATTAACCGCTTTAGAATTAATTTTTCCGGAAAGAAGTTCTTCTAAATCCCTTGTGTTTTGCTCATAGAACAATTTAACATCAAGTAACTCTTTACCAGAATCTTCCTTTTCTTCTTTACCATCAACCTCATTTAAAATGGATGCTGGTTTGGAACCAGCATAATAGGCAGCACCATGAACAACAGCCGATGTTGGATCAATACTAGAATTAACTTCAACCCCAATAGCCTCGGCTATACGCTTTTTAATCAAAGGCACATAAGTACTTCCTCCAATTAAAATGACACGATCTATTTGAGAGTTAAGTAATTGATTATTTTTTATAACATCCTGGATAAACACAATTGTCTGCTCAACTTTTGGCGAAATCAACCCTTCAAATTGCTCGCGTTTAATACTAAATTGTTCATAAAAATTGGTGTTATTGATATCAATATCTAATTCTATTTCGGTTTCCTCATAATGAGAAAGCTCTTTTTTCGCTTCTTCTGCGATTTTTAGAAGTTCAAAGTAAAGCCCTTTAAACTGACTTTCTTTTGACTTCAAATCTTTCCATAGATTCGTTAACTTAAGTTTTTCTTCAATGAACGGAACAATTAAGTGCTCAACTATGAGGTTATCAAAATCTGCTCCTCCTAGATAATTATCACCTAAATTGTCGGTAACTTTAAGTTCTCTATCATTCACCTCAACCAGAGCGACATCGAAGGTTCCTCCTCCAAAATCATAAACTATCCAATTTTGCTTTTCATCAACTTCAATATGAGATGTATTTGCAAAAGCCAAACATGCAGCGATAGGTTCTTGCAACAAAACAACCTCCTTAAAACCAGCCATATAACCAGCTTTTTTTGTGGCATTAGATTGTATGGTATCGAAAGAAGCCGGAATTGTAATAACGACTGACCCCAAAGATTCTTCATCGTTAACAAAGTTTTTTAGTTCTTTTAGGATAAGTGAAGACAACTCTATTGGAGACATTTCTTTATCGATAGATGGCACAAAATAAGTGTCTTGTGTTCCCATTTTTCGTTTGAAGAGCATACAAATATTTTCAGCATCTTTTTCTAAATAGTCAAGTGCCTTATCACCAATAACGGTTCTATTTCCGCGAAAAGCGATACAAGATGGCAGTGTTTGTTTTAATCCTAACGGATTATTATAAATTTTGATATTACCATCATCATATTTCGCAATGAGGCTATTAGTTGTACCTAAATCTATAGCAAAGTTTATGGTTTTCATTTGAGGTTATTCTACAATTACAATTCCTTTTTGAAGGAGTCTGGTTTCATTATTTTCAATTCTATAAACAACTGGTTTCAAAACTTTAGTGATTTTAGAATTCTTGTTTAAGTTGCCTAAAATATTTGCTTCTACATCTGTCATTTCATTTCGATAGGATTGTCCAATTGGGTTTACAATTTGAAATCCCATAGATTCAAATTCATGGTAAATTCGATCTACATATCGCTTCACACTATCATTATTCTCCTTTTTCATTTTCAAATCGAGTGCAAAAACTTGGTTAATAATTTCTGTCATTTTAAAAAATTAAATTGAATTTGAAAGATACAATTTTTTGCAGTTTATATTATCTCTGCAACAACAAATGTGCTACCACCAATGTAAATTAAATCTGTCGAAGTAGCACTTGCAACTGCCGCATCTACTGCCGCTTTTACACTTGGGTAAGTTAAACCTTTAAACCCATTTGAAATAAAATGAGATTGTAAACTAGAAGCGTCTAAGCCTCGTGGTATATTGGGTTTACAAAAATAATAAACAGCATCTTTAGGCAGTAATGGCAAAATTGTGGTTAAATCTTTATCGCTCACAACTCCAAAAACTATATGCAACGTTTCAAAGATTTCTTCGTTAAGTTGACTCACAATATATAAAAGTCCTTCCTTGTTATGAGCGGTATCACATACTATTTTGGGTTGCTGTTGTAGCACTTGCCATCTTCCCTTTAAACCTGTATTATTTACAACATTTAGCAATCCATTTTTAATATGTACTTCGGAAACAGGAAATTGCAGTTCATTGAGGACTTTTAAAGTCTGTACTGCAGTTTTAACATTGTGTTTCTGGTAGTTCCCTTTGAGATCTGTATGATAATTTTTATTCTCATTTTGATCTGCAAATTGAATCTTTGATGCATTCTTATGAGCGATATTGTTAAACAGTTTTTTGATTTCAACCTGAGTTTCACCAATAACAACAGGGATATTGGGTTTAATAATACCTGCCTTTTCATTAGCAATAGCCTCTAAGGTTTCTCCTAAAAACTGTGTATGATCAAGACCAATATTGGTAATAACAGAAATTTCTGGTGTTATGATATTCGTGGAATCTAATCGACCTCCTAGTCCAACTTCTATAATTGCTATGTCTACCTTTTTTTTTGCAAAATAATCGAAAGCCATTCCAACGGTCATTTCAAAAAACGAGAGTTTATTCAATTTAAAAAAAGACGAGTGCTTTCTAATAAATCCAATAACAAATTGTTTACTTATCTCTTTACCATTGATTTTTATGCGCTCTCTAAAATCTTTGAGATGAGGCGATGTATACAAACCAACGTTATATCCTGCTTCTTGTAATACGGAAGCCAACATATGGCTTGTTGATCCTTTGCCATTGGTTCCTGCCACATGTATGCTTTTAAACTTATCATGCGGGTTTCCTAAATAGTTAGCTAAACAAATGGTATTAGACAAGTCTTTTTTAAACGCAGTCTTACCTTGGTTTTGATACATAGGTAACTGCTTAAACATCCAGTTGACTGTATCTTGGTAGTTCATTAATTCCCTAAAGTAAAGTCTATTTTAACCCAACCTATTTGCGTTGTAGGTGCTTTAGAATCGGCTGGCCATTTGTGTGTCATAGCTGTTTTTCTAGCAGCTTCATATAGGCAAGAGCCCCCTGTAGTTCCTCTTTTGCCAGGAATAGCTTTCACCACTTTTCCTGAGCGATTCACATGAATTTCTACAACAACACGGCCTTCTTCTTGACAGTCTGGTAGCACTTTAGAGTAGGTTGCACTTCCTCTACCATTAAGGCCATAGCCTGTACCTCCAGAACCATCTCCTGGTTTACCAAAATAACTAGGAGCATAAGGATCTCCATTCAATTGACCTTTATCGCCTGGTCCGTCACCTGGGCCTTCGCCTCCAGTTTCTGAGCCATCAGCATTTTTAACGCCTCCAATTAAGGCATCTAATTTGTCTTTTTTGGCTTGTTCTTCTTTTCTTTTTTGTTCCTCTTTAGCCTTTCTTATTTGTTCCTGACGTTCAGCTTCGGCTTTCGCTTTAGCTTCTGCTTCTTTTGCTTTTTTTATTGCAATGGCCTCAGGAGACTCATTAGTCATAACATCTTCTGCTTTACTATTTGCTTCAGAAGGTTTTTCTGGCTGTGTTTCTTCTGCCTGAGTTTCCTTTTTAACAACTTCCTCTACAGGTTGTGATTTTATAGGTTTTGTAGGTTGGATATTCCCAGTACCTACTGGCGAATTTCCAAAATTAACAGCAACTCCATATTCTATTGGTGGATCTTGATATGCACAACCTCTAACCACAAATAAAAGCAATAGCAAAATGACCACAATCAAAGCTGTGACTTTTGCAGAATTTCGTTCATGTATGGTTTCAAAGTATTTCATGAGGTTATTTCAATTTATACAATCTATTTAGTTAGTTTACAAGATTCATTCCAAACTTTTGTTTATAACAGCTACATTTCAGGTTTAACAGCCAATATGGTTTTAAATTTATGCTTATTAGCCACAGTCATAACATCAATGATATTTGATACTGGCACTGATTTTTCTGCTCCTAAAACTATAGTTAAACTGTCATTTACAGCCCTGTTAATCAAAATTCCTTCAAGGTCTTTTATATCCCGTTTAATACTGTCAACATAAATGCTTAAATCTTCCTTTATAAGAACATTAACGACATTATCGTTTTGTATCGTATCGTTAGGTGTTGTTATTGGTAATTCAAGGTCAACACTATTATCGTACTGTATTTTATCTGTTAAGGATTTAAAATAAAACAACGTTACTAATAAAACGACACCTAATCCTATATATATATAAACGGTTTTAGGTTTCGTTTCACCTTAGTTATTTGGTTTAACTGCCAAAATTACTTTGAACTTATTTCTATTAGCAATATCCATCACTTTCACGACATTCTCTACTGGCACTGATTTTTCAGCTCTTAACACTACAGTTGGTTCGTCCTGACTTGATAGTGCTGCCACTAATTCATTTTCTAGAACACTTTCACCAACTCGTTTTTGGTCTATATAATAGGTTAAATCTTTTTTGATGCTTACGGCTACAGATCTTTTGTTTTCTGTTTTACCACTTGCTTTTGGTAATAGAATATCAATTGCATTTGTTGTGACCAAAGTAGACGCTAACATAAAAAAGATCAATAACAAGAATACAATATCTGTCATTGACGACATATTGAATTCTGGTGTTACTTTATTTCTTCCTCTTAAATTCATTAAATAGGCTCGTTTAAGTGATCTAAAAATTCTAATGAATTGGCTTCCATTTGATAGACTACTTTATCTGTCTTCACTACCAAATGGTTATAAAACATATAAGCTACAATACCAACAATAAGTCCGGCAACGGTTGTTGTCATTGCTGTATATAACCCATCTGAAAGTTGTTTTATATCGATTTGACCACCAGAATTGGCAATTTCAAAAATGGACAATATCATACCAATTACTGTACCTAAGAATCCAATCATTGGTGCAACTCCAGAAATCGTAGCTAAAACACTAACATTTTTTTCAAGGCTATAAATTTCTAAGCGACCAGCATTTTCAATTGCGGTGTTAATATCTTCTAAGGGTTTTCCAATACGAGTAATTCCTTTGTTTATTAGTCGAGATACTGGAGAATTTACCTGTGCACATAACATCTGGGCAGAATCTATTTTCCCATTACTTACATGATCTTTAATTTGATTCATGAAATTTGAATCTACTTTAGATGCGGATTTAATTGCAAAAAGGCGTTCAAAATAAATATAAATAGCAACAATTAGTAAAATAAACAACAGAGCAATGATGACTTGTCCTGCCGTACCTCCACTACTTATAAGTTCTATAATGGATAATGTTTTTTCGGTTGATTCTGCATCAGTAATTACTTCTGCTCCATCTTGAATTATCATATTAATAAAATTGAAAATTAATTTTAAACTATTGTAATAACGATTGTTTTCTTCCTAAAGTATACTCTTAGAATAATGTTCGCGTAAATAAAAATACAACTGCCCCAGCTAAAAACCCTAATAATGCTAGCCAAGAGATTTTTTTAAGATACCAGAAAAAATCTATTTTTTCCATTCCCATGGCAACAACACCAGCGGCTGAACCAATAATTAACATACTTCCACCTGTTCCTGCGGAATAAGCAATAAAATGCCATAATTGATTATCCATTGCTTCAGAGAACATTCCTAAACTTGCGGCAACTAAAGGAACATTATCTATAACGGCCGAACCAATACCAAGTAATATCACTACTAAATCGGAAACTCTTGTGCCGTCCATTTCTGTTCCTAATAAACTTACATTGTCCTGCAAAGAATCGGCAAAATTGAATAAGATTCCTAAAGATTCTAATGCAGCAACGGCCATTAATATCCCAAGGAAAAATAGAATACTCGGCAGCTCAATTTTAGATAAAGAGTGATGAACTGGACTATGGTGAGCATGCGCTTCACTTTCTTCATTATTAATTTCAGTAATACTAAATTTAGAGTTACTGTAAATTTCTGCAAAAATAGCTACAACCCCTAAAGAGAGCATCATACCCACATAAGGTGGTAGATGTGTAATCACTTTAAACACAGGAACAAATACAATGGCACCCAATCCTAAATATAGCATTGTAGAGCTAAATCGACTTTTAGGCTTATCATTTGAATCTTCCTCGATATCTAAATCACCTTTAAATGCTGGTAAAAACGATGCTATAAATGTTGGCACGATCATACATATGAGCGATGGTAAAAACAAATATCCAAACAAATGTCCAACAGATACTTTGTTCCCAATCCACAACATTGTGGTTGTCACGTCTCCTATTGGAGACCAAGCCCCTCCTGCATTAGCAGCAATAATAATTAAACCAGCATACCATATTCTAACACTTCTATCTTTTACAATTTTTTGCAAAATAGAAATTAGCACTATCGTGGCTGTTAGGTTATCTATTATTGCAGAAAGGATAAACGCTAATATCGCAAAAATCCAGAGTATTCTCTTTTTACTTTTTGTTTTAATGAACCCTTTTATTGTTGAAAATCCGTCGAAATAATCAATAATTTCTACAATAGTCATCGCTCCAAGCAAAAAGACCAAAATTTCGGCTGTCTTACCCAAATGATGAAGGAGTGTTTCCTCCATGAGATGCATCTTATTCTCGTGTTCTAATCCTGAAAACCCATCCACTAATCCATGATTAGCAGAATCAAACCATTGCGAGAACGAATCTATTCCGAGCGAGATTAATGCCCAACTTATAGCCATCATTACCAATGCCGGTATAAGTTTATCGATTTTAATACTATGTTCTAATGTAATGGCTAAATAACCAAATACAAATACTAAAATTATTACTGTTTCCATACTGGTTGTGTATTATATAAGTTGCGTAAGGGCAATTTCGAATGCAGATGCACTAATTCCCGTTTTTCCTTGATTTTTCTCGTAAACTTTTTCTATTGCTCTTCTAATAATTTCAGAAGTATCATTAAAAATTGCTTCATCAGTCATTTGCACTCTACGTTCCATAAAGTAGGCGAAAACTCTTGCCATACCACAATTAGAAATAAAATCTGGAATTAAACTTACCTTGTTATCGGTATGCTCCATTATACTTCCGAAGAAAATTTCTTTATCAGCAAAGGGCACATTAGCACCACATGAAATGACTTCTAAGCCTGTATTAATCATTTGATCTATTTGATTTTGAGTAATCAATCTAGAAGCTGCACATGGGGCGAATATTTCGGTTTTAAGAGACCATATTTTTTCATTTATTTCTGAAAATGGAATGAGATTATCACTTACCAAAGTATTACCCGATTTTGCGAGATAAAGGTTTGTAATTTCCTCAAATGAAAATCCTTCTTCATTTATTAAACCTCCAACAATATCAATGATACCTACTACTTTAGCACCCATTTGTGCCAAGTAAAAAGCGGCAGCAGCACCTACATTACCAAAACCTTGTACAATGGCGCGTTTACCAACAATTGTATCACCTTGAACATCATAAAAGTGTCTTGCTGCTTCGGCGACACCAAAACCGGTTATCATATCTGCCACTGTATATTTTCTGGCAACACTTGGCGAATATTTAGGGTTTTCAATAACTTTAATTACGCCATGACGTAATTGTCCTATTCTATTAATTTTATCGGCTTGAGTTGGTCTAAAGTGCCCTTCAAAAACACCCTCTTGAGGATGCCAAACACCACTCTCTTCTGTGATTGGTATAACTTCATGTATTTCATCAACATTGAGGTCTCCACCAGTACCGTAATAACTTTTTAATAAAGGAGATACGGCTTTATACCAACGTTCTAAAACGCCTTTTTTACGAGGGTCTTTAGGGTCGAAATTTATACCAGATTTTGCGCCTCCAATGGCAGGACCAGAAACCGTAAATTTAACTTCCATAGTTTTAGCTAACGATAAAACTTCATTCATATCTAAGCCCTTACGCATTCTTGTTCCACCGCCAGCTGCACCTCCACGAAGTGAGTTTATTACAGTCCAGCCTTCGGCTTCTGTTTCGGGGTCTTTCCAATTAAAAATGATTTCAGGGTCTTTGTCTTCGTACTTTTGGAGTAATTCTTTCATCTAAGAGTTCTTACTTTATCAGTTGATTTAGATGTCGCTCAAACATTCAAAAAAGATCTAAAAACCAATTTTGAATCTGCTGGCTTCATTAGTTAGTTATTCTTTAACAAATATAAAAAACTAAAAATCGCTAGATTAGAATTTTACAATAATTTTAAACATTATAAATTTCTCCTGAACTATGATCGTAATCTGCACCCGTAACGCTAGACAAACAATTAGTTTCTCCTCTTAGTTTTAATACTCCTAATAGTCCAAATATCAGGGCTTCCTTATATTCTATTATGGTATTAGATGGTTTTACTAGATTAAACTCTTTTAAGGTTCTAATTCGATCTAAGAGAAAACTATTATAAACTCCACCTCCAGTAAAAAGCACTTCAGAATGTACTTTTATAACATTACTTATTTGAATGGCTATATGTTCGATCATTGTTCTTAGAATATCTCTTTCAGACAATTGACTAGTTTCTAATAGTGGGAATAGATGTTTATCGACCCATTCTACCCCTAACGACTTTGGTGCTTTTTGCTTGTAAAAATCCAAGCTGTTTAGCTGTTGTAATAGAGATTGATTAAGTATTCCTGATTTTGCGATTTTTCCACCGTCGTCATAATCAAAACCTAAAAGATTAGCATATCGGTTCAAGACTATGTTAACCGGACAAATATCGTAGGCTATTCTTTCGGAGTTAATTTCAGAGGATATATTTGCAAATCCTCCCAAGTTAATACAACTATCATACGCTGAGAACAACAGTTTATCTCCTATTGGAACTAAAGGAGCTCCTTGACCATTTAAACTAACATCTTGAGTTCTAAAATCACAAACTACCAGATGATTCGTTAATGATGATATGCTAGGTAAATTTCCTATTTGATAAGTAAATAGCTGTTCGGGCTGATGTAATGCTGTATGTCCATGTGAACAAATGGCATCAATATCACTAAGTTGATATTTCCGAATAAAATCCCTAATTACATGAGATAAATGAATTGTATAAAACTTGTCGATTAATTTAAGGTCTTCTAAGTTATAAGTAACAAGATTAGACAATTTTTGTTTCCAAGAATCGGTATATGGAATGGTTTCAGAAGCATGAATTTCAAATGTCCAGTTTGAATTGTTCTCAAATTTAATATAGGCTAGATCAATTCCATCCAAAGATGTTCCAGACATAACGCCAATAACATTGTACTTAGATTTTATCATATTGAGTAAAAATAGCAATCCTTATTGAAAATATACTAATAAAGACTTATCTTTGCACTCACTTTTTATCAATTCAATAATTTATACATACTATGGATTTTAGTTTAACCGAAGAACATCTTATGATTCGCGATGCCGCTCGTGATTTTGCACAAACCGAATTATTACCTGGAGTTATAGAGAGAGATAATACACAAACTTTCCCGGACGATATTGTTCGTAAAATGGGAGAGCTTGGTTTTATGGGGATCATGGTAGATCCAAAATATGGTGGAAGCGGAATGGATGCAATTTCATATGTTTTGATTATGGAGGAACTTTCTAAAATTGATGCATCAGCATCTGTAATGGTTTCTGTCAATAATTCTTTAGTATGTTATGGATTAGAGGCTTTTGGTACAGAAGAACAGAAACAAAAACATTTAACTAAACTGGCCACAGGACAATGCATTGGAGCATTTTGTTTAAGTGAGCCGGAAGCAGGTAGTGATGCAACGTCTCAAGCCACAACAGCCATAGATAAAGGTGATCATTATGTGATTAATGGAACCAAAAACTGGATTACAAATGGTGGTCGTGCTGAAGTATATCTTGTTATTGCGCAAACAGACAGAGAAAAAGGTCACAGAGGTATCAATGCATTTATTGTTGAAAAAGGCATGGAAGGTTTTGATATTGGACCAAAAGAAGATAAATTAGGTATAAGAGGAAGTGATACACATACACTACAGTTTAATGATGTAAAGGTTCCTAAAGAGAATAGAATTGGTGAAGATGGATTTGGATTTAAGTTTGCAATGAAGACGTTGTCTGGAGGTCGTATCGGTATTGCAGCTCAGGCCTTGGGTATTGCTTCTGGAGCTTATGAATTAGCTCTTAAATATTCTAAAGAACGTAAAGCTTTTGGAACTGAAATATGCAATCATCAAGCTATAGCATTTAAATTAGCTGATATGTATACCGAAATAGAAGCGGCCCGTATGTTAGTCATGAGAGCAGCTTGGGATAAAGATCAAGGAAATAATTATGATATGTCTAGTGCTGTTGCGAAATTATATGCATCAAAAGTAGCCATGGAACAAACTGTTGAAGCCGTTCAAATTCATGGTGGAAACGGTTTCGTAAAAGAATATCACGTTGAACGTTTGATGCGCGATGCTAAGATTACTCAAATTTATGAAGGTACTTCTGAAATTCAGAAAATCGTAATTTCTAGAGGTGTTATAAGAGCATAGAAATTACTGTAATATATATTATAAGGCTTCATGACAATAAAATTTCATGAGGCCTTTTTATTTTGACAGTTCCTCTAATACCAACTTAAGTTCAGCATAGGAATATTTTTCATCAATTTGATGCTTCAAATCTGAGAGGTTTTCAAAGCTGTGCTTTGGTATAATTTCTTTTAATTCATTGTAGTGTTCTTCTGAAATTAAATCTGTAATCTTCACCTCTCCAGTTGACATAAAACTTGCTAAGTGCCCCAAAATTGTATTGCTATTTAATGCACGCTCATCTGCAATAGATTCTATAGATTTTCCTAGTTTAAACAATGCTAAAGATTCTTTTTTTGTATCTCCCTTTTTTCGTTTTGACTTAGGCTTTTCGAAAATCTCCAAATCAACTGATGTTTCAATATTATGATCTTCACAATATGCCCTTATAACTTTCAAAATATCATTTCCATATTTTTCAACCCTCACCTTCCCCATGCCATTTACAGCATTAAGCTCCATTTTATTAGTAGGCAAGTTTTCACACATTTCGTATAATGCTTTTTGAGTAAAAATTTGATAATGTATTAAATCCTCTCGTAAAGCGATTGTATTTCGTAGTTCACGAAGTAATTCAAAAAGCTCGATATTAGTCGTGCCTTCAATAACAGATTTCCTTGTTTTTTTAGGTTGTTCTTTTACAAGAAAGACAGATTTAGCCTTCAGTTCTAAAAAGCTAGACACATTAAACCCTTTCTTCAAACCTTCGAAATAAAGCAGCTTACTAGACAATAGTTCTTCAAAAGCATCAAATTGTTTATTCATGTCTTTTTCTAAGGCTTTATTATCTGTTGAAAACGTTAAGTTCTTATATGGTTCAGAAACATGATTAAGTGTTTGATTTTTAAAATAGTCAATAGCTTTTATAAATCGTTCTTGAAGTATATTATTCTCTTCAGGTACCAGATTATCAAGTGATAGTTTCGAAAGTTGTAATTTAAATCCGTTAGCCACTTTCAATAAATCCGTAATTGATTTCTTAATTATTTGCACTGGCGCTTCTAAATCACCTTCAATACTTCCTTTATTGTTATAATAAATATCTAGAATACGATTAACAGGATACAAAAAATTATAATAATCGAACAATTCTGAAATTAGATTGAGCTGAAATCCTATTTTAGATTTTTCCAAAGTGATATCATTTGGAGGATTATCTTCTATAGACTGTGTAAAAGATTTGATATTAGCATCATTGATTACTTGATTTTCACTTATTTTACTTTTAAGTACTAACCCTTCTAAACTTTTACATCTACTAAGTGCAACATAGGTTTGTCCATGAGCGAAGGCACCTTTTGCATCGATAATGGCCTTTTCAAATGTTAAACCTTGACTTTTATGAATTGTTATTGCCCATGCTAGCCTTAGAGGCATTTGTGTATATGTTCCTATTCTATTTTCGGTAATAACTTTGGTTTCCTTATTTACAGTATAATTAATATTTTCCCATTCTTCAGGTGTTGTAACAATATTAAAATCGTCGTCTGGGCATTTTACTATAATTTCATTATCATCCAAAAGAATAACTTTACCAATTTTACCATTAAAATAGCGTTTCTCAACTGAGCTGTCATTTTTCACAAACATTACTTGTGCCCCAACTTTGAGTACTAGTTCTTCTTTATTTGGATATGAAAATTCAGGAAATTTACCCTTAATAGTAGCTTTATAAACTCTTTGCTCACCATCAAGATTTTCAAGTTCTGAAATATTAGTATTTTCAGCTTTACTATTATGTGTAGTCAATGAAATATAACCTTCATCTTTATTAGGAGTAAAATCTGGTCTATAGTGTTTATTTAATTCACTTATTGAAGATTTGGATAGTGTGTTATTCCTTATTTCATTTAAGATTTTAATAAATTTTGGATTATCTTGTCTATATATATGCCTTAATTCAATGGTTACAGCATTGCATTGCTGATACGCCAAACTGCTAAAAAAATAGGCGTTTTTATAATGAGTTTTTAGCAATTGCCATTCGTTTTCTTTTACAACGGGCGCCAATTGCTGTAAATCACCAATCATTAATAACTGTACGCCCCCAAATACTTTATTTCGGTTTCTAAAACGTCTTAGTGTTTTATCTATAGCATCGAGCAAATCTGCTCTTACCATACTAATCTCATCGATTATTAATAAATCAATAGATTTAATAATATTGATTTTTGTTTTATTGAATTTTCTATTAAAACCCGTTTTACTATTTAAATCATCATGTGGTAGAATTGGCCCGAAAGGAACCTGAAAAAATGAGTGAATTGTAATTCCTTTTGCATTAATGGCAGCAACTCCTGTTGGGGCAACAACGACCATTCTTTTCAAAGAGTTCATTTTCAACTTATGAAGGAACGTTGTTTTACCTGTTCCAGCTTTTCCAGTTAAAAAAACGTTTCTATCGGTATTATTAACAAAACTCCAAGCTAGTTCTAATTCGGCATTAATACTCATCTAATAATTGAAATAAATTTTACCCAATATAGTATATAAAAAACAAAAAACCCTTTTCATATATATATGAAAAGGGTTTCAAAAAAGGCGACGACCTACTCTCCCAC